>NZ_QXQP01000099.1 GCF_003660265.1 Helicobacter mehlei
TTTGCAAAATGCCCTTTTGCCAAGTGCCCACCATAGGGGGCTAGAGGGGGGTAATGCAAAGCTTGTCATCAATCTTACACCACTCTAGTTGGGCAAACTTGCGCCACTTTGGTTTTTATCATCTTGGTGGGCATAAGGATTAAAACGCTAAAGCGTTTGGGCTTAAGCTAGGCCACTCTAGTTGGGGCTTTTCTAGCCTTTTGGTATCAATTGCCCGTTTG
>NZ_QXQP01000100.1 GCF_003660265.1 Helicobacter mehlei
AGTTAGAGACTGAGGGGGCAGAAGCTAGGGCCGTAGAATCAGAAGTGGCACCAGAACAAGAAGTGTCAGAGCCAGGATTAGAAACAGAGGAGCAACACCCACAATTGGAGAGTGTAGGGGAGCTAGCCCCTTCCCAAGAAATGGAGGGAGACTCCCTAGAAACTCCTAACTTAGAGGATTCTATGGAGGCCATGAATGCAGAACCAGCCCTCCCCAC
>NZ_QXQP01000101.1 GCF_003660265.1 Helicobacter mehlei
TCCAAAATGAGCTTGCGAATGTCCTACGAAGTAGGTTGGTTAATTTGCAAACTAACCATTGCTACGCAAACACTTCGCAAGCTCGTTTGGCTAGTTTGCCCTGCGGGGCTTCTAAGTGATAGGTGGCAATGCTAAATAGTGTTTTCTGTCTTCCGCACTTGGATAGTCTAAGCACTGATCTGCTACCCTGATGTAGTTGTATTCAAACCTAATA
>NZ_QXQP01000102.1 GCF_003660265.1 Helicobacter mehlei
GCGCGAATGTCCTACGAAGTAGGTTGGTTAATTTGCAAACTAACCATTGCTACGCAAACACTTCGCAAGCTCGTTTGGCTAGTTTGCTCGGCGTCGTTACTAGGTGATAGGTGGCAATGCTAAATAGTGTTTTCTGTCTTCCGCACTTGGATAGTCTAAGCACTGATCTGCTACCCTGATGTAGTTGTATTCAAACCTAATA
>NZ_QXQP01000010.1 GCF_003660265.1 Helicobacter mehlei
GAAGCGCATTTTTCAATGCGACTCCCATTAAATTTGCCGGTCAAATGCACAATCTGCCCCCCACCCACATAGATTCCCGTGTGTGAAAACGCATTGGCAAGATCGTGCCATAATACACTGCCTATCTCTGGCTCGCTCACTCCATCGCCTTCCCGATAAACCGGAAAAGTTTCTAAAAATTCCTCGTAAAAATTTTGGGCGATCTGTTTTGTGGCCAATAGAGTATCTACACGCTTGCGGATTGTATCTGGCAATGCGTCCTTGATGATAACCCCCGCTGTGGATAAGACAGATTCTATATCTAGACTCCCTCTTGCGTTTCCCTCTGGGGCATTCTTTGGCATCTTCTCTTCTTGTCTAAAACTTGACTGCATAAAATAGGGCGTATTTTTCATAGCGTTTGCACTGGCTTTTAGAATCCACCGACCCGCCCGCCTGCACGCCTAAATCTAGCCTAGCGATTTTATTTAAAAACCCCTTGGCAAAAAAGTTTTGTAAGCCTTTCTTTGTACCAATCTGGGTGTGAAAATCCACCTGTGCGTGGCTAGCTTCTTCAAAAATCTTTTCCATTTCGTAATGCTCCTCTAAATGCCCGCCTTCTTTGATTTCTCCATTCCTCAAAAAGGTATCTACAAGTTCAGCCACGCCTAGTTTTTCTAGGGCTTGGTGGTTGATCCCTCTTTGTTCCAACCAATCTTGTAGTTCCTTAGGCGTGCATTTTCCCCCAAAATCGCCAGATTTACGCGTGAATGTGGATTGTTGCTGTGTTCTAGTTTGTTGTATATTTTGCGATTCTATCTGCATGGTGGCTCCAGCAACAACAGTCCCTATACCACCCCCTGTGCGCATTTGTTCTTCCATTTTCTGAAATTCCTCTTGGCTTCTAACAACTCTAAAATCAAAATACGCTTTGCCCATTTTGCTAAAGAGCATGCCCAAGAAATGCGCTAAGTCTTTGTGATAATCCTCTTGATAGGACTCAAGTTTATAGAAATGCCCGGGCAAGATGTCCGATTCAGCCACCACCAACGCACCCTCTTTAGAGGGTTCGATCGTTTGTGTGGCACACACTAACGCGCCCTCTTTAGTTTCATAGCCTTGAAAAGCCTGCATCTCTTTTGGAAAAAGTTCTTTAGCTTCTTCAAATTCCTGCGCCTGAGTTTTGTCTAGTAAAATCACTTTTTTCATTTTTGTCCTTTTCTTTTCAATGTATTTAATAAGTCTCTTAACCACGCCCAGAATTTGGTATAGCGTGCATGACAACCATTTGAATTTTCTAGGGATTTTTGCAGACTCAAAGCCCAATGCTTGCGCGCTTGGAGCGATCACATGCGGGTTTTTATTGTTATCGTAGATCGAAATGGCGTAACACACCCGCCCAACGTGATTCGACTTAGAGTGTTTTAAATGCGCCAAACGCTTGCCCCCACATATCATAAAAGTCTCTTTTGCAAGTTTTGTCTTGTCTAAGAGTGTTAAAAGAGTTTGGTTGATGAACTCTAGGGCTCGTACTTGATCCTCTCCCTCCAATATTTTACCATCTTGCACCACTACGAGTTTTTGCTCTGCATTTTGCATGTAGGCATAGACACTCATGAAATCTCTAAGAATGTTTCAATCTCTGTATAGGGCTTGTCCTTGAGCTCAAAGATACGCATAGGGGCTAAACCTTGTAAATCTTGGATAATGCGGCTATGCTCACTAGAGCTAGGCACATAATTAGGATATTGCTTATTGGGGCTATGCGCGCTATGCGTGCCGAGGACGAACACCTTGTGTGCGTTTAAATCGTCCGCCATTTTTGTGCAGGCTCCAATTTGGACTTTTATTTTTGTGGCAATCTCTTGTTCTTTGAGATACGCCACTGCGCTAAACACATAGACAAGAATGTGTTCATCATAGTCTGTAGCCTTTGTTTTGACAAAGTCATTATTGAGACGGGGGTTGCTCCCTGTGCAATCTGTCAGGGCAAAATTTTCCCCCTTGTATATGTCGGGGTGGTCTGTTGCCTCATGATCACCACCCTTGAAACTATGATCAATTAAAACACGGCATAACTCCGTTTTACCCGCCCCGCTCAAGCCATAGAGCAGGTAGATTTTTTTCTTGGGTGGGGGTGGGTCTTTTTTGGGTGGATCCTCTTTATCAAAATATTCTTTGTAAATCCACATAGCTCCAACGGCAAGACCGCCAATAATCCATGGCCAAGGCATGTCAAACTCCTTTTTGTGAGGCAAAAGCCAACACACACGCTAAGAGATGGGCCGGGTTAATCTTTTCTTTGAGGGGAGGGGGGTGAAATTAAACATATAACTCCTTGGAAGGGGTCTAACACAGCTTCCCTTAAATTGCACCACACTAAAATTTTTCCAAAACATGCAAATATTCGGTGGTTTTGGTGTGTTGTTGGGGGTTGGAGTTGGCTTTAAAGCGGGTGTATGGGTGGCTTTTGAGGCTATACTTGCCATGTTGCTTGAAAATCTGGGCGATCTGCTTGAGGCTTAGTAAGCCTTCGTTGTTGTAACTCATAAAAATAAATTTGGCTTGTGCGTTTTTTAAGATCGCCTCCAAAGCCCCCGCCACACTATTTTTTTTGCACCAAAGCGATTTTTGGTAATCCCTCAAGCCTGTTTTACCTTGTGGGGTGAAGTCATCATAAAGGGCAATGGAGTTTAAAAGGTGGTAGTTGGCACCATATTCTCTAGCATTATAGGGGGGGTCTAGGTAGAGAATATCAGCGGGGGTGTGTGCGATAAGCTCTTGAGCGTCCTGTTGGTGGGCATAGTGGGGGTTGGGGCTTAAATCAAAGTGGGCGGGGGATAAAAGTAGAGTTTTTTGCGCGCTTTTTTTGAGGGTTTTTAAAAATGCGCCATAGACACAGGCGGTGTTGGCGACCTTGTCGCTTGATTCGAGCAAGGAGGCGAGCAAAAAGTAAAATTCGCTGGGGCTGATGTGCTTTTGTTCTAACCAGTGTGCCAACTGGGAGCGCACCGCATCAATGCGCATGGCATTTTCATCGCTAAAATACTGGCGGCAATGCCCTCCCCCTAAGGCGTAATGGGTGTAGATTTTCCCCTTTAAGGGGGGGAGATTTTGGAGTTGCTCTAAAAGTTTAGAGGCGCGCTTAAGCGGGGTGGTGTTTTCGATGTAGTTTTTAGCCAACACATAGCTATAAAACTCGCAATCATTGCTAATCACCTGTTTGACGCGGTTTTTAAATAACCGCCCCACTGCACACGATCCGGCAAAAGCGTCTATCAAAATGCAATCTTGCAAATCGACCCCTCTGTGTTGCAAACTCTCTTGGATATGGTGCAATAAAAAGGGGGCTAGAGAAAGCTTAGAGCCAATGTAATTCACTTTGCTTTGTTTAAACCCTCTGTAGCGATCCTTTTGGCGCATTCCTGGCGGTAGGCTACCGGGTCATACTGGTAACAACCCACACAACCAAGTTTCTCTGTATAATGCGCATCACCCTTATAAAAAGAGTAGAGATGCCCCGAGATTTGTTCAGCATTCCATCTTTGACCTGTCTCTTTGCATTTTTTGCAAATCTGCCTTTTGGCATCGTTATCAGCCTTACACAAGGGCTGGAAATCCTCTAATCTCTGACTCTTAATATCCGCTACCCTAAGATCGTTCTTCCTGCCATCTTTATGGTCAATTTCAATTTTAGTATTCTCGCTATTGCCACGAATACCACACATCACGCAGGGTTTATTTTTTAAAGCATCTACAATGTCTTTTCTAATGGCTTGGTTAAATTGGGGTTTTGTATTGAATCCTACAAGTCTAATACGATCTATGGAGTTCCCGCTACTTTGGCTTTTATCAACCTCTATTTTGTATTTTTTAGCTAGAGAGCTACTAGGGCGAAGCCAGCTACCCCCATTGCCTAACTGGAGTTCTTGATATTTTCCGCTAAACTCGCTCACAGACACCCAGCGCGAAAAGCCATCTGTATTAGGCTGTGCAAGCTCTAAAAACAAATCCATTTTGGTCTTTTTTCACATTTTCCATCTTAAAACTTTTTCTTGCTGGTGTCCTCTAAAATATCATTAGCGATGTGCTCGATGTCTTGGCTAATGCCCAAGCATTCCTTGGCGATGTCTAAATTGTGCCCTAGTTGGGTATCAAAGGCACTCATGGCTTTATTGATGTCTTGCACCGCATTGGCTTGGTTTTTAATGGCGGTGGAGTTATCTGCGATGCTTTGCACCAAGACATTGATGTTGGTTTCAATCTCGCTCAAGGATTTTTGCGTGCGTTCGGCTAGTTTTCTGACCTCATCGGCTACCACGGCAAAGCCACGCCCATGCTCGCCCGCTCGGGCAGCTTCAATGGCAGCATTGAGGGCTAATAAATTGGTTTGCTCGGCAATGTCTCGAATGATCTCCACCACGCTTTTAATGTCTTGGCTTTGTGCAATCATCTCATCGCTTTTCAAGCTCACATCGCTAATATTTTGCGTGATCACTTCAATATTTTGCGTGGTCTCTTTGATCCCTTGGGATTGGTTGGCAGAACTCTCTGAGAGTTTATCCATGCTCGCTTTCAAATTCAAGGCTTTTGTGCTTAACATATTGGCAAACTCAGAGGAAGTGGTGAGCATTTTGGTGATCTCTGTGCCCAATTGGTTGATGGAAAGTTCCACATCGCCTTTAGCCCCTTGGATTTGGGGTGTGAAGTCAAGCTTTTGGTAAGCATGCACCACCGCTAAAATTTTATTAAGATCAGAACCAATCTTGTTTTCCAAACTCTCCACCATCGCATGCACGACCTTGATGAGTTCGGCAAGTTTGGGGGTGTTGGCACTGGCGTGCTCTTTGTTTGCGACAATAATCCCTTTTTGTACATTAGAAGTTAGCTGGGTGACTTCTACAACCGCATCGTTATCATGACGGAAGGTTTTTTGTATCTTGGCAATATTGGAATTGATGCCATCTAACATCCAGCCAATCTCATCATTTTGGGTGGATTTGTAAATTTGGACCTCTACATTTTCCTCGTGGTTAAGCAATCTAAAAAAGCCTGTTAAGGTCTGCACCACCCGATTAACCCGCCACACAATTTGTCTTTGGATGTAAAAGTGCATGGCAATGATGGCGATTAAAAGCGCGCTCAAACCAATAGCGATGATCACCATTTGGGTGTGGCGCACATAACCATAAACCTTGGCTTTGGAAATCACCGATCCGATCACCCAGTTATGCCCCATTTTAGGGTCTTTAAAGGGTCTAAAGGTGTGCAAAGCCAAAATGATCTCCTCATTTAACACATTGGAATAAAAAGAGGTGATGAGAGTCTGATCTGCCTCCGCCTTTTCTCTGAAAGCAACCACCCTTTTGGCCTCTTGATCTAACATGACATCTGTAAAGACTTTTCCTTGCAAGCTGTGATCTTTGTTGATCGCAAAAATACGATTTCTAGAACCCATTAAAAACCCATTCTCTCCCGTGTCGGTGGGGAAGTATTTATCCTGAATGTATCCAAAGCTCACATAGAGACCAGCCACTGCCACAAGATTATTGTGGCTATCAAAGATGGGGGCAGCAATGGTAAAGCCAAAGCTACTCACACCTTCCATCAGATCGTGTTTATCAGTGAGGGTTCTAGCCATCGATCGCGTGCTGATGACTTGCTGGAGCAAATTGGAATGCAGGATGAGGGGGTTATTGACATTGGATGCAAACTCCCCATTACTCTTTTGCACAGAGTCATAACTTGTGGCAGGCTTACCTCCATGCATGATCACCAAAAAGGCTTGATAGACAAACGCATTGTTTTCACAGAGCTTACGCACATTGTCCTCGAGCTCTTTGGCCGTGGAGTTCTGGATAAAAGCGTAACCATCTTGTGAAAAATAATTGGCGTAATTGACGAGGGTGCGGTGCACATCGTTAAGTTCCAAGGCGATATTTTTAGATCGGCCCTCGGCCAAAAACCGCACAGATTGGTTAGCCCTGTCCACTAAGATTTTGCTCGCCTCACTGACATAGTAAAAGCCTAGGGCAACAAAGGAGACTACTAGAATGACTGAGGTGGTTAAAGCGGTCTTGACCCCTAACTTGAGATTTTTGAAAAACATGCATCACCTCACTCTAAGATAGACTTGACTTGTCTTTTGGCAGGCTCTCCACATAAATACTCTGAGAAGGGAAAGCAAAACTCAATCCACATTCTTCTACGATTTTCATGATTTTCAAAATAACATCTTCTTTAACAGCCAGCCATTCGCCCCAAATCACGGTCTTAGAAAAACAATAGATGAAAATATTGATGGAACTATCCCCAAAACTATCTAAATAGACAAACAAATTAGATTTATACCCCATCAAGTCATTCACCGAAACGATGTCTTGACGGCCCATGATTAAGGCATGGTGATCATCATGGAGGCGTTGCTCAGAGGTGCTATCCATGTCACCGGCTTTAGCGATGTGGGGGTGTTGCTCTAACATGGTGCGAATCCCCAACACGCATTTTTGCAAGGCTTCCCTAGAGGAGCTATAGGTTAGCCCAATGGTCATTTTAATGCGCCGCCCGACTTTGCGCCGATTCCAGTTGCGAATCGATTTACCGGCTAATTCCGAATTGGGCACAAAGAACAGGGCATTATCAAAGCCCCTAACAGTTGTGCGTCTAAGCCCCATCTCCACCACCGTGCCTTCTACATCTCCACATACAATCCAATCCCCCTGACCAAAGGAGTTATCCAAGAGCAAGATCACGGAGGCAAAGAAGTTAGCCAAGACATCTTTAACCGCTAAGGCCACCGCCAAACCACCGATTCCTAGTGAGGCGATGATGGTCGAGATGTCAAAGCCGAGTTGCTTGAGCACCCATAAGATCGTGATCACAAAGATAAAAAAGTAGGCGATTTTTAAAATGAGGTTGATCACCTCTTTTCTAAGCCCATTGCTCTTGGAGGCCAAATTAGCTAATAGGGCTGCTCCATAAGCCTTAAAAAGCGCAATGAAAAGCCAAGCAAATAAGAGGATATAAACCACCCCCAAATACATGGCAAACTTGGGTGGGGTCGGGTGGGGGTAGTAGAGAATGTCAATAGAAACATCAAAGCTGTAGATGAATAGAAAAGTAGAGATGGGGGCGATGATGCTGTTGCGGATTTTTTGTTGTACGGCAACATTTTTGCGGGTGAAACGCACGACATAGTCTAGGGCTTTGACAAAAAGGGCGGTAATGAGTTGTCTTAGGGCTAGTAAAAAAACTAGGAGCACGAGGGATAAAACAATCTTGGCACTTTGTAAGCCGTTGGCTTTGGGGAAAACTTGGGTGATAAGGCGGGAGATGCGCTCTAAAATCCATTTGAGATTAATGCTCAAGATCACATTTTTAGAGAGCACTTGGCTGGGGTGCTTTTGGATGTAATGGAGCACTTCAGTATAGGTTTTAAGCTTGATTTGGTAGTTGTCTAGGACCTCTTGGAAGTTGTGTTGCTTGAAATCATCTAAATTAGAGGGGGCAACATAAGTTTTAGTAGCATACCCTTCAAGTTTTAATAAATAGGAGGTGCTGATGCTCTTTACATCTTTTTCTTGGCTAAAAAAGTCTAGGGAGGTGCGCAATTTTTCTAAAAAATAATACATGTCGGCATCTAGTTCTAAATTCTTGAGGTGGAGAGTGTCTAGGACATAGGTATAAATGTCCTTGTCGCTATTTTTGAATAAAGCCTCTTTGAGCTTTTTTTGTTGCTTGAGGTTGTCTTTGATGTTAAAGCCGATGTGTTCTTGATTATTTAGTAACTTGAGCGTGAAGGTGTGGATGAGATCGTTTTTTTGATCACTATAAAGTGAGATTTCAGAGCGTTTGTTAGGGTCTGCTTGGTAGCGTTTGATGACTTGGTTAATCTGGTTGATTTGCTTTAAGAGTAAGTGCAAGTCGATTAAATCCGCATCATCATCGGCACGCAAGACTACAAACAAACTTAAAAACAGCCAGAGAGTAAAGCGCATCATGATCCTAGCACATATTCTTTAAAGGCATTGCCCCGATGTTTGTAAGAGACAAATTGATCCAAACTAGCTGCACTGGGGGAGAGTAGGGCGATCTGCCCAGTTTGGAGATTGTCTTTAATGTTCTGCACGGCCATTTTAAGCTCTTGGCATAAAAGGGCGCGGATATGGTATTGCTTAGCCATTTGCATGATCACCGGCGCGCTCACGCCGATAACATAGATAGTTACTTGCAAGGTGGCTAGAGTCTTAAAAAGGGGGGTTAGATCAATTCCTTTAGTGTCCCCGCCCAAGATCAAATGGACATAGCGATCTTGGAAACGCTCCAAGGCTTTTAGGGTGGCATCTACATTGGTCGCCTTGCTGTCATTAACCCAAATATGACCTTGATCGTCTGTAAAAACCTCAATGCGGTGGGGTTGGATCGCATAGGAGTTAATCAATTCATAATTAGCCACGCCACTGTAAAGTTTAGCCGCACTCAAAGCCAAAAGCGCATCAAGTAAAAAAGGCTCTTCAAAACGCACACAGGAGAGATCGAGCCCCATGAGCTGGGCTAAATGGGCGGAGTTTTCATAAAAGAGGAGCTGGGGGGGATTTCTTAAATCTTTGATATAAGGGTGATCTTGCAGATCGGCGTGCAAAAGGGCAACCGCCTTGGGGCTCATCAATTCTAAAGGTTTGAGTTTGGCATGCACATAGTGCTCGTAACTCCCATGCCAGCTTAGATGATCGGGAGCTAGGGGCAAGAGAATATAAAAATGGGGTGCAAAACGCTGGGTGTAGTGCAAACTAAAAGAGCTGGTTTCTAACACCCACACAAAGGGGGGTTTGTGTTGCTCTGTTTTAATTTGGGTGTAAAGATCGATGAGGGGCACGCCAATATTCCCGCCTACTTGAGCATTATGGGATTTTAGGAGCAAGCCTAGCATGCGTGTGGTGGTGGTCTTGCCATTGGTTCCGCTGATAAAAAAAGTGGTGGGGAAATCTAGGCTAGAACGATTGGTTTGCCAAAGGGTGTAAATGTAGTCGTATTCGCTCACTAGGTGTTTGCTAGCCATTACGAGGGGGTGATCAAAGGGGATACCCGGGCTGACAATCTCTAAGCGGGATTCATAGGGGTTAAACATCTTGGAGGGGAGTAGCTGTTTGTGGTGGGTATCTAAAGAAGGGGTTAGAGTCTTGTCGTCGTAGGCGCGATAGGGGATACTCTTTTTGTTAAGGTAGGTTGCAAGAGCTTGGTTAGTCTGCCCATAGCCTAATAACGAGATCATGGCACTCCGTTCTGCTTTTCTAGGATGATAGCATGGCCGAACAATAGCATAGTAAATCCTCAACGCACTTTAAGGCTCAACAACGCCACAATGTTACTTAAGATTGCAATGATCCAAAAGCGTAAAATGATTTTATTTTCTGGCCAGCCTTTGGATTCAAAATGGTGGTGCAAGGGTGCCATGCGGAAAATCTTTTTCTTACGAGTCTTGTAGCTGGTGATTTGCAAGATCACCGAGCCCGTTTCTAGCACAAAGACCAAGCCCATTAAAATTAACAAGATTTCATTATTGGTGATGATCGCCATGTAAGCAATAAAGCCCCCAATAGCTAGACTCCCGCTATCGCCCATGAACACCTCAGCAGGGAAGGCATTAAACCACAAAAAGCCCAAAAGTGAGCCAATCAAAGCAGCCGCAATCACCATCACCTCTCCGCTGTGGCTCACCTTGGGATAAAGTAAATACTTGCTAAATTCGGCATTGCCCACCACATAAATAAAGACGCTTAAGCTTAAAAGCACACAGATACTAGGGACGGTGGCTAAGCCATCTAGCCCATCGGTGATATTCACCGCATTAGAGGTGGCGACAAAAACCAATGACCAAAAGGCGACAAGTAAAACAGGGTAATCATGGAAAGAAAATAAAGCCCGTTTGAAAAAGGGCAAGTAAAAACTTTTATTGTCAAGCAAAAAGTAAAGGGCGGTTGAGATGCACACCGCAATAGCCAGCAACACCGCAAATTTATAGCGCGAAGTAACACCCGCATTGCTCTTGCGGTTAATTTTGGTGTAGTCATCTTGCATGCCCACTGCGCTAAAGGCAAGTAAAGTCAAAAGACCCAACAACACAAAGAGATTATCCAAACGCGCGCTGATGAGTGAGGCGGCCAAGGTCGTGCCTACAAAGATCACCCCACCCATCGTGGGCGTGTCTTTCTTGTTTTGGTGGGGGACATACATGGAAATAGGTTGGCTGGCTTTTTTCCTTTTGGCCCATGTGATGAACTTGGGCATGGCGTAAATGCAAGCGATAAAACTCAAAAAGAAAGCGATCCCGGCACGGAAGGTGAGATATTGGAAAATATTAATCCCAAACCACGGATACAAGTAGTAGAGCATCGTCAAACTTTGCAGCAAAAATAAACCCAATTCTTCTATAAATAGACTTATGAAAGGCTTAATACGGAAGTTTAAAGAAGATCAGATTATAATTTAGCCCATTTAGCTAGTGGGATGTGGCATCTTTTGCATAAATGGGCGATGGTTTTAACAGGTGTGGGTTTGAGCGTGTTATTAGCTGGCTGTGTTGTGGTGCGCTTTTTTGATAAAAGTTTCCGATACAATGACTACCGCATTGTGCGGGTTGTCTTGGGCGGGAACGTTTTTGACTTTAAAGACCTCATTTTAGAAGCCCAAATATCCCATCCCAGTTCAGATGAATCGCCCAATCTAGACGATGTTTATCCTAAAGATCGCCTAGATGTCTTGCAAGAGGAATTGCAAGCCAAAATCAAGGATTTGCATTTGGACTCCATTAAACCCGATGGATCGATGATCCAAACAGATTTAGGGAATTTACAAGCAGATATTAGGAAAAATCGGGCGCATTTGAGGGATACCAAACTCAAAAACACGCCTATGGGGCATGTAGAGTTTGATCAAAAGCAGTTGCGAATCTATGGGATTATTTATTGTAATAAGTATTTTGTGAGTTATAGTTTTCGCGATGATGATCATTTGGTAGTCGAGGATAAGGGCATGACACGCAAGGTGTGTATCAATGAAAAGCTCATGGCTTTTGAGTTAGCTTTTTATCGTAATTTACAAGGAGTGTTTAATCTGACCCGCAATAAAGAAAATTTACTCTTAGAAAATGCCACCATGCAAATCTATTTGCAACACTAGGAGAGTTTTTGCAATATGTAGATGTGGAAATACAATCCAAGCACCAAATTAAGGGCTCGGTATTTTTGGGCTTTTTAGTGCCCTATGCGCTTTTTGAAAGCACCCTAGAAAAGCTCAAAAAGGAGCACCACAAAGCTAGGCATATTGTCTATGCCTACCGCCACTTAGAACAAGGAAGTTTGCAAGAAGCCTTGCATGAAGATCGCGAGCCCAAAAATAGCGCGCGGGGGCTACTAGACATTTTGAGGCGTGGGGATTTAATTGAGAGTGCCATTATTGTAGTGCGTTACTTTGGGGGGGTGCTCTTGGGGGTGGGGGGGCTGATGAAAGCCTATAGCCAGAGTTTGCAACTCTGTTTGCAAAACGCATCTCCAAGCCCTTTGAGCCCACACAAAGCGTGCGCCAGTGGGTGAGCTACCCTGTTTTGGAGGTTTTGAGCGCGCGGGCCAGAAAACATGGCGTGTTGCTTAAAAAGCAGAGTCTGGACAAAAAAGGGGCTTGGGTGTGTTTGCAGGCTAGCCCAGAACTTTTAGAAAAAGTATTAGGAGATTAGATGGATAACTTGTATGTGTGGCTTAAAATGGTGCATATTATAGGGGTGATCTCATGGATGGCAGCCCTGTTTTACTTACCTAGATTGTTGGTTTATCACCGCGAGTATAGCGATCGCGCTGAATTTGTCGCTGTGGTGCAAATCCAAGAGCAAAAGCTTTACTATTACATTGCCATGCCCGCTATGATTGTGAGCGTGTTGAGTGGGATTGCCCTGATTTGGGCTTTGGGCGGGTTGGCACTCTTTCACCATGGCTGGTTGCATGTCAAATTATTATTTGTGCTGATTTTGTTGCATTTCCATTTTATGTGTAAAAAGTTCATGCGTGAGTTGGGGCGTGATGGGCAGTATAAAAGCCCTAAATTTTTTCGGCTGATTAATGAAGTGCCCACTTTGTGCATGATTGTGATTGTCTTTTGCGTGGTGGGGAAATTCTTTTAATGTCTAGGATTGAAGAAAAACAACAAAAAATCATCTATATGTTTGATGCCATTGCCAAAACCTACGATACCACCAATCGGATTGTGAGTTTCAAGCAGGATCAACGCTGGCGTTTAGATGGAATCAGACGGGCTTTAAAATACATCCATGCCTTTAAGGGGGATTTACAAGATTTGAGGGTCGCCGATGTAGCTTGTGGGACGGCAGATATGCTCCTGCACATTCTAAAAGAAGTGGCGCGCTTGCAAGGGAGCGTGGCTAGCATTAGGGGGATTGACCCCTCTAGAGAAATGTTAGCCATTGCCAAAAGTAAGATTGAGGGCTTGGGCAAACAGAGGGCAGGAATTTATTTGGATTGCCTAGAGGCTAAGGATTTGAGCACCCTAGAGGATCAAAGCGTGGATTTTTTGAGTATCGCCTATGGCTTGCGCAACATCTTAGAACGTAAACTAGCCCTACAAGAGTTTAGCCGTGTACTCAAAAAAAAGGGGGTGTTGCTGGTTTTGGAGTTTATGCGTCAAGATCGCTCGGGTATTCTAGGATCGCTGGCACGCTTTTACACCGCTAAGATTTTACCCCTACTAGGCATGCTCATTAGCCGTAACTACCGTGCCTATGCCTATTTGCCCTCCTCCATTGATAATTTTATTAGCCCCTCTGAATTAGAGGAAGAATTGAGTTTGGTGGATTTGGAAGTGGTGGAAAAAACCCACTATGTTTATAATAGCGTATCGGGTATTTTGGCGGTGAAATTCTAATGCACTTGGTGATCTTGCAGATGGCGCGCTTTGATTTGGAGTTTGTGGGCAAGACTTTGGCTAAAATGCCCCCCCAAGCCCTAATCTTATTCCCCGAGTATGTGATCACCCCCTTTTTTTTGGAATTATTGGAAAGCGAAGCGCACACCATCCACCAGCATTCTCAAGCGCGCCTAGAACAGCTCCAAGAACTCGCTACCAAGCACCAACAGCACCTGATCGCCCCCTTGATCTTGCAAGAATCCAGCGGGCTTATCAAACAAATGGCATGGGTATCCCCCTCACAAACCCAGTTTTATCCCCAACAAAAACTCATCCATTTTAGCCACTGGGACGAAGAAGCCTTTTTTGCCAACCCCAAGACAAAGGGGCGCGCTCCCTTGATTGTGGAACTTGAAGATCTGCGTATCGCCCCGCTTTTTGGCTATGAGTTGCATTTTGATAGCATTTGGTTGGATATGCACCAAAAAGGCGTAGATATTGTCTTACTCAGCACCGCTAGCACTTTTGAATCCTCTGAGAGATGGCGTATGCTCTGCCAAGCGCGTGCCTTTTGTAATTCCATGCTCATCGCGCGTGCCAATCGGATCGGATCGGTGCGCCAAGGCTACTACCCTAAGCATAGCTCCCAAAAACACAATATCGCTTGGAATTTCTATGGCGATAGCTTTATGGCTCTGCCCAATGGGCAAATTGGGGATAGTTTGCGTGGCGATCTGGGCGTGTTGCACCTAGAGGTATCTAAAGATTACCTAGATGCGTGGGCACAAGAATGGGGTTTTAGAAAACCCAACACCAGGAGAGAACATGATTGATAAAAAATTGTTATTGCAAGACTTTGAGGGTTTGTGTGCCAATTTAACTAAACGCTTTTTAGACCCCCAAATTTTAGAGGATTTAAAAACCCTCTTATTGGCGTACAAGGCCCAAAAACTGACCCTAGAGCAAGCCCAAGAGTTCCAAAACAAGACCTCCAAACTCTTTTTTAGTAAGCAAAAAGAAAATAGCCCCGATTTAGGCACGCTCAAAGCCTCTCTAGAGGATAATAAAAACAAGATCAACACCCTCCAAGAACAAGTCAATGCCCTAGAACAACAACTAGACACTCTCTTACACACCATCCCTAATTTGTTAGACCCCGCAACACCCTTTGGCAAAGATGAAACGCAAAATGTAGAGATCGGAAAAATTTTAACCCCTAAAACCTTTGATTTTGCGCCCAAAGAGCACCACGAGTTAGCCCAAAACAATGGCTGGATTGAGTTTGAACGGGGCGTGAAACTTGCCAAAAGCCGGTTTAGTGTGTTGCGCAAGGAGGGCGCGCGCCTCAATCGGGCTTTAATTAATTTTATGCTCGATTACAACGCTTCCCAAGGTTTTGAGATTGTATCGGTGCCGGTCGTGGTGAATAATACCACCCTTTTTGGCACGGGGCAACTCCCCAAATTTAAAGAGGATTTGTTTAAAATAGAGGGCGAGGAGCTGTATTTGATCCCCACCTCTGAGGTGAGTTTAACCAATCTCTATGCTGATGAGATTTTAGCCGCTGAGGAGTTGCCTATTTTAATGACCACCTACACGCCTTGCTTTAGAAAAGAGGCGGGGAGTGCCTCCAAAGACACGCATGGGATCATCCGCCAGCACCAATTTGATAAAGTCGAATTGGTCGCACTCACCCGCCCCAAAGAGAGCGAGGCTATGCAAGCTAAAATGGTGCAAACGGCTAGCGGGATTTTAAAAGCCCTCGAGTTGCCCCACCGCTTGGTGCAACTTTGTAGTGGGGACATTGGTTTTAGTGCCAGCAACACCATAGACATTGAAGTTTGGTTACCCGGGCAAAATTGCTACCGCGAGATCAGCTCCATTTCTAATACCCGCGATTTTCAAGCGCGCCGTGCCAAAATCCGTTACAAGGAAAACAAAAAGAATGCCTTTGTGCATACCCTAAATGGCTCCTCTTTAGCGGTGGGGCGCACTTTGGTGGCAATCATGGAAAATTACCAAGACCAAGAGGGGCGTATTGCCATCCCCAAAGCCCTCAAACCTTACTTGCAATAAGGCTGGCATATGGATCAAACCCCACCTGAACAAACCCCACCTGAGCCAACTTCTCCTACCAAGCCCGGCCTAGTAGCGCGGCTACAAAATCTCAAGGGTTTATTTAGTTCTAATCCTGTACCCAGATTAAAAGAAGCCTTGCTAGAGAATTGGACAAATCTCAAAAGTCGCCCCAGACTCTACATTTCTGTTTTGGGTGGCATCGGGTTTTTGTTTTTGCTCATCATGGCACTTGTGGCGTTCAGTGTTATCCACCACAGAAACGAGCGTGCTGAAAAAATGGAGGAGGCGAGCAAATCAGCACCCCTAGAGAGATTGACCAAAATCGAACAAAATGAAGATTTTGTGTTAGAAAATCTCCCCACCCCCAAGGCAAGTGCCTCCAGAATCCCTTTGAGCAATGAAGAAAAGATCAATGAGCTGATTAAAAAGGCGGACTTGCTCTACAATCAAGGGCAAGTAGAGGAATCCTTGCAAATCTTCCACTACATCGCCCAAATGTCCTCCAGTATTGCCAACCACAACTTGGGCGTAATCCAAATGCGCCAGCAAAATTATACAGAGGCTTTACGCTCCTTTGATCGTGCCATTGCAGCCAAAAAAAATACCAGTGTGAGTTCCATTGATGCGATGGTGGCTGCTTTTTATCTGAACAACATGGACCTTTATACCCGCTATCTCAAACTCACCATGCAAAATCTCCACCAGCTAGAAAAACAACCCATCTACTCCTATGTTTATGCGCTAGGGCTTTACTATGGTGGGCACTACTTTGAAGCCCTAAGTGCACTAACTAACCCCAATTCGGATTTATTTAGAGATGCTAGAGAACGGCTAAGTGCCAAGATGTTTTTACTCTTTGGCGATGCAGATCGCGCCATCTATCATTTAGAGCCCATTGCCAATGCCAAAGACTTTAAATCTTTGGGGTTGCTCTATGCACGCACGGGGAATTACTCCCAAGCCCTAGAGTATTTGCACCGCTATAATAGTAATTACCCCCAAGATATGGAAGCCTTGTTGGCCATGCAGATCATTGCGCTTAAAATTGGGGATTTACCTGTAGCCAGTAGCATGTTAGATTTGTTGCTCCATGGAATCAAAAAAGACAGGCAAAAAGAAAAAATCTTGAGTGATACCTACCCCATAGAGCCTATTTTGAACCCACATTTTTTTGACATCAACATGATTAGACGCGACTTTTGGCAGACTAATTTTAGGGGGAGTATTGGTTTGCCCGTGGTGCATATTTTGTTTTACTATGCGCCCTTCAAGCTAGTCGAATCCAAAAAGGCTTTGGGATCGATTCAAGAGGGAGTCTTTTTTGTGGATACCACAGGCAAGCAAGATTTTGATAAGGCGATTACACTATTGCAAAAGGGCAAGAATATTGGGATAGCCGATCAACACACCATCAATGGTCTTAGAAACTTGAGTAAATGGCATTTGCGCGCCGCTCTTCATGATTTTAAACAAGCCTTAGAAGCCAATCCTAATAGTGCCACTAGTCACTACAATATTGGGCTTATCTACGCCCAACTAGAAGATTATCATAATGCGAGCTTCCACTTTAAAAAAGCCTATTACCTAGATAATGCTAATGTCTTGGGGGGGATTTTTGCCGTCTTGGCAGCCAAGCTTGCCTATGAAGATCCAGCTGTCTTTTTGCAACAACTCACCAAAGACTTCCAAACCCTCAATTTTCACGACTCGATCCAACACGATTTTTTAAGCTCCTTTATTGGGTATTTAAATGGGGTGAATAACGATGATCTCTCTTGGATCAGCAAGGCGCATAAGCCCATGCCCATTTACTATGCGCTCAACATTGCTTATGCCAACAAGGCACAAGACAAGCAACGCCTAGTGGATAGTTTTGTAGCCCTTAAAAAAATGTACCCTAATAATATGCTCACCAATATTTTTTATGAAATGATGCTCAAATACCGCGCAGATATCAAACAAATGTTAGGGGTCTATGCTTTCTTAACAAGCAAAAAAGTCAATTTAGAAGAACTCTTCCATGGCCCTTTATTGGCGCGCAAAATGTTTATTTACATGGGCTTTATCACGGGGCTTTTAAGCTATGAGGAGGATTTATTGACTGCCCGCTTGAGCGTCTCTCAAGATCAGAATTTGAGCATAGATTTGATGCGCATGTTAGCCCTGACGAGTATTTTCCAAAAGAAATACCAAAAGGCAGCTAGTATTTTGAATTATTTAATCGATAGTCTGGATGAAAAGAGCGTAGAACCCCTAGCTTTAGCCAGCTTGGCAAATATGGCTTTGGGGCGTTTTGGCGATGCCGCGCTGTATTTGGAGCTTGCCAAAACCAAGTATCCCGGGAATTATGATGTGCGCTATGGTTTGGGCTTGCTCTACCAGCGCGCCGGGAATTTAGAAGCCAGTTTGAATAGCTTTAGAGGCATTAAAAGCCCCAATTTCCACTCTCTCTATTTTGATTTCCAAATCAAAGCCCCCACCAATCAAGAGGATTTCCCATGAGTATTAAAAACTTGCTAGCCGATTTGAACCCCGAGCAAAAAAAAGCGGTGTTGCATGTGGAGGGTCCACTCTTAGTGCTAGCTGGTGCAGGTAGTGGCAAGACCAAAACCTTGACCACGCGCCTAACTTATTTGTTAGCCAAAGTGGGGATTCCCGCACAAAATACACTCACTTTAACCTTCACCAATAAAGCCGCACGGGAGATGTATCAACGGGCGATGTCCATGTTGCAAACCTGCCAGATCAAAACCTCTCAGCCCATGCTTTGCACTTTCCATCGGTTTGGACTCTTGTTTTTAAAACAGCACATGCACTTGTTAAATCGCGAGGCTAATTTTAAGATCATCAAACCTGAAGAGGCTCTTAGCTTGGTTAGACCCCAATTTTTACAGCTTAAAGGCAACTCTAAATTGGAGGATCGTGCCTTTTTGGGGCATTTGCTTAAAATGATCTTCCAGATCAAAAACCACCTCATTGCTTTGCAGGATTGCTACTCGCATGTCCAATCTGCCTTTGAGATTTATACACAGACCCTAGAAAAAGAAAATTGGGTCGATTTTGATGACCTACTAGCCCTGCCCTATGCCATCTTGCAACACACGCCCAGTCTAGCTTATGAAGTGAGCCAGCACTACCAACATCTCATGGTAGATGAATACCAAGACACCAATCCCCTACAATTTAAGTTACTCCAGTTACTCTGCAGTGCGCACGATAATTTATGTGTGGTGGGCGATGATGATCAAAGCATCTATGGCTTTAGAGGGGCAGATATTAGCAATATCTTAAACTTCCCCGATCACTTTAAGAGCGCACGCGTGATCAAGCTAGAGCAAAATTACCGCTCCTCTAAAAGCATTCTAGCCTGTGCTAATGAGCTCATCGGGCATAACCAGCACCGGCATGGCAAGACTCTTTTTAGCCACAAGCGCAAGAACAAACACCAGCATTTAGAAGTCCTGTGTTTTAGCGATGCTAGCAAAGAAAATGATTTTATCACGCAAAAAGTGCTGGAGTGTCTCCAAAGGGGCGTGCCCCATAGCGAGATTGCCATTCTCTACCGCCTCAACTATTTAGCCAAGAGTGTTGAAGAGGGTTTAAAGTTTGCCCGTATCCCTTACCAGATTATTGGCACTACGGGCTTTTATGAGTACGCTGAGATTAAAGACATACTGGCTTACTTGCGCGCCATTGCCAATCCCCATGACGATGCCAGCGTGTTGCGAATCATCAATAAGCCTGCTAGAGGGATCAGCAAGGATAGTGTGGAGATATTGATTGGCACCACCAAACCACAGAGTCTATCCATCTACCAAGCCCTAGAACAAGGGTTTTTAGTCCATGCCCTCTCTAGCAAGGTGCTTAAAGCCGTGAAAAACTTCTACCAGTTGCTCCTGGATTTAAAGACCCAAGTTCAGAGCATCCAAACCTATGCAGATGCCCAAGTATTTGCCACCACCCTTTTTAAACGCACCCAAATTCAAAGCACTTTAAAAGACAATATAGAGGAACGCCTAGAAAATCTAGAGGAATTTAAGGGCATGTTACTCTCTTACTTCCAAGATGATCCCAAGCCCAGTTTGCAAGATTTTTTAGATCAAAGCATTTTGGAAGCCCCCACCCCCACCAACCAAGAGGCAATCAAGTGCATGAGCGTGCATGCCTCTAAGGGCCTGGAGTTCCGTGTCGTCTTTATTGTGGGCTTTGAGGAAAGGTTTTTCCCCTATGCTAATGCCAACTTAGAAGAGGAGCGGCGTTTAGGCTATGTGGCGATTACACGCGCTAAAGAGGAGCTGTATATTTGTTGCGTGCAGGAGCGTGTGTATTTTGGGCAGATACACGAATACCTCAAACCCTCTTGTTTCTTACAAGAGGCTAAGTTACTAACATCCCCACAATGGCAAGTGGGCGATCGGGTCTTCCACCCGCATTTTGGGGTGGGGTCTATCCAAGAAATCGTACGCGAGCAAGAACAAGTTTTGGTGCGCTTTGGTTCTAAAGACTATTGGTTGGTGCTCTCTATCTTAGAAAAAGCCGAGGATGACCATGTTTAAAAAATTTTTTGCGTTTCTTTATTTGGTTACTATTCTTGGCGCGCAAGAAAACCCTCTAGAGGCTATCAAACAAGAGATCAGCCAAGCTTACAGCCAGTTTTACCACAATTACACCTTTAGCGTGCGGGGCGTGGAGGCGCAAATAGCAGGTGGGAATATCGCCGATCTTACAAATCCAGAACCCGTAATCAACTGGCGTAACCAGCAATTTTTGCGTAAAGATGGCTTGGTGAGCGTGGGGCAGAGGGGGCATCAGGTGTGGATCAAATACCAAGTTTTAGCCGACATCCAAGTCTATAAGAGCAAAACCATGCTCAAAAAAGATCAAAACCTAGATGCAACTAACACTTACGCTAAAAACGTGCCTTTTGAATATTTTAATGCCCTGCCCATTGATCGCTCTTATATTGGTAATGCTAGTGCGCGTAGTTTTTTAGGGGCTAATACCACGTTGAGCGTGGATAAAGTGGGACCACGCATTTTAATCTACAAACATGAAATCTTTAGCGCGACCCTCAAAGAGGGACCCATTTCCTTAGAAACCTCCTTGCAAGCCCTAGAAAATGGTGTGTTAAATCAAGTGATCCAAGCCTTGAATATCCGCAGCAAAAGAGTGGTGCAGGTTAAGATTACGGGCTTATTAAAAGGAGAAGTGTTGTGAAGTTGGCTGTGGGTATTAGTGGGGCTAGCGGGGTAGAATTGGCTCTGCGTTTTATGGAGAATCTACCCGCTTGCATAGAAGTTTTTGTGATTTTAAGCCCCCATGCCAAACAGGTCGCGCGCCAAGAAATGGGCTTGGATTTAAAGCAAGCCCTTTTGGACTTGCCAAGAGTGCCTCGTATTTTCCAGCACCACCAAATTGACGCGCCCCTAGCCTCAGGCAGTTTTGGCTTGCATGCTTTAGCCATTATCCCGGCTAGTTTGAATATCATTGCCAAGATCGCGCATGGCATTTGTGATGACCTACTAAGCCGTTGTGCGGCTGTGGTGCTCAAGGAGCAACAAAAACTTTTGTTAGCCCCTAGGGAATTGCCTCTAAATAGCATCGCTCTTAATAATTTATTGATCCTAGCCAAAGAGCGCGCCATCATCGCCCCACCCATGCTGACCTACTATACCAAGCCCAAGGATTTAAAAAGCATGGAGTTGTTTTTGGTGGGTAAGTGGCTCGATGCGCTGGGCATTGCCAACGATCTTTATAGCAGGTGGGGCGGGTGAAGTTAGCCATTTATCCGGGCACCTTTGATCCGATCACTAACGGGCACTTGGACATTATCCAAAGGAGTAGCGATCTTTTTGAGCGCGTGATCGTAGCGGTGGCTAAGTCGCGTGCCAAAAACCCCATGTTTGCGCTAGCCGATCGCTTGCAAATGGTGCAACTAGCCACCATGCCTTTAAAAAACGTGGCATGTGTGGCTTTTGAGGGGCTCTTGGCTAATTTGGCTAAAGAGCATGGCTGTAAATTTATCATCAGGGGGCTTAGGGCACTGAGTGATTTTGAATTTGAATTCCAAATGGGCTATGCCAACAAGTCTTTAAACCCCAATTTGGAGACTCTCTATTTTATGCCGGCTTTGCAAAATGCCTTTATTAGTTCCTCTGTGGTGCGCAGTATCCTAACCCACCATGGACAAATCCAGCACCTCGTGCCCCCCAGCGTGCTTGGTTTTATTTTGGAAAAATGCCATGTTGATTGCACTTGAAGGCGTGGATGCTAGCGGAAAAAGCACGCAAATAGCACTCCTCAAGCAACAATTCCCAAGCGCCCTTTTTACCAAAGAGCCGGGAGGAACGCCCTTAGGGCAGGCTCTAAGAGAAATGCTTTTGCACCAAGCTCTCCCGCCACAAACCCAATTCCTATTATTTTTAGCCGATCGGGCTTTGCATGTGGAACAAGTGCTCAAACCAAACGCCCACCAGCTCATTTTTAGCGATCGCTCTCTCATCTCAGGACTAGCTTATGCCCCCTATAGCTTAGAACACGCCCTAGAGTTGCACCGCCAACACGGGTTATTAGAGATTGTGCCTGACATGGTTTTTTTCTTGCGCTTGGATCACGCCACTCTAGAGCAGAGATGGCAAGCTAAAATGCAGAACATGGATACAATCGAAGCCTTGGGGGTGGAATTTTTAGAGCGCACCCAAGATCGCTTGGAGAGGGCATGCCAAATCTTGGGGTTAAAAACCCATGTCATTGATGGGGCACAGAGCCCCCAGCACATCTCTAGCCAAATATCAAAATTAACATCTAGGGATATGCACATTCAACGCCAAACCTCCTAAGGAAGTTTCGCGGTATTTGACATCAATGGATTTGCCCACTTGATACATGGTTAAGATCACCTCATCTAGGCTGACCTTAGCTTGGTAGCCATCCTCAAGAGCTAGGCGCGCGGATGCGACTGCTTTGATGGAGCCCACCACATTACGCTCAATACAAGGGATTTGTACCAATCCCCCCACCGGATCACAGGTCAAGCCCAAATGGTGTTCCATAGCAATCTCGGCTGCGCTTAAAACTTGGCGCACACTGCCACCCAGCACAAAGGCAAACCCGGCAGCTGCCATTGAAGAAGCCGCCCCCACCTCTGCTTGGCACCCTGCCTCTGCCCCACTGATCGACCCATTTTTTTTATATAAATAACCAATGGCACTGCATGTGAGCAAGAAATCCACGATTGCCTCTGGGCTTAGGGGCTTGATATGGTTTTGGCAATAGAGCAACACGGCTGGGACAACCCCACAAGCCCCATTGGTGGGTGCGGTTACAACCTTGTTTCCGCTGGCATTCTCTTCGCTCACCGCACGCGCATATAGGGTGATGTAATCCACTAAAGCTAGCGGGTCTTTGCCCTCTTGAGGGTTTTTGGCCAAGCGTTCTTGGATGGAGGGGGCGAGGCGATCCATGCCAATACAGCCCGGCAGGCGTTTCTCTTGGGCTTGGATGCCATGTTTGTAGCACGCCAACATTGCTTGATAAACTTCCAAGCAATACGAATCAGCATACCCCTCTCCAAATAGCGCATTTTCATGTTGGCGCACAATGTTAGCGATCGAGGTTTGTTGCTCTTGGCACATTTGAGCCAACTCTTTGGCACTATCAAAATCAAAGGGGGTGTACTTGCTGGGCGTGGTGCTGGATTTCTTGGCTTGTAATTCTTCTTGGGTGTAGATGAACCCCCCACCGGTAGAATAATAAACCTCTTGAATCAAAATCTCGTCTTGATGATCCCATGCCTGCACCACCATGCCATTTTCATGCAAATTTAGTGCTTGCGAATCAAAGATAATATCTTGTTGCAAGTCAAAGGGTAATTCCTTGGTTTGGGCAAATAAAATGCGCTTTTCTTGGATTACTTTTTGGATAATCGCCTGCCTTTGCTCTACGCTCACTTCCCTAGCACTAATCCCACTCAAACCCACCACGCATGCTAAATCTGTCAAATGCCCCTTACCCGTTAGGGCTAAAGAGCCATGCAAGATCACACACACCCGCGCCATTTGTTCCAAGAGCCCTTGATGATAAACAAGCCCACAAAAACGCACACAGGCATCCATAGGACCGATGGTGTGCGAGGAACTAGGTCCAATGCCAATTTTAAAAATCGCACTCATAGATTGGCTATAAATTTCTTGTTGGGTTTTAGGAATTTGTGTCATTAGTTTTCCTTGCTCATTTTGATCGATCTTACAAAAACCCTACAATAGCATTCAAAACGGTGAGCACACCGGTTAAGAAAATAAACCCATCTGCCCAAGGGCTCCTAAACTCTTTCATGGAGGGCAATAAATACATCGCCACAATGGGCAAAATAAAAGTGATCGTGGCTAGAGCTGGTCCGCCCAAACTTTCAATAAAGCCCAAGATACTTGGGTTGTAATAGGAGACAGCGATGATGCTGATCCACAAAAAGAGCGTGATCCAAACATCAATTTGTTTATGCCTCTTGGTGTTGAGCTTATCCTTAGTGAAAATTTGCACCACCAAGCCCTTTAAGCCTTCTTTAGCCCCATAATAATGCCCAAAAAAGGAGGTGGTGATCGCTAAAAAAGCTACAAGGGGACCGGCGTAGCCAATAATGGGGCTACCTAGAGTGTTAGCAAAATAGCTTAAGATGGGGATATTTTGTTCTCTAGCCTTATCAAAGTCGCTAGGCTCTAGGCACAAAATACAAGAAAAAACAAAAAACATCACGAAAAAGAGGAGCAAAGAAGTGTTGAGCAATTCGATTTGGTTGGTTTTAAAATGTTTGAGCGCGCCATAACGCTTTTCGATGGCTTGGGCAAATGTGGAGATGATCGCGCTATGGTTAAAAGAAAAAACGAGCACGGGCAAGGTGAACCAAAGTGCGGCAAAGAAACCCGCAAAAGTGGGGATTTCTGTAATCATAGCGGTCTTCCAGTAAGGAATCAAATAAAGTGAAAAGACTAGTAAGATCAAGGCTAGAGGATAGACCAAAGCATTAGCGATTCGCGTAACCACCGTGGTGTTAAAGATCATCACAAAAATCATGCCCGTAATCAAATGTTCAGCCAAAAAAAAGCGGTTGTGTTCAAAATAATGCAAGCCTAATTGGTGCACAAAAAAGGACTCGGCGGTGTTGGTGATCCCCACACCATAAGCCAGGCAAATGGGGTAGAGCGCAAACACATACATGAGGGTGATCACAAAGCCCGCCTTTCTGCCCAAGCGGGTAGCAGCATGGGTGATATCCTCATTGCCTATCGCATTCACAAAGCGCGCCAACGCCCGATGGCTAAGCCAAGTCATTGGAAAGCTCAAGATTGCCATCACCACCACAGGCCAAAAGCCATGTGTGCCCGCTTTAATGGGTAGAAACAAAATCCCCGCTCCAATGGCGGTGCCAAACATCGACCACATCCAGCGGATGTCAAAGAGATTGAGCTTGTGGTGCTGGTGTTCCATAACAAGATTCCTTTAAAAAATGAAAGAGACTCTTGTATGCTAACTAAAATTATTTAATTACTTTGTGAATTGCTCTTTGGACTGGAGAATCGGGGCTTGGATGTTTAGTATTGTAACTGAAGTTTAGGGCACTTGGGCTAGGGCTTGGTGGATTTTTATCATGTCTTGGTGGGGGGCAATGTCATGCACACGCAAAATGCTAGCCCCATGCTGGAGAGCAACAAGGTGCAGGGCTAGAGTGCCGGCTAGGCGATCTTCAACCTCCCGCCCACACACCTCCCCAATGCATTTTTTACGGCTAGCCCCAATGAGCAAGGGATAGCCAAAGTGTAAAAAATGCTCCAAATGCTGGATGAGGGCGAGATTTTCTGGAGTGTTTTTATGAAAGCCCAAGCCCACATCTAAGATAATATCCTCTATGCCATGTTCTAGCAAAAGAGCGATTTGGGTTTCAAAAAAAACTTCTATCTCAGCGATTAGATGGGTGTTTTGATCAAAGCGTGCCATGTCCATCGGCACGCCTTGAGAGTGCATGATAATGGCTCGGGCCTTGTAGGTTTGTGCTAACTTACGCATTTCTTGATCTCTAAAGCCATTGACATCATTGAGCACGCTAAAGCCATGTTCGAGCGCAAAGGCAGCACTTTGGGGGTTATAAGTGTCAATGCTAAATTTAGCTTGTGGGTAAAGCTTTTGATTTTTGATCTCTAGGCACACCTCTTTTAAACGCGCGATTTCCTCTTGAGAATCAATGCGTGCACTAAAGGGTCTAGAACTAGCTGCCCCAATGTCAATGTATTCTACGCCTTGCTCCAAATACAGCTGGATTTTTTCTAGGGCTTGCTTGGTGTTGTGGCGGCTATGGGGGTAAAAACTATCAGGGGTGAGATTGATCACGCCCATCAGTGTCGGTTTGGGGCGGGTGGGGTGTAGGTGGCTTTGTAAATTCTTGGCTAGTTTTTTAAGCCCAAAATCTTGGGTTTGGCACTTTTGGCATAATTTTTGGAGCTGATCCAAAGTGCCGACCAACAAACAATCATAGGTTTTGGCACGGGCCAAAATGCAATCTTTGGGGGTGGCAAGCTCTGCACCCACACGCAAAGCCTCTTGTTTTAAAATGAGTGTTGCGCTTAAAGGGAGGGCGGTGATTTTAAAGGCTAAAAGTTGCGCCTTTTTTGCCATGATTTTTTGCCCGGCTGGGTGGGGGGCGATGCGCTCTAGGGCTAGGGGAAAACTTGTGGGGTGGATGCGTTCTAAAAACATGGATTGTCTCTAGCTTGGAGCACCATTAATAATAGAGGCAAGAGATTATGACTAGGGCGCATGTAGAGCAAGTTAGCTTGCATAGCTTGCTGGAAATGATCTAACATAGATGCCTCTAGGGGGATTTTTGCCTCTTGCAGAGCATATAAAAGAGATTGGATTAATTGTGCGCCTTGCTCAATACTTAGGCTTCGCCCCTCTAACTCTTTGAGGTAGGCATAAATATCTTGGAGCGTGCAAGTGGCTAGGTTGAGCTTAAAGGGTTCTTTGGTAATCTGTGTGCGCTTATCTTGACAGATTAAGCGCGAGAGCATGGTGGGCAACAGCGCATGTTTGTGCTTGGCGATCACAATAAAACGGGTGTTGGCTGGGGGTTCCTCTAAGATTTTGAGCAGGGCATTTTGGGCAAAGATATTAAAATGGTGTGCAGCGATGATAAAGATTTTGGGTCCAGCATAACTTAAAACACAGCGATTCTTGATTTCTTGGGCATGCTCTATTTTAAGCTCCTCTTCTGCCACCATATCAATCAGAGGGCGCATGCCTTGTAATTCCTCTTGTAGTCTCTCTTGGCAGTGCAGGGCCTCTTGGTGGGGTGTGTGGCTTAAAATCAGCATGCTAGTCTTCAAAGTTCTAGCCTCCCGAGTAAAACATCAAATAAGAGGTTTTCGAAAATTTGGTAGAGTTGGAGCAATTTGAAATCCAGCATGGGATCAAGGGAGTGCAAACTGATGGCTTCTTTATGGGGGGTGTCTAAAATCCACAAAAAGTGCTGATCTAGACTTAAGGCGAGCTGGGCTAGGGGCGTGTGGGCTAGACCCACATACCAGAGGGCGCAACTTTGGTAGCTCAAATTGAGCATGTGGGCGATAAGAGCTAGAGAGGAATCGTCCTTGGTGTTTAAAAAGCCCTCAAAAGCACTGGGGGTATCAAAAATGGGGACAAGGGGGCGCAATTTGTGGCGGTTAAGATGGCTTAACACATAAATTTTAAACCATGTGCGCTCCAAGTCCGCACCGATGAGCAAACACCCCCCCTGTGCTAAGTGCTGGGTTGTAGCAACAAAGCGGGTCCAATCTACACGCTCCAACCAGTCCAGCGGATAGCTAAGATCGTTTTTAGTTTTTTGGAGCCACTTGGCAAACGCAATCACAATTCTAATTTGAAAGCGGCATGCAAGGTTTTAAGCGCGAGTTCAGCCAACCCAACATCCACCACCACTGAGATTTTGATCTCGCTGGTGCTGATCATCAAAATATTGATATTTTCTCTAGCGAGGGCTTTAAACGCTGCACTGGCAATACCAGAATGGGAGCGCATGCCCACCCCTACCACAGAAACCTTAGCCACTTGGCGATCGCACTCCACTGAGCCAATATCACGCACATTTTTGAGCACCTGCTGGCAAACTTCTAAATCCTCTTCAGGGAGCGTAAAATTGATATTGGTTTTACCATTTTTGCCAATGGTTTGCACGATCATATCAATGTTGAGGTTAGCCTCTGCCAAGAGTCCAAAAATTTCGCCGGCTATGCCCGGATAATCGCATGCATCAATGATATTCACGCGGGCTTGGTTTTTATCTAGGGCAATGCCACTCACAATGGGTTTTTCCAAAATTTGCTCCTCAGAAGTGATGCGCGTGCCTTCATTGTGGCTAAAAGAGTTACGCGTAATCAGGGGGATATTGTATTTTTTAGCCAACTCCACAGAGCGGTTAAAAAGCACCTTAGCCCCCATAGAGGCTAACTCTAGCATTTCATCGTAACTAATTTCATCAATTTTTCTAGCCTCTGGCACCAAGCGTGGGTCGGTGGTGTAAATCCCATCCACATCGGTATAAATCTCGCACAAATGTGCCCGCAAGGCCCCAGCCAACGCCACCGCACTCAAATCGCTCCCCCCACGCCCCAAAGTGGTGATTTCTCCATTGGCACTCACCCCTTGAAACCCCGCAACAACCACCACAAAATTTTGTGCCAAGAGGTCTTTAATCTTGGTCGGGTCGATTTGTAAGATTTGCGCGCGGGTGTAGTGGGCGTCTGTTACAATCCCCGCTTCTCTCCCGCTTAAAGAGCATGCTTTTTGCCCCAAGGATTCTAGGGCGATGGCTAGCAAAGCACTAGCGATACTCTCGCCACTACTGAGCAAGCGATCCAACTCGCGTCGATTGGGCTTGTTAGAAAAATGGTGCGCTAAATCTAAAAACTCATCGGTACTATCCCCCATCGCTGAGACCACAACGACCATATCCTCAAAGATTTTTTTACTCTCTATGATACGTTGAGCCACCGCTTGAATGCGCACACACCCCCCCATGCTTGTCCCCCCAAATTTTTGCACGACCAGCACCTATAAATACCCCTCTCTTCTAAAATAGCCGATTACCTGCTTATAGACTTGGCGTTTGAAATGCACCACTTTGTGGAACAATTCATGAGGATTGACAAACTCATAGCGATCAAACTCGGGGACAGCTGTTTCAATATTAATGAGGGTATTATTTTTTAAACGCACCAAAAAATATTTCTGCTTTTGCCCATCAAAGGGATAAAGTTTCTTGGGCATGGTGGGCGGGAAGTCATAGGTGATCCATTTAGGATACTCGGCAATCACTTCCACCGCATCCGTGCCAATCTCCTCCAACAATTCCCGATACAGAGCCCTCAAGGGCGTTTCCCCTTGATCGATCCCGCCTTGTGGGAACTGCCATGCCCCTTGAATATCAATGCGCTGGGCAATAAAAAACTCACAATCCCTAGGATAGTGAGACGAAAGCACGACAGCGGCAACATTAGGGCGGTAACTTTTCTTAGTCTCCATGCGCTATCCTTTCTCTTTTGATAAGAGATTATTATAACACACGCAACTAAAACACGCTTAAAACCCCCCTCCACCCAATCCATCACCTACTTTTTAAGAGTGGGGATGTATTTAGCCAAAGCCTCAATGTCTGCATCGCTCAAATTTTTAGCTTGCCCGTGCATCACGCCACCCATGCCATAGCGGTTGAGCGAACCTGCTTTGTATGCCATTAGATCTTCTTTAATGGTGGCACTATCTAGGGTATTGACCACATGCCCTTTACCAAAGGCTTTTTTATCCATCGCAGGTCCGTGACACCCCGCACATTTCTTGACCAACATAGCTGGATCGGCTGCACTCAAAAGTCCCATACCAGCCACAACACCCAATAAAACAATCTTTTTCATCACGCATCCTTTATCTGTTCTTATCAAAAAAACGCTAAAATGCTACTATTTGAAGGATTAATACATGCTTAAATCGGGCGTATCTAGTCTGTATATCCACATTCCTTTCTGCACCAGCAAGTGCGGATACTGCGCTTTTAACTCTTTCAGCGGCTTGGAGGATTTAAAAGACGATTATGTCTGCGCTTTAATCCAAGATATTCAAGAGAGTCTAGAGGGTACGCCCACACTCCAAACGATCTTTGTGGGCGGTGGTACGCCCAACACCCTAGAGGTAAAACACTATGAGGTGATTTTTAAGACCATCACCACCTATGCACACCTAGACCCCGATATTGAAATCACCCTTGAGGCTAACCCCGATCTCTTGGATAGGGCTTGGTGTGGTGGCCTCAAAGAACTGGGCGCAACCCGTCTATCCATCGGCGTGCAGAGTTTTTTTAAAGACAAACTAGAATTTTTGCAACGCACGCACAATGACCAAGAGATTCGGCAAGCCCTAGACACCGCTTATAAAAGTGGGTTTGAAAATTTGAGCATTGATCTCATTTACAACACTCCCCTAGACACTAAAGAGCGTCTCATGCAAGAAATCCAGCAGGCCAGTAAACTCCCCATTAACCATTTATCTGCCTACAGCCTAACCTTAGAAGAAAACACCAAGTTATCTAAGAGTGTGCGCTCTCAAGATTTGTTCCAATTCGATGGCTTTTTAAAAACCCAACTAGAAACGTATGGTTTTAAGCACTACGAAGTGTCCAATTATACCAAAAATTATCCATGTCGGCACAATCTAGCCTATTGGCGGGGCTTGGAATATTTGGGCTGTGGGGCGGGATCTGTAGGGCGTATCCACAACCAACGCTTTTTTAAGAGCAAGGATATTAAAGCCTATATGGCTAAACCTAGTGGGGTTAAGATTGAGGTGCTAAGTCCTCAAGATTTATGGTTTGAGCGTGTTTTTTTGGGATTGCGTTGCGCGGTGGGAGTGGATTGCCAAATATTAAAGCCCGCCCAAGTGCAAACTCTCCTAGAGGAGCAGATTTGCGACCTACACGGGGGGCAACTCACCGCCAAAGACTTTTTTTTGGCTGATGAGATCGCTTTGTGGCTAGAGCCACCCGCCCTAAGTTAAGAGCCTTAAGATGTTTTGTTGGATCGTGTTGGCCTGACTCATCGCATAACTGCCAGATTGTGCCAAGATGTTGTTCTTGCTGAAATTCGCACTCTCTTGAGCAAAATCTACATCGCGGATTTGAGACTCAGCGGCTTTCACATTCACTTGTGTGATGGTGATGTTATTGACCGTGCTCACCATTTGGTTTTGTACAGAGCCCAAATCAGAGCGGATTTTATCCAACATTTTTTGAGCAGATTCGGCAATATCCATGACAACCATCGCCCCACGCAAGGTAGTAACCCCAGAGCCTAGAGTGAGGTTTTCATCTGCTAGGGTTTTGTTATAGTTAGCCCCAGAAGCGGAACGCACCGCTTGGTTAAATTCGCCCAAGACATCCCGTAAATTGACGGTTGTGCTGGCTGCCTTGCCTTTTTCAAAACCAATGGCTTTATAGCCTGCCATGGCATCTTGATTGTTGCCAGAGACCACCAAAATATCCCGAGCGTCTTGGCGGACCAAGGATAGACGACCAAAATTGACAGACCCCTTGCTGATTTTCTGTCCACCATTCAAGGCATCTACAGCAACCTTATCGCCGTTGTCATTTTTGTCATCTGCCTTGATGCTGATTCCGCGTCCATCTAAACTCCTTAGGTTCAAACGCCCATTAGAATCTGTATAGGCCTCAACACCTGTTTGAGCCGTTATGGCATTGATAGCCGCAAGCAAACGCCCATCGCTGTCGTTTTTCTTAATGCCCACGACATTGCCCAACTTGATCCCATTGATGGTTAGGTCACTCAAGCTTCCTGATTGGATCGCCTTGTCTGAGGTGGAGATCACCGTAGCATTAGCCCGCACACCTGTAGCATTAGAGTTTTTATTGATCACCTCTGCTAAAACCCCAAGCCCTGTGCCCGCTGAAGTGGAGATTTTCACACTTTCTAAATGCACATCATGCACGCCATCGACTTGCTTGAAGGTCAAGGTAACTTCACCAGAAGCCGTGATAGATTTACCTGTAACAATCTTAACTTGCCCGATCTTATCGGAGGTGGCTGAACCAATGCTAGCCTTGATGGTTTCATTGGAATAAGCCCCTACTTGGAACTCTTTGTTAGAGAACGCACCTGACAAGAGGGCTTGCCCGTTATAGGAGGTGGTGGTCCCGATATTGTCCAAACTTTGGATCAAGCGGATCACATCGGCTTGTAGAGCCTTCCTAGACTGGGTGTTTTGCCCATCTTGAGCGGCTTGGGTCGCTTTAACCTTGATGGTATCTAGGATTTTGATTTGCTCATCCATTGCTTTGTCGGCGATTTGGATGATCCCAATCCCATCATTAGTATTGGCGATTGCCTGCCCCAAACTTTTGGCTTGCGAGCGTAAAGAATCGGCAATGGTCATACCCGATGCGTCATCGGCCGCCTTGTTGATTCGCAAACCAGAACTCAAGCGTTCCAACGACTCGCGCAAATTACGCTGTGTTACTAGCCCGACCGCGTGGGCATTTAACGCATTGATGTTCGTATTGATCTGAAATGCCATAATAACTCCTTGTTAAATATCCTAAAGCTTCCTTGCTTTGGCTCTGTTATATCGTCTAAAAATGGATTTAATGAAGAAATTTGTTAGAAATTATTCAAAAGCCCCGCAGGCCATGAGTTTTGCATAGCGCAAATTTAAAAAGTCGCTACTTTGGATCAAGGGGAGTTGTTCTAAAAAGTAACGCTTAATGGCTAAACTGGCTTCGACTTTGTCGCGGTGTGCCCCTCTTTTGGGCTCTAAGATGATGTCATCGATGAGATTGGCTTTTTTCAAGTCTGTCGGGGTGATCTTCATAGCCTTAACCGCGACTTCTACCTTACCCGGGTCGTTCCACAAAATGGCAGCGCACCCTTCAGGAGAAATCACGCTAAAAATAGAGTATTCTAGCATTGCTAATCTGTCTGCTACAGCAATGGCTAGAGCCCCCCCACTCCCGCCCTCACCGATGATGATCGAGATGGTGGGCACTCTCAATGCCACAAATTCTTGCAAATTCTTAGCGATAGCCTCGCTCTGCCCACGCTCTTCAGCCCCAATGCCCGGATAAGCCCCAGCCGTATCGACCAACATTAAAAGTGGGAGATTAAATTTTTCGGCAAACTTAGCCACCCTCAAGGCTTTGCGGTAGCCTTCAGGGTTGGGCATGCCAAAATTGCGTTGGAGTTTATTTTTCGTGCCTCGCCCTTTTTCCTCAGCGATCACCACCACACTAACCCCCTCGATCTTGCCAATAAAGCTCACAATCGCTTTATCATCGTTAAAATGTCGATCCCCAAAAATTTCGTAGCGATCTTGCAAAATGAGCTCGATATAGTCCATCGCATAAGGTCTATCGGGGTGGCGCGCCAGTTGGAGGCGTTGGTAATCACTGAGATTAGAATAAATGCTATCCGTCTCCTTAGCTAGCCGTTTTTCCAAGATTTCTTTAGCGTCCAAGTCCCCTCTAATGGTCGCCATTTCAATTTCATCTTGAAGACCCTTAATGCGGGTTTCAAAATCTAAATAAATCGCCACTTGCTATACTTTACAATGCCTTGAAGATCACCACTCCATTGGTTCCACCAAAACCAAAGGAATTACTCATCACGGCCTCTAGCTTGGCACCCCTTGCCTCATTGGGGATATAGTCTAAATCGCACCCCGGATCGGGGACTTCTTGATTAATTGTGGGGGGCATCACGCCTTCTTGCATCGCCATTAAAGACACCACTGCCTCAATTGCCCCTGCTGCGCCCAAGCAATGTCCGATCTGCCCCTTTGTGGAGCTCACGGGGGGGACATTCTCCTTACCACCAAAGACATTTTTAAGCGCAATGGTCTCGTAAAGATCGTTGTAGCTGGTGCTAGTCCCATGTGCATTGATATAACCAACATTTTTCACGCCATGTTTGCTAGCCATTTGTAGGGCATATTTCATCGCCCGATAAGCCCCCTCGCCATTGGGTGCAGGGGCGGTGATATGGCTAGCATCCCCACTTTCCCCATAGCCCACCAACTCGGCGACAATCTGCGCTCCTCTAGATTTGGCACTTTCATATTCCTCTAAAATCAAGGCCCCCGCGCCCTCGCCCATCACAAAGCCATTGCGCTCTTTATCAAAGGGGCGGGAAGCCTTCAAGGGCTCGTCATTGCGATTAGAGAGAGCGCGGATGGAGGCAAAGCCCCCAATCCCTACCGGGCAGATGGTCGATTCTGCCCCCACAACTAACATGCGATCCGCACCCTCCAACAAAATCGTTTTGTAGGCTTCAATGATGGCATGCGTGCCCGCCGCACAAGCAGTTACACTGGAAACATTGGGTCCCTTAATGCCGTATTCTATGGAGGCAAACCCGCCAATCATATTCACCAAAGCCGAAGTGATAAAAAAAGGATTGACCTTCCTAGGACCTTTGTCATAACAATAAATCGAGTTGGCCTCGATGTTGCCCAAACCTCCAATCCCAGAAGCAGAGCTCACCCCCATGCGTTCTGCCCACTGCTCCGGGCATTTACTATCTTGCAAAATGCCACAATCTTGCATCGCTTCTTTGATGGCCAGCAGGGCTAGCTGGATAAAGCGACCCGCTTTCTTAACATCCTTGAGATTCATCACAGAAGCGGGATCAAAATTGGTGATTTCTGCTGCAATTTGCACAGGAAAACCAGTGGTGTCAAAACTTGTGATCTGTTTCACCCCACATTCCCCGCGCACAATGGCATCAAAAGCACTTTTTCTATCCAGTCCTAAGGCATTCACCATGCCCATGCCCGTTACCACAACCCTACGCAAAAAAACTCCTTCTAGCTAGCCAAATACCTTAAAAATGGGCCCTCACAAAACTAGGCTAATTTATTGTCTTGAATGAAACGAACCGCATCCCCCACGGTTTTAATTTTCTCTGCTTGCTCATCAGGAATCTCGATTCCAAACTTCTCCTCAAGAGCCATGATAAGCTCCACCACATCCAACGAATCGGCGTTGAGATCCTTGATAAAATCCGCCTCTTCTGTAACCTGTGTTGCACTTACATTCAACTGCTCAACAATCACCGCTTGCACATCTTCAAATAATGCCATAACAACTCCTAATTATCCTAAATGTAATCTTAAAATTCTAACTCAAAACCGCTTGAAAAACCTTAAACCCTGCTCTACTTGCGTTCCAACACATCTACAATGCGGTATAAAAAGTAGATGATCACCAACAACAAAATCAAAAACAAAAATTGCATCGTTTCTCCTTATAGAATTTCCTCAACTCTCACATATACAAGCCACCATTGACTTTCAAGGTCTCTCCCGTAATGTAGCTAGATAGATCACTGAGCAAAAACGCCACCGCCCCCGCTACTTCTGCTGGTTGCCCTAATCTGGCTAGGGGGATGTTTTTTAAGTAGGATTCTTTCACATCCTCGCCAAGAGCTGTCATGTCCGTATCGATAAATCCGGGAGTGATGCAATTAAAGCGGACATTACGCAAAGCCCCCTCATAGGCAAAGGATTTGCTCATCGCAACCATACCCCCCTTGCTAGCCGCATAGTTGGTCTGCCCCATATTGCCCCGCTCGGCGATCACAGAAGCGATATTCACCACGCTCCCAAACCTTTGCTTGCTCATCACTTTCAAAGCCTCACGGCAACCTACAAAAACCGATGTCAAATTGGTTTCTAGCACATGCCTAAATTCCTCAGTTTTCATGCGCACCGCTAATTTGTCTAACACAATCCCGGCATTATTGACCAAATAGCTTAAGCCTCCATCGCTAGCAACAATGGTTTTGATGCCCTCGACAAATTGCTCCTCAGAGGTAACATCAAACTTGATCAGAGCCACCCTCCCGCCTAGCTTCTCAATTTCAACCTTGAGTGCATCGGCCTCCTCATGCCTGTTGCGGTAGTTGATCCAAACCTTGAGTCGCTGACCCCCTTTGTGGCTATAGCCTGCCAGCAAAAGGGCAATAGCACGCCCGATGCCCCGATTAGCCCCCGTAACCAAAACATTCTCGCCACTAAACTCCATGATTCCTCACTACAGCTTAGACTCATAACGCCTGAGCATATATAGCCGCTTTAGGATTTTCTTCTTGGCGTTGATCTTTTGCTTTTTACGCTTCTCTGTCTTGGACTCAAAGAAACGCCGCGCACGGCACTCTGTTACAACCAAATTGCGATCAGTCTGTTTTTTAAAGCGCCTATAAGCTTCATCAAAGCTATCGCTCTCTCTGACCTTGATTCCGGGCATGCCATCACCTACTTTCTTCGATTAGATGGGCGTATTTTAACGAAATTTTGTAAATTTAACCTAAAATTAGCCAAAATTACGCTATAATGCGGTTTGTTTTTGGGTGCTCATAGCTCAGCTGAATAGAGCAACAGGTTGCGGTCCTGTAGGTCGGGGGTTTGAATCCCTCTGAGCACACCACTAATATCCTTGTGCGATCAGCGCGTCAGCCACTTTTCTAAAGCCTGCGATGTTAGCCCCTAAAACCAAGTTAGTCGGATCTTTAAACTCTTGAGCCGTGTGAAAAGCGTCTTCAAAAATATCCCTCATGATCGTGCGCAATTTAGCATCAACCACCTCAAAACTCCAAGGGTGCATGCTCGCATTTTGTGCCATTTCAAGCCCGCTCACCGCCACACCCCCGGCATTAGCTGCCTTACCCGGTCCATAGCAAATTTGGGCTTTTAAAAACGCTTGGGCTGCTTGGGTGCTAGAGGGCATGTTAGCCCCCTCCACCACGCATTGGCAACCATTGTTTAATAGAGTTTGTGCATCTGCAAGGCTAAGTTCGTTCTGCGTAGCGCTGGGGAAGGCTGCAAAACAAGGTACGCTCCAAACCCCATTAGTCCCCGGGGCATAATCTTTTGTAGCGGTGTATTGCGCGCTTTTTTTATGCTTGGCATACTCCTCAATGCGCCCCCCCTTGACCTCCTTAATCTCTTTGAGCAAGGCTAGATCAATCCCCTCTGAATCGTAGATCATACCCTTCGAATCACTAGCAGTTACCGGGATTGCGCCCACTTCATAGAGTTTTTCAATGGTGTAAATCGCCACATTCCCACTCCCAGATACACTACACACCTTGCCTTCCAAACCTTCTTTTCTAGCCCCTAACATTTCTTGGGCAAAATAGACACAGCCATACCCAGTCGCCTCTTTTCTAACCAAGCTCCCGCCCCAATCTAAACCTTTGCCTGTCAGCACGCCATCAAAGCGATTGACCAATTTCTTATAACGCCCAAACAAATAGCCAATTTCGCGCGTGCCCACGCCAATATCCCCAGCGGGCACATCGGTTAGCGCACCCACATGGCGGTAAAGCTCGTCCATAAAGGCTTGGCAAAAACGCATGATCTCTGCATCACTCTTGCCCTTGGGGTCAAAATCACTCCCCCCCTTAGCTCCGCCCATGTTAAGAGTGGTGAGGGCGTTTTTAAAAATCTGTTCAAAACCCAAAAACTTAATGATGCTAGCATTCACACTGGGGTGGAATCGCAATCCTCCCTTATAAGGCCCAATCGCGGCATTAAATTGGATACGGCAACCCCGATTGACTTGGACTTTGCCCGCATCATCTAGCCACACCACACGGAAGAAAACCTGCCGATCGGGTTCGATCAAGCGTTCTAAAATGGCATGTTTTTCATACTGGGGCTCTTTTTTCAAAAGAGGGGCCAGAGAATGTAGCATTTCGGCTACGGCTTGTTGGAACTCTTTCTGGTGGGGGTAAGTTCCCCCAATATGTTTTAAAACCCTTTGGATATACATGTTTGATCCTCTCTTTGATCTGCTTGATCGAATAGACAATGGTGTATAATAGCACAAAAAAACCAAATGGAACACGCATGGATGCCTACCAATACAGCGAGTTACTCAAGGAGCTACAGGGCAAATGTAGCAACATCGCCCAAATCATCAAACCCAAGAATTTACAAGAAAAACTTGCCACTCTCATTGCCCAGCAAGCTGATCCCCTCTTTTGGCAAGACAAGGCTTTAGCCGCCCAAAAGAATAAAGAAAAAGCCCGTTTAGAGAGGCTCTTAGAAAGTTATGCGCTCACCCAAAACGCCTTGCAAGAAGCCACCGAGCTTTTTGAGATCACCCAAGATGATGAATTAGCCCTCCAACAACTTTTTGAGGAAGCCCCTAAACTCTCAGCGCGGGTGCAAAGCATGGAGGTGGGCGTGATGCTCTCTAATGAACATGACAGCATGGATGCGTTGGTGAGTATCCAGCCCGGGGCGGGGGGGACAGAGAGTCAGGACTGGGGGAGCATGCTTTATCGCATGTATTTGCGTTGGGCAGAACGCAAGGGTTTTAAGGTGGAATTGTTGGATTACCAAGAGGGCGAAGAGGCGGGCATTAAGGGCGTGGCGTTCATCATTAGGGGGGTGAATGTCTATGGTTACATGAAAAATGAAAATGGGGTGCATCGCCTTGTGCGCATGTCCCCCTTTAATGCCAATGGCAAAAGACACACCAGTTTTGCTAGCGTACAAGTCAGCCCAGAAGTGGATGATGACATTGATATTGTGATTGAGGATAAGGATATTAGAATTGACACCTATCGTGCCAGCGGAGCGGGCGGGCAACATGTGAATAAGACCGAATCGGCTGTGCGCATCACGCATTTTGCTACCGGAATCGTGGTGCAATGCCAAAATGATCGTAGCCAACACAAGAACAGGGCGACCGCTTTAAAAATGCTCAAATCCAAACTCTATGAGCTAGAACTCCAAAAGCAACGCGATCAAGGTAACACCGAAGAAAAAAGCGAGATTGGTTGGGGGCATCAAATTAGAAGCTATGTTTTAGCCCCCTACCAGCAGATTAAAGACGCGCGTAGCGAGATCGCTTATAGCAATGTGGAGGCAATTTTAGATGGGGATTTAGATGCGATGATGGAGGCTGTCCTAGTCTCTAAGGCGCAATGATTTAAAGCACACACAAGTAAAAACGACTATAATAGCACGATTATTTAAGGAGCATGGATGACTCAAGAAGAACTAGATGCCTTGATGAGCGGGGGGGGTTTGGAAGCGATCGAGCCTTTGGACAAAGAAGCAGAGGGCGATCAGGGCATGAATGGTGCCCCAAAGGAGGGCACAAACGCCGAAAAATACTCACATTATATGAAAGTGGACAAGAAGTTGGCTGAAAAATACGGCAAGGTGGATTCTGAGGAGTGGCCACCCCCACCCCCTACCGAAGAACATAAGGTCGTCCATCAGCTTGATGATGTAACTAGGGACTCGGAGGTTAAGGCTACCCAGATTTTCGATCAGCTCGATTACATTAATATGAGTTCTGAGGGTATCATCAAGACTCTCAAGGCGATCAAGACCCCCATGCAAAAACACTTGGAGATTTTTGAAACTCTATCAGAGGCTTTTCCGCTGATCCAAACATTCCAAACTTCTTTAGCCCAGACACAAGAGATTTTGGCGGGCATAGATGCCATTAAGGAGATGGCAGAGGGGTGTGTGGATAGTTCCATGCAGGCGATGGATATTATGCAATTCCAAGACATCCACCGCCAAAAGATCGAACGGGTGATCAATGTCATGCGTGCCTTAACCCAGTATATGAACTCCTTATTTGAAGGTAATATCGAAGATTCCAAACGAGTCAGTTCAGCTTCTTATATCATTGGCGATGATGATGAAAATGCTGCCAGTGAAAGCGATATTGAAGCCTTGATCGCCGCCTTTGGTAAAAAGCAATAATTTTAACACCTAGTGGCTCTTTTTAATCCCCAAGCACGCCCGGAGCTTTTGGCCCCAGCGGGCAATCTAGCTAAGCTTAAAATCGCCCTAGGTTATGGTGCCGACGCGGTCTATGCGGGCTTGGGGCAGTTTTCGCTGAGGAATCGTGCCTCTAAGAACTTTGATTTGGAGAGTTTTAAAGAGGGCGTGCGTTACACCCACGCTCAGGGCAAGAAATTTTACGCTACACTAAACGCCTTCCCTTTCAACTCCCAAATCAAACTTTTAGAGGAGCATTTAGCCAAGCTAGCTGATTGCAAGGTCGATGCGCTCATCATCGCTACTATTGGCGTTTTAAAATTAGCCCAAAAGCTCACCCCCCATATCCCGATTCATCTATCCACACAAGCCAATGTGATGAATGTTTTAGACGCACACGCCTTCTATGAAATGGGGGTTAAGCGGATCGTGGTTGCTAGAGAGATGAGCTTAAATGATGTGGTGGCGATCAAAAAAGAATTACCCGATTTGGAATTAGAGGTTTTTGTGCACGGGAGCATGTGTTTTGCCTTTTCGGGGCGTTGCCTCATCTCAGCCCTGCAACATGGGCGCGTGCCCAATCGGGGGAGTTGTGCCAATGATTGCCGTTTTGACTATGAATACTACATCAAAAACCCCGATACAGGCGTGATGATGCGTTTAGAAGAGGAGGAGGGTATAGGCACACACATTTTAAATGCCAAAGATTTAAACTTGGCTAACCACATCGCCACGATTTTAGACAGCCAAGCGGTGAGTGCCTTAAAAATTGAAGGCCGCACCAAGTCTAGCTACTATGCTGCCATCACCACCAAAACCTACCGTACCGCTATCGAGGATTATTATAACAACCAACACCGCCCCACCCTCTACCAAGCCGAATTAGCCACGCTTAAAAACCGCGGTTTTACTGAGGGCTATTTGATCCAACGCCCCCACCAACGCCTAGACACCCAAAATTTTAAATCTGCCATCAGCGAGGGAGATTTTCAGGTCAATGGGGAGGTGCTTGAAAATGGGGCGTATTTTTTGTGCAAATTCACCACCCGCCCCCATGAGGTCTATGAAGTGGTCTTGCCTTATGGTGCACCTTTTGAGCCAATCACCAATGAGATTGGCAAGCTTTATAGCTTTGAGGGCAAATACTACCTCTGTTTGTTTAAAATTATCCTCTTAGATGGGCGGGAATTGGAGAGTATCCATAGCGGGAACACCAATCCGGTAAAACTCCCAGCAAAACTGCCCGCTTTTAGTTTTTTGCGCACACGGGCATAACCGCTTGCTAATCACCAGAACGACTATAAGGCGTATTATGCTATAATCCACAGTTTGAGCGGAGCCCGCTTTTGGTCGTGGTTATGGAGTTCTTATGGCAATCAAAAAAATAACTTTTTCAGTATGTTTTTTTTCTCTCTGTTTGCATGCCCACCCCTATTCCTATCTGAATGGGCCACTTTTGAGCGTGGGGATGGGCGTGGGACTGGGGAGTGTTTTAGAAAGCAGAGGTACTTTTTCCAAACCCTCCAATGACATCATTTTACAATCTCACTCTTTACAACTGGGTTTGCAAATACAAGGAGGCGATCAAAAATACTTCACCCCCTTTATTGGGGTAGCTTACTATGGTTATTTTGGTTACCGCTATTTTTACATGGATGAATTTGTCCGCAGTTTAGAGAGTGCTACTAGCATGAATCGTTATAGCTTAGGAATAGGAGCTAATCTCTTGATCAATGTTTATAGCAAATTCCGCAAGGATAGGCGGGGGCGTGTTAAAGTCTATGCCTACGGGCTTTTTGGGGGCTTGCTAGGGGTGGTCAATATTTGGAGCGCGCGTTTTGGCGGGGCAAATCCTTCCTATGTGCGCAACAACGCCAACATTGATGCGGTCTTTGGGATTAGCATGCGTTTTGATAAATTCAAATGGAGTTTGGGAATCCACATGCCCATAGCTAGCCAAGAAAGATTGATCAGAGTCCCCAGCAACACCGGAGCCCTTAAAACTTTAACAATCCTTGATAACTACAAGAGTGCCAATCTTTTTATGAATTTTACGAAAGTGTTTTAAACAAAATGTTGGGTTGGTGATGAAAAAAACTCTCTTAACAAGGGCGTTTATTGGGGCATTCCTATTTTGGCTATGCGCTTTACCACTCCTTGCCCACCCCTTTGCCTCTTATTTAGACGGGGCTTTTGTGTCCTTTGGCTTGGATACGGGGCTGGGAGATGTGATGGAGAGTGTGAGCAACACTTCTACCAATACCACAGCAGAACAGATTTATAAAGCTAAGTTGAGTGCTTTTGATCAAGCCCTTGCTAATCTCAAAAATAATAGAGAACAAACCATTAAAGCTCTGCAAAATCTCGCCCAACAACTCTTAAATGCCAACCCCGCTTCGCCCACCCTTAACCAGCTTATTGCCCAAATCAACGCCCTAGCCCAAAATCCTGGTGCCAAAGATTTAGTGGCCAATCTCGATAGTAGCTTGAGCACCTACCAGCAATACTTAGATGGCATCATCAACTCCTATCAAAGCGCAAACGAGCAACTCCTCAAACAAGCACAAAACCAACTCGCCCAGTATAAAGCCCAAGTGGGACCATACATAGCTGCAAACCAAAAAATCCTTGAAAATGCCGTCAAATACTTCAATAATTTTAACACCAAGATTGGGGCAACAGCCAAGAATTTAGGCATCACTTATACCCCCCTAACCCTCCCCGCCCCTTTGAATAAAATCAGTGCCTCTGCCACTCCCGCCCAAATCGCCAAGGATGTTGCCAATCTCACGCCCCAACAAACCACAATAGCTTTGCAAGCCCTAGGTGATGAAATCAATAAGATCATCAGCATAACCAATGGGGATATACAAGGACTTAGCAATGCCAACCAAAAAATCGCCATTGAAAATGCGAACAAACTCTCTAATCTCATCGATGCCAAAAATACGGCAATCACGCAAGCACTCGATCAAATCACCGGTCTAACAGAAATTGTGGGGCGGGCTTTCCATAACCAGTGGATGCGTTATGCCGATGGCCACACTTTTTTTTTAAAAAATGGCACGACAGGCAAACAATACATCAATGCAGGGGATACTTGCGTATTCCAAATCATCATCCATAATAATACAGATGCTGTAAATCATTGCGGTTATGAAGGGGGTAGTGAAGGTGCCCTCCAATCTTTCCAAAAATCAGCAGCTAAGTATGGTTTAACCCCCCAACAAATTTGGAATACCCTTTTTAATGTCGCTGAGCTCCAAAAAAATATCTACATCGGCCCTTCTAATTGCTCTAGAGGAGATTGTAGTGGTGTAAACCCCCAAACAGCCATAGCGGGCATGCAAAGTTTTTTTAACTTTATGAACGGCTATATTGGCATGGGCAACCCCGGTTTTGTGGGCAATTTTGCCAACACTGCAAGCAACCCCTCCAGCCTTTATAGCAAGTTGAGTAATGCCCTCAGTGGTGGTGATTTCACCACCGCAACCAACTTAGTCAATGCCTACGTCAATACTTTTGTGCCCGACATGCTCCAAACCTTTGTGCTCAACCCGGTGTGGTTGATGAGTCTGGTGCCCGGGGCACACACATACAATGGCCCTCCTGCCACCCCCTCAGCTTCTAATAAAAGTCAAGTCATTGCAAAATGGAACAGCCCCAATGTGAAATATTGCTATGATTCACCAGCCATTGGCTTGAATTTTTCACAGGGCTATGCGGTGTGTGGGTATAACTGGTGGGCACAGGCGATGTTTATGGGCTATTTTGGCTATTTAAGCAACCAAACCGGCACGCTCATCAGTGTCTTGCAAGCCGAACTTACCACCAACACACAAACCGCAATCAACAACGCCCAAACAGCCACCAATAACTATAATCATCCCAATCCCCCCTACAAAAATACCTACACCGTCCCTAATATCCCTCCCTATGCCACAGGTCCCCTCCCCACACCCCCCCAAGTCCCCTTGCTCTCCTTTTCAAGCAACCATTTTCTTTCCAACTCTTTGAGGCTGGGCGTGCAATTACAGGGGGGTTATCAAAAATACTTCACCCCCTTTTTTGGCATTTCCTACTACGGCTATTTTGGATACCGCTACCTCTACATGCAACACTACAACCAATCCAACCTCATGGACACCAACCGCTACAGCTTGGGCTTTGGCGTGAATGTCCTTTCTAACTTTTACAGCAAGATTCGCAAAGCCCCCAATGGACGGGTTAAAATCCAAGCCTATGGAGTCTTTGGGGGACTGCTCACCACTTTTAATATTTGGAGTGCGCATTTTTTGCAAAATCAAGCCCAAATCCGCACCGATGCCAATATCAACGCCGTCATGGGCTTGAGCGTGCGGGTCAATCAATTTAAATGGAGTTTGGGGGTGCGTCTCCCCTTGATTGAGAGAAGACAAAACCTAGACATCCGCAATAAGGACGGGCAAGAAGGGGTATTAACTTTTATTGATAGCTACAAAAACCCGCAAATCTTTTTGGATTTCACACGGATTTTTTAACTACTCAACTTGTTTGGGTTCTCCATTGTCGGGGCATTCCTCTTGAGGCTGGGGGTTGGGGTTGGTGAGTGTTTTGGGTTTTTGTTTGGCGGGGCTAGCACATTGTGATGATTTTTGGGCTTGGGCTTGGGGGCTTGTAGAAGGGGTGCCACAGCCAACTAAAACCATCAAAGCAGATAGCAAGAATACTTTTTTCATGGACTCTCCTTGTCAAAACTAGACTTATTCTACCCCGCTAGAATCAATTCTTGCCTAATGGCGTTTGCGACTCAACCTAGCAATCCAAACATACAATGCAACAATGAGGAGCACAAAACCAAGGGGCACCAAATAAGAATACCCGCTCATGCGATCCATTAAAGCCCCAATCCAAGCACTGGCATAAAAAGCCAACAAGCCTAAAACAAGTGCCCAAAGTACACAGGCAAGGGCATTGAGCCACAAGAACTTTTTAAGGCTATATTTACTAAAGCCGATGGCTAGGGGGACAATGGTTTTCACCCCATAAAGGTACTTATTAAAAAAGATGAGCCACAGCCCGTATTTGTAAATCCACACATACACCAGAGCAAATTTACGGCGGTGTTTGACCAAATAGGCGCGCAATTCTTTTTTTTGGTAACGCCCTAAGAGCATCAGCAAGCTAGTCCCCACCGCATTCCCCAATCCCGCCACAACCATACTCTTAGCCAAATCCATATGCCCCATCGAGCTTAAAATAGCCGCCACCACAATCCCCACATACCCACTCCCTAGCGAATAAAAGAACAACAACAAGTAACCCCAAGTGTTAAAGAGGGTTTGGAAATGTTGGATGGTCTCTTGCAAACTTATCCTTCTTTTTAGGCTATAATAGCACAATTAAAAGAATAGGAGTTTGCATGACAAATGGTTACTATGCCGCAACGGGGGGCATGGTTAGTGAGTTTAACCGCTTAGATCAAATCTCTAACAACTTAGCCAATCTCAACACCGCTGGGTTTAAACGCGATGATGTGGTGGTGGGCGACTTTTTGCGTTTGTACCAAAATTACCGCGACAAGTTGCCCCTAGAAAATCAAACCACCCAAGCCGCGCAGTATTTGAATCGCAATTTAAACCGCGTGCCCATCATTGTGGAGAGCTACACAGATTACAGCTTAGGGCCTATGGCTAAAACAGATAACCCGTTAGACTTTGCCCTAAGCGATCCTAATGCCTATTTTGCCGTGCAAACCCCCCAAGGGGTCGCTTATACCCGTGATGGGAGTTTCACCATCGACTCACAAGGCTTTTTGAGCACCAAAGAGGGCTATCATGTGCTGAGTAGGGGTGGGCTTGAGAGTGGCACAGGGATTCAAATGCTCCCAGGAGCGGGCTTTAGTGTCGGGCCTGCTGGGGATGTTTATTTTAGAGATGGGAATGAAGAGGTGCCCGGGGGGGCGTTGGCCGTGGTGGGCTTCCAGAGCCAAAAACTCTTAAAAAAAGTGGGCAATAATCTTTATACCTACCCCCAAGAGCGCACTGCTGAACGGGTAGAGCTCAACGCGCCCGTCGTGCACCAGAATTTTTTGGAAAAAAGCAATGTTAATGCGGTTATTGAGATGACTCGCTTGATTGAGGCGAATCGCTTGGTGGATATGTATTCTAAGGTGTTGCGCACGCACATGGATGACATGCACGCTGAGGCGATTGGTAAATTGGCTGTTAGGGCTTAAAAAGAGGTTAAAATTGTCCGATTTGCAAAAAAAATTGGGGTTTTACATGCACTCTAAGCGTTTTTTAAATTGGATCTTAGGAATGGGGGCTTTGGTGGGTGGTTTGCAAGCCGAGCAGAGTGCGGCTTTTGTGGGCGCGATGTATGAGGTGGGGGCATCTACCCTTAAAGCCCGCTTGCATGGTCAGAATGTGTCCAGCGGTCCAAATCGCAGTGCAATCACACAAGGCGTGGGAATCCATGTGGGTTACAACCAACTTTTTGGACAAAAGGGTTGGATTGGCTTGCGCTATTATGGTTTTTATAACTGGGGGCTTACCAATTTTGGCACTTTTGTTTCTAACAATAATATCAATTTTGGCAAGAACACTTTTAACCTCTCAGGTTACGGTGTGGGGCTTGATTTGCTCCTTAATTTATTTACCGGGGATAATTATAATCTGGGTGTCTTTGGGGGCTTGGCTGTGGGGGGCAATACTTGGACAGCCAGCCAAGTTAATAAAACCCAATTCCAATGGATGGTCAATGCGGGCGTGCGTTTGGTGATCGCACGGCATAGTGCCATCCAATTTGGGGTGAAAATCCCCATGATGCGTGCTTCCTATACCTCGCATCCCAATGGCACAGAGTTTTATAACACCGATATTTATCTCAAGCGCGACTGGGCTTTCACCGCCGCTTACTATTTTCTCTTTTAGCCATGCTAGTGCGTCTGTGGGGGATTTTCTTCCTGTTGTTGCTGGGCGTGGGCGTTGGGATTGTGGCTTTTTCGGGTATGGGTGTGGCTCCAGTGGTTTTTAAATCCCCCACAATCTTATCTTATCTAGCCATGACCCCCTATGATGCTGGTTTATTAATGGGGCGTATCTTTGTCAAAGCCAACATGTTTTTAAACTTGCTCGCCGGTGCGCTTTTCTTGGATATGTTAGTGCTCTTTGCGACCAAGAGACTTAAATCAGTGCCCCTTGTGTTGGTCTTAGCCCACATTTTGAATATTGCCTTTATCTTTTTATTCAGTCTATACTATACACCTGCCATTCTCAAAGCCCAAGCTCAAGGGCGTTTTTACACCACGACCAAAGAGTTTATGGAGCTACACGCCCAAAGCGAGTTGCTTTTTAAAGCCTTGTTTGTGATGCTCTGCTTTTCATTTCTTTACCGTGCTTTTACTCTCATCCCCAAACCCCGCCCTAAGAGATATGTTTAAAACTAGCCACCAAGTTTTCTACCAACAAGTTAAACCCATCAACCAAAATAAACACCAAGATTTTAAAGGGCAAAGAGATCATCACGGGGGGTAACATCATCATCCCCATCGCCATTAAAATAGAACTGACCACCATGTCAATCACCAAAAAAGGCAGATAGAGCAAAAAGCCAATTTGAAACGCCGTTTTAAGCTCGCTGATCATAAAGGCAGGCACGAGCACGCTTAAGGGGACCGCACTGGGGGTTTTGGGATTTTCTAAGTGGCGGATGCGGAAAAAGAGGGCTAAATCTTTTTCACGAGTATTTTTGAGCATGAACTCTTTAAAGGGCACAATGCCAATTTCAAAGGCTTGGGTGTAGGAAATCTTTTGGGCTAAATAGGGCTTAATGGCGGTATCATAACTCTTTTTGGCAGCAGGTTCCATGATAAAAAAGGTCAAAATCAAGGCTAGAGAGACCAAAATTTGCGTGGGGGGGGTTTGTTGCGTGCCTAGTGCCGTGCGCAAAAAAGAAAACACCACCAAAATGCGGATAAAGCTAGTCATCACCAAGATCAGGGAGGGAGCGAGCACCAAGAGGGTCAGCACCAGCACGACATTTAAAGTCGTTACTAACTGATCTGGGGTGTGTGGTGCGCTTAAAGAGAGGTTGATCGTGGGGATAATGGGGTCCTTAGGGAGGGCAGGTTCAGCCCCTAACAACAAAGAAAACACAGCCCAACAGAAAATCAGCCTAAACAACGCCAAACCTTTAAAGGGGTGGGATCAAAAACTTTTAAGTATAATAGCACAGATGTTAAAAACGCCTAAAGGGAGAAAATGGCTCTGTCAGTTGTGATTTTGGCCGCCGGGGAGGGCAAACGCATGCGCTCCAGCTTGCCCAAAGTGTTACACAAAATTTGCGGGCAGGAGATGTTAGCCCATGTGATTGAGAGTGCCTTGCAAGTGAGCGACGATTTGCACATCATCTTATACCACCAACATGATCGTATTGCCCAGATGATTAAGGAGCGTTTTGGGGCTAACTTAGATCAAATCCATATCCATTTGCAAGATCACGCCCGCTACCCGGGCACGGGGGGTGCGCTTTTAGATCATGGTAAGCCCTTAGCCACCACCCATCCCCGCTTACTTATTCTCAATGCCGACATGCCCTTGATTAGCAAACAAGCCCTAGAGCCTTTTTTAGAAAGTAGCGCGGACAATGCGATTGGGGTTTTTAGTTTGCCTAATAAAGAGGGTTACGGGCGGGTTGTGATTGCAGATCAGCAAGTCAAAGCCATTATTGAACAAAAAGATGCCAGTGCACAAGAATTGGCTCTAGATACCTTGAATGCTGGCGTGTATCTCTTTAGCCAAGAGTTTTTGCAAGAGTTTTTGCCCAAGCTAGATTGCCACAACGCCCAGAAGGAATACTACCTAACCCAGCTCATCACGCTGGGTGGTCGCGATCATGTTATCACGCCCATTTTTGTCAATCCTAAAGCCTTTTTGGGAGTTAATTCCCAACAAGAACTCGCCCACGCTCAAGATCAGATGTTGGAAAGGTTGCGTCAAGAGGCAATGGCTATGGGCGTTCAAATGCAAATGCCCCACACGATCTATCTAGAAAAACAGGTGCACTTTGAGGGTCTTTGTATCTTGGAGCAGGGCGTGCGCTTGGTGGGGAATTGTGTCCTTAAAAGTGCCCATATCAAAGCCCATAGCGTGATTGAAGAAAGCTACATTGAAAAGAGCGATATTGGTCCGTTAGCGCATGTGCGCCCTAAATGCCAGATTGTCAATAGCCATATTGGGAATTTTGTCGAGATCAAAAATGCGCGTCTAAGGGGCGTGAAAGCCGGACACCTAAGTTATTTGGGCGATTGTGAAATTGATACGGGAAGTAACATTGGTGCGGGTGTGATCACTTGCAATTATGATGGTAAAGCCAAGCATAAAACTAGTATCGGGAAAAATGTTTTTATCGGCAGTGATACCCAGCTCATCGCCCCTCTAAGCATCCCCGATCATGTGATCATTGGTGCGGGGAGCACCGTTAGCCAACCCGTCCAAGAGGGCGATTTGGTTTTGAGTCGCCCCCCCCAAACCAACAAAGCTGGCGGGTATTACCGCTTTTTTGGAGAAAAGCGGTGAAAATCCTTGTGGGTGCCCTAGAAGTGAGCTCCAATGTCCATTTGCAAGCTTTGCGCACACATTTAAGCGGTGTGGAGTGGCTAGGCATTTATGAGCCCCTAGAACCCCAAGACAAGCCCCTATTTAGCCCCAAATCTTTTAGTGTGATGGGCTTTAAAGAGGTTTTTAGCCGTTTGTTGTTTTTTTACAAAGCCCTTAAGGCGATGGTGGAACTCTCCAAGCAAGCCGATTTGATCTTGCTCATGGATTCAAGCTCTTTTAACATCCCCCTAGCCAAGCGCATTAAAAAAATCACGCCCAACAAACCCATTATTTACTACATTCTCCCCCAAGTGTGGGCGTGGAAGGCTTACCGCGCGCCCATTATCGAAGCTAATTGCGATAAATTAGCGGCTATCTTGCCCTTTGAGCTCCAATTTTACAAGAGCAAAGCCACCTTTGTAGGGCATCCGCTGTTAGATGAGATCGCTTATTGCAAAGATAGCCCGCATGGGGAGGGCGTGGTCTTTATGCCCGGGAGTCGCAAACAAGAAATCCACGCGATGTTTCCCATTTTTGTAGAGGTCGCCAAACAAATCCCCCAGAGGCATGTTTTGGTCGTGCCCAAGAGTTTGCAGGGGGAGAATTTAAGGGCGTTGTATGGAGATGATTTAGACATGTTTGAAATCTCCTATGACACCCATAAAAGCCTGTATGAAAGCTCCTTTGCTTTTATTTGTAGTGGGACAGCTACCCTAGAGGCAACTTTGATTGGCACGCCCTTTGTGTTAGGTTACAAGGCAAGACCCCTAGATTTTTTCATCGCTAAAAATTTGGTCAAACTCACTTGTATTGGGCTAGCCAATATCTTTTATAATGCCTTGCACAATGAACGGCCCGGGCGGGGGAAAACCATGCTCCATACCGAGCTGGTCCAAGAGAGTTTAAACGCAACTAACTTGCTAGAGATTTACCACACGATGGATCGGCAACGCTTTTTTGAGCAATCCCAAAAAATCCGTGCTTACCTAGCGCATGGGAGTGCCTCTATGGTGGCTGATTGGATTAAGGCTTATGCGTAGGCTAGGCTTAATGTTGGTGGCGGGGGTTATGTTTTTAGATGCCGAGAAAAACGGGGCTTTTGTGGGTGGGGGGTTTGAGTATTCTTATTTTAACAGCACTCATAAACAAAATGTAACGGGCTTTTTGATCCAAGATTTACGCTACCACATTTCTTTTAGCATGCCCGGCAGGAGTTACCCCACCCAGATTTACAAGGGCAATCTTTACGGGGGCAATTTACAAGCAGGCTACAAACAATTTTTTGGCTACAAAAAACGATTTGGCTTGCGCTACTATGGCTTTTTGAGCGCACAAGGAGGGGATTATGCCTACAGGGCACAAATTGGTTTTAATGCCCGCACCCAAAAACCCATTTATGCCCCAGCCACCCAACCCGCAATCAATCTTTTTTACGGTGCGGGGGTGGATTTCCTATATAACTTCTATGAAAAAGGGCATTGGGGTTATGGGCTTTTTGCCGGGGTCATGATTGGGGGGAGTAGCTGGCTGATGGATAAAAGCTATGCCAAAAATAGATGCCAATATTTAGCCCTAGATGCTGATTTGAGGCCTATTGAGTGCATCAGCATGGAGGATTTTTACCAAAATGCTTATAAAAAATCCAAAAACCCCAAAAAGGGTTACAGCGCGCATTTTAACCCCACTTATGTACAGGTGATTGTGAATATGGGCTTTAGGTTTCACTTTAAACACCAAGGCTTTGAGCTAGGCGTGCGCATCCCCACCATCAACGACCCCTACTTCCAAGCCACCAATACAAAAGTTAATGGCTATCTCAAGATCGCTGGTACGGGCTCCCAAGAGAGCTATACCCTAAGACGGATGGTGAGTTTTTATGTTAATTATGTCTATGGATTTTAAACTGCACATTTGGAGGTTTTTTGAAAAAGATTGTTGTTAATGCCTCGATTCTTTTATATGATTTGACAGGTCTTGGGTATTACACGCTGACCTTGATTAAAGCCCTAGAAAAACACTTTGAGAATAGGGACGATGTCAGCATACAGCTGGTTGTCAAGGATGGGCTTTATCATCTCAATTTGTTTAACAACCCAACACTATGGCGTGCCCCGATGCTCTTTGATAATTTGGAGGATTTGGAAAAATTCCGCTCTCTCTCTCTCTCTCTCTCTGCTAAGCCATCTGAACAACCACTAACGCAACACACCAAAACGCCTGCCCGGACTGGGTTTTCCCGCTTTTTCAAAAACTTTTTAAGAACATTGCGGGACCTATTGCCACAAAAATTTTATCTATTTCTAAGATACAAGCTGGTGTGGAATATGTTATTTAGGTGCAACAAAGCTCCTTGTAACCAAATCTTTGATCTCTACATTGAACCGGGTTTTATGGCTCTTCCCCTTAGGGCTAGAAAAATCTTGGGCACTATCCATGACCTGCCTTTGTGCGATCCAAAGGCATGGTGCTTGTCTGATGAAGATCGGGCGCGGTGGACATACTATGTTTATCCGCGGATGTCTGCTTACACAGAGGTGATCACCATTAGCCAATCCACCAAATCAGATATCCTTAAAGCCTTTGGATTTCCAGAATCTAGGGTGCATGTGATCTACCATGGGGTGCGGGAATACAAGGGTAGTTACGCAAATTTGCCCCCTAACTTGGGAGAATTTATTTTGGTCGTGGGGGCTGGATCACCACGCAAGAATGCTAAAAACTTGATCACAGCGTTTAAACTCTTGCCCCAAGCGTTACAACAGCGTTTTAAGGTGGTGTTGGCAGGACCTGGTATTAACACCGATTATTTAGGAATCAAGCCAGAGGACTTTTTGATCAACCTAGGCCACATCTCCGATGCGCTATTGCAAACCCTCTATGCCAACGCCCGACTTTTATGGTTTGGGAGTTGGGCGGAGGGTTTTGGTTTGCCCATGGTAGAGGCCATGCAGGCTAAATGTGTCATCTTGACCAGCCATGTCTCATGCATGCCAGAAATCTTAGGCGATGCAGGATTTTATTGTAATCCTTACGATGTCCAAGACATCGCTAGACAATTGGAAGTTGCCCTGATGGATGAAACCTTGAGGAAACAATGTGTAGAAAAGGGCTTGGAGCGGATTAAAAAGTTTGATCTGGAGGAGAGCATGGAAAAACATATGGCGATTATAGAAAAAATGTTAGGAGACTAACAGGCTAGAAACCTGCGATTTGCCCCTCCTAGATTCCAATTTTGCCACCCTAATCACACTGATCTCACATATGGATTATCCACCAAACTAGCGTGCCGGTTGCAAGAGATGATGCGGCTATTGTGATGAGGACAAGAATAAAATCCAACGGTTGGAGCAAGAGACGACGCAAGAAGTGCATTTTTTCACGCTCATTAGCCTGATTTCTGACACCATTGTCTCCAAAAGCAGTCCCATCAACTTGACTGCTGGATGTATTTTAACACCAAACATGCTTCACTCCTGCCATGTTGAAAATCCCCCCCCCACGCTTGCCAAGAAATGCCCATCACTCATAGGTGTAGGTAACATTGCCCAAATGGGTTTTAATTTCCACAGAGAGGATTTTATAGGGCAAACACGCCACCCCAATCATATAGCCTTGGGAGTATTTCAAAATATACCCTCTCTTATTCCCCCGAGCCGGACGGCCATCCGCCATAATTTGACTCCAGTCATTGCAAGAATTGCCCTCATTGATCACAATCCCCTCTAAACGCACGGGGTCTCTGTTTTTAGAGGTGATCTCAATTAAAGTCCCCAGCCCCTCCCCAAAGAGATCAAACTCTTTTTTTTTGAATATCAAAATTGAGTTTGTAGGCGACATGTTTAGGGGCTAGGGCTTTAAGATTGTTGCAACCTACTTGATGCCCCAAATCACAAGCTTTTTTATAATACCGCCGTGCGGCTTCTGTGTCCTGCCCCACACCCTCGCCCCTGTCATACATCACCCCCAAATTGTTATAAGCAGCAGCATATCCCATATCTGCGGCTTTTTGGTAGTATTGAATGGCTTTAGCATCATCTTTCACAACCCCATGCCCGTAGTCATACATATATCCCATCCCATTATACCCCTTCGCATCCCCCATCTCTATGAGCTTTTTCCAATAAAAAACAGATTTGCCATAGTCTTTGCTATCATGGTAAGACTTTGCCAGTTTATAGTACTCATCTGCTTGGCTGTTGGCATAACAAACCCCTAAAGCCATTGCCCACAACAAGACCACTTGCCACACACGCTTTTTCAACACAACTAACATTTTTGCTCTTTGCAAGATTTTATTTTGAAATCCACTTTTGACACTTGGCATCATGAAGTTTTAAACTTCATGATTTAAGGGGCTAGGGCTTTAAATTGTTACAACCTTGTTGATATCCCAAATCACAAGCCTTTTTAAAATACTGGTCTGCCATTTCTTTATCTTGACCCACACCATAGCCTTTTTTATACATCACTCCCAAATTGTAATAAGAGAAAGCATTCCCCATCTCTGCAGCTTTTTGGTAGTATTGCAGAGCTTTAGAGTAGTCTTGCTCAACCCCTTTGCCAATGTTATACATTAACCCCAAACTGTTATAAGCATCAGCACTCCCCATCTCTGCAGCTTTTT
>NZ_QXQP01000011.1 GCF_003660265.1 Helicobacter mehlei
CTACGAGCCCAAACCCGAACCAACACCCAAACCCGAGCCTAAACCGGAACCTAAACCTGAGCCCAAACCCGAACCAACACCCAAACCCGAGCCTAAACCCAAGGAGGAGAGCCAGCAAGAGAGCGCACACAAGCAAGTTAAACCCAAGCAAGAGCCTAAAGAGAATAAAAGACAAGAAGAATCCAATAAAACCACTGAAGGCGCACAAGCTAACCAGCTAGCCTACAACCAAGGCGTGAGTAATGAGTTTTTGATGAAGATTCAGATGGCAATCTCAGCTAAAAATAAATACCCTAGAATGGCTATGATGCGCGGAATTGAGGGAGAGGTGTTGGTGGAATTTATTTTAAACACCGATGGCACCACCACAGACATTAAGATTTCCAAAAGCTCAGGTTCTGATATTCTCAACCATGCTGCCTTGAATGCGGTTAAAGAGGCATCTAGGTCTTTCCCCACCCCCAAACAACGGGTGCGTTTGCGAATCCCCATCGCCTACACCATCAAGGAATAGTTTAAAAACCCCTTCAAAGGGTTTGATTGCCATTCTCGTTATAATCATGCAAGATGTCAAGGAGTTTTGATGCCTATAGCCCCCAAACCGGTTAAATTCATCTGTTCTTGTGGGTATTCTAAGGTGGTGTCCTTTAAGAGCGATTGCCTGAGTGGGGCAGATTTGGCCCAAATAGGCAACACCTGCCCTAAGTGCAACAAAGAGATGCAAAGGGGCCACCCAGTGTGTTTGATCGCCTTTTTAAAGGGGTTTGGTGATGCAAAATTTACTTGTTCTTTACAACCCCTTTTATAAAACTGATGTGATTGAAGCGCACTTGGAGACTCTCAAAAAGGAGGGCAAAGTCGCCTTTGGCAAAATCCGCCCTAAAACTAAAGACAAAGAACACAAATTCCCTGAGAGTTTGGAGCGTATTTATCAAACCACCAACCCGGACAATTTTTTACAACTTTTTTTAACTGATTTTGCCAACTTATTTGTGGCCAAGGTGGAGGCGGTGCAACACAACTTGGGTCAAAGCAAAGCCCCAAAGTATTACAAAGATGGGAAATATGATGTGGAGGCGTGGTTTATGATCACAGATATACAAGAAATAGAGCGCAATGATTTTGCCACCATTCGCGATTGCCACTTGTCCAATTTTATCACTCCCGATTATGGCAACCACACTTTTCGAATCTATGGCAATGACTACGATTACCCCTTGCGTATCGAGATGAAGGAGGAGCGGAATTATTTTGAAAGTCCGCAGAAGTTTTATCACTATGTCTTTAAAAGCAAGCGTTTTTTAACCATCAAAGAGCATTTGATCAATTTGAGTTTTGGCGAACATGCCTACAAACTCCACCATTTGAGCCTAGATAATATCATCTATGCTGAAATGGAATACCAAGACAACAGGCAAGACCCACTTTATGATTTTAGTGCGGTGATGGTGCGTTATTCTAAAATCCTAGAGCAAGAGATATATCTTCTTACAAAAGACATCGTGGCGTTTTTAAGCCATGTCGATCCGACGATCCTAGAGTTGCGTTATGAATCGATGAACCGATCGTATCTTCTAAGTGGTTTGTTTGGCAAAAAGGGTCAAAAGCCCAGTCTACATGCCCATAGTAAAATTTTAACCCTCTCTCAAATCCAAAATTTACGCTCCAAATTACCCCCCTTTGTGGCTGATTTTGGCTTAGGAGAGCTCCCACAAGTCTTGCAAGATTTTACCTTTAAACGCAATAAAGGCGTGCATGAAAGACCTATCAGCCTACAAGAGGTCAGCGGAGTGCGGGTCAAAATTCTAGGGGTTGCCCATGATAAGAGCTTGGTAAAAAGCTTGCTAAAATGCCTAGTCCAGTGCCGTTTAGAGCTCAAAAACCCCGTGCCTTATTCTCAAGGGAGTTTGCGTACTGTAAGCACCCGTGCTTAAAACCCTGACCCTTAGGGTTTCAACCTATGGAGGTGCTAGGATTTTTGATCGAGACTATAGGGTCTAAAATCCCTCCATTGATCGGCTGTCTTATCTATAAAACGCGCGTTTATAGGGCTTAGTTCAGCTTTGGTCTCCCTAGGACTAGCTTTTTCTAAATTCTCTTTGTTGCTCTTAAAGACAATGCGGTAGCGGAAATGATCTAACATAGGCTTGAGATCATGATTACCCATAACATTTTTAAGATTGCTGGCAAAGACAATGAAGTGCTGTTCATTATCCATGGACTTCTCTAAAAATGCCTGCCACATACCTAGAGAACCGCCCCTGCTACGATGTAAATCTGTTGCCTCATCTAAAGAGTCGATGAGAATAAAGCTACCCGGTGCTAGATTCTCCGCAAAAAGCTGGGCGTTGGTGTGGGTAACTACAATCCCAAAGGGTTGCAACACAGAGGCATGGCTAGCGATCTGTTTGCTAGCGTTGTAGTAGTAAAGTTGTTTGCCAGTTACTTGTAAATTTTTGCCAATAATCTGAAGCCAAGCAATTTGGGTGGCTAGATCATGGCTCACCATGAGCAAATGGGATTGTGGGGCATCCTCAAAGCGCAAAATAAAGTCTTTCCCCTTATAACCCGCATCCACGCCTAGCTGTAAAGCCGCACCCTGCACTTGCAAACTTGTAGGCATCGTAACTGGGAGTTCGCCATTGTAAAGCTCGTGCTCTACAGGCTTTGTGCCTCTCTCTTGGGCGGCTTTGATGGTTTCTTGAATAAGGGCAGGGAGTTTCTCATTAGTTGCATAGGGGATAGTCATAGATACATGGCAAATAGGATGTCCGCCATTGTTGTTGTAAATGCCCTCTGGGTTGCCCTTAAGGTGGCAAGCCATATCATCTCTTAAACTGACATGCTATCCTCTGCATCCATTGCCAAAGCCACACGATTGCCAATCTGGGCTTTCATGCTCTGTGGGATATTAGTTCCACGCATGGTTTGGGTAGAAAAGATGAAGTGAATCCCATAACTACGCCCTTTTTTGAGCAACCTGCTCAACAAGTCCGATACAGAATCGCCCTCTTTCATGTTCAAAAAGAGTTCTTGAAACTCATCAATCACCACCACTATTCTGGACATAGATTGCTTGGCATTGTGGCGGTAGCCCTTAAAGTCTTTGACTCCACACTCCTTAAATTTCTCCGATCGCGCAACCATCTCATTATTGAGCGATGCTAGAAACTCGATCCCAAAGGATACAGAAGCCTGCACACTCACCAATTCAGCATGTTCTAAGGTCGGGTTGGCATAGGCATTAAATTCTACGCCCTCTTTATAATCTAGCAAGAATAAGCGTAATTCATCTGGGGAGTAGTAAAAGGCTAGATTTTGGATCAACACATTTAAAAAGTTGGATTTTCCGCTCCCACTACGCCCACATACTAAAGTGTGGTGCTGGGTTTGATCCCCCCCAATCTCAAATAAAACTTCTTTGTGATCGCTATTCCAACCAATGGGCACGCTCACAATAAAGGTGCTTTGCTTGCTCCAAAACTCCTTAGGTCTTTGCAAGGTATCAATTTCGCGCTTAACTTGCTTGCGTTCGCTATAATATTGTTCCACTTCGTGCGCAAAAGCGTTTAAATGCTCTTGAGACACGCTAAAATCATGCACCACATTTAAATCGACATGCTCTAAGTCAGCCACAGCTTCAAAGTCTTGCCCATAATTTTCTAAATATCCCATTAAGGCTTTAAGTCCAGCAGAAGCCTCGCCCTCACTCTCACTATGAATAAAGCTCAACACCCCATTAGCCGGTCCAAAGCGCACAATTTTTTGCAAATAATACAAGCTCTCCCCATCCAGCGCATCCACCCCACTTAAAAATAACGCACGCACTTCTAAAATATCCGGGTTATTGCGGTTAAAGTGCATAAAATCTCTGTAGTTGGCTAGTTTTTCTTGTAAATTCACTTTCAAGTAATTATAAAGACTCTTTAAAGCCTCGTTGATCTCATCGCTCTCTGTGAGAATCTTCTGCTTGTAGATAAAGTCATTGTCTTTTTTAAGCAATCTTCTAGCCAGCGCAAAAATACCCCCAAGACTGAGCGCATCTACCAAGACCACTTCTAAATGCGTGAGGGGGATTGTTGAGATCAGGCGCATCAATGCCTCGCGCATAAATCTAGGCGTATTTGGGCTATTTCCAAAGAGAGCGGGTGGAGGAAAAGTATAGGTTTTAGGGGCATAAAAGGGCTCAAAACTCTCAGGGGTATGCCCATCACGCACTTCATAGAGTCCTAGGGCTAGAAAATCCGGATATTCTTTGCTGTGATTAACATGCAACTCCCCACCAATTGGGGTTGAATCGCGCACACCTGCTTGATTTGTGATTGCATATTGTCTAAGCTTTCTTGAATCAAAGATGCGGGCGCATTCTCAAAACGCACACTTTTGAGAATATCATCTAAATTTTTTAAGCTACGATCCATGCGTTCTCCTAAGGGTTGATATTTTGGGCTTGTTTGATCAAACCTCTAGCCTCATCTAAGCGGTTTTCAATCATCTGCTTAGTGTTGTTGATCTCGTATTCTAGGTTTTCTAAGCGGTTGGTGAGACTACACATGGGGTAAAAGACCTCTACACTTAACTTGGCCCCCAAATCGTCATCCATCGCCTCTAAAAATTGCTCCTCTAGCCCTTGTAAAGTCTGTGTGCTCCCATCATAATGCATGCGTGTCCTTAGCCCTCTAATTTTTTCATAAACATGTCCCAAGCCAATAAGGGCGTTTTGGTGTAGGTGTCTGTGTCTAGGAATAAGACCTGTTGGTTGCTGGTATCCAAGAGATAATAACCCCCATACCCATCGCTCCCAAAGACAATTTCACTCTGCCCCAAATGCTCTTTGAGACTCTCCATGAAAAACACAAAGAGGCATTTACCCTCTGTGTTGAAGTCCAGCACATTTTTAAAGCTATAGTTTTTATTGCCAATGGAGAAACTGCGTTTAGGGGGAATCGCATTGTTGTTACGCCTTAAAAAGTCAATGAATGTGGGGCTAAATTCTTGCTTGCTAAAATCTTGTGCGGCTTGCAATCCCTCCTCTTGTAAAGGGATCGCAAAATCCCAACTTAAACCTTGAGTTGTGTTGCCATTTGTTGCCATAGGGGATAACCTTTGCTGTGGGGACTTTGAGTAAAATTTCTTCACGCACAAGTTGCATGGTGCCTAGTGGTGGGTTGCCATCAAAATGCCAGAGATAACCCTTAGGGGTGATGCCCTTGTTAATCTGCGCTTTTTCTTCATCATCAAACAGATTTTGCAAAGAGGTGCGTTCTTCTAGGGCTTTTTGCAAAGCCTTGATCGCGCGGAAGTGTAACATAGATTTTTCCTCATTTAAATGTTCTAAGTCTATGGTGGTGGAAAACACTCCCGGAAAAATAGGCAAATTAAACTCACTGAAGGGGATGTCAAAATCATTTTGGGGGTTTGTGTTAAAGTCCTCTTTTTGTCCCTCTAAGAGCTCTTGGTATTTGGTGTTTGCCTCTTGGATTTGTTGCTCTCTGGCATTGGGTCTGAGCTGTTCTTGCAAAGCTTCTAGTTGTGCGGATAATTCTTGTAATTTTTGGAATTGTGGTGGGGGAATGTTGTATGCTTGCTCGATAATGCTAGCCGCCTCATTGGAACGCCGGCAGAGTTGGTTATGTTCCTCATCATAGTCCAGCAATAAGCCCTTGCTTTGTTGGTAGGCTTCCTCTAAGAGCTGACTCTCAATGCGTTTAATCTGCTCGCTGTAAATCTCTAAAGCCTGCTCAAGCAGAGCGACCTTTTCTTCCCATTGTTTGCGTTTATTAGTGGCTATGGTCAGGGCAGCTGTGGCTGTGGCTACAGCTACCATAGTCCAAGGTTCCGGGGTTAGCCATGCAAGCATAAGCAAATATTCGCGATACTCTTCAGTTTTTCTAGCATCCGCTAGCCCCACTCTAGCCTCTTCTAGAAACTTCTTGGTGTTGCGGTACTCCTCACAGATCGCTTCGTAATACTCCTGCAATTCTTGCAAAAAGTCGCGTGTTCTTTGTTGCAACGCATCTCTAAAAAGGCGCAACTGCGTAATGACTTGGCGTAGTTGCTCCGTATCGACATTAACAGGCATCAGATGCCTCCATAAGTCCTAAGTTCCTCAACCTTGCGTCTAAGCCATGCGACTTGCTCGGTCGCATCGGTATCAAAGCGTTTTAGAAACGACTCTAAATCCCGCAAGACTTCCTCAAACTCCAAATATTTTTTATCGCCCCAAGTATCTCCTAAAGAGCGAAAATGCCCATTAAGACTATTGACCATGTCGTTGAGATCGTCTAAGAATTGCTGTAAATGATTGGCAAAACCCTCAATTTCATCTGAATCGGCTCGTGCTACTGACATCAAAACTCCTTGTTTTAAATTTTCTTAAATCCCGCCCAACCACACCACTTTACACATTCTCCTCATCTACACTAGGTTTGTCATCCCCCTTAAGGGAGGCTTTAGTAGAGAGGGTGCGCTCTACAGGTGTACGCTTTTGGGTTTTTTCTCCATAGATAGCTTCTTGATGGGGTTTGAGGCTATCCTTGCTATAACCATAAAAACCCGTTGAGGGTCTTTCATCCTCAAAGGATGTTTCCTGTGGGTGTTCCAAATTGGCATTGGTGAATAAGAGGGTTGCAGAGGGCAGAGGATATAACTGACAGCCTGCAAAATCCTCAAAATTAAAACGCATGGAACAATCCCTCTCAAGGACGTCACGCACATCTGCCATGCGTGCATGATTCCAAATGCTATCCTCTAAGCGATCTTTAAAATCAGGGGTATTTAGCACGATACTATGCTTGTGGGCTTTATTGAGCCACACAAAGGCATAGTCTTTATGCCCTTTGGGATCGATGTTAAAGACCCGCTGGAAGTCCTCCCAAAAACTCTCAGAGATGTCCTCAAAGCGTGCCTTGTTGGCTAAATTGGATGCTCTAACTTCTCCATCTTTATGTTGGAGTACGCACACGCAATTACTAGTCAGCACAAAAACATAGGTATAACGCATGCCACTCCTTTATTAATTGAGATGAGTCGCTTTATTGGCATCTAGGCGGATGATTTTCTCTGCCCAAACCAATTCGCCCTTATTGTTGAAAACGCCGATTTTAAGCGTGCTCATATCCTGAGCGCAAATTTTAAGCACATGGTCTGGGTAGGGGCGATCCAAACTCACTACACATCTTGTTGTTTGGCTGGCTGGGAGATTTCTCCCCTCAGCAAAGGCACTCGCCTTATCCGTGTAGCGGAATTCCACCTCTTGATAAGAGCCCAAATGATCCAACTCCACCCACTCCCCGATCTTGATTCGATCGCGGTGCAATTTGGGCTCAAAACGCCTTCTGCGTTCAAAGCCGATGTGGTATTTAAAGACAGGGGCTGTTTCCTCCCGCACAATCCGAATACCCCCTTTGTTGCGCTCACGCCCCTCCAAAAGCCCAAAGACCACCCCCGTTTTACAGGTTACGCGGTGTGAAGAATGGATCGCTCCACCATGTATGGGGTGCATGGGGTTTTCTTTTTTGATGATTTCATCTGCCTCAGGCGTACCCAGAGGGGGCCAGAGTTCAAAATCCATATCCGGCATCTCTTCCCCGCGTTTGCTAAGTTGGGTGTTTTTATAGGCTTGGTACTTTTCTTTTACCTTTTCAATGTGCTCTAAGAAAATAGATTTGAGCAAGGGGGAGCGGCTCGCATTCCCCCCTAAGAAAATGTGCAATTTTGTCATGCCCTCTAGTTTCTCATCCAAGAGTCGCAAGCTTGTGAAGAAGTTTTCCACCCCATCCTCAATCTCTCTTCTTAGAATGGCAAGCAGATGGGGATAGTTGATGGCTAGGTTAATGTCCCTATCCTCACCAAGCGCATCTTTTAAAGTGATGACTGGTTCTATTTTGCTCGTTTCTTGTTCTTGTAGCTCTTGATCCTCTTTTTGCAAATCTTCCGCACTCAAGTTTTCTACAAAGGGACGCAACAGGCTTACCAAATCTTGTAAATTGCGCCTACCCTCACGGGGAGCTAGAGTGATGAGATCGCCTAAGGGGGCAATGTTGAAACGCGCCGGGTCGTAATTGGGGGCTACAAAGGGGATTTTGTGTCCGCGCATCTGCTCTAGGTGATCCTCTTGAATGTAGAGTTCATAGGCTAGAAGTTCTAATAAATTCTCGCCCCCTAGCCAACGCATACCATCATGGGTTGTAAAGGGGTGGAGATCAAATTCATGGTTGGGATCACCGCTCTCTTTAAAAATCCCAAAATCAAAATCGGTTGTCCCGCCCCCAAAGTCAAAAATCCCATAGTAAATGCCCTTTTGATCCACTTTGTCATAAAACCCAAATTCTTGCAACGCGCTGATCGCATAGGCAGCCGGTTCGCTCAGGGTCAAACGCACCTGCAATTGATTTTCATCCAAGCCAGCAGGAAGAGATTTTCTCAAACCCTTTTCAAAACTCTCGCGGATTTTTAATGCCTGTTCCTCCTCGTACTTGACCGGGTAAGAGAGGAAGTATTTTAAATACACCCCCCTATTCATGTTGTTGATGTAGCGTCCTAACAGATAGGCGTAAAATTCCACCGGATTATTAAAATCACAATCCATAAAACCCTTCAAGCTCACTTCATACCCTTGTTCATCGTTGAAACGGATATTGTGATCTGCCGCGCCTGCCCATTGCTTGAGTTTGTAAAAAAAGCGGTAATAGTCATTCCCCTTGGCCTTTTTAAACTCTTCAAAAGCCCCGTGGGAAACCCCCAGATCGGCAAGTTCTGTAAAGGGGCGGTGTTCAAGTGCACCATAGTCCTCTAAAAACTTTTGGTGGTGTCTAAACTCGATAATGGTGGGGTTTTCAAACTCCCGATCACCCAAATTCCCTAGATTTTGTTCTGCGCCAATGGAGAGCAAGGTGGGGTTGCCATCTTCTAAGTAAGCTGCAATGGTGTGTTTAGTGCCAAAGTCAATGGCGACCTCTCCGGGTTTAATATCTCCCTTAGGGGTTCTGACATTCAAACGCGCATCAAATTTAAAACACAACTTCTTACCCTTGAACCCATCTTCCCTAGGGTAGAGGTCCCAATGCCCCTCGTTAAGATCATCTAGCAGGGTTTGCACATAGGGTTCAATGCCAATGGCTACATGGTCAATCTTGAGCAACCAAGGGCGTAAATCCTCCATTTTAATATGTAATTGGCTATCTTGCAACAATGCTTCAAACTCTCTAATCCAGCGTGCCGGAATAAAGGGCTTTTGGTTGCTAGAAACCAAAACAGATAATTCCTGCAGGTATTCCAAAAATTGCGGGGATCGCACACAAGAATCATCGGGCTTGAGATAACGCACGCGTCTAGCCACTGCCAACAAACGCTCTTGGTCTTTGGCAGGGAGAGTTGCAATCTTGCCCTCAAAACCATCTAATTTCCTTTGGACATCGGCTAAAATCTCTTTGGCTTTCTCATTGCCCTTTTTCTCTAAATCCCGTAGTTTTTTGGCTAAAGGGTGTCTTTCAGCAAGGGTTAATTCTTCAATGCTGGTTTTGTCTCTTTGTTCTTCCATGCTTTTTCCTTTCTTAATGGGGGTTGGAACTTTTGCACACAAATGCGCACATAAAAACGCCCGCACACGCGCTAAAACGCCCGCGATCACTGCGTTTCAACTAAGCTATATGCCACGGTGCTACCACCTATTTGGTAGCCTTGAAAGATAACCTTACAAACCTTGCCCTGCTTATTGCCCTTGCCCAATATCTCGCATTTTGCGGGGTTGTATCCATCGCCCTCTTTAATCGCTAGTCTTTGCAAACCAAGCAAATCTTGCAAAATCGCAAAGAGACGTTCAAAATAGTTACTCCAAATTGGCGCATCCGCTGTTTTCTCTTTAATGGACTTGAGAGTGTTCTCGGCTACCTTTTTCATCAGATTTTTAGGGGCTTTATAAATCTCGCTGAGCAAATCCCCGGGCGTATTTGCCACAAGCCCCAAATTAGGGTGTTCTTGGGCAAGTTTTAAAAGCTCTTGGTAAGGCTCAAAGCCTTTGAGTGTAGCCATTTGGGTCTCTAAATTTGTTATTTGCTCACCTAGCTCTTTTTCTTTTTGTAGTGCCGTTCGCTCTAGTTGGTCTTTTTCCTGCCCCAAATCCTCCAATTTCCTGCCCAAGTTCTCTACTTCTTTCTCCTCGACTTTTAATTTCTCGTCTAAGTCCGTTACTTTTTGCTTTTTATCTTCCAGTTCGCCCTGTAAGCCCAGTATTTTGTTTTCCTGCAAATCCTTTATTGTTGCGTTCTTTTCTCCTAGCTCCGTCTCTAGTTTTGTGTATTTTGCCTTCAAACCCTCAGTATCTCCAAGCTCTTTTTCTAGCCTTTTGACCTGTTGTTGCAGTGTTTTAACTGCTTTTTGTATTTCGATAACCACTTTCCCAAGCTCTTTGGGGGTGAGTTTGTCCTTTTTATCCTTGCCCATGTCCATGTCCTCTAGGTTTAGTTCTAAATCCGACGCGAGGCGATATAACTCTCTTTCAAGTCCGCTCAAGCCCTCTTGTTGTTCGGAGTGGGGTTTTTGCGCTACAAGGCTTTCAATTTGTTTTGTGGGTGTTAGTTGCGGGTCAGGGGGTGTTAAGCCAAGATGTGGGCATAGAGAAACTGCCCATTCAAGTACGCTTTTTAGCTGGTTTTGGAGATTTTCAGAGTATTTGTTGGTGCTGGCGAGCTCTCTTTGAAGGTGATCATATTCTGATGTGGCTTTGTAAGAAGACTCTTGAGCGGGGTTGTGGTGTGCAGGTGGATAAGATTTAGAGTAGTGATCTACCCCCCCCCTCAACTTTAAAGCCCAAGTCTTTTAAACCATTGATGGATAAATTCTTAATCGTCAAGTTCTCGATAGTCAAGTTCTCGATAGTTAAACTGCCACAGGTATGCATGCAATTCCTTTATGTTTGGGCAAAACAAAGCCCCCCTAAAAAGGGGTAGCATTGTCCCTTCTTTAGGGGAGATGCTAATCTCATTTGTCTTAAAAAACACTTAACAAATCATGCACCCACGCCCTACCTTTGGGCGCAAAAAGAGAGTTTTTAAGAGACTAACCCTAACCTTGTGCCTTAGAGTGTGCCATCTCTTGGGCTTGGTTGGCGTTGTCGCAATCTTGCTTAAAAGAGTCGCTGATGTAATTGATCTTGTTTGTGGAAGTGAAAGCCTCATGGCATCTTTGGAGCATGCGTTTTCTGGATTTGGGGTGTTTGAGGTAGTGTTCCACAGAATGGACAAGGCTAAAATGGAATTCCATAGGGGCTAGGCGCTCATCGGGCGTGCCCATGCAATCTGAACTGCAATAACCACTTTGGGCGTGCAAAACCCCCACAAAAACAAGGGAGAACAATATGGTTAGAGATTTCATGGAAAATCCTTTCTCTTATTCTAATTCTAATTTATTGACAATCAGCCAACGAATCGCCCAGTAAAGCCCCAAGATTTTTAAAAACTCCGTGCCTAAAAAGATCGCTTTAATGGTGGTGGAGCTAAAGGGGCTATAAAAATTATAATAAAAAGCCATGTAGCCATCGGGCAAGACAAAATGTGAGGAATGGCTCAACAGATAGTGTTGCAAGATTTTAGAGGGGATTTCTAGCACGAGACTAAGCCCAATAAAGATCACCAAACCGGTCAGTTTGGGGAAGCGTTTGAATTTGCCCGTGTGTAGGAGGCTTAGGGTTAATAAAAACTTGAGGTATAAGAGTATGTAAAAAAGCAAGGATAACAAAATACTGGTGATAAACATCTTCTTGTCATCAATGGATAACCAAAGCCCATGTTTGGAATTTGGTACGTGCAAAACATAGGAGAGCCAAAAGGCAACGGGAATGCATGTGAGGCTTAGGATCACCCAAAAAAGATTGATGGCGATTTTGGGTAATAAAATACGATCCACTCCCAAAGGTAGGCTAAAGGTCAAATAGCCCTCCTTGCCAAATAGCTTTTGTTGGGTGGAACGCAGGGTCGCCATGAAAATAAACACCACCAATACCAAGCTCCCCAAAAAGAGCAAAAAATTTTGGAGTAAAAAAATGATGGGATCATGCCCTTGTTGCATGTTGGCTAGAAAAACCCAGCAGATCACCAAAAAGATATTCATGCCCACAATGGGGATATAACTTTCCAAAAAGTCATGTTTAAAAATTTGGATCATTTCAAATACTCCTTATAGGCACGCTCCAAGCTTCCATATTCGCCTTTAAGAGTCGCTACACGATCAAAGGCGATGATCTTGCCTTGTTTAATAAAAATCGCCCAATCCAAGTGATCTTGCACATCTAAAACCAAATGGGTGGAGAGTAAGATCGTGGCGTTATCTTGGCACTCAGCGATGATCAAGTCTAAGATTTCTTGCCGTGCGATGGGATCAACTCCGCCTAAGGGCTCATCAAAGATAAAGAGTCTAGCCCTTCTAGAGAGGGTGAGCAGGAGTTGGAGTTTTTCTTTTGTGCCCTTAGAGAGTGCTTTAAAGGGCTGTTTTAAGGGGATTTGGAAGCGATCCAATAGTTCTAAGGCTTTTTGGTGATCAAAGTCGCTAAAAAAGTCCTTGTAGAGTTGTAGCATTTGCAAAGCCTTATAGCTTTGGGGGTAACAATCTTGATCGGGCAGGTAGGCGGTGATCTTTTTGGTCTCTATGCCAATGGGGTAGTTGTCAATACGCACTTGACCTTGGTAGTTTTTAAGCATGCCCGTTAGGATTTTAATCAAGGTGGTTTTGCCCGCACCATTGGGACCTAATAATCCGATGGTTTGTGCGTTAGGGATTTGCAAATGCACGCCATTTAAAGCCACATGATGCCCGTAAAATTTGCTTAAATTTTCAATGCTGATCATGGTTAGTAGGAAAACTTGGTGAAGAGCACCAAAGAAGAATTACCAATATTGCTCACCGCCTTAGAGGAGTAGGAATAGACATACCCGATCCCAGCATCCAAAGTCATCTCCTTATAATTCCATATTTTATAATTTGTCATCAAAGAATACTCCTGATAATCCCCCCATGCGATCATCGCATCGATGCGCACCCTCTTAGTCTTCATGCCCCCGAAGACATAGCCTGTCATGGTGGCGTTGGCAAAATAAATAGCGGGCACACCAATTGAGTTGATTCCCCGCCCATAAAACTTGGTTTTGTCATTAAAGGACCAAAAATAACCCTTTTTATTAGGGGCAGGGACAGCGTAAAAACCCAACCCAAAGTTAAAGATTTTGTATAAGAAGGTCTGATCGATCATAAACAAGCCGGCTTCATTGTTGCCCACGATCGCATCTGTATCGCCATGTTGGTAAATTCCATGCAGAATAGTAAAGGATTTAAAGCCTTTGGGCAAGCTGGCTTGGTATTGGAACTTACCCCCCACTTGGAACAAGACTCCCCTAGTGGGTAAAGGGAGTTTTGAATCGATCAAGATAAAGGGGGCAACACTAAAGCCCTTGTGCTCATAGCCCATGCCAAAAGCCACCACTTCTCCCCCCACATATTTTTTCTTAGAAACGGGATCATAGGAAGCAAGGGCATTGATACCCGTAGCGATTCGCGCACCTTGTAAATCATTACCCTGATAACCATTATAGAGCATGGAGTCCATAAAAATGCCCCAATAGCGGAAATCATTGCGGTGGATAAATAGGCTCGCCCCCTGAATATTGCCCTGAATCCAATCAAAGCCTACAAAATTGGAGTTAAAACGCCCAATGGCAAATTTAAGCCGCTTGGTGTCGTATTTGACATAGGCATCTGAAATATCACCCATGCTCAAATAAGGGCGCATGTTGCTCTCTGCACTCCCTAAGACATTCCCAATGCTCACAATGGGTTGGAATTTTTTATTGCGGCTATAGACATTCCATGCCCCAATCGCCCCAATCCCAAATGCCCAACCATTATTAAAAGAAAAATTCGTGCCCACACGCGCATCAAAGCCCACATAGCTATGAGCCGAGCGTTGCAACCCTTGATTGTAGATCATGCCCAAATACCCGAAAGGATCGAGGGTGATCTTAGTGCCCACAAGGGGTAAAACTAAGAAAAAAATACTAAAAAAGCCACGCAAAAGCCACCGCATAGACACCCGCTAAAAAAAATGCCCCCATTATATCTAAAAGTGATTAAAATAGCCCAAATAGGGCGGGTGCTGGGCTTTATTTTATTTTATTATTCAAATTTTTCAAGATATTAACAATCCAAAAATGGCATTTGTTGTATAATTTACCTCTTTGTTAAGGGTTTGCAAAAGGAGGGAGATATAACATAAGGGGATTTTGTGGGCACCAAAGAAAAAATTGGTTTAGTGCTGGCGTTGGTTTTGGCTGTGGGTTTTATTGTTTTTGGGATGCGTGTGGAAAGCTTTGTGCGTAATCTTGTTACGCACAATGTCAAAGCACACTTATTGCAAATTGCCAAAGCGAACACGAGTTGGATTGCTGCGTGGAATGATGATACCCGTAAGTTATTCGATGCGGGTGCTGACCAAGTGTCAGCCATTGGGGTGGATCGCAATCTCAACGCGCTTAACCATGTACTCAAATACATCAGCCAAAATTTAGACGCTCTGCAAACCTTTGTGGGTCTTGAAGATGGGAGAATGTATTCCACACTAGGTGTACCCAAGGGCTTTGATCCTAGGGTCAGAGAATGGTACCAGCAAGCCAAAGCCCAAAGGAAGACCATTCTTTCTGAAGTTTATGCCGATGCCTTCACCAATAAGTTGGTGATCACCTATAGCGCGCCTTTAATGCGTGATGGGCATTTTGTTGGGGTTTTTGGGGCAGATATTCCTTTACATTTTTTTGAATCCTATATCAAGAAGATACATCTTGCAGATGAGGGGGATTTGGATTTGACCAATGAGAAAGGTTATGTGCTGGGTTCAAGTAATTTGGCTGTAGGGGATAGCATCGCAGGGGATAAATCGCCCATTAAGAACATCGCCCAGCAGATTTTGCAACAACAAGAAGGGGTGATTTTAGAGGTCAATAATGGCAAGGAATTTTTAGTGGTCTTCACTACAGTGCCTAGGTATAATTGGAAAATGATCGCGTATGTGCCCACTGAAGTTGCCTTTAAAAGCATTTTTGACTTGCGCAGCATCATGCTCTGGATATCTCTATCTGACTTTATTTTAACCTTGATGATCACGATCGCTTGGGTTTATTATTTGATCCGCCCTTTAGGGAGACTCCAACGCTTGAGTGCGGATCTCACCACTGGTAATCGGGATTTGACCAAACGCCTTAAATATCGGGGCCGTCAAGACAAACAGACCAAGGATGAGATCGCCCAGATTACACGCAATATTAATGTCTTTATCGAGCACATGCAAGGCGTGATGCGCCAATTTAAAGATTTTAGTGCCAGACGGGTTGAGGTTGCCTCTACACTTAAAGAGGCGACAGACAGCGTGCATGGGCGAGCCAGTCAGGCTATTGTGGTGGTTGAGGATGCGGTCGGGCGTAGTAAGGAGAACATCTCTAAGGTCTTGGCGCGGGTCAATGATGCGGGTGAAAATGAGAAACAATTAAACCAAACAGAGGAATACTTAAAAGATGTGCATGGGCAAATGAAAGCCTTAAATGTGCGCCTTAAAAGCAACGCCGAGCAAAGCGTGGAGTTTTCCCACCGCCTAGAAGAGACTTCTAAGAGCACCAATAGCATTAAAGAGGTTTTAACCATTATCGATGACATTGCTGCCCAAACCAATTTGTTAGCCCTCAATGCTGCCATTGAAGCCGCACGGGCGGGCGAGCATGGGCGCGGGTTTGCAGTGGTGGCTGATGAGGTCAGAAAATTAGCCGAAAAAACCCAAAATAGCTTGACGACCATCAATTCCACCATCAATGAAATGGTGCAAAGTGTGAATGAGATCAATTATAGCTTGGGTGAAAATGCCCAAGAATTGGTCAAAACCGCCGAATTGGCCATCAGCTTGCAAGAAGTGATGGACAAAAGCGTACAGAACATCTCAGAGGTGATCGATCGCGCCCATACAAGTGCCCAAAGTCTCCAAGAGAGCGCAAAAGATAGCGAAAATATCAACGATGAAATCAAGGAGATCAGCACTCTAGCACACCTCAAACTAGAAGATATTGAAAAAATCCGCAAAACCCGTGCCTCACTCGATCACCTCTTTGAAATTGTGGGTGCTGAGATCGACACCTTCAAGGTGTAATCAAAACATTAAAGGTTCGTTGATCTCTTGGCGAATCTCTTGGTGGGGGGTAGAACCTTGGGTGGTGTAGTAGGTCTCACCATTGATTTGTTGCTCGATCACACCCTCAGGCACCCTAAAGGCGCGTTTGAGCGAGGGGTTAATTCTTAAAGCTTGTTTCATGAAATCTGCAAAGACAGGGGCTGCCACTACACCCCCAGTCATGCCATACCCAATTTTGCTATTATCATCACGCCCATACCACACAATAGCTTGTAAGCTGGGGGTAAAACCACAAAACCAGCCATCAACATAATTATTAGATGTCCCAGTTTTGCCCGCTACCTGCATGCCCTTCACTTGGGCTTGCCGCCCTGTTCCCCTTGCCACCACTTCTTTTAAAATCGCAATGGTCAAAAACGCTTGGGCGGGTGAGAGAACAGACTTAGGGGGGGTGGTTTTTAATATTTTTTGGTTGCCATTGGCATCGGTTACACTTTCAATGAGAGTTGGTTCTAAAATATTCCCATAGCTAGAAAAAAGCGAGTATTGCATGCTAGCCTCCAAAGGCGACATGCCAAAACTCCCCAAGACAATAGACATATTTTTGGGGACATCTGTAAAACCATAGGCATCCAAGTCTCTATAGATTGTATCAAAACCGATGTATTCGGCTAGATTAATTGTGGCTAGATTGACCGAATGCACCAAAGCCTTTTTGAGTGTGATGAACCCGCTGTATTTGCGGTTATCATTTTTAGGCCGCCAGTATTTCTTTTTACCCACGCTGGTATCAAAGCTACGCGCCACATCAGGGATCAAAGAAGCACTTGAAAAACCATTGTTGAGTGCAATTTGGTAAATAAAGGGCTTGATCGCACTCCCAAATTGCCGTTTGGTTTGCGTGGCGCGGTTAAACGGGCTTTTTTGGTGATCGACCCCGCCCACCATCGCCACAATATGCCCGGTTTGGGTGTCAGTAACCACGATCGCACCATTAAGGGTATTATTTTCTTGTTCCTCTTTGAGTCTCTTAATAATGCGCTCATAACCATTACGCAAAGACTCTTGGGCAGCTTTTTGGTAATCCAAATTGAGATAGAGTTTGATTGTATAGCCTCCGGTTTTGAGATCACTCAAAGGGCTTAGAGTGCGCACCACCTCATCGACCACATAGGGTGCGCTATTTTGGGTTAAGGTGGTGTCATAGACTTTGGGCACTTGGGTTAAGGCTGTTTGCATTTGCTCCGTGCTAACCCAACCCAAATCGTGCATGCGCTTCACAATGCTATTAGCCCTTGCTAGAGAAAAATCCAACCTCCTAGTGGGGTCATAAAAAGAGGGTGCGCGGGGCAGGGCGACTAACATGCAGATCTCCTTGAGCGTGAGGGCGGATAGAGGTTTTTTAAAATAACCCAAGCTAGCCGTTTTGATGCCATAAAAACCATGTCCAAAGAAAGTTTGGTTGAAGTAGCGTTCTAAAATTTGCTCTTTGGTCAGCGTGCGTTCTAGTTTAAGCGAAAAAACAACCTCTTTAAACTTGCGGCCTAAAGTTTTTTCACGGGTTAAAAGCATGTTTTTAACCAGCTGTTGGGTGAGCGTACTCCCTCCTTCAGTGTATTTTTGGTTGCGGATATTTTTTAAAAAAGCACGCATGATCGCATCTAGGTTGATCCCATGGTGCTCAAAAAATAGCGTGTCCTCGACCGCTAGCAAAGCTTCGACCATTTTGGGCGGAATCTCAGAAAAATGGGTATAAATGCGGAACTCTTTGTTGTAGATATTAGCGACCAAACGCCCCTTAGCATCCACAATCCTAGAGGCGATCTCGGGTTTATAATCCACGACCTTGCGAATCTCATGGTCTGCCCCCACCCACAAAATGAACAGATACCCCCCGCCCAACACGCTACCTAGCGTTACGGGTAGGATAAAAAGCACCCACAGGACTTTTTTAAGAATCTGCATTAAAACTGCTTCTTGTTGGCATCGTCTAAAATGTCTTTGGAGATGCGATCGATGTTATTCCCCACTTCTAAGGAAGTATTGGCGATATTCAAGTTATTTTGCGTGTCTTGTTTGAAGGCTTCTAAGGAGTGGTTGATTCCCTCCACACTTTGACTCTGCATCTTAATCGATTCGGAAGTATCCGCAATGCTTTGCACCAACACATTAATGTTGGCCTCAATCTCGCCCAACGATTTTTGGGTGCGCTCGGCTAGTTTTCTGACCTCATCAGCCACCACCGCAAACCCGCGCCCATACTGCCCAGCCCGTGCGGCTTCAATGGCGGCATTGAGGGCTAACAAATTGGTTTGATCGGCAATATCCTTGATGATCTCCACAATGTTTCTAATATCCTGCCCTTGTTTGATCATATCCTCGCTTTTGTGGCTAATGCTAGAAATGCTATCCACAATGGACTCAATGGATTTTGAGGTCTGGTGCAAACTTTTATTTTGTTGATCGGCACTCTGAATCAAACTATCCACACAAGTTTTTAACCCCTCTGCCTCATGGCTTAGCGCATTGGCAAAATTAGAGGAGGTGCGCAACATCACCCTAATCCCATTGCTCAAAGTGTCGACGGCTTTTTCAACATTTCCCGTAGGGTTGGGGATACCCTGCCTAAAATCCAGAACCTTGAATCGCTCAAAGGCTTGGTTGATACCCTGCATGTGCGATCCGATATGCTGGCGTAAATACACGGCGACCTCATTAAAAAGCTCTTTAAGGTGCAAGAGATCAGGATTATTAGGTGTGGCGTAGATTTCTTTCGTAAAATCGCCCTCTTTAATGGAACGCACTACGCCCAACATGTCATCAATAGTTGCGTTGTCAGCTTTGGTATTTTCGTGGATTTTGGCAATGTTTTCATTGATGGCTTGCTTCATCACCCCAATTTCATCCAAGGCATATACCTTTGTGATTGGAATATTGTGCTGCCCCTTTGGGTCGTTTAAGAGCTTGAAAAACCCTAGCAAGGTCTCAGAAACCATGCGAATCCGATTGCGCACCAACAAGCGCACTAAAATATAAATGGCAATCACCAAGACCAATATGATGATGACACCCATGCTCAACACAAGATTTTGGAGATAAACAGAGGCTTGTAATACCTTGTCTTTACCGACAAAACGGGCTAACGCCCAATTAAACTTAAAATCCTCGGGACCAATTTTTTGAAAAATATCAAAGGACTTCACCACTAACAAACTGTTCTTCTTCTCGCTGAGAGAATAGTAATCAAAAACACCCGCTTTTAAAGCCTTGATAGCCTGCACCAAAGTTTTAGCTGAGGGGTCGGGATTGACATCTGCTAGAAGCTTGCCCCGAATGTTTTTATCATAGGCGATGAGCAAGTACCCATCTTGATTGAGCAAAAAGGTATCGTTTTTATTGCGCATCACCGCGTCTGTGAGGCTATCAATGCTAAAAAAGGCAGTCAAGACTCCGATTACTTTGCCGTGCTGTTTTAAGGGCACCCCTAGATCAAACCCAAAAACCGGCTTACCATCAATTTCGCGGAAGTAGGGATCGTTCTTGGCAATCCTAGAAGTCTGCAATATCCCGTCATAGAGCTTGGGGGAATAAATCTCTTCTTGATGCATCATCTCAAAAGAAGCCCCCACCATGTGCATCACAGATGAGCCTTGCGGATTACCAGGTAGAGTCAAGCTAATGAGGGTAATATTGATCGAATCGGCCAAAAAGCGTTGCATCAATTCGAGGCGTTTTTCTGGAGGGACTAAGCCCCCAGCATTAATTAAATCTTTGCTCAAACCACTCAAATGGGCAAATGAGCGGTCCATGATTCTCTGCAGGCGCATACCTCCCTCATTGACGTTGTCTTCCAATGTTTCAATGGTCTTGGTTTGAGTAACATTTTTAACTTGGATTCCCACCACAAGCCCCAAGACCAAAATCCCTAATACCACGATAATGCCCACACCGACTACAATCTTTGTGCCAATGCTTAGACGTGAAAAAGCAGACATGAACCTCCTTTGGATTAACAAGGGCTCTTAAAAGTCTTTTTTTAAGATTTCCTCAACTTTCAAAATAGAAACCAGTTTGTCCTCCCGCTTCCCAATACCAAAGATGAGTTGGTTATTCTCCAATAGGGTTTCGGGCACGGGGTCGATGTCGGATTGTTTGATGCGAATCGCCTCTGTGAGGCGGTCGATATAAAACCCCGCAATCTGGTCGTTGTGGCGCACCACCAAATAACGCATATCCTTATTGAGTTTCTCAGGGGGCAGACCAAATTTGAGACGCAAGCTAATGAGGGGGAAGACATTACCCCGCAAATTGAAGACTCCCAGCACATAGTTAGGGGTTTCAGGTACGCGGGTATAACCAATGGGCTTGACAATCTCTAAAATATTGAGAATGGGGATGGCATATTCCTCCGTCCCAATGATAAAACCGATGAATTGTAAAATCTCCTCATTATCATCAGCCCTATTCTCGTCTTTGTTCCCCTTCTTTTGTTTCTCAAACAGCTCTTTTAGGGCCATTGCATCTTGCATGTTTTCTCCTCTAATCTAACTTAATGCTCCGTTTGACCACATTGGCCAAATACTCAGGGCTATAGGGCTTGGTGATGTATTCGGTCATCCCGCTTTCCACCCCTCTAATGCGATCGGTCTTGGTTACTCGTGAAGTGACCGCAATCAAAGGCAGGTTTTTAAATTTGTTGTATTTACGCACTTCGCTAGCAAAGGCATACCCATCCATCTTGGGCATTTCAATATCCACCAACACCGCATCGGGAACTTTGTCGGCATTTTTGACCATCTCCAAGCCCTCCACGCCATTGCTCGCCTCAATCACGGTAACGCCTAGAGACTTTAAGGATTTACGCATCATGGCGCGATCCGTGCTACTGTCATCGATGGCGAGCACAATATAATCACTGGGGTTGTTTTTGATATTGGAGTTTTGGGCTTCATCAATGAGGCTATTGACATTGACCTTCACATTTTTAGCCATTTCCATCATCGTGCCCACATCCACAATCAAGGTGATCTTACCATCCCCACGCACGGTTGCCCCAGCAATCCCCTTCGTGCTTTTGAGATAGTAGCCCAAAGATTTGATGACCACTTCCTCTTGCCCGATCAAGTAATCCACAATCACCCCGATTTTTTGATCGGCTAGCCCAATGATCACCACATAGACCTCTTTAGAATCCTCTAAGATCGCATCGACCTTAAAGATGTCCGCTAGGCGCACTAAGGACAGCACTTCATCGCGCAATCTTAAAACACTTTTGCCATCTACGCTATAAATCTCATCTTGGCTAATGCGCACGGTTTCCAGCACAGAGGAGAGGGGGATGGCATAGTATTCCTCTTGCACACCCACCAGCAAGGCTTGGATAATGGCAAGAGTTAGGGGGATTTTAAGCTTTTGGGTGGTCCTAACGCCCACTTCTGATTCTAATTCGATGATCCCATTGAGTTTTTCAATATTGGTTTTTACCACATCCATACCCACACCCCGCCCAGAAACATTGCTTAGGGTTTTGGCGGTGGAGAAGCCGGGCTTGAAGATGATATTAAGGGCTTCTTTGTCTGTCATCGTGCTAGCTTCCCTCTCGGTGATAACACCTTTTTCAATCGCCTTTTCTTTGAGTTTTTCTGGATCTAGCCCGGCCCCATCGTCTGTAATCTTAATCACAATGTGATTGCCCTCATTATAAGCACTCAACTCCACACGCCCCATTTCAGGTTTGCCTAACATCTTGCGATCTTCAGGCTTTTCAATGCCATGATCACAAGAGTTGCGGATAATGTGGATCAACGGATCGCCAATCTCCTCTACAATGGATTTATCTAGCTCGGTCTCTTCTCCATCAATGACCAATTCAATGCTCTTGCCCAATTCCCGACTCAAATCGCGCACCATGCGGGGGAATTTATTAAACACCTTGCCAATAGGTTGCATTCTTGTTTTCATCACAGCCAGCTGTAAATCGGTGGTAACTGCTGAGATGGAAGAGACCACTTGGTTTAATTCCTCTAAGAATTTTTCCCCATCATAGCGTTCCTCTACATCGCCATAAATGCGGATCAAGCGGTTTTTGCCTAACACCAATTCTCCAATGAGATTCATCAGGTGATCCAAGCGACGCACATCTACGCGCACGGTTTGTTCGACCCCAATGGCAACAGATTTGTCTTGATCTTTTTTGCTTTGAGGACCTGCTTGGGGCTTTTCTGGGGTTTTAGGGGTTTGGGGGGTTTGGGGTTTTAGAGGCTGGGGTTTGTTCTCTAGAGCCTTTTGGCCCTGTTCTTTTCTGAGTTCGGTACGGCGTTTTTTATCAGCCTCTTGGCGGAGTTTTAGTAACCGATCAATCTCTTTTTCCACCTCTTCAGTGCTCATGTTGGCATAATCAGGCTCTGGCTCACTAGCCAAAGAGGATGGCTGGGTTGCAGACTGGGCTGGAGGTGCAGGCTCTGAGGGGGGAGGAGGGGGCGGGCTAGGCTCGCTTGGAGCAGACTCTGAAGAGGGAGTTTCATCGCCACTATGTGTGGCGTGGGCGATGCTTTGGAGTTCTTTAACGATATTGGTAATATCAATGCCCGAATTGGTATCCGATCCGGTGTCGCGAATAGTTACTAAGAGTGTTTTCATCATATCCACCGATCGCAGGACGACATCCATTACATCGGGGGTGATGATGAGCTCACCCTTGCGGGCTTTGTTCAAAACATCTTCCATATTGTGGGTCAAATGGGTCAGAATATCCAAGTTGAGGAACGAACTAGAACCCTTGATGGTGTGGGCGACCCTAAAAATGCGGTTGAGCAAGTCTAAATCTTGCGGGTTGTGTTCTAACTCCACCAAATCCTGATCAAGCTGTTCGTTCATTTCGAAGGCTTCTACCAAGAAGTCTTCCATGATCTCCTTCATATCATCCATCTAAACACCCTTTCTGTCGTTTAATGTATTATACTCCAATTTGTGGGTTATCCTAAAATCTTGGCAATTTCATCAGCAAAGCGGTTGGGATCGAATTTCACCAAATAACCCTTTACCCCTAAATCTAAAGCTCTCTGTGCGCTGTAGTCATCACAAATAGAGGAGTTGAAAAGGACGGGGATATTGGCAAAACGTGGGTCTTCTTGGATTTTAGAAAAGAAATGGTAGCCATCCATCTTGGGCATCTCTACATCGGAGACAATCAGTTTTAAATGTTTACTCAAGGTCTCTTGGTATTGGTTATAGAGCATCTCTAGTTTAGCCAAACCATCTTTGCCATCCACAGCCTCTACCACCTGAAACCCTAGTTTTAAGAGAGTGTGTTTAATGATTTTGCGCGCTGCCCGACTATCATCTACAAACAAAGCGATTCCATCAAATTTCTTAGCATGTTCTTCTAGGAGGTCTTTTTTGGAAACATGGGGGATACTAAACTCAAAGTCGTTTAAAATGCTCTCCAAATCCAAAATCAAGAGAGTTTTATCCCCCTCAATTTTAGTTGTACCTGTGATCTTGTCTTGATTTGCATTGCTATGCGCACTAAAGGTAGCCGATTCAACATCACTCCAACTAATGCGCCGGATGCGCTTGGCTGCATGCACCACAAAACCCATCTTTACACTACTAAACTCGGTGATCACCACGACTTTTTCTTCAATACGCTGTTCATCCACAGTGATCCCCAGCCATGTAGAGAGATCGATTAGGGGGATAATCGTGGAGCGCAAATCAAAGACTCCCACCACATATTTTAGGTGCGTGGGGAACTCGAAAATCTCAGGCATCATGATGATCTCTTGCACCTTAGAAACATTGATCCCATAAATCCCCTCGTAGGGCTTGCCATTTTGCAACCCAAAGATCCGAAAATCCACGAGCTCGATTTCACCTAGATTTAAAGCCGTGTCTAAACTTTGTTCTGTCAAGAGCGATCCCTAATTACCTAAAATCTTACCGTGTGCATTCTACCCTATTTTATCTTATATTTGTTATTTTGGACTTGCTGGGGAGTTATTCTTGCCCAATCCAAACCCTATTTTGCTCAGTTTAATTTGCCCATGCTGTAATCCAGTAAGTCTTGGGTGGTGGTGATCTCTGCGGGCAAAGCATTCAAGCAATGCTCAAAAACCTTAAGAGCGATTAGGGCATCAGCATAGGCACGGTGGGTAATGGGGATTTTGATCCCCAAGTGGGTGTTGAGAAACTTTAAGCCATGCTTGGGACTAGGGATGCACAGACGGCTTAGATTCAAGGTGCAGAGTTGGGGGTTAAAAAGCCCCTCGCCCAAGACTTGCTGGCTGGTGCAATGGATAAAATTAAAATCAAAAGCCACATTGTGGGCAACAAAAATATGATCCTGCAAGAGGTCTTTAAACACACGCAAAACGGGGATTAAAGAGGGCGCGCCTTGTAGGTCTTCAGGTTCAATGCCGGTTAGCTCGCTGATCTTGGGCGGGATATCCTCACAAAAAACCAAACTGGCATAACTTTTTACCAGCCGCCCCTTGCCTAGTGGGGTGGGTGGGGGGCATAGAGCAAGGCGGCAATTTCTATGATGCTGGAAGTCTCTGGTTTAGAACCAGTGGTTTCAATATCCACAAAGCAATACAATGAATCGCGGTAACTTTTAGGCATCAATGGCTTGGAGGACTTGGAGGGCCTGTGCGGGGTTGTTATGGTTAAATAAGAAACTGCCCACCACCAATAAATTAGCCCCAGCTTGGCTCAATAGGCGCGCATTTTGATCGTTGATCCCCCCATCGACTTCCAGCACCCCGGCATAGTGGGGGAAGCGTTGTTTGAAATCGTGAAGTTTTTGGAGAGTGAGGGGTAAAAAGCTCTGTCCCCCAAAACCCGGATTCACACTCATGAGCAAGACTAAATCTAAATCTTGGATCACATAGTCCAATACGCTTAAGGGGGTTGCAGGGTTGAGACTCACCCCGGCTTTAATCCCTAAATCTTTAATATGATGCACCACCTTGTGCAGATGAGGCGTGCTTTCGGCATGCACGCTCAAAAAGGCAGGCTTTAAATCCTGATAAAGCGCAATACCAAAGAGGGGATCGGTTACCATCAAATGGACATCTAGGGGGATTTGCAACTTAGGGAGATTTTTGAGTACGCAAGGACCAAAAGTTAGATTAGGCACAAAATGCCCATCCATTACATCCACGTGCAAAAAATCTACCCCATGTACGCGCGTAATACTCCGTCTTAAATCTAAAAAATCCGCACTCAAAATACTAGCTGCTACTTGCATGGAGACCTTGGTGGATTCTGTAGGACTTGAACCTACGACCAATCGGTTATGAGCCGAATGCTCTAACCAGCTGAGCTAAGAATCCTTTTTTTCGATAAGAAGGGGGATTATAACCAAATCCAAATTTAAATGCAAGTAAGTTTTCAAAAATGGCAAAGAGGATAATAAAAGTGATGAAACTACTGCCTCCATAACTTAAAAGAGGCAGGGGCAAGCCCACCACAGGGGCTAATCCTAGAGTCATGGCAATGTTCACGCTGGTATAAATAAAGATCAAAATTGCGATCCCACCCGTGATCGTCTGCAAAAAGCGATCTTTGGGATCGCTTATAAAATAGGAGAAAAAATGCAAGACAAAGAGCAGATAAAAGATTAAAAGCGCAAATGCCCCTAAAAAGCCAAAGCGTTCCACAAAATAGGCAAAGATAAAATCACTGGTGGCAATGGGCAAGAATTTTAATTTAGCTTGGGTGGATTCTTCTTGGGACTTGCCCAAGAGCCCGCCTGAGCCGATGGCAATAATGGATTGGCGGACATGGTAATTAGGTTTTTCGGCAATAAAATCGTGGATACGCTTTTTTTGATAGGCGTGCAAGGAGCCATAAATGAGTGGGGAGGCAATGGCAAAGACAATGCCCAGCGTCATCCACACCTTGGGATGCACACCCACCAAAAACAACACACCAAAACCCATGATCAAAATCACTAAGGCCGTGCCCAAATCGGGTTGTTTTAAAATCAGCCCAGCCGGGATAATGATGTAAATACTCAATTTTCCAAAGACTTTCCAGCCATAGCCCCCCGGGGGGATGGGGTGCGTGCTGATCAAGTGGGCCAAGAGCAACAAGATTGCGATTTTGACCGGCTCGCTAGGCTGGAAGGTCCAAGAAGTGCCCGGGATCACTAGCCAGCGTTGCGCCCCTAGTTTGGAAGTGCCCATAAAATTAACAAGCAAGAGCAGAAAAATACAGCCCCAGTAGAGCAAATGGAACAAGTAATCAAACTTTCTAAAGGGGATCAAAAACACAACCCAAAATACGATAAAGCCTATTGCGAAATAAAAGCCTTGTTTGAGGCTTAAAGTCGTATTGGCTTCATGGACTAAAAAGAAAGAGAGACCCATGAGGGGCAGGAGAAAAAAGAACAATAGAAAATCAAAGTGGGTCAAAATCCGGCGATCAATCATGGCGGGGATTTTAGCACAACTTCATTATAATGGAGTCAAAAGGCTACGCTATGGAGATGGTACAATTAGGCTTGTTTTTGCTACTAGGCTTACTGACAGGTGTAATGGCAGGCTTTTTTGGCATTGGGGGGGGCATGGTGATTGTGCCCACCTTGCTTTTAGCCGGGTATTCCTATGATGGGGCAGTAGGGATTTCAGTCGTGCAGATGGCTTGTTCCTCTGTTGTGGGGAGTTGGAGCAATTTTAAAAAGGGCTTGTTAGATTGGAAGGTGGGGATTTATGTTGGGCTGGGCGGACTCATTGGGGCTAGCTTTAGTGGACTCATTTTAAGCGTAGTGCCCCACAAGGTGCTCTTAGGGATTTTCATCGCCATCACCATTTATTCTTTTTGGCGTTTTTTATTCATCAAGCCTAGCTCTCAAGTCTCTTTTAAAACGCTAGAACCCAATTCCAAAGATAAAGGGATTTTAATAGGCATTGGCGTGCTCACTGGGATTTTTGCCATTAGTTTGGGCATTGGGGGCGGGGTGTTGATGGTTTCCATGCTCTCTTACTATTTTGGTTTAAGCCCTAAGCAAAGCGTGCCTTTAGGGCTATTTTTTGTGGTGTTTTCCTCCTTTAGTGGGGTATTGTCCTTAATGCAACAAGATTTCTTAGGACCAGCAAACTTACAAGGGGGGGTTATTGTGGGGATTGGCAGTATTTTAGGCGTGATGGGCGGGGTGCGTTTAATGCCACTTGTTTCCAATGCGTGGCACCGGCGTTGCCTCTTGGGAGTCTATGCTCTCTCGATTTTGGTTTCTATTTACAAACTTTTTTAAGGGTTTTTCAGTGAGTTTAACTCCACGATGCTATAAGCATTAACCTCAAAGCCGGTCGGGTTTTTGGGCATGGGTTCATAATCAAGTTTGGGGGTTACAAAGGCATAGCTTAGCGTGATGTGGTAGCGTTTTTCATAGGTCAGCTTACCCTCATGAAAGAGTCTAGCCACAATCTGCACGCTGGCGATATTTTGGGCGTTACTATCTTTGAGCAGGGCGATATTAATAATCTTAATGTCGCGATCCATTTTGGCATTGGTGTAAATGCTATGCTTGGACGCGACCAAATTTTCAAACACTTCCCAAACCTTTTGGCTACTCTGCAAGCGCACTGCCTCGTAACGGATTTGATCATCAATGTGGTTAATGGATTCGCGATTGAGCACATAAGTGCCCACCAAAGAACGCACAAGGGCTTGGTTGCTGGTGATGCTCTCATCGGCACGCTGGATAATGGCATAATGCTTGTCTTGATTGGCAAAATCTACAAAGTGGTGCTGGGTTTCTTTTAAAGGCAAGAGGATTACAAGGGCGATGGCTTGGCTCAGACTCACAAAGGCTAATAGGGCGATTAATTTGTAAGCGATTGCGGTGTTTTTACGCTCCACTCTAAAGACGCTATTTAAATCCAAGCGTTGCAATGCCAAACTCTCGATCTTGCTATTGATCTCCTGCTCAAATTGGGCTTGAGAAACCTCAATCTTGGCGAGCAAAAGCTCTAAGTCTTGAGGTGTGGGCGTGCCCGGACTATCTGGCATAACGGGCTTGGCAAGCTAACAAGTTGTAACAACCAAATTTTTATCCACCACCACCTTTTGTTGGATAAAAGATACACTCTTAAGGGGGGTTTGCTGGAGTTGGTTGGAGGCAACAATGTCGAAAATCTTATCAAAGCTATAACGGCGGTGGTTGTAGGCAATGATAGTGATACAATCATCTTGTTTTAAAAAATTTTCTTGGGCAAAGGGCAGGTAGGGTGTAGCACCAATAGCAATAATGCATTTAGAAGGGTAGCCATGCACCCTAAACACTTCCTTGAGATTTTCCAAACTCCCCGTATCTTCTTGGGTGTTTAACATCTCCACAATCCAGCTTAACAGCTTATCATAGAAGTATTCGTATTTGACAAGCTTAGAGTTTTCGCCATAAATGTGGGTTTCCCCATCTCTAGTTAAAAAAGAGGCGATCGAATAATCATTGCACACCCCGCCATAGACAAAGCGATCGATCAGCAATTTCTCGCCCATGCCCTTAGAGGCTTTGGAAAAGTTCTTTTTCTCAGAGAGTTTTTTTGCCTTGAGATTGCGGATCGAAGCATCATTGAAAGCCATAAAATAATGGGGTGTGATGTTCTCCACCAAGTGCTTATCATTATAGATAATTTCACATTCTAGGGCGATCTCTGGCTCGGCTTGGGCGCGCAAACTTGCATTATCAGGCAAGATCACAAACTCATTATCCATACAATAACGCCCCAAATACCCGCTATCATTGGGCAGGTAAAAAGGGAAAAGACCCTTGGGTGCGTCTTTTTCAATGTGTTTCATGTTGATAAAGCTATGGGCTTCGCCCGCTTGCTCTAAATGTCTGGCAAAATTACCCACAACCCCTAATCCAATAAATTTTTCCATGTCTAGCTCCTCATTGCACTATTATACAGCCTCTCAACCCATGAAAAGATACTTTTGTGCCTCTTCTCTTTGCAAAGGGTTTAGATGCAACACCTCAGCCCCCACCTGCACCCCATAAGCGCGTGCGCACTCACTTTTAGCATAACTCAACACAATTTGGGCGGCTAGTTTTTTCTCCTCTAGGCTAGCGCATTTTTCTACAAGCCCCAAAGGTCCCTTGCAATCCAGTAATTCGATTTTATCCATCAAAGGGTGTGGGGCTTGCAATTTGGCATTTTCTAGCTCATTGCGCGCCACGATCACGCGGGTATTGCCCACGACCAGATAGCGCCCCACCTTGACGATTAAATTATCCTGCACCACCATTTGTTGTTGGGTGTTTTGGCGGTGGGCTTGGAGGTCTTTGAGTTTAGCACTCACACTCAAGTCTGTCAGCAAACACCCACCCCCGGGCTTTTCATAATATTTTAAACCCAATTCTTGCACCTTAGAGAGTTGCCGCACACGGCTACGCCCCTGCACATCCCACAACCGCGTGCGATCCACCCAACCCTGTTTTTCCATAAAGCTAGGCTCTAAGAGTTGGGCACTCATAGGCCTTAGCAAGAGTTGATCTAAAAATTGGGGTTTATTGGGGTTATTGCCCTGACGATCCAGCAAGCTATCAAAGCAACTTTCTTGCCCAAAGGCGCGCACCAATTTTCTAACCTGCCCTAGGGCTTCCTTGCGCTGACTCTTGGGGCGTTGCCCTAATACCTCCCCACTGATCACAAAATCTGCCTGTAACTCTAAGAGTTTGTAAAAAGCCTGCCTGAACATATTGGCATGGCAATCAATGCAGGGATTAAAATACTTGCCATAGCCGTATTTAGGCTTAAAAAGCACTTCATTAAAAAATTGCTCTTGGATGTCGCACACCAGCAAGCCCACGTCAATTTGTTGGGTGGCATTTTGCAAATACTCTAATTTATCTTTGTTCCCACCAAACCCGATATTAAAATGCAGGGCGGTAACTTCGATCCCCTGAGAGGCAACTAAATACATGGATAGTAGGCTGTCTAACCCACCACTAAAAAGAGCTAGGGCTTTCATATTTTGACTAATTCTCCTTGTTCGCATAGATAACGCTTCTTTTTCCATTCATTCATCATAGCAATGCGTTCTGAAAGGTCTAAATGGGTATAGAGCGTGTGGATTTGGGTTATCTGCCATTCACAATGGCGTTTAATGAATTTAACTAAATTGTCCTTAAAGCCATGGGGTTCAATGGGTAGGCGATCATCTAGCATGATCGCCACTAGGCACACCTGATCGAATTGCCCTAGACACAACGCCTTAAACTCCTCTTGGCAATGCTTGAAACTTTCCACATTAACAAAGTCTAAGGCATTCTTAATCAAGGCATGATCTAAAGCCATGTATTTGATCAAGACCTCCTCTAAAGGGTCTAAAATGGCACGCTCACCCGAGGGGCTAGGAGTGGGGAGCTTTTGTTTTTTAAGCCCAATTAAACCACTTTGGGGGATTTCTAGTAAATGGGCTGTCATTTGTTGGTAATCCTCTTGCACCACTAAGGGGAGATCGTGCAAAAAATTTTGGGCGGCTTGGAGGGCTTGCTCTTTTTGCAAGGGATCATTTAGGTTATGCCGTTCTCTAATGCCTCTAAGCACAAACTCAATAAATTTCATTGGCTGGGCTAGAAGTTCTTGGAGGCGTTCAGTTTGCCCACTAGCAATCATCTCAGCGGGGTCCAGATTGTTTTCAAAAACCACTACCCCCCCGCTTTTAAGTTCTTTGGCTAGCAGTTGGCTTGCTTTTAAAGCGGCATTATGACCAGCACGATCGCCATCATAACCCATCACAACAGAGGGCATACCTCGGTTTAAAATAGGCAAATGTTGTTCGGTTAAAGCCGTCCCCAAAGTGGCTACGGCATGCTTGATCCCCGCTTGGTGCAATAAGATCACATCTAAATACCCCTCTGTTACCAAAATCTGTTTTTGTTTTAAGATCGCCTCACGGGCTAAGAAATAGCCATATAAAAGCTTGGATTTATTGAAAAGGGGGGTTTGGGGCGAGTTGATGTATTTTGCTACTTTAGCCGCGTGTGAATCGGTATCCAAAATCCGCCCCCCAAAACCCACGATCTTGCCATTGGGGTTATGGATGGGGAAAATCAAGCGGTTGGAAAAGCGGGCATAACTCTTGCCCTCATATTGGGTGAGCACGCCTAATTGGACGAGCATGGAACGATCAAGGCGGTATTTAACAATAAAATTCTCTAGGGCTCTAGGGTGGCAAAACCCTAGTCTGAATTCTTGCACACTGGAGAGACTAACCCCCCTTTTTTCCAAATACTTTTGAGCGGCTGAGTTTGTGGCGAGTTGGGTTTGGTAGCAATGCGTAATTTGTTCCAACAAATCCCATCCTTGGGTGCTTTGCTGGGTTTTGTGGGTATATTCTAAGGGCACACGGAACTTGTCGGCTAACTTCTGCACCGCCCCCGCAAAATCCAATTTTTCATACTCCATCACAAAGGTGATTGCATTGCCCGATTTGGAGCACCCATAACATCTAAAGGAGTTTTTTTGGGGATTGACAATGAAACTGGGGGTTCTTTCGTTGTGGAAAGGGCAGATTGCTTGGTAGTTGATCCCTGTTCTCTTGAGCTCGATATAACCTTGCACGACTTCCACAATGTCAATGACTTGCTTGAGTTGCTCTAAGGATTGTGCGCTAATCATATTTGGTATTTAGCATAAGAGAGCTTGTATTTGGCTTTTTCTGCCCTCTATCAATATTTATATAACTAACAATAATTATCTTTAGTCTAAGTGGCTAATATATATTGAAAAAAATATTTTAATATTGGAATAACTCTTGACTTATCCAAAAATTTTTGTTATTATTTGGCACTTAAATTTTTAAGTGCTAATTTTTAGGACTAAGGAGACGATATGTTCAAGCCATTAGGCGAAAGAGTGCTAGTTGAAAGACTAGAAGAAGAAAAGAAAACCGCTTCTGGGATTATCATCCCTGACAACGCCAAAGAAAAACCCCAAATGGGCGTGGTCAAAGCCGTCAGCCACAAAATCAGCGAAGGGTGCAAATGCCTTAAAGAGGGCGATGTGGTGGCGTTTGGCAAGTACAAAGGCACAGAAATCGTACTAGGCGGGAAAGAATTTATGGTTTTAGAGCTTGAGGATGTGCTAGGCGTGGTGGATTCTTGCTGCCATGGGCATGAGCACGGGCATAAAAAAGGCGATCACAAACACGAGGGCGACTGCTGTCATAGCCACTAAGCTAGACTTTGGGGCGTTTTAGCGCGCCCCTCCCATTCATACAACAAAAAAAGGACAAACAATGGCAACTAAAGAGATCAAATTTTCAGACAACGCACGCAATAAACTTTTTGAAGGCGTGAAACAACTCAATGACGCGGTTAAGGTTACCATGGGACCAAGGGGGCGCAATGTGCTCATTCAAAAAAGCTATGGCGCGCCTAGCATTACTAAAGATGGCGTGAGCGTGGCTAAAGAAATTGAGCTCGCCTGCCCTGTAGCCAACATGGGCGCGCAACTGGTTAAAGAAGTGGCGAGCAAAACCGCCGATGCGGCTGGGGATGGCACCACCACCGCCACCGTTTTAGCTTACAGCATTTTTAAAGAGGGACTACGCAACATTACCGCTGGGGCTAACCCTATTGAAGTCAAACGCGGGATGGATAAAGCCAGCGAAGCCATCATTGCCGAGCTGAAAAAATCTAGCAAAAAAGTGGGTGGCAAAGAAGAAATCACCCAAGTTGCCACCATTTCGGCTAACTCCGATGAAAAAATCGGCAAATTAATCGCCGATGCGATGGAAAAAGTGGGCAAAGACGGCGTGATCACCGTTGAAGAAGCTAAGGGAATTGAAGACGAACTAGATGTGGTGGAGGGCATGCAATTTGATCGTGGCTATCTTTCTCCCTACTTTGTTACCAACGCCGAAAAAATGACCACCCAGCTAGAAAACGCTTACATTTTGCTCACCGATAAGAAAATCTCTAGCATGAAAGACATTTTGCCCTTGTTGGAGCGCACCATGAAAGAGGGCAAACCCCTTTTGATCATCGCTGAAGACATTGAGGGCGAAGCGCTCACAACTCTAGTGGTCAATAAACTTAGGGGTGTACTCAATGTGGCAGCGGTCAAAGCCCCCGGCTTTGGCGATCGCCGTAAAGAAATGCTCAAAGACATCGCAATCCTTACAGGCGGGCAAGTGATCTCTGAAGAGCTAGGCAAAACCCTAGAAAACGCCGATGTGAGCGATCTAGGCGTGGCGGCGCGCATTGTGATTGACAAAGACAACACCACCATCGTGGATGGCAAGGGTCAAGCGCATGCCGTTAAAGATCGCATCGCCCAAATCAAAACCCAAATTGAATCCACCACCAGCGACTACGATAAAGAAAAGCTCCAAGAACGCTTGGCAAAACTTAGCGGTGGCGTGGCGGTGATTAAAGTGGGTGCGGCTTCTGAAGTGGAAATGAAAGAAAAGAAAGATCGCGTAGATGACGCGCTTTCTGCCACCAAAGCTGCGGTTGAAGAAGGGATTGTGATTGGTGGGGGCGCGGCTCTCATTCGTGCCGCCCAAAAAGTGCATTTGGAATTGCATGAAGATGAAAAAGTGGGCTATGAGATCATCAAACGCGCTATTAAAGCCCCTCTAGCCCAAATCGCGGCCAATGCGGGTTACGATCGCGGTGTGGTGGTCAATGAGGTAGAAAAGCACAAAGAAGCCCATTTTGGTTTCAACGCGAGCAATGGCGAATATGTGGACATGTTTAAAGCGGGCATTATTGACCCCCTCAAAGTAGCGCGCATCGCTTTGCAAAACGCGGTGTCTGTCTCTAGCTTGCTCTTAACCACTGAGGCCACTGTGCATGAAGTTAAAGAAGACAAACCAGCTCCGGCTATGCCTGATATGGGTGGCATGGGCGGTATGGGTGGCATGGGCGGTATGATGTAGCCTTGCCTTTGCTTTTTGGAGGGGGACAAGGAGGGGGAATTTCTGCTATGTATTCAGCCAAAAAATCTCTTTTCTTAGATCATTTGCGATCGCAAAAACGGCACTATAAACGCTACACTAAAAGCCCTTTGCGCTATGGCGGGGGTAAATCTTTGGCGGTGGGCTTTATCTTAGAACACATGCCCGCTCGCCTCACAAGGGTTATTAGCCCTTTTATGGGCGGAGGGAGTGTGGAAATCGCCTGTGCTAGAGAACTGGGCTTAGAGGTGTTGGCTTTTGACATTTTTGATATTTTGGTGAATTTTTGGCAGGTGCTCTTAAAAGATAAAGCGCGTCTTTATGAAGCCCTGCTTGCGCTAAAACCCACGCAAGACACTTATAACACCATTAAAACCGAGCTCAAAGCGCATTATCAAAAAGAGCGCGTGTTAGACCCGCTCACTTTGGCGCGGGATTATTATTTTAACTTCAACTTGAGTTATGGCCCCGGGTTTTTGGGCTGGATGAGTAAGATTTATACCGATGAAAAACGCTACTATAACGCCCTAGCTAAGTTAAAAAACTTTGATGCCCCCACTTTAAGCGTGCAATGTGCAGACTTTAAGGAAGTGCTTTTAGCCTACCCTAATGACTTTGCCTATTTAGACCCACCTTACTTTTTAGAGGGAGATTCTAAGATGTTTAAAGGGATTTATCCCATGCGCAATTTTCCCATACACCATAATGGTTTTGCCCATGAGCAATTAGCCCAAATGCTTAAAAATCGCCCCGGACCCTTTATTTTGAGTTATAATGATTGCGCCTTTGTACGGGAGGCGTATCAAGATTTTAACATTGTTGAATTGGCATGGCAATACACGATGGGGCAGGGAGAAACCAGAATGGGCAAAAACCGCCTTGAGCGGGGCGATGTGGGGTATGTGAAAAAGTCTCATGAACTTTTAATTATTAAGGAGTGAAAATGCGCATTTTAGAAGTCAAAACAGCCTTTAAAATCGCAGATGTGGAGTTTGTGCCCGGTAGTACAAAACTTAACTTCAATTATCTTAAAGAATTGAAAGATGAAGACCACAATCCCCTACCCCAAAGCATTCTGACTAAAAATATCGCCCGGGTGTATTTAATTGTTGTGGATGGGATGATTAAAAAGATCGGGGGCTCTCAAGCACAAGGGGGGATTAAAAACACCCTGGAAATTTATAGAGATGGGGGTGTGAAAGGGAGACCGAGCATCCGCAGTTTTGGGATTTGGTATTTTCTCTACCACACCATTTTATCGGGCAAAAAGATAGAATTTTACATGATTTATCAAGATAATTTTAAGGCGCATGTTAAAGGCTTATTGGGGCTACACGAAGTGCCTGAGCCTTCTCTTAGCTATAAATTTTTAGAAAATGCGTGTCTATTAGATTACCAAAAAGTGATGGGGTGTTACCCTGAGTGGAATGTCCAAGAGCAGGGCAAGGATTGGCCCAGTGAGGCTAAAGACACCCACGCCCGCCTTTTACAAAACGCCCAAACTAGAAAAAAGAAAATAACAAGGGGTGTGGTGCAAAGCCCTAAAGGCACAGATGGGGGAGATTAGTGGGGTTCAAGTGGCAAGGTGGCTTTGGCTGTGGTGATCGGGGCTATTGGTGTGGCTGTCACTGCATTGCTGGTAACTGGAGGCACAGTAGCCCCGGCTAGTGGTGTAGTTGCTGGGGGTGCTGTGGCGGTGCTTGGGTTTCCTGCCACCACTTCGGCGGTCGCCATTGCCTTTGCAGCCGGCGGGGTGGGGGTGCTGAATAAATTGAGAGGGTATGATCTCAAGAAAATTTCTGACACCCATGTTGTGCTGACAAGAAGTTAGAATAACATGAGTGCTTCCATAAAAGACACAAGAGATGGTGCCTAGAGCCTATTGTGCTAGTCAAGCATGCATCCTTCTAGTTTTTGTAGGTATTCTCAATAGCGGGTACACTCTAGATCACCTTAAGGCCTTAAAACGCACCAACTCGATGCCAAATAATAATCATAGCCTCTAGATCTCTTAATACCACTGCCTTATTCTTATTTTTGAGCCTGTTCTGAAGTTTTGATCACCAGTGCATCCACACCATAGGAGTTTTGAGCATTAGGGACTAGGTCTTCTGAGTCTTTGAAAATCAGGGGTCTTTGGGGTGTGAGTTCTAGGAGGGTTTTAAAGTTTTGGGGGAAGTAGAGGGCTGGGGCTTTGGCTAAAATGCTTGTCTTGAGTTCTTTAGGGGTGGCCACCTCCACAATGCCAAGCAACCCCAAGCGCACGCTATACTCTAATATCTCCTTGAGGTTTTTTGCCAATAAAGAGGCGTTGAGTAAGAGCGCATCAGCCCCATGTACCAAGGACTCTAAGATTTGATACTGGCTCATAAAATAATCTTTGTGAATCAAGGGTTTAGGGCTCAAGCGGCGTATATAGCCCAGTAAGTCTAGCACTTCTAGGGCAGGCATGCCCTGCGTGTAGAGGGGAGTAAAATCCAGCAAAAGAGCACGTGCATTGTCTGCTTGTTCGAGTTTTTCTAATAAAAATTCCAAATCCCAGTTAGCATTAAGATATAAAATAGAGTGGGCAATCTCTTGAGAGGGAGGGCGTTTCAAGTCTTCTAATGCGAGTCTGGGGACATATGGGTTATAGGCCAAACTCCTGCCCAAGAGTTCAAAGGGGGTTAGGGATTCCTTGATCTCTAGGTAAGCTTGAAGGGTCTTTATTGGCACGCGGCAATGGATTTAGAATGGGCTTTTAGCTCGGGTTGGGAGTTGATCTCCTCTTCAGAAATGCTAAAAAAGAGTTTTTTGGCTTCAGAGCAACTACCCAGCTTGTAATACCCCCATGCCAGCGAGTCGATGTAGAAAATCGAATCGGGCTCGATTTTTAAAGCCACCTTGACATAATCAATGCCTTTTTTAATGTCTAAATCGTATTCGATGAGGGAATAGCCCAAAAAGTTATAAAAGAAGGCATCTTGCCCATCTAAATCGCCCTTGGTTTTGATCAAGGCTTGCTTGCGTTGCATAATCGCCTGTTCTAATTTTTTGGTGATTTGGATCACATCAGATTTTTGGAGGGCGTTATTGGCACTCAAATCCTCATAGGTGTAAATAGCCTCTAGGGCTAAAAACTTCGGGTCTTTCTGTTCGTTGTAGATCAGGCCCGCTTGTTTGGCAGCTAGGGCAAATTTTTTCTGGGCGGTGTAGAGGTCTAGGAGCAAACGGCGATCGAAGGGGTAGCTTTGGGCAATTTGCTGGGCTTTGTCAAATTCTTTGAGCAAAACCAAGACGCCGATATAAAGCTGGGCATTGCGCACAACGGGTTCTTTCTCGTAGAGTTCGCCAAATACCCTTTTAGCAACTTGTAACTCATTGAGCTGGATAAGTGTATTAAAACTCCTTTGGCACAAATCGGGCGAACAGCCGTATTTTTCTAAATGTGAGGAGAGCAAATCGATCGCCTCTTGTTGGCTGTTTTGCACAAAAAAAATTGTAATGAGTTTTTCTAGGCTATCTTCGTCATGGGCTTGGTTGTAAATCTTGTTGAAAATCTCAAAAGCTTTGCTGTAATTTTTCTGCCCCAAATAGAGCGAGCCCAAGACACTATCCAACATCAAAGATTTATCTTCTTTGCGGATTTTTTCTAGCAAGCTAATCGCCTTATCAATCTGCCCAGTTTTAATATAACCATCTACTAGGATTTTATTGATGTAAATATCCTTATCGTTTTTGGTAACCTTTTTGTAGAGCATCGCAAGCTCTACGGCTGTGTTGATGTCGCCCAAGCTAGCCGCCGAGATGGCTGCCTCTTTGGCATATAGAATATTGTTGGTTTCTTTGTAAAGACGCAAATAACCCTTTTTGGCTGTGGCAAAATCCCCGCGTTGGAAGGCATCTGAAGTGATGAGGATTTGTTGATCCTCTGTTAAGCCTTGTGCCATCAAAGCCGTGCTACAAAACACTGCCCCCAATGCCAAGCACCATTTTTGATAAAATCTCTGCTGTTTCATCCAACCTCTTTAGTTTTTTTTAAAAATCCCTAGACTATATCATAAAATCCATCTTTTTTGGACTAATCCATGCGCACGCCCGGGCATAGGGCTAGAAGCTTTTCACGGTTAGTTTTAAAGCATTCCCAAAAGGGAAAAGTTTGGCACTGCTTGGGGCGCACGGGGTAAATGGCGCAACGTTTGGTTGGCTCATCTAAGAATACACATGCATAACCAGAGGAGAGCAACGCCCTTTTTTCTAATAAGCTATAGGCATTGCCCACTCGTCTGACATAGCGTAGGGTAAAAGTTTCAAAGGGCATGTTTAAAAAAAGACTGATCGCTTTTAGTTCGGCAATACTAGCAAAAACATACCCTTCTGCCCCCAAACAACAGCGTGCCCCACAAGAATCGCATGCCTTAGAATCAAAGCTAAAATTAAATCCTTGTTCCATGTTCTACCTTAAGGACGATCCACTTGATATTCAATGTGAATGACAAAACCCATTTTAAAATAGTTGCCTTGTTTGGTGATGCTAACAGGTAACTCAATCTTGGTATAGCTAAGATTCACCAAATGATCTAAAAAAGCATAAAAATCTTTTAGAGATTGGGCATGCACGCCCACGTCCAAACTATCATAGATGACATGCTTGATGGGATCCACTCTTCTAGCTTGTTCTTGAATCGTGATATGGCTAAAATACTGGTTTAAAATCTTGTTGAGCGCACCGGATACCACTTGGTAGCTTGGATCTTGCAGAATAGCGGTGTTTTTTTGCTTAATATTGCGGTAAGCTTGCAAAGTAGCAAGAAAGCTCTTTTGTTTATAGCTGGAAATCGCTTGTTTTTGCCTAGATTCGGTGTTTTGCGTGCGGTAATTCTCCATTTTAGGCCAAAGCCAAATACGGATGCCCACCAGAGTTACTAAGGTAAAAACGAGAGTTAAAATAAAATTTTTGAGGAGTCGTTGGAATAAAATATCCTTGCGGTATTTACTCTCATAGGTCAAGCTATCGCTTTGATCCATCAATCTCCTTTTTGCTCGATAAAGGGCAACACAGATGAATTGGTCGAAACAAAGTGCAACCAACCATTTTTAAGGGGCGTAAATTCTGTATGGCTATTTTCAAAGATCGCATCGAGGCGTTGCTGGAGCGTGGTTTTAAAGGTGTCTTTAGAGGGGACAATGCCCGTAATGGTGAGACTAGCATAGTCAATGGTGATGGATTGGATAGTGATCACATCGGGGATAATGCTCAAAATACCCTTGATGGATTCTTTGACATTGATCGTGTAAGCGGATTTATCCTTAACATTTTGGACAGCCTGTGCCACCTGCAAGATTTCTTGCTTGAGGCGTTTATCGCGGTGGTTGTAAATATTACTCTCGATTTGATAAACATCGGTCGCACGGTTGGTGGCCTTAGTGTAGTGGCGTAAAAAATAGGCTAGTCCCCAAATCAGACACAAGGACAAACACATGTAAAAAACCCAAACTTTGGTGAGTAAATCCATCATGTGCTTGGGCGTGGGTTTGCTATAACTGAACTTCATTGTAATATTCTTTTTTAGCCAAAATGCTCATCTGCTCGACAAGAGAGATGGGCATTTGCACAATGTCTAGCATAAGCTCATCTTGGAGAATTTCTAACATCTTAGGCGAGATTTGATAGGTGTTGAGAATCCAAACCTTCTCAATAAAATCCTGAACCAAGTGGTGCTCATAGACAACTTTCATCGATTCTTGCAAGAATTTGACAATATCTGCAACATGCACCATGCTATCCACCAAACTTTTAGGGTCTTGCATGTCTGGAGTTGCGGATTCTTTTTGGGAGCCATCTTGAAAATTGGGATCGATGTGCATCAAATTAGCCTCAATGGAACTCAAAAAAGACTTGAGCAACGCCTCTTCTTTTTCATATTCTTCCTCTTTTTCCTTGCCCTGTACCTCTAGATGTTCTTTAATAACCTCTAGGGCATACCATTTGCTATAACAAATCTCCTTGTGGTTACTCACCATGACACAAAGCCTAGAGTGTTCCAATAGCCCATAAATGGCTACATTGTCCTCTAAAATAGGCTTAATGCACGCATAGAGTATTAAAAAGGGCGAAAAGATATAGTCAATGTAGGGCATCACGCTATTAAAACGCTCTAAATCCTGCTTGAATGATTGTTTTAGAATGAAAAAATAATATTGATCCACCTCTAACAAGAGCACATCTTTTTTACGCACGCCTGCTAAATGTTTCTCTAGCTCCTCTTTTTTGCACATGCCCTGATCTGTGCTCTTGGACATGCCACACAGATAACAAAAAGGATAGAGTTGGAGATATTCGCGGGCATTCTTTAAGACTTTGATGGGAATCAAACCATCTTTAACCGGATAAGCCTTATTGGTTACATCCAAAACTTTCTTGCGTTTGAGTCGTTCGATATAGACTTGCAAGGTCTCGTGATCCAAATTGAGGCAGATAAACACATTGGAGAAGAAAAAAAAACGGATTCTATCATAAAAGATACCCCTAAAAAAACTCCACAAACCCATTAAGAAAGCTCCATGCGTTGTGCGATCAACGCCTTAGCCTCGCTTAACTCCATCTCTTTGGGGATAAAAAAGGGCTCTAGCATATAATAATTGACTTGCGAAAAGGGTTTGGGGAGTTGGAAGCGATCCCAAGTCTTGAAGGTAAAGGCATTTTGGAAGATCACACGGCACACTACAACACCCACCCCGCTTTTTTGGGCCAACGCCACCACGCCATCAGCAATGCTATGATAAGGACCTTTAGGGCCATCGGGAGTCAAGCCTACATCTGCGCCCGCCTTCAAAAGCCTAATCCCCTCGACCAACACACGCACACCACCTTTTTTACTCGACCCGCGAATCGCGTTAAACCCAAAACATGCATACAGTCTAGCAGCCAGCGTACCATCAAAATGTTGGCTGGCCACCACATACAAATTGGGCTTTTTTTTAAGACGCAAGTAGGCAAAAGGCAACATGGCAATCTCACCATGCCAAAAACTAGCAATAAAAGAAGTGTTTTGCAAACTGCTAGCCAAATGGAAGCGGTTACGGCAAGTCTTAAACAAAAGCCTTAAAATCCAATAGAGCAACACGGGCACAGCCCACAACACAAGCCCACTTCTAAACCGCTTTAACAAGCCCTATGCTCCTAAACACAAAGCTCCTCTCAAACTCCCTTTGTGTTGATCGACCACCTTCACAGCGACCAAATCGCCCAACTGCACGCCCAAAGCCTCAAAACGCAACAAACGCCCATTATCGCTACGCCCCTCAGCCACACCCTCAGCGGTATTTTCCACCAAGACCTGATGGACCTTACCCATCTCTTGGGTGGCTTTTTGCTCTAAAATCTCCTTGTGTCTGGCTTGCAGGGTTTCTAAATTGCGTTGGGCAATCTCTTTGGAGACTTGGTTTTCCCAGCTACCCGCAGGGGTCAGCGGGCGGGGGGAATAGACAAAACTATAGAGTGTATCAAAACGCACCCGTTCTAAAATGTCCAGTGTGTCTTCAAAATCAGCTTGGCTCTCCCCGGGAAAGCCTATGATAATATCCGTGCTGATCCCCACATCAGGGACTAAAGCCTGTAATCTTGCGATGCGATCTAAATACCATTCACGGCTATAGCCTCTTTTCATCGCTTTTAAAATGGCATTTGAGCCACTTTGCAAGGGGATATGGATACTTTTACACACCTTGGGATTGCGTGCAAAGCATTCCAAAAAGGCATTATCCATGTGTAGGGGGTGGGGGGATGTGAAGCGAATCCGCTCCAAACCCTCAATTTGACTCAAAGCGTCTAGCAAATGATTAAAATTGACCTTGGGGTGGGCATTGCTAAAGCGCACGCCATAATTATTCACATTCTGCCCTAAGAGCATAATCTCTTTAGCACCCAGTTGCACACGCCTTTGGGCCTCTTTGAGGATCAAATCCATGGGCACTGAAATCTCTTTACCTCTGGTGTGGGGTACAATGCAATAAGTGCAATGTTTATCACAACCTACAGAAATATTAATGAGTGCCTTGAGTTGGCTTTTTTGGGGGGTGGCAAAAACATAGGTGCTATCATCGTGATCCAAACCCACTTCAACGGCTTTAGGCTGGTGGATGATCTGGGTGATCTTAGAAGTTTGGCGCGCACCTAGCACAAAATCCACACTCGGGGCTTTTTTTAAAATCTTTGCTCCCATGTGGCTCGCACTGCACCCACACACGCCAATTTTGGCCCCGGGTTTTTTGATCTTGGCAAAATGCCCGATCTCTGAAAACAACTTGCGTTCGGGCTTTTCACGTACACTACAAGTGTTGATTAAGATTAAGTCTGCCTCTTGGGGCCGATTCACGCCCACATAGCCCACCTTGTGCAACTCGCTAGCCAAATGCTCGCTGTCGCGCGTGTTCATCGCACAACCCATCGTCTCAATGTAAAGCTTTTTAGTGGCAACTTCTGGCATGCGCACCCTAGATAACGTGGAGCTGGTAGATAAAATCCTTGTCATCGGTGCTAATCTGCACCTCAGACAAATAAGCCTTGCACCCCTTTTGGGCCAAGAAATCGACCGCCTCCAACATGTCCCTATGGGTGTTGCTCGGGGCGAAGTAAAAGATATGCTCTTTGTGTTTGAGGTATTTTTGGTGTAAATCCTCTAAGCTAATGGTGTGGCTCTTGCTCTGCTTGCGATCCGATCTAGCCAAGCGCAACTCCATTTGACCCCTTTATAATGGATTAAGCTTGCGAGTATAACGCACTTTGGCTTAAAACACCAAACCCCTAAATATCAAACCCAAAGCCTGAATTGGGATCATCAGTGTGGCGGTGCCCAGCTTTATGAGGGTGGCGCGCACTCCCCCCATCTGAGATGGGGGCACAATGGTCCTTTTTATGGGTGTTGAGTGGATTATGGTAGGAATTGCACAAATAAGACTGCCTGTAGTAGCTGATAGCCTCTTTTTTGTGCAAGTGGGCAAGGGGCGTGCTACCCTTAGAGCAACTCATATTGACCTCAACGGGTTCTTTGGAGAGAGAATCCATGAGCAAAGAACTAGGGGCTTTACCTGTCGTCTTGTTTTTTGGAGGGAGTGCCACAACACCTACCCCCAAGGAGCGTGCCAACTCTTGAAATGCTAAAACCTGTTCTTGTTTAAGATTTTGGACTAATAAATCCATGAAAACTCCTTTATGGACTAGATTTCCCATTCCTTGACTAAAATATTACACTTTTAAAAATAATAAAATGGCAATGAAAAAAATCTATAGCAACTTCTCAAAGATACACCTATTTTCGTGGTTACAGACCGCCAAATACAGCCCCAATACTGCCCATATTACCCATTGCCTCAAAAAAGAAATCAAAGTTGGGTTTGCCCTTGATGAAGAATGCCCTTGCTTTTTTACGTCTTTGGGCTTGGATAGAGAGGCGATTAGCATGCGCATTCTTGCCATAGAGGGCTAGGATTTTCTGGACAAAATCTAGCACCTCTAGGGAGGTGCTGGCATGCGCCATCAAGCCATGTTGGAGCAAATAGCAATCGTGATAAAGCCAAAGCGAACGGGTGGAGATGGTGGGCAAGCCAAAATAACAACTCTCTAAATTCATCGTCCCCCCGCCCCCGACCATCACATCGCTATGAGCATACAAACTCAGTGCACTAAATTTTTGCTCCAAGACATAAACATTCTCCAAACCCTGAAAGGCTTGTTGGAGTGGGGCAGGATTGTAACGCGTAATCAGGGCAATATTCACATCTAGGGCATTGAGTGCCCGCACACTTTCATAGATGAGATTAGATCGCACACGCACATAGTGGGCTTGTTCCTCCTCACGCACCAAAATAGTCGGGCGGGTGGTTTTAAGCCCACAAACCTGCCTAAAATCGGGGGGCGATTCTTCTGTGTTGATCCAAAGCACTGGATCGATAAAGGGATAGGTTAGGACATTGTGTGCGCCAGCTTGCTGGTAGGCACTCTTGGGCACAACAAAGGGGGCAAAGATCACATCAGCTAAAGGGGCACTGAGTTTGGCTAATTTGGTCGGTGCTAGTGATGCAAGGTTAGGCTCTTTAGGATCAAGCCCTAAGCTAGGCGTATCTAAAAAATAAGCGATAGGGATTTGCAAGGCAAAAGCACTTTGCACGGCTTCCACACTTGCGCCCACCACCAAGAGATCGGGGCGTTGATCTTTAAAAAGAGTCAAAAACCATTGGCTGCGTTTTAAACGCTCGTGGTATTTTTCCTCCAAGCTCTCCCCCCGCCCACCAAAGCACACATAGGGCAAGCCATAGAGATCTAAAAGCGCGCGTGTCTCTTGATAATTGGGACTGCTCCTAGTGGTGATTAAAATCTCGCCGGGCAAAAGGGGGATGAGTTCTTTAAAAAATAAAACATATTTGGGATCAATGATGTCTAGCCAAATCATTAATCAGCAAGTCTGCCCAACATGTTAAAGACAAATTGCGCACTGATCTGTGCGCTTTGGTGCAAGAATTGATCAAAATCGCCCGGGGCTTCCCCGTTAGCCTTGTCGCTCACGCTCCTTAAGACACAAAAGGGGACATGGAAGGCATGGCAAACAAAAGCGACCGCTGCACCCTCCATTTCCACCACCGCCGCGCCAAAGTTTTGCGCCCATTCTTGTTTGCGCCCCGGATCGCTCACAAATTGATCGCAAGTGGCGATCACGCCCTCTTGGAGTGGGATACCCAAATTTTGGGCTGTCTGTCTAGCCAAATCATTTAATGTAGGGTCGCTGGTAATAAATACCGCACTCTCGGGGATAAAACCCAAAGGATGCCCAAATGCGCTCAAATCCACATCGGCTTGGCAAAGCTGGGTAGCCAAAAGCAGGTCATTGATATTCAAATGCGGTGCTAACCCACCAGCCACGCCACTAAAAATCAAGGCCTCAATGCCATAGCGCAAAATCATCGTACTCGCTGTCAAGCTGGCATGCACCTTGCCAATCTTGCTGTAAGCCAAGATAATTTGGGAATTTTGGAAAGGGATGGTATAAAAAGTATTCCCCCCGACTTGTTCTGTTGTGTGGGCGGGGAACATCTCTAAAAAAGGTTCGATCTCCTCACGCATCGCCCCCATTACGCCGATTGTTTTAAACATGTTTATCCTTAATGATTTATTCTCTGTTTATTCTAGCATATTAAGCTTTCTCTTAGTGGCAAACGACTAGAATTGTACTTTGTGTGTCAAAAGGGACAGGTGGGTGAGTTGGCTGAAACCACATCCCTGCTAAGGATGCGTAGCTGCAAGGTTACCGAGGGTTCGAATCCCTCCCTGTCCGCCACTTTGATTCCCCCTATATTATTCCTCTAAAGTCCAGATTCAGCACCATTGGAGTTCTTGCTTGTATTTTGGTGGAATCAAAATGAGAGAAGGGTTTTTGGTTATGCAACAAGCAACTTGGATTGTTAGTAACTAGGTAAAAGGATGGTGGCTTGAGGCGGAATCGAACCACCGACACGAAGATTTTCAGTCTTCTGCTCTACCGACTGAGCTATCAAGCCTTGAAAACAAGAGCCAATTATACTACAAGGGTCTCTAAAATTTACTTAAAATCGTTATAATAAATCCCAAAATGCAAGAGGCGATGGTGTATTTAATTTCTTGGAATGTCAATGGTTTGCGTGCATGCATGCAAAAGGGTTTTAGAGAGTTTTTGGAACAGAGCGGGGCGGATATTTTCTGCGTGCAAGAAACCAAGATGCACCCCGAGCAAGCTAATTTTATCTTTCAAGATTACACCTCTTTTTGGAATAGCGCACAGAAAAAGGGCTATAGTGGGGTCTTGACCTTGAGCAAAAACGCACCGATTAGCACCACTTATGGGATTGGTGTTGCCACACATGATCTAGAAGGGCGGGTTGTAACTTGCGAATATGCGGATTTTTATTTGGTGAATGTGTATGTGCCCAACTCCCAAAGGGGCTTGTTGCGCCTTGATTACCGCTTAGAATGGGAGGAGGCTTTTAGGCAATTTTTGGCAGATTTGATGGGGCATAAGGCGGTGGTGGTGTGTGGGGATTTGAATGTCGCCCATAAGGAGATTGATTTAAAAAACCCAGAGCGCAACCACCATAACGCCGGCTTTAGTCCTGAGGAACGCCATGCTTTCGACCGGCTTTTAGACTTGGGCTTGATTGACACCTACCGCCATTTTTACCCCAACCAACAAGGAATTTACACTTGGTGGAGCTATATGAATGAGGCTAGGGCTAGGAATATCGGCTGGCGTATCGACTATTTTTTAGTTTCTCACACACTCCAAGAACAGCTCAAAGATGCCTTGATTTACCCACACATCTTGGGGAGCGATCATTGTCCAGTAGGGCTTGAAATATTTTAAAGATGGTTACTGCAGAGATGGAAATTGGCAAGCTGATAGATTACAGAGATGGGCATGAAAGCAAGAAAACCCTTTAGAGAGATTTTTAACTCCAAACAAAAAATACCCCCAGTCCCCTTGCCCTATTTTGATCACGCTAAGTCTTCTCTTTGTTTGGATTGTGTGGGGGCGTGCGTACCTGCTTGTCCGGAAAAAATCGTGATCAAGCCTGAGCAACACATACCTTACTTGGACACCCAACAAACGGGTTGTACCTTTTGCCGGGCTTGCCAACAAGCATGCCAGTCGTGTGGAGGTGTGTTGCAGGAGACAAGGGGCGATCGAATCGAGGCATTTGCTTATTTGGATCGCCAGGCGTGTTTGAGTTACCAACGCGTGGTTTGTTTTGCGTGCAAAGATGCATGCCCCATAGATGCGATCCATCTTAGAGGGATGTTCGATCCGCATGTCCAAGAGTCATGTGTGGGCTGTGGCATGTGTGTGGGTGTGTGCCCAAGCAGTGCTATTTCACTCATTCCATTTCATGGAGGTTTAGATGAATATTTCTAGCGTGATTATCAAAGTGGATTTGGAGCACTTTGAGGATGTTTTAGAGGCACTTAGGCTGATTCCACATGTGGAAGTGCCTATTTTGATCAAAAAAGGGGATTGCGATCGCTTTGATTGAAGCGCAGAGCGTACAGGAAGAATTGGGAGCCAATAGACAGATTGAAGCCACTCCGGGGGTGATTAGTGCCCATATGCATTATAGCTACTCTGAAGATGACCCCCAAGCCCAAGAACTCCAAGAGATCGTCAAACAAATCGAGGGGGAGGATAATACACCCGTGCGCTATAGAGGCGATGTGCGCAATTGGATGGACTAGTTAGCTTTTCTGGTGTTTAACCACTGGGATTTGAGATCAAGGGCTGTTTGTAACGAGGCTTCTAGTTGGGTTAAAATACTCGTGATGGGGGTAAAATCAACACTCCCTTGTGGCGTATCCTTGATCCGTTTTTGCAAGGCGGTGGTGAGCTGGATAGCTTGATCAAAATCAATAGGGGCTTGGATCGCTTTTTTAAAGACCGACTCTATTTTGTCCTTGGTGTCCGTCTTGCCACCAGCAGTGTTACTGGGAGTGTTGTTTGGGTTAGGATTATTGGCGGACAGAAGTGCTTGGATTGTTTGCAAGTCTTGGTAGATTCCATTGAGTTCCTTAACTTGTGGGTAGGTCGCTCCCCTATCGATCGCCTTTTCTAGCATTGCATGGCTCACAGTAACCAATTTTGTCGCTAATTCCGCACTCTTGGCTTGTTCGTTGGAAAGTGCTTGGATATCAATGGCGCGCAAAGGGGAAAGAGCCCAAAAAACCAACACGATCCAAAACACAGAGCCTACTAGATGTTTGCAATACTGAAGTCTCATCGCTTTTTATCCTTCTAGATTGTGATCGTTGGTAAAATGGTGGAGCTGTGGGGAATCGAACCCCAGTCCAAAAACTACATCCATCCGTGGGCATCTACATGCTTAGAGAAGTTTTGGATTTTCTGGTCTTTCTAGCCCAACTCCTCAAGAACTTAAGAAAAACCCTAGCCCTAAGCTTACTTTAAAAACGGGCACTTTTTAAAGGCAACTGGCTAAAAATGATGGAACGCCCAGCCAACACCAGTCGATTCGCCAAGCTTCCAGCTCCTTACGCTACTTTAGCGTAGTTAGGAGCGTAATTAGGATTATTTACGCTTATTGTTTGTGTCGTTTAACAAGAGACACTTGGCATGCAACCCACGCAACGCAATCTCTGTCGAAATCCTAGTCAGCCCCATTTAGCCATAAATAACCTAAAGGGATTCATTCTAGCACAAAATTCTTATAGTTTTTTTAAACTAACTAGGTTTTGCGCACATGCACAGGGACTTTTTTGCATCTCATGTATTTTACCCGTGCAAGCCTCTAGGCCAAAAACCAGCACAAGAGTCCCCAAACAATATCCTATTTTTATTGGCATACTCATCCTTGGTGTGTTTGTCTGATGTCTATACTGGGTTCTGATAGGGTCTGAATCTTAAAAGAGGGTTTTTGACTCCAATGGCGGCTCTCTTGGGTTTCTGTGTTGTTAGAATCCACTAAACTTGTATGCTCCACACACCCTACACTCTGCAATAGCGCACTCTTGCTCAAAGTGGCCATAGAGATCATGTCTTGGAGTGTTCCTTGTGTGTGGAAGAGGGAATGGATAAAATGGGGGACTCTGCAGACCAGAAATAACACCAATAACGAACTCACCACTAAGATCACAGATGATCCAATTGGGGCATGGGCATTGTCTAAATGCGTGGGGATGGTGCTGATTAGGGTTTGCACCACGTGGGCATTATAAAAGGCAACTAAAAAGACAATGGGTTGGTAAAGGCTCAAGGCGGTGCATTTTTTAAGGTAGAGCCATAACATCGATCTGGTGGCAACAAAAAAGCCGAGGGGCAACATTAACGCCCCAAATGCCAGCCAAAGATAAATCTCAATAGAAACGATCAAGACAAGGACCAAAATCAAGGTTAAAAGCGCGCCTTGAGACAAAATGAGTGCGCCCATTAAAAGCATAGATGGATTGGCATTAGTCTGTTGGTGGGTGATCTCGGATAAAATCCAAACCAAAGTGTGGAAAGTTTGGTTGATGAGAAACTCTAGGCTAAGTTGCTGGGCGTCTAAGCCCAGTGTTTGGCCAGAAGCCTTTAAGCTTTCTTGTACCAATTCCATGAGACTATCAGAGGCATAAAAGATGGTTGTTTTTAGCCACGTATAAAAGGCTTGGGGGTGTTGCATGGCATAATTAAAAAGCACAAAAAAGCCGGCAAAACTAGCTAGACTAAAGAGAGTCCGCCACCTGAACATATCGGCATGTTGCACCCTTTGGTAAGCCCAGATCATCATAGCCAAGACCACTAAAGCGTTTGCCAGAAGTTGGAACTTGACCACTTGGAGCATTTGCAAGCCAATATGCTGGATCAAAGCGTGGGTGGGGTCCATAAAAAAATGCAAAACGCTTTGATAAAGCTCTGGTACCGACAAATCAAAACCTTTGGCTTAAATGCTCCATTATAATGAAGTTTGCACCCAAAAACCATTAAGAAACACCGCTAAGTTGGACCTAATAGCAGAGTCTATATCTGAGATGCCTTTTGTCCCCTCCTGGTTATCTTGTCGTGCCTTTGATAATCTTTGTGTTGATCTGGGGAGCTTTGGCAATCCCCCTTGATTGGTTTTTATTCCTCATCCTCATTTTTGGGTTTGGGAGGGGGAGGGG
>NZ_QXQP01000012.1 GCF_003660265.1 Helicobacter mehlei
CCTTTACCCCCACTATCCCCCAAATGGGGGTTTGGGGATATTCCCCCTCCTCCTGAAGGGGGTGGGTCATCTGGAGGTAAGCCCCCCTCTAGCTCTCTAATGAGGGCTTTAGTGGCGTTGGCTTTTAATTTGAGATTAAGCATTTTTATTATACGCTCCCCCCCACGGGCTTTACAATAGTCGCCGGAAGGTTTATACAAACTGTGCACATCTCTTGTCTTTAGTGAGTTTAGTCCGCCCCTACTAGGTTGTAAGGTGTGCTACAGCCCTTAAGGTAGGGGATCTAAACCCTCTAACTCTCTCTAAGCTATAAGTTTTTGCGGATGCTCTGCTGGCTCTTATAAAAAGTGCCGTTACTTCACGCTTCGTATTCCTCCTTAGTCGCCTTTCGTATGGGGATGAACTCCGCGATGTCTTGGGCTCTATAGCATGTATAGCCGTATTTATGTTTGATCATAATGACATCATTCTCTTCTTCGGGGTCGTAGGCAGGACCATCGTAACCCACAAAAATGCCTTCTTCAACCATGCCCTCTGGGCTACTCACAACCCGTACAAACCAACCAACATATTCTTTAAGGCTAAATATATCCATTAATCTCCTTTATTAGTATAAGGTACATTTATACCCAAGTTGCGTGAAAAATATTTGCAAGACAAAATAAAACGCTAGCCTTATCCAAGCCTTTACTAGCCGAGCAGGCGATTCAAGCTTGAACCCGCATACCAACCCTACCACCCCCAAGCTTAAGAATCAAGCCCAAACTAAAGCTAACAACGCCCAAGAAGAGTTAAATAAAATAGATCCTAGCGCGTTAAGTTCTGAACAACAAGAGATTTTAAAGGTATTTCGTGGTGAGATACCCGCCACTACTCTACAAGGCAAAGATTTACAAGAGCTCTACACTTTAGAAACGGGTAGCCGTAAAATAGGGGCTAGAAAAATCCTTATCAAACACTTTGGAGAAGAAAAAACAGGCGGACTAAATAGTGCAGAACTCTTAAATATGGGCTTTGTGTTGCGGCATGGAGAAATGGACGCTACCAGCTTTGAGCTTAGAGGCGATGCCTTGCGCTATGCCTATGTGCTTAAAGAGCCAGATGGCATAACCTTAAGGGTGGTAGTAGATGAATTTAACGATGGTAAAAAGATTTTTGATTTTTACAGCGATCGCAATTTCACCAATTATCAAGGCGGTTATAGTCCTAAACTACCTACCGCCCAAGACAACCCTACCACCCCCAAGCTTAAGAGTCAAGCCCAAGAGCTTTACACCACCGCCAAAGAGCAAGAGCAGGGTTTTAAGCAACTCTTAGAGGGATTAAGCCAGCCTAGTAGCACATTAGAGGCGGGGAATTTGCTTAAGAGTGTGGGGAGTATTGAGAGCAAGATTAAACGCAAGCAAGGGGATATAACCGCTATTGGCGACTTTTTAAGAGTGGCGATTGTGGTGGAACATAAGGGGCAACTCAATAGCCAATTAATGCACATTGAGGACAGCTTAAGAGCGCAGGGTGTCCCGCTCTCATCGGCGCGTATGGCCCTAATAAAGGCCTCTTGTTGCTCGCTCTGCTTGGTTAATCTAAAAATGTCCTCGGCCGCTTGGTAGGCCTTGTAAATCTTGGAATCCCCCCCAAATGGACTTTCATTTTATCACTTAAGGGTGTGGGGGAGGCATTAAAAAGCAATCCAAAAAGCCCCGTGGTGTAGCTTTGCTCTTGGGTGCAAATACATCATTAAAGCCCCGGCGCATGGAGGTTTCAATGCATAAATAGATGTCGTGTCCTTCTTTTTTGAGCTCTAAAAGGCGGCGTTGCAAGGCGCGCTTTTGGTTTCTTCATGTTTCTTGTGTACAGTTTCTTTTATTGTGTGCAATTTTTGCGTTAAGGTGGGCATCCCCTTAGTCCATTCAATAGGAAGCTTTGGTGATCCCAAAATGCCCCAGCATTAGCTGTGGGCAGTGTTAATCTTAAAGACTTAAAATTTGCATCTAAATATGATTTTCTATATAATCTTGGTCTTTACATTAAAAAAAATAAAAGGTTTAACATGGGTATCACTGGCATACGCAAAATTGTGTTTGAAGACTTTAGGAATTTGGGGGTCTATGGTTCTAATAAATCTGAAACATGCGAAACAAGACTTGATCTGGGTGTGATTGGAACTGGGGGGTTGATCTGTCTTATCGGAGCCAACAATGAGGGGAAGAGCAATGTATTGGATGGGATTTCAGAATGGGGAGATGGCAAGCTCACTGGTAGAGATAAACCTGACTTTCCCGGTCTTAAAGCTGGAGAGACATGGGTGTCTGTGGAGTATCTTGTCAATGAAGATTTGCTCAAAGAAGTCTTCACGATCTCTGGGTTTCGCGAACCAGCGAGCAAGTTTTTTAAGCAACCTTGGTTTAGGACAAGATACAAAATAGACGATGAATCGTACCAAGAGTTGTTTAGTGAGCCAGTCGAAGCCATTTATGGTGAAAATGATCAGGGGGAAGCAATATTCTTTAAATTGGAAAAGTTTGGCGGGATTGTGCTCACTTGTGCAATAGACTCTTCGGCATGTATCCGTGTCTTTGAGGATGGTAGAGATATCAAAACAGGAGATAAACGCCTAACCGGTGTGAGGGTTAGTGTTGGTGGTTCTGGTAATCTTTCCGAATTAAAAGAGTTGCTTAAACAAGGCGATGTGCCGGGAGTTAAAAAACAGACAGATCAAAATGTGGCGCTTAAGCCATACAAAAAAAAGGTCGGTTTGGATAGAGTAGAGTGTGATGATAGGGATTTTCAGGGGACCGGCATTGCCTTTCCTAAAATTTTTGCTTATGAGGAGGTCAAGGTAAAAGATGAGGAGTTGCGGATTAATTATCAGGGGGTAGAACAATCCGCATTTTTTAAAATGTTATTTAAAGTTTTGGATAAAAAACCAAGCACAATTACAGAGGCCTACAGAGAAAAGCTAGAAGAAGGAAAATTAAACTCTTTAAGATCGGCAGAAAGAGAAATTTGTGATCGTATAAAACAGAAAATTGATGGGCCATTTAATGCGATGTATGAGCTCTATGAGAAGGCTGGGACTTATGCTTTTGGGATAAGCCTTGGAGATGGTGGTGATGTAGGGTTTGATATCTACAAGTACGAGAACAAAGATAGGAACGATAGTCCCGCTCTTGTCTCTCTAGATAGCCAAAGTGAAGGATTTCAGAAATTCTTCCATTTCTTTTTTAATTTTCTCTACAAGGATGAGATTAGACAGGGCGATATTGTGCTCATCGATGAGGCAGAAAATAGCCTAAGTATCCCTGCTCAAAAAAAGTTTGGGAGTTTTCTTAGAGACTTTGGAATAGGGCGGGGCATCACTTTCATTGTGAGCACCCACTCGCCTAATATGCTAGACATGGATCATCTAAATGAGGTGCGGATGGTGGTTAGAAATACAAAAGAGGGGGCTAGGGGATCGTGGATCGCTAATGATTTTTCTGTCCTGCATCAGCCAAGCTATGGAAAAGTCGATACCTTAAAAGAAATCTTTGAGGCTCTTGGCACTCCCAAACTCCACCTTAAGGATAAAAGGGTGATTTTTGTTGAGGGTATCATGGATTATAATATCTTTGGTGCTTACCAGAAAAACTACAGGGGGGATAAAAAACAATTCACACAATTCATATTCCTGCCCATTGGAGGGGTCGGTGGAAATAACAAGGAAATAAAGGAGAAAGTTGAAGCCCTTGGCAATTTTATTGAAGACTTGGACATTAATTATCCTTTCTTACTTGTGGATGGAGATCAAGCAGGCAAAAATATGGAAGAAGAAGCGAAACAAATGCTGGATATTGGGATTACTACGCTTACAGAGGCTTTAGGTGGATCTCGTGAAAATGCCACACTGGAGTCTCTTTTTAGCCAAGAGGATCAGGAGAAATTTAGCTTGCGGAGTTGCAAATCAAAGGATCGTGAGGATAAAACAGGAATAGCCGCCGTAGTCTCTAGTGCCCTTAAGAACACTCCAAATCTCGAATTCACAGAAGAGACAAAGAATAATTTAGACACACTCTTTACATTCTTGGAAAAACAAGCAAATCAGCAAAAGCAAGCAAGTTTTCGCGAGATTGAATCTATAATTGCCAAGATAGCAAAAAGAGATCCCAATAGAGCAGAGGAGCTCAAGGAAAAGTTAGTGGATTTACAACACCTCATACAAGATGCGCTTGCGCCATTACAACCAGCTGAGTAAAATTACAGAGAAGGCAAGAGCATGTGTTTGGGTTATGACTGAGTTGATGGCAATGTTCATATGATCTGTTGGCTTTTGCTCACCCAATTTCGTATACCGGAGTGGCAAACATGCCCGCCTATGTGCATCAAACACCCTAATAACCTCTATACACTGCAACGCCCCGACATTTTCTACTAGGCGTACCTCTTTGGTCGTGAGGAGATCACACGCTTTGTATGTGTGGAATTTCAGTTCTATTAACTGGAGTATTGTCAATTAAACCTCTGCCAATCTTTTTACGGCGTGGATATTGATGCCCTTTTCAACTTTTATGAAAGGCATAAACGCATTTTGGGGTTTTTGCGGGCGTGATGATTGGGGGGAGTTCTTGGTTAATGGGTAAAAGCACCACTCCGGATAATCACCAATGGACTACAACCAATCCTAATAATAAAACCAAACTTGCTCAACCATGAATCAAAACTACGCCCAACAAGCCCAAGATATCAATAACCCTAAAAATGATATGGGGGCAACAGCTAAATTCTCGCCCACCTTCGTGCAATTCATTTTCAATATGGGCTTTCTATGGAGGATCACAGAATTGCTACTTACTAAGGAATTTTTTATTGGTGGGGCACTAGAATTGGCAAAAAGTCTAGGAGTAAAACATGGCAGGTTTCCAATCCCCTGTTAGCATTAATGAGGCAATGCAAAAGATTAAGAGCAGAGAGTACCTGATCCCCGCATTCCAAAGGGAGTATGTTTGGGGACCTGAACAAGTGGCTAGATTATTTGACTCCTTAATGCGTGGTTACCCCATTAGCTCGATGCTCTTTTGGGAAGTCAAGGATGAGAGCAAGAAATCTTGGAAGTTTTATGACTTTTTGCAACATTTTAGACCCGTGCATAAAGTCCATAACCAACATTTTGAAACCGCAGGGCATAAGGATTTTTACGCCATTTTGGACGGGCAACAAAGACTCACTTCTCTTTACTTGGGACTATTTGGGCGTTACGATATCCACAAACGCAACAAGAAATGGACAAATGAAGATAAAAACTTCACCAGTAACTATTTGTATTTTAATCTCACCCAAAGCAGACCCACACAGCTTTCTGATGTGGGATATGAATTTTTGTGGCTCGAGCGCGACAAGACAGAAGCCGTGTTTGGAGATGAACATGGGCAAAAATGGTTTAGATGTGGGGCGGTCTATGATTTCAAAAACTTGGATGAAGCCTTAGATTTTGCAATAGAGCAAGGGCTTAATAAAGAGGAACGCAAACGGCTATTGGATTTCTTCACATTGATCTTTAACACACCCGACCAATCCAAGATTAATTTTTATTTGGAGACAGATCAAAACCCAGAAAAAGCGGTGAATATCTTTATCCGCATCAATTCTGGAGGAACAGCGTTGGGATATGCTGACATTCTCTTCAGTGTCGCCATTGCCAATTGGAAAGAGATTGATGCGCGGACAGAAATCCATGATTTAGTGGATCAGATCAAGAATAATAAAGGTTTTGAGAATGCCAGTAAGGATTTGATTTTAAAGGGCTTTTTATTTTTGTTCCACAACGACATCCGCTACCAAATTAAAAGTTTTGGTAGCGGTTTTATCCAAGCGGTCGAGCAAAAATGGAAAGCGATTAAAGTTGCTTTCTTGGAAACATTTGAGTTGCTCAAAAGTTTTGGCTTGAGTGGGGAAACACTTGGGGCCTATAATTTAGCCTTGCCCCTTGTTTATTACATTTACCACCAAAATTTGAGCGACCACATTGTCCATTCCATAGGGCAACAGGATAACAGAGCCTCCATGAAGACTTGGGTTTTACGCGCCATTGTGTTTAAACCTTTAGGGGCAAGTAGCGACACAACCTTATCTAACATGCGCAGGGCTTTCATTAAAGAATTTGATGCCCAAAGTGGCGTGTATTTTGACCAAGCAAACATGCCCTTCCCCCAAAAAGCCATCGAAACAGAGGGCAAATACCACCAAAATGTGGATTCAGAGTTTTTAGAGAATAATGTCTTGTTTGTGCGTTCCAAAGACCCTAAAACCTTCGCTTTGCTCGCCTTGCTCTACCCTAACCTAGACTACAGCCACAAGTTTCACAAGGATCACTTGCACCCCCAAAGTGCCTATGCAAAATACCAAAAGCTCTCTGAGCAAGGGGATTTTAAGCCCTTTGAAATTTACGACTCCCTTGTGAATCTCCAAATGTTGGATGAACATGAAAACAAGTCCAAAAATGACAAACCTTTAGAACGATGGGTCAATGAGAATTGCGGACAAGATAGAGAGGGCTTTTTACAAAGGCATCTGATTCCCAATGTGGATTTATCGCTGGAGAATTTTGGTGGTTTTATAGAGGACAGAAGGAAGCTTTTAGAAGACAAATTTATGGAAATCCTCAACAAGTAATTGCCTTTAAATCGATAAGGATTTGCTAAGCCCAGATTGACACAGGGGTAACAAGATGTCCAATCAGATGATTAAACGCTACTTCCCCAAGACAAATGCCGCACTTAAAGCACTTGTAAAAGATGAGAGTGTGCATTTGGGCGAGATTGATGTGCATGCGGTAGAGGATATGAGTTTTGTGTTTTCCAACCATGAGTTTGATGGGGATGGCGGCATTAATTTCAACGCAGATTTTGAACGCCAAAACTTCAGAGGCTTGGAGACTTGGGATGTTAGCCATGTCAAAAATATGGCGAGGATGTTCTGTGGTTTGAAATACTTTAACCATGACATCTCAAATTGGGATGTATCCAGTGTTACTAATATGCATTCGATGTTTCGTGTGTGTATCTACTTCAACCAGCCTTTGGAAAAGTGGGATGTGTCTAAGGTTACAAACATGCATAAGATGTTTTTGGGGTGTTTGGAATTTAACCAGTCTTTAGAAAATTGGGATGTATCCAGTGTTGGTAAAATGATGGATATGTTTTCTGGTTGTGATGTGCTTGAAAAATTGCCAAAATGGTATCTTAAAAGAAACAAGGGAGAGAAAGACTGATTGCCCCATATAGGGCAAACCAAAAGGGTTATTCTCCAGTTATGATCTTGCTAAAACGATAACCCGCCTCTTAAGGGAGGACTCTTCTATAAATCTCTGGATGTGTGCTTTTAAAACGGCGGTGGAACCAAAACCAACTTTCAGGGTGTTCCCTAATGATCTGCTCGCTCAAAGTGGCTTGGGCTTGGGTGGCTTCTAAAATATCGGCTTGGGCATCTTCAGTATTTTTAGCGCGGATTGGGGGGTAGTAGGTGGCTGTAAAATGGCTATAATCCTCATTAAAATCAATGATCACCGCCACAATGTCAATATTGTAACGCCTTGAGAGGATGGAGGCAATCGTGGTGTGGGTGACCTCTTGGCCAAAGAATTTCACCACAACACCCTCTTTGGGTGAGATATTTTGATCGATCAAAATACCCACCAAACCCTTACCTTGATTGTAAATTTTCAAAAGTTCTTTAAATGCCCCGATTTTATTGATGAATTTAACCCCGAAAGCCTCGCGCCTCTTGATGATCATGTTGTTAATGGGGGCAAATTTAGTCAAACGCCCCAAACAGCCCCGCTTATAGTGGCTATAATATTGTGCCAAAGAAGTGCCCACCGCTTCCCAGTAGCCAAAGTGCATGCCCATCACCACTGCCTGTCCATTTTGTGCCAAGGAATCTAAAACATTTTGTTGATCGATGAGGGTAAAGCGGGCATCGTATTGAATCTTGGGCAAGAAGATCACCCGCACGCTCTCTAGGATAATGAAGGCAAAATTACAATAAGCGCGCTGGATAATGGCTCGTTTTTCTGCTTCGCTCTTGCTATCCCCAAAGGCAAAATCCAAGTTAGCTTTAGCATCAAAATAACGCCGTCTATCCAGTTTAAACATCACAAACCCCAAAGTCTTAACACAGCCCACAAAGCATCTATGAGGCATTTTGGCTAAAATCCAGCCTAAACAATTAACCGACCACTCCACAATGTGGATACAAAAAATACGCCATTCTCTAAGCAACCCTTCTTTTAACATGATGACCTTTCTAATACCTGCAAAATCGCGTCCTTGATCGCAAGGGGGAGGATGTTTTGGATTGAAAAATCCTTTTTATGGTAATTGGCCTGTGGGTTGCCACACAAAGAGATATGGCGCGCGCCCTCAAGACTAAAACGCTTGGGGGGGGTGTTGCCATAAAGTGTAACAGAGGGGGTTTTAAGTGCCCAAGCCAAATGCACAATGCCCGTATCCCCGCCCACCACCACACTAACTGATGAAACGAGGGTTTTGACCTGCTCTAAATCCATACGGGGGAGTAAAATCGTGGGTAGGTGGGGGCTTAGGGTTTGGTGGAGTTTTTGGGCATTTTGGGGGTGGGCATGCCACAAAATCGCCACGCTTAAGCTACAATCTTTCAATAAAAGCCCCAATTCACAGAAACGATCTAGGGGGTAAGTCTTGGTTGCCTTGGAGCTCTCCAGCACGAATAAGACGCAGGGTTGTGTGCCTAAGTCGTGAGGACTGGGGGGGCAAAAAAAGGCTAGGTGGCGCTTATTCAGGGTTTGTTCCCAAGTTTGGTGGGGGTAGAGCACGCTTAAGCCCTCTTGTAGCACCCGTTGGTTGCGCTTTAAAATGTGCTCTTGGTAGGGAATTGGCACCTTATGGGTGTAAAAGAGGCTGGCTAGGGGTTCTTTAATGGAGCGCGCATCAAAGCCCACAAAGCGTTTTGGGGATTTTTTAGCCAAAAAAAACCCAATGAGGGCAGATTTGAGCAAGCCCTGCATATCAATGATGAGATCAAAAAGCCCCAAATGGCGCAGACCCCGATAAAACTTCCCAATAGCAAAGGGGTTTTTAGAACGCAGGGTTTTTTTATAGGGCAGAGCGTGTAATGCATCAATGTAGGGGCAGTTTTTGAGCAGAGGGGCAAAGGCTTCATCAATCAACCAATGAATCCGTGCCTCTGGGTAATGTTCCTTGATAAAGGGCAAAAACACCGCACTCACCACCACATCGCCCAACGCTGAAAGCCTAATAATAGCAATGTTCATGTAAATTCAATGCTTAGAGGGATGGGTTGGGCAAGCTTGGCGACCGCCTCTTGGCAGAGATAAAAATTTTTCTGGCTCTTGATGTTGAGGGTTTTATTTTTGAGGCTATATTGCGTGTCTTTGGGGACACTGATTAAACAAAGGGCTTCGGCTAGCCCCAAGATGAAACTGAGCCACTGCAAGGTTAAGATTGGGGGCATGATAGAATTAATGTGGGCAATATTGCTATCTTTAGGGATTTTTTTATGGCTAAATTGCACGAGCAAGCAGATAATGGCGCGATCTTGGTGTGAGAATCCATAGCTCAAAGAGTGCAGACTCAAATAAGCCCCATGTTTGTGGGCATCATAAAAGTTTAAAACCTTGCCAATGCTGGAAAGTTGTCCGGCGATTTTGAGGTGATAGAGGTATTTGTCCTCAATGCCATGCAGGGGTTTTAAGACTTCAAAGAGTTTACTACACGCTTTTTTGACCTCTTGGCTGTGCTTGGAGTGGGGCAAAAAGCGATCCAACAAGGACAAGATCGAGGGATTGATATTGTTGGGGAAGGTGTAGTTGTGGTTTCTGAGCATGTCGCTCAAAAACACACCCTCACGCACACCAACACCGCTAGTTACCACCATTTGGGCGTTGAAATGCTCCAAGAGCATGGTAAAAATGAGAGTCCCACTCCTAATGGTATCTTGGCGATCCGCACTCACGCCCAAGCCCTCTAAATCCTCTTCGGGAGTGTGGATGATCTCTTGCATCAAAGCCCAATTTTGCCTAACACCCATCTCAAAGCCATGGATGACATCGATGGGGTAGTTATTGTGTTGCATCACGACCTTAGCCAAAGCGCGGATCGTGCCTCCCACGCCAAAAATATGGGTGGTTTTGAAATGAGCGGGAATTTTTTTGATCTCCTCTCTAATAAAGTCTTTAGCCAAACCAGCTTTGAGGTGCTTGTCAAAAAAGAGTTCTTTTAGGCGAATCGTGCCCAAATTGAGCGAGATCAAATCTCTAATCTTGCCATCTTCAATCAGGGCGCATTCTGTGCTCCCCCCGCCAATATCAATGGTGATCCCATCTTTATGGTGCAATAAATTTGCGCACGCCACGCCCCCATAAAAGGCTTCTTTATAGCCATCAATCACCTTAACTTGCAGATCGCATAAGCGTTTCACCAAAGCGACAAATTCCTTAGAGTTGGGCGCATCACGCACCGCACTGGTCGCCACGCAGAGGATTTTACGACTCTTGTATTTTTGGGCGATCTCTTTAAATTCGCTCAAGGCTTTTAATGCTCGCTTCATGGGGGCTTTTTGCAATGCTCCCTTGCGGGCATAAGTGCCCTGTGAAATGCGCACTTTGGATTTGATCTCATAGAGTAAATAAAACCCAAATTGGCTTGTTTTTTTGAAAATTGCCATGCGCACCGAATTAGACCCGATGTCAATGACAGCCGTGATCTTTGCCATGGCTAATTTTCGTCTTGTAAGGCCTGATATTTTTGTTGGAGTTCTTCGGGGCTTTCTGCGTTATGGGGGTCGGGCACGATAGCATCGACCGGACACACGCTCACGCAACCAGGTTCATCGCTATAACCCACGCATTCGGTGCAACGATCGGGGTCAATGCTGTAAATCGGGTCATTTTCATCAATAGCTTCTGTGGGGCATTCCTCGCGACACGCATCGCACGCAATACATTCTTGAGAGACTAATAAAGACACGCTTCACCTTTGGGATCAGAATTTGATAAGGGCTTTTTACCCAATCCTTGCTAAATTTTTTATAAAGATACGCTTGTTGAGTATGATTCACACAGATTAAGATAATACTTATAATTCTTACTATATAAATATCGCTCAAAAAATAAGACTTCTAGGAGTTCCTTTAATGCATAAAACAAATAGACAATCGGGTTTTAGCCCGTTGGTGGCGATGCTAGTTTCTCTTGTTGCTTTAAACGCAGAAGAAGAACACACATTGAGCAAAGTTACCACGCAGGGGGAGCGCATTTTCACTTACAATAATGAATTTGTAGTGGGTTCTAAGGAACTGGCCCAAAGGCAGAGCAACCAAGTTGATGATATGTTCCGCACAAATCCAGATGTGAATGTCGGTGGCGGGGGCGTGATGGGGCAGAAAATCTATGTGCGGGGCATTGAAGATCGCCTTTTGAGGGTTACGGTGGATGGGGCGGCCCAAAATGGCAATATCTACCACCACCAAGGCAATACGGTGATCGATCCCCAAATGCTTAAGAGTGTAATTGTTACCAAGGGGGCAGCTAACGCCAGTGCGGGGCCCGGAGCAATGGCCGGAGCGATTGCAATGGAAACCAAGGGGGCGGCCGATTTTATCCCCAAAGGTAAAAGTTACGCCGCCTCGGCTTCAGCCTCGTTTTTTACAAACTTTGGGGATCGTGAAAACGCCACGATCGCATGGCAGGGGACTTATATCGATGTGCTCGCCTACTACACCCACCAAAATATTTTTTATTACCGCAATGGCAATTATGCCTTTAAAAATCTTTTCCACCCCACCGCGCAAGACAAAGAAATTGGCACGCCCAGCGAACAAAATAATATCATGGTGAAAATGAATGGCTATATCAGCGAAAGAGATACGCTCACCTTGAGCTATAACATGACTCGCGACTCCGCCACCCGCCCTTTGCGTTCTAATGCGATTGGTGTTGCCCAAGACCCCGATGATCCGCTCGTTTCGATCGACTTCACTAAGTTTTTATTCCATAGCGTGAATGTCGCTCACAATGTGTCTTTAAAGTATGTGCGGGAAGCAGGGAGCAAATTTGGCGATCCCAAATTGGATATTACTGCTTATGCGAGTATCCGCAATGGCAAATTTGACCCCCTCTTTAACCCCAAGGGGACACTGCTCCAAGCCCCTAATGGTTTGCATTTTTTAGATGGGAGCGTGGTGAAGAGTTATGAAGATGTAGATTTGCCCGCATCCCAAGCGCGTAATGTGTTTTTAAACAACTCCGGGGTTAATCTCAAGGTTGCCCACACTATCAATGCCCTAAACAATAACCTCTTTGAATATGGCTTTAACTACCAAAACTTGAGTATCTTTGATGCCCGTATCCCCAAGTCTGCCATCATTAGAGATTGCTCCTATAATATTGAGGTCAAAGACTACGGCGATAACAAGCCCCTATGCCAAAGAGGGCAGTCTAATGGGAATATTTACGGGGGTTATATCCAAGCCAACTACACTTTCCACCCGGTCGTGACTTTGGGGGCGGGGACTCGCTATGATGTTTATACCCTTTATGACAAGGATTGGCAATTCCATGTTACACAGGGATTTAGCCCGAGTGTAGCTTTGGTGATCAACCCGGTAGAATCCTTGAGCATCAAACTTTCCTATGCCTATGTAACCCGGGGGGCGTTGCCCGGGGATGGAGTGTATATGCGCCAACAAGACTTGCGTTATGTGAAAAATCTCAAACCTGAAGTGGGGCAAAATAGTGAGGTTAATATCGATTGGCAAAGCAAGTATTTTAGCGGGCGTGCGGCTGGGTTTTACCAAACCATTAGCAACTTTATCAACCAATACGCCCAAGTCTTGGTAGTGGGTAATCTCAAGCCTATGATCCAAATTTATGGCTACGAAGTAGGCGGGACTTTCAAATATAAGGGTTTTATGTTAGATGTGGCTGTCTCTAGGAGCTGGCCTACTGTCAAGGGACATTTGCTGGCTGATAGCTATGAGCTAGCCGCCTCAACGGGGAATGTGATCATCGCTAAAGCTGATTACACCTTCAAGCGTGCCGGTCTCAATATCTCATGGCTAGCCCGTTTTGTAACCAATTTAGATTATTTGGGCTATGACATCTATGCCCCCAACTATGAGGGCGGTTATGGGCCTGGGTTAGTCAAATTGCACAAACCCGGCTATGGCGTGCATTCCTTGTATGTGAATTGGGATATGCCCTTCAAACGCTTTAAAGGGCTCTTGCTCTCGGCCGTGTTTAACAATATTTTCAACAAATATTATGTCGATCAAGCCTCCCCCTTTATCATGAGCCCCGATGATCCGGCGACCGATAAAGTCGTGCGCGCCATTGCGCAACCCGGATTTAACGCCCGCTTTGAAGTGGCGTATAAATTTTGACAAGGATTCTTAAGCGTGTTTTTTTGCTATAATGCGGGTTTATCTTAGCAAAGGATGGTGCATGGGGGTAGATATTTTAGACAAAATCCATGAAAAGGTCGATGATTTACTGGTCAAACTCGCTCTCTTAGAGGAGGAAAACAAAGAATTACAGCTTAAAAACGCCACGCTGGCAACCCAAAATGAGGAAAAAGATCGCCAGCTCAACACGCTCTATGAAGAAATCGCCGCCAAAGATAAGGGCTTACAAGAACTTTATGACAAAATCTTAAAAGTCATTGATGTATGACGGATTCTAAATTTGGCGAAGTGATTGAGATCTCCATAGCCGGGAGGCGTTACAAGATCACCTTAGACGATCGTTGTGATCCAAAGACACTAGAGGAGATCAAGCTAAACTTCCATAACAAAGAGATCGAGCCTATCGAACTCTTTAAGGCCCATCTCAAAAAAATCCAAGAGATCGCGCGCTTGAACACCAAGCTCCAAGAACTCCTAAACAAAATCCCCTAATTTACTTGACACTCCCCATGTCGCTCACTTTACCCCACATGAGGCGGTATTTGCGTTTCATAAACTCCACCTCCTCACGCACTTTGGCTAATTCCTCTTGCAAAACCGCAATCGTCTTTTTGTCCTCCTCATAGACCTCCTGCATGTCAATCACCGCATCTTTTAAAAACATGTTTTCATTTTTATAAGCATTGATGGTTTCATCTTTAGCCCCTACCACCTTATCATGCAAGCCCAAAATAGTGTTGATGGTCTTTTCTACAAACACGGGGTCTAAATTGTTGTTCATGCTTTCTAGCAAGGCGGGGTAACCCGCTTTAGCCGCTGGAGTAACATTCTTGCCCACCATGCGTTTAGCTAGAGCTTGGGCAGCACTATGCAAATCCACCCAAATGCGTTCCTCATCATGCTTGCTCACAATGCTCTGTTCTTCAATGAGGGCTAAAACCCGCTCTTTGGGCAGTTTAGAAATCTCTAAAAACTCTTCTAATTGAATCCAAGTGTTTTCTTCTGGTAGTTCCATATCAACCTCCGCGCAATGTTTTGATCGCCCTTTTGAGGCTCTCAACCAAGTAATCCACATCCTCTAAGGTGTGGCTGTAATGCAAACTCACACGCAACCAACCCGGCTTTTCTCCTCTCTCTTGCAAGACCCCAAAGCTACTATCCTCAAGCCCCAAGAGATCATGTCCATAGGGTCCGGCACAACTGCACCCCGCCCTTGTTTCAATGCCATAATCATAACTGAGTAATTGCGCCAGCGCATAGCAAGACACCCCACTTGCATTGAAAGCCACATTGCCTAGCCTCTCTGCCTGCAAATTGCCATAAATGCTAATAGCCGGGATTTGTCTTAAGGCATGCATGAAGACTTTAGAGAGCATGCTTTCACGCGCTTTGATATGGGCTAATCCTAACTCATTGCGTAATTGCAAAGCCAAAGCCGCCCTTAAAAGCTGGGTTAGACCATAAGTGCCAAACTCTTCTCTTAAATCCACCGCATCAATATATTCTTGGCTACTCCGACTCACATACTTGACCACCCCACCCCCACTAAAGCTGGGGGGTAACTGCGTGTCGATAAGATTCTTTTTGATCCCCAAAAGCCCACAAGCCCCCACCCCGCCTAAAAACTTATGGGCGGCTACAAAACATGCATCTAAATTTAAATCCCCCAAATTCTGGTGGGGCGCAAAGGCGGCTAAATCAAAGGCTAGAGTTGCCTTGTATTGTTGGCAAAGTTTAGAGATGGACTCATAGGGGACAACAAGCCCGGTCACATTGGAAGCAACCCCGATAGAAACAATGGGAGTTTTGGCATGCTTAATGGCTTCTTGTAAGGCCTGCTCTAAAGACTGCATATCAAACAAGCCCACATTGTTGAGTGGCAAGCGCACCACCTCACACAAACCCTCCCGCCAACTAATTTCATTGGAATGGTGCTCAAAGGGACCGATGATCACTTGTGGCAAGTCTGAGTCCTGTATTTGGAACAAATGCCTCGCTTTAGGGGGGATATAGACCCCCAAAATTTCTTGAAAACGCTTGATCGCATGGCTGGCCCCAAAACCACTTGTTAAGATCACAAAATCCTCTCCTAGTCCCAAACTCTTTTTAATGCTCTGCTTGCTGTGTAAATACACCTCTTGCATCCAGTTAGCGTGTTTGGCATGCCCTGAGTGGGCGTTGGCATAAAAGGGTAAAAGCTTGGCTAGGCGTTTTTCAATCAGGGTGCTAGCCAGCCCTGAGGCTGTCCAATCAAAGTAACGCACACCCTTTTTGAGCACCACGCTGGAGCGGATTTGAGCAAGCTGTTCTTGCTTGCTAGTGGGGACTAAAAGGGGCGCAAAGATCGAGTCTAAAAACCTTTGGCTGGACTTAGGAGTCTCTAAAAGAGTTTGGGCCATGTGAGCTTGGCTCCTCCTAAGATATGGAAATGCAAATGGGGCACTTCCTGCCCGCCATCTGCGCCAACATTAGTGATGAGGCGATACCCGCTCTCTTTGATCCCCAATTTGGCGACCACCTCCAAGATAAACGCGCTCATGTTGGCCATCAGCTCTGGGGTGATGGCATTAAAATCTTTCACACCCACTTTGGGGATCACCAACACATGAACCGGGGCTTTGGGGTTGATATCCTCAAAGGCTAAAAATGCCTCATTTTCCAACACCTTTTGACACGGAATCTCCCCTGCTACAATCTTTTCAAATACATTTTTGACCACACAAAAACCTTTTCTATCAATTTGCCTTATTATAGCTGAAACTAGAGGATTTGATAAGCCCTAGATTTAAAACCGGTAGCTAAGGCAAAGTGAGGCACGATGGACAAAACTTATTTAATTTAGTGCAAAACGAATGGGCACATCGGGGAGTCGTTCATCATTGGGGTAATCTAGCCCGGCAATATCCCCGCAAGTTTCGCGCAAGGGCAAATTTGGGGGGACTAAATCCCGCCTCAAATAGCTCACTTCAAAGACATTGCAAAAGAAACGCTCCTGGATGTAGAAAAAGCAAGTGCAACAATTATTGTAGTGTAGATGGATGGGCTGGAACGTTTGGTGGAGTTTTTCCAAGACAGCGAGGTGTTGCCGGGTTTGCTCTAGTTTGCGCGGATCGCACCAGTGGAACTCAATGATGATTTGTGCAAAATATTTCTCTAAGATACTAAAATCTAGTTTTTCAAAAATATCCCATTCAGCCCCCTCAATGTCAATTTGCAAAATATTGTGTAGGCTAGGATCAAAGCTGTGATCTTGCATGATTTGTTCTAGCGTGGTGGTTTGGTGATCGCTTTGCGTGCCGACAAACTTTTTATGGAAGAGGATATTAGGATGTACATAGGGACCCCGATCAATGCTGGCGTCATATTGGAGGACCAAGTACCCCATGTTGGCCATCTCTAAATCCCAAGGGGACGATTCGCTCACCCCTAGTGAAACGGCTTTGGGTTGCCTTTCAGAATTGGGGGGGGGGGGGGGGGACATCACATACCCGCCATCACCCTGAGTAGCGATGCGGACCAAATAAGGCATGGCCACGGGGCGCACCCAATTTAAATACGCATCCATCATCTCCACGCAACTAGGACGCGAATCAATCACGATCCGTGTTTTTGCATGTACACCATCGCTATTAATGAGAGCAGTATGGAGCAAGACACGATCCTCAGGGTGGCGTACGCAACTTGCGATCATGTGGCTCACTGACATTTTATATTCAAAATACTCGAGCCTGCGCTCTATGCTCCCCAATAACTTTTGCTTGATCCGCTTTAAAGGTTGCTGGATGCGCGCCAACAAATTATTAACCTCGCTCATCTATTCTCCTATTTGAATTTATAAAAGGGTTTATAGCAAAACTAACCTAATTTTCTCATGCCATAGGTACAAAACCCTAAAACCGGTAACTCAAATAAGCCGTTACTGAACGTCCCGGACCCGGTTCTCTGCCTGTGGGGCTGGTTTCCAAGCCTCTAAAGTAGTATGGCATCCCCAAAATATTATTGACCTGCAAGCTCCCCACAATTTTATGCCGCCCACTCTCCCAAAAAATTTGGCTTAACTGGATATTCCAAATCCAATACCAAGGCAAGAGCCCCACACTATTACAACCATAAGACACGCCCTCTGCTTGGTGGGGCTTGAGGGGGAAACAAGTGGTCTTTGATTGGGATTGGTTGAGCATAGAGGAATAGGCACGGCTATAAAAATAACTGCTCAAACCCAAAGTGGTTTTTTTGTAGGTGTAGCGCATATCCAAAATTAATTGGTGTGGACTGACATAGGGTAATTGCTTACCCTTGAGATCAAAAGAGGGTGAAAACCCTTCAAGACTGCCCCGTATATGACTACTCACAAGCGCATCAATGTAAGTATAAGCCAAATGCAATTGCAGGCCTCTAAGGGGGGCATAGTCAAGTTCTAATTCCAAGCCCTGAGAGCGGGCATTGATGGGTTGGTTATCCCCCCAAGCGTAGTAATTGTGGGCAAAAATAAGAAAATAGGCAATATTAAGACTGAGTTGGTTTTGATAGCCATAGCGCGAACCGATCTCAATTTGATTAAAAGTCTGGGTGCTTGGGCTTGTTGGCCCTACCATGCGCTCTTGTGGCGGGATAAAGCTATGGCGGTAATTGGCATACAACAACCAATCTGCTAGGGGCTTATAACCGATATTGAATGCCGGACTCCACACACTTTGGTGTATTTTGTAGATGGTATCTTTTGGTGCAAGTTGGTAATTTAAAAAGGTGTAGCGCAATCCGGGGGTTAGGGTGAGTTTGCCTTGCAAAAATTCCATTTTGTCGCTCACATAAGTAGCTAGGTAGCGATCCAACAACTCGGGACTGTTACCCAGTGTGGGGTTTTGGGTGCATGGGTTGTTTTTAAAATTGTGGCAAATAGATTTAGTTAGCTTGATGTTATTCATCATCAAGCGCATGCCCACTTGCAGGGTTTGCTGGAGCTTTTTGCTAGAGATGTTTAAATGCAGGTTAGGTTCTAGGGCATTGAGTGTGAAATACCCCTTGCGTTGGGTGGTAAAAAACCCCGCATAATTGTCATTTGTATAAACAAGCCCTCTAGCCGGATTGCTATTGGCATTTAAATAATTAGAGTCCCACTGGAAGGCACTTTGCATTCTGTGCCCAAAGTAGGTGAGGCTAAAATCTCCACTCACCCTGCCCTTAAAAGAACCTTGATAAATCGCGCTCCAACGCATCGCCTCTGCACTCTTGGTGTTATAGGGGCGATCGTTTTGGAAAAAGTTTTGGGCGTAAGCCTGTGGGCTCAAAGACCCCGGATCGTGCAAAGAAAATTTGTAATATTGGAAAGAAGCCGTGAGTTTGTTATGGGGGTTGATCTGGTAAATCCCATCAAATAAGTAATTTTGAATTGTAGCCGGGCTGTGGTATCTAAAACCCTGCCCGGTTATGAAATTGGCTTGCGCTTGCACGCCCACAAACCGGTTAAACATGCCCCCCGATCGCAAATAGGTGTTGTATAAAAAGCTATTGCCCACATTTTTACTAAAAGAAAAAGGCGCGATGAAACTTTTGAGCGAACGCTCCCAAAAGGTTACCCGCTGGGCGATTTGGTTGGTCCATTCTTTTGCAATGGGTTTAGTGCTGATGTTGATCACGCCCCCAAAGGCATTGGGGCCATATTGCACGCCCTGCCCCCCCTTGATCACGCTGATTTGATCGCTCATCTGCAAAGTCGCGGGGAAAATAAAAAGTCCGATGAGTCCATAGGGTGCGGCCTCTAGGGGGATATGATTGAGTAAGACAAGCCCAGCTCGCCCATACCCCCCACCCAAACCCCGCATTGAGAAACTGGGCACCGCCCCCACACCTGTAGCGTTAAAAACACGCACCCCCGGGACATTTTGCAAGGCTTGCTCTAGGGTTTGGTTAGCTTGTTGGGTGAGTTGGGGGTTAGAAATTAAGGTGTAACTGCCCAAGTGATCCTTAACTTCTAAAGAGTGCCTATCTGGCGGTGCCTTGTGGCGTATCTGCGTGCGCTGTTTGGATTTTGAAGCGTGCAAGCTACACACGACAAAACAAGCAACACCAATCAAAACAGCCGTTTGTTTCATCTTCCCCTTGGGGTCTTGATATGGCGCGATTATAGCAAAACAAAAACACAATCTATCTAGATGTGTTGGTTAGGTTTTGTGTAGAGGGGTATTTGTGGGGATTTAGGAAGTGGGCTTTGGAGCAACGGCATTTCCCATCTTTTGGGGATATGTCATACTCGCTTTAGTTGGGGGCAAAGGCAGGGCGTATGTTCTAGAGACAAACTTTGAGATTAGGGGATCAAAAAATCCCGCATTTGTTTTGCGGAAATAGTCACACAACCATCACTGGGAATTTCTAGGGGTTTGAAAATAATGTTGACTGTATCTTGTGGATTGTTTCCTTGTGTCTCAGACTTTTTAAAAATAGAAGAATCTGTGATCTTTGGATAAAAGTAGTAATAATAGAAGTTTCGGATACTATTTGATAAATCTTTTTGGTAGTAACTTTTGTAACACTCTATAAAATATTTAACAAAGCATTCAGAAGCTTTGAATTGTCTTTGGGCCTTTTGAAGGTGTTCCTTATGGCGACTCGATTTTATCTCGCACAAATAAACAGAAACATCGCCCTCTTTTTGATTAAGCTTAAAAATGATGCTATCACAACAGCAATCTGTTGTCTGTTCTGCCGCACAACTTTCATTTGTGGGTTTATGGTGTTTTTTCTCATTTGCCTTTTTAAAAAATTTAATGGTGTGTTTGTTCTCATCTTGTTTTAAGATAAACACGGAATCATTGCCTCCAAAACAAAAATTTATCTGCTTGATACTGCTTTGTTCTTGCTTTTCATGCACCACAAAGCAGTTTCCTCTTTTTCCCCTATGTGTAATTTTTAAATCTTCATGAATAGCTCTTTCTATCTCTTGAAACTCTTTAGCTGTCATGGTTGTTTCTCAAGTTTTGGAAAACTTTTTCAGCAATTAGGCTTTGATTTTCATTTTGGGCTCTAATAGGATCATCAAAAGTTTGCATGAAAATGCCCTGCTCTTGGGTGATTTTCACGGGAATTAGGGTGTTTTGTTTCTTAATGGTCTTAGTAACATAGGCCTTAACACGATGGGCATCTAGGCCGTATTCTTGAGTATAGCCCTGCTTTTTAAGGCTTTCTATTTGCGTCTCATTGAGTTTTTTTAACATGATGCAATTGCTCAATTCGCGCACAATATAGTCGCTATGCGTGGTGATAAAGACCTTGATCCCTGCATTCACCAACAAGGCTAGCAAACGCGCCACTAAAATTTGGTTATTGGGGTGGAGGTTGAGTTCTGGTTCATCGATCATCAAAATATCATTTTTTTGCGCCACATGCAAAATATAGTAATGGAGCATGATCAAAGAGCGCGCAGAACTAGAGGCAACTTCAAGAGCATAGGCAGATTTAGAGCCTTTGGGTTGAAAAAGCAAACCAAAATCCGTTATTTTATACTTACCCCCTACAAGTTTGCCCAGCAGATCCAAGATAGATTTGTGATACTCCTTATTTTGTTTGAAGAAACTATCTTGTTTGCTAATTTGTTTCAGCTCCCTAATGAAGTTAATATTATCTCTAACGGGCTTAGGGTAAATTTGTTTTCTCTGATCGGTTTTTCGATGTATTTCAAATAAATCAAGAATATCTAATTTATCGCCCTTGAGTATTTGTTGCACAGCCTCGAGCTTATTGATTTTGACAAAATCTAACTCCTCTTGAAAAATTGAAGCCCCCGTTCTTTCTACACTGAGAATAAAGGGGCTTGGCATAAGAATAGCAATGAGGCTATCTACTAAATAATCCCGATATTTTGCGCCATCTAAATGCTTTGGAATACTGATTTTAAAACCCTCATCATCAAGTTCATATTCTACTCCATACAGATTTTCATCTCTATCTTTCAAGCGTTGCACTGCCTTTTTAATTTCCTCTAAAGAGACATTGTAAGAAACTTGAAACTCTGTTGTTTCAAAATCTTCGCTACTGCCTGCCATCACTTGACTAAGCACATCTTGAGCATAAAAGCAAGTTTTCCGATTCAAATGTTTTTGGAATTCTGCGTTCATTTCTGCATAACTATATTGTTGATAATTATTAGCTATCTCAAAAATACCCCTTCGTCCCCCTCTAGTTCTGCCTAGAAAATTATCGCTGAGGAAATGCATAAAATCCAAATACCCATAAAGACCATAGGCCGCATAAGTTTTTCCAGTGTTGTTTTCTCCACAAATTAAAGTCAAATCGCCTATTTCTAAATCTGCCTCATGAAGAGTGCCGATATTTTTTAGCTCGATTTTCATGCTTGCCCTTTTTATGATATGATATTCTAAGATTTAGGACTCTTTACATTATAGCAAAGCGTGTAGAGTGGTCTGTCAAGAAATCTATTTAAAGAAGGTGGTAATTATCTATGGCAAAAACTAATAGTGGTAAAAAGATCGTGCGTGTGCATCCCTATATAAAAAAGGACGGAACACAGGTTAGAGGGCATGGGCGATCTACTCCGAATAAATAAATAGGAGTTTAGGGCTGTAACTGGGGTTTTGACCAAAAGTTTTGGCTTTAGTAACCCTCTCCAAAGATCTATGGTGTTGCGTTGGGGTGAGCTGGGGGCGGGGTAACAGCCCGCCACTAATCCTTGCAAAAAAGAAGTTTGTTTGTGATTAACTCAGAGTGCCCGTGATCAAACGCCAACCACTCACACCATGCCCTAAAAACTGCTTGGGATCAAAGACACCGCGATCATTCCAAAAATGCCAATGTTTGGGACCCAGCTGGCTAGCAAATCTAAGGTAAGTGCTATAATCTCGCTCATACTGATTCAAGCGTTTCTCCTCCTCCTCTTTAAAACCGTATTCCTCGGCTAGGTAAGGCTGGGTGGCTAAATATTCTAAGAGAAGGGGCAGGGCTTTATAGTGCCGATAAGACACTGCCATTTTAAGCCATTTGATATTTTGATCAAAGGCATTAAAGTAAGATTGCATGATTTCGGGCTTGGATTTGCCCTCCATTAACGAGAGCATCAGCGGGTTAAAGTCCGGCGGTGTAGAGTGATCCCATACAAGTAGCCTTGCACAAAGACCGCTCCCTAGTTGGATACCTTTTTTATAAGCCTGAATGGACTTTTGCTCATCTTGTTTGCTTTCATGCCCATCGAAATATTTGATCCAATCGTAAAACCTCGCCAAATAATGACACCCGACATGGCAATCAAGGTCTATCGCCTTTTGAAACGCCTCTATGGCTTTTTCGACCAAATTTTCATCTCTATAATCTGGATCGCCCTCCTCTGCCAACCAAAGCCGATTGACAAATGCCTGCCCCATTTCGGCGTGCGCCTCTATGTCGCCTTGTTTGGCTTGGCGTTTTAATAATTCCACCGCCTTTTTATAATACTCGTAAGATTTTGCCTTAGAACCCTCAGAGGTTTCCCCAAAATCATTATACCGGCGGTACAACTCACCCAAATGGCGGTAAGCGCGCCCCTCTCCTAACTCCCCTGCTTTTTCAAAAAGTTCTTTTGCCTTTTGTTGGCAATTTTGCATCTTTTTATCCGCAAACACATGGCAGTGTTCTAAAAACCCTGCATAACTATCCACATCAGCATCGATTTCATCATCGCAATTTGTAAGTCCTTTTTCTACAGCCACCCCCTCTAAAACTTCCCCACTCCCATACTCCACCACCTGCGTATCCCCATTTTCCATGTAAATCTTTCCTAGCTCCACCATCGCTCCCACTGAGCCTAACTCTATGGCTTTTTCAAAGCAACGCATAGCGACATGGTTATCCGGGTATAAAACGATGCCCTCTACTGCCATTTTGCCTAGTTCTAGCCAAGCTCCAGCACTGCCCAAATCTTTAGCTTTCATGTAATCTTGAAAAGCTTGCAGAGTGTTAGACCCATATTTCCATAGGGGTTTGACTTGTGGGGTGTTGTCACTAGGTGCAGATTGTGCTTGTGGATTTTGGGGGGTTTCTTGACTAGGGCTTGAGGGGGTGTTTGCAAACCAGGTTTGGTGGTTAGCTTGGAGGGCTTCTAATAACATTTCTAAATCCTCCAAAGATTTAGACAATCTGCCTGCGTTTTCTAAAGTTTGTGTGCCTTCTGTGGCGTGGCTTAGGGCGTTTAAATGGGTGTTTGTTCTAACTTTGAGTTTTTTAAATTGCGCTAGGGCATTTTCTAACTCTGTGTCATCTTCTGTGTTTTGGTGGTAAGCCTCTTCTAGGGCTTTGTTAAACGCGTTGAGTGTGTCTAAGAGTTGGTTAAACTTGGTGCTTAAATCGCTAACTTCCTCTTGGAGGGCTTCACCCCCCCCCCCCACATCCTCAGCTAGAGATAAAAACAAGCGGTGGGCGCGCTTGGTGGCTTTGAGCTGCTTAGTGAGTTGGTTTAATGTGTTTTGCATAAAGTCTCCTTGTGTCAAAAATGGCGGGTATAATAACATGAAAATAGATTTGATAGCAAGAGGGTTAATATGCTTTTAGGCATTGATGAAGCGGGGCGGGGGTGTTGGTGTGGGTCGCTATTTGTGGCGGGGGTGGGCTGTGATCTGAGTGTGGCTAATGAATTTGTGTATTTGGGGCTTAAAGAGAGCAAACAACTCAGCAGAGCCAAACGCTTTGGATTTGCCACACAAATTAGCCAAGATACACGCATTGCTAGCGTGGTGGTGAGCAAAAGCGCGTTAGAGATTGATAATAAGGGTTTGAGTGTGTGCATGCAAGAGGCGATCACAGAAATTATTCTGGGCTTGCCCACTATTAAACATGTGCGCCTAGATGGGAACACGCTTTTTAAATTAGAGTTTGCACATTTAGAGAGCTTTGAGGCCATTATCAAGGGCGATGACAAAATCCCCCAAATTGGCATGGCCTCCATCTTGGCTAAGGCACATAAGGATCGGGAGATGTTAGCCTTAGATGAGCTTTACCCAGAGTATGGCTTTGCTAGGCATTGTGGCTATGGCACGCGCGCCCACGCCCTAGCCATTACCAAGCATGGACTGATTAAAGAGCACCGCAAGAGTTTTAAATTTGGTTACTAACCCCCTGCCCCACTCTGTTAGGGGAAAAATGTTAGAATGCCCTTTCTAATCTATTAAAGTAGGTAGTTATGGCAAAAGTGTATAAAGGCAGGCTGTTTTTATTGGAAGATGATCCCCTCTTGCACCACATGGTGGCAGAATTTTTAGAGCAAAGCGGTTTTGAGGTGCGTGGGGCTTATGATGGCGATCGGGCTTTGGAGATTTTAAATCAAGAAGTTTTTGATCTGTGGTTGTTGGATATTCAGGTGCCCGGGTTGGATAGTTTTGAGACCTTGCAAGTCTTGCGCCAGTCCCACATTAACACGCCCACGATCTTTATTAGCGTGCTCAAAGACATGGTCTCTTTAAAAAAGGCTTTTCATTTGGGGGCTAGCGACTACCTCAAAAAGCCCTTTGATTTGGAGGAGTTGTTGATCCGTATTGAACGGCTTTTAATTATCCAAAAGGTCACGATCAATGAAGATTGTTTTTATGAGCAGGGCAGGTTGTTTAGACAGGATCAAAGTTTTATTTTGAGTGCCAAAGAAAAGCAACTTTTGGAGTTTTTCTTGCACCATAAAAACCAAATCCTCCCTAATGACCAAATTATTGCTAATGTTTGGAGCTATGAGGGCAGTGTCGATCACTCCACCCTACGCACCCACATTAAAAACTTGCGCAAATTATTAGGCAAGGAGCATATCCAAAATGTCAAGGGCTTGGGCTATTGTTTTAAGGCATGCGTATGAAACTCAATACCTACGAAAAGCAATCGCTTAGAAGTTTCTTGGGACTTTATCTGGGCTCTTCTTTTGTGCTCATGGTGGTGATTGCCCTTTTGTTTGTCGCCTATGCTAAAAACTTGCTCTTGGAGAATACTAAAATACGCCTCCAAGATCAGGCAAACAAAATCACCCAAGATGTGATCGAGGCGCACATGCAAGCTGTCGATGAGCCCTTTAAGACCCTAGCCCACAAGCATAGCCACGCGCGCTTTGTGCTCTTAGATCGCCATAATCGGGTGCTTTTTAATTATCGCTTTGGGAATGCGACCAGTTTGACCTTTTTTAGCCAAGCGACCCATTTCCCTTCGTTTTGGGATAAGAATAATACCTTCTACTTGGTCGATAATAAGACTTTTGGGCATTTGGGCGTGCATTTTGTGATTGTGCAAGAAAATCACACCCACAATCTCTTTGCCCCGCTTTACAAGCAGGTTTTATTGGTGTTCTTGTGTGCCTTCGTGTGCGTGGGGGGGATTGCCATTTTTCTGGCCCAACTCTTTTTAAAGCCCCTTAAAGACGAGGTAGCGCGCATTGATGCCTTTAGCAAGGACATAGCTCATGAGCTCAATACGCCCATTGCCACGCTCTTAATGGGGGCTAAAGCCCTGCTCAAAGTGGAGGACAACCCTAAAACTCTGGGGATTTTGATGAGTGCCCAGCGTATTTATTATCTTTACCACCAACTTGCCTATATCTTTATGGAGGATTTACGCCACGAGGAAGCGCATTTGCTGGACTTGCAAAATCTCATTTCCGGGCAAATCACCTCTTTTGAGCCTATCGCTAACTTTTATAAACTCACTTTGAGCCACGACCTCAAGCCCAAGACACTAAAGGCGTGCGAGGAAGATATAGTTACTTTGGTGGGGAACCTATTGATGAATGCGATCAAGTATAACCAACCGCATGGATTTGTGCGTGTCTGTTTGGATCAGGATTTGATCATCACCAATAGCGGGCGGGCTATCCCCTCCCATAAAATCGAGGAGCTCACGCGGCGTTATACCCGCATCGAAGGGCACACACAGGGCTATGGGATCGGCTTAGATTTAGTCCGCCGTATTTGCGATCGTTATGGCTTTGTCCTAAAGATCACCAGCACCCCCAGCTCCACTCAACCCAACCAGTATGAAAACACCTTTAAGGTGGTTTTGGACAGACCTGTCCAAGGTTTAAATTAGATCAATTCAATGGCTAGAAAGCAATGTCGAGCTCTATGCTCCCGATATTGTGGCTCTCAGGCTGTTCTCTAAAGGTTTTGCCTATGTTGGTAGCGGTCAAAGAGAGTCTAAAGCCCTTGTAAAGAATAGCCATGCCCCCCTGCACCGCATAGAGGGCGTAGGGTATTTGGGTGATCCCCCGAGTTAGGGGACTATTGCCCTGCACAAAGATGTCTATGGGTTGGTAACTCCCGCTAGCCCCCACAAAGAAGTAAAAGGAAAATTTGTTGCTATAGGGTTGCCCCCCGCTAAAATTAGTGTTGATTTTGTTAGGTCCAAAATCAGCGTTGAGGTTATAGCCAAATCTAAAAAGTGAGCCCAAGCGGGCATGGACAATGGCATTCCCCAAGGCAATATCCACCCCCGGGATAATGTCCATAGAGAAAAAGCGGGTGGTGAGGATGGGGACTTTATAGAGCCATTGGTAGTTGAATTGGAAAATAAATTCGTTACGGATTTGGTTTTGCCAGCCTTGGAAGGTTTTATCCCCCCAAAGCGTGTGCAACCAAGTTTGGGTTTGACCGGCCAAAGAATTAGGCCCCACCGTGCCTAAAGAGATGGCGATGCGTTCTAGGGCATGCTCTGTGCGTTGGTAGAAAATCAAACTGCCTCTAAGATAGCCGGCATATAAGTGATCCCCCGGGACAATGGAGCGTGCTAGGTGGTTACTCAAATGGGGGGTGTAGATACTCTGATCAACCCCGATACTAAAACGCGTCATTTTAGGGGTTTTAAACATTAAGGTGATATAGCGACTCCATGACATCCACGATTTAGAATAGGCCGCTCCCCAAAAATTATATTCTTTGGAGGTGTAACTTAGTCCATTCCCCGCACTATAGTAAAAATCCCGTGCATAGACATAGGCATCATTTTCAGAGAGCAAGTTGATAAATTGTTTTTTGTGGGGGACAAGCGGGGTGGGTGTTTCTAGCAACGATCGCGCCGGTAAAAGATCCCCACCCACACAACAAAGCAACCAAAGCGTTTTGACAAATCTACTAAGCCACATCCAACTCTCCTATCACGAAGCTTAGAAGCTCTTTTTGACGTGGCGGGGTTACCCCCCCCCCCCCCCCCCGCAGGGGCACACACCCGCTCAGTGTTTTAGCAAAAAGCATGGGGGTTTTTGGGTTGGTTGTTAGGAAAATATCACTGAATTGCTTGGTTGTGGTGTTGCGCCCTTTACCAGAGGTTGGGGCTTTAGATAAGAGTTGGATCGGGAAGAACAAAAACATAACTTTGAAAACGGCTTTTGATTGTAACATCGATGGCTATTTTAGCAAAATGGAGAATATTTTGAGACAAATCGCCCCCGCCCCTCCAATCTTTAGGGTCTTCTGTTACTCTTGGTAGCTTATTTTAAGAAAATAAGTGCCCAAGCTACACACCCCATCAATCCTCGATCTTATTGGTTTTGAGGCGTTTTTCATAGATTTTACGCAATTTGCGGATATCTTGTTGTACCTCAAAGACCCCATGCCAGTGGGAGAAATCCGGACCACCCATGATACCCCCTTGGCGCATACGGCGACCCTCATGGTGCCAGAGGTGATACATGGTATTTTGGAATTCATCAGCCCACATGTCTTTACCCAACAAGTTCTTTTTAGCCAATTCCTCTTTCATCTTCACCGCCTCTTTCCAATACTCATTGTAGAGCAAAATATTCTTGTCGGCCATGGTGAAGAAATTATCAATGTGTGTAGAATTATGGCAATCCATACAACCCGCTTTCATCTCAGCACGCGCAGCCTCTGGACCTTGAGGGTTACCTGCAAGGGGGTTACCATGCGTGATTTTGTTTTCAAATTTGAAAGCATCGCTAGCCGTTTCATACCCCCCAGTTCTAAGCTCGCTTAAGGGCATGAACAAATTCCATTTTAAACGGCGACTCACATTGTGGGTAACCGCACTCTTAGAGTTTCCGCTCATATGGCAGGTCGCACAGGTGGGGGCTCTAAAGTCAGGAACTTTCCAAGTCCCCGGGGCAGCATCAAAATTCCATTTGTTGCCCTCAGCATTAAAGATATGCCCGTGCATGGAGTTGTTGTAAATCTCAATATCGGGGTGATCAGGACCCAAGTGGCAACTCGCACAGGCAGCTGGTTTTCTAGCTTCCTCTAGACTGAATTTATGCGCGCTGTGGCAACTAGCACAATTGCCCACAGACCCATCGGGGAAGGCGGTGCCAATCCCATAGGTAGGCCATGTCTCGGGGGTGGGTCGTCTGTGTTTGTCTAATTTGATGATAGAGCCATGGCATTGGATACAGCCGGTTGCCTCTGGAGCACGCCCTAAATCCGGATGCCCTCTACCCTCGACTAGACGCATCAAATCGCGCATGCTCTGTTTGGCAAATACTTGCACCGCACCCCTAGCATGCCCGCTGTGTCTAAACTCCTCCACCTCTTTTTCATGGCACTTAGCACAGGTATTTGTGGAAACAAGCACAGAGATGGGGATTTTAGAACCATGGTGGCCATCCATGGTAAGCATGGGGCTATCCTTGGTAACACTATGGCAATCAATACAGCTCACGCCTGCATGGGCATGGCGACTCATCTTCCAATCAGCCACAATCCCGGGAGTCTCCTTTGCATGGCATTCGATACAGCCCTTAGCTTCAGCTCCCAAGTTTCTAAAAGTCTTTAGGGGCAACTGCACATCCATCGCATTATTGACACTTGTCCCGCCTCCATTGTGTTGTGTCTTGTGTGTCTGTGCAGACAAGCTCCCGAGCACTGCACAAACGACTAAGACCAATGACTGGCATTTTTTAACCACACGCATGGTTATCTCCTATGATCAAGTTTGACATCTTCACTCCTTTGTTTGGGATTTCGTTGCTTTTGTGCCCAGTTTAGGATTGGGAATTGTTGAGAGTTCCTCTAGACTCATCTTTTTCCCATCGACAAGAAATGCATTGGGATAGGGCTTGTAGTTTTCTTTCAAGTACTCTTTCAAGTGTAAGCCCAAGTTTTTATGCCCGACTTCATCTAAATGGCATTCTACACATTTTTTTTGACTCAATCCATTGAAGTAGTCTCGGTGGGGCAGAAAGGCTTTCATGTTGGAGGAAGTGGCATCCTTGAGATTGGCATGGCAACGCAAACAGCCTGTGTCAAAGACATATTCTTTTGCTCTCTTTCTGTTCTTCTCCCAATCAAATTTTTTAGGGTCTTTAAAGGTGTTGCCATAAACATCTTCAATGCCTAAAATGCTTTTGCGGATAAAATAATTCAACACATTGTCATGGGGTAAGTGGCAATCCACGCAAGCTGCTTGAAACCCCACGCCATTTTTGCCCCCATGTTTGTCCAAATGGTAAGAATTGAGCTCAGGTGTCATGATATGACAGATTCCACAAAATTTATCATCCCCAGTCCATTCCACCGCCTGCACGGTCAAAACGCTCAAAACGACCCCCAATACGCACCCCCCCACGAAGATCCAAAATACGAAATATCTCCTGATTCTGAGAGCCTCCAAGACACCCATTGACTTCCCTTGCAGTTTGGAACTATTTTGGGAATTATTGCACAGCAAAGCTAACGAAAAAAACACAAACGTAAATAAAATAATGGATATCTTAAATTCCCCTCCACTATCGTTCTATAAGCTGAAAGTGTGCAAAACCCCCACCACTCTCCCCAAAATCTCAATCTCATCTAAGGATTGCAAAATAATAGGCTGATAAACCGGATTATCGCTAATCAAAGACACTTGCGGGCGTTTGCAAAGCCGTTTGACATAGTATTCACTATCCAAATTCACGACATAAACTGCCCCTTCATAGCGGGTGTCGTCATTTTGGAATAAAAGCAAATCCCCTTCCTTGATGAGTGGCTCCATAGAGTTCCCCACTGCTTGTAACAAGCCCAAATGATCAGTAGAGGTGATCCCAAAATGTTTTTTGAGAAAAGATCGGCTCTGTGGGAGAAAAACCATGTGATTGCCCTCTTGATTCTTGGACATGCCAGCCCGCATATCCTTAAAATAGGGCACCATGACAATATCTTCAACCTCCCTATGAGTAGATGTGAAAAAATGCAGATCGGTATTGAGAGCACTGGCGAGCTTTTCTAGGGTATCTAGAGTAATATTACTTTTTTGCTCACTCTCATAGCGCTTGATGCTTTGCAAACTCACGCCACACTTGAGTGCTAGCTCTTCTTGAGTTAAGTTGTTTGCATTTCTAAGTTGTTTGAGCTTCTCCTTTAACATTTCACTCTCCTTTACACCAAAATATCTCTCGCTTATAGCATAACATAGTTAATAATAAGAAAAACCAATATTGAGATAGGGTTTTATCTCGCAAGCTTTAAGTCTATTTGAGGAAAGTATATGTTAGGATATTCGCAAAAATGGAAAGGAAATTGATGCCATACATTAACATTCGTATCTCAAAAGAACATGGGGGAGCTAGCGCAGAGCAAAAACGCGCACTCATTAGCGGGGTTACCGATTTGGTGGTGGATATATTGGGCAAAAAGAGAGAAGCTACAATTGTGATCATTGATGAAATCCATACTGATAATTGTGGCTTGGGCGGGGAGACCATCACCCGATTAAGGCACACACCCCCCGAACAAAAGGACTAAGATTCTTTGGGTTTGAAAAAGCTAAGGAGCACGCCCGCGCCCAGCACGCCTAAGACGATGTAGAGGCTGAGGGTGGGGCTGATCTGCAAACCAAAACCGAAGAGGTGAGAGGTAGCATCTAAAATGAGCTTAAGGCTGATAAAGCCTAGCACCACGATTACACTTTTTTCCAGATAGACCAAATAACCCTTTAGCACTTCCAACACAAAATAAAGGCTACGCAAGCCTAAAATCGCAAACATCATTGCACTGTAAATGATCAAAGGTTCTTTGCTCACCGCAATCACAGCCGGTACGCTATCAAAGGCAAACATCACATCGCTAAGCTCAATCACGGCCAAGCACAGAAACAAAGGGGTGGCGATGATCTTAGCCTTGCTGAAGGCACTCTGGTGGTGTAAAGCATTCACTTCGTGAGAATCTAGGTTTTTTTCAAGCACGTCTAAGCGCTCCTTGCTCACAAAAAAATCATGCCCGATAAGTTTTGGATAAACCGGGAAAAATTTATGGACCAATCTATAGGCAAGGTGTTGGGAGTAATCCTCGCCTTGTTCTTCCTCTTCTTTGTTTTGGTTTTGAATCATCACCACACAGCTATAACCCACTAGCAAGCCAAAAAGAATCTCCACATACGCTGATAGGTGCAATAATCCCGCCCCGATCAAGACAAAAATCAACCTAAAAATAATCGCGCCCAAGATGCCATAATAAAGCACGCGGTGGCGGTAAATTTCGGGCACTTTAAACCACGAAAAAATCGCCATCATCACAAAGAGATTATCTACCGATAGGGCTTTTTCTAACACATAACCAGTTAAAAATAAGGAGGCATTAGTTTTACCATCATGGATGAGCAAATAAAGCGCAAAAAGCAGGGCAACCCCCACCCAAAAGAGCGACCACAGAGACGCACTTTTAAGCGTGATGGTCTGATCTTGGCTGTGGGCTTTCAAGTCAATGAGCAGGGCTACCACCATGAAGATTAAAAAAACAAGCAGATCGGAGAACATGGGTTGTCCTTTTAAGTATCTAAAAATGCCCCATCGCTAAAGCTATTGGCATGCACATTGCAAAAGGCGTTTTTGAGTGAAGTGAAGAGAGTAGGGTTATTTCTCTCCATTTCTTGTAAAAAGTTCTTGGTGGCTAGCCTTGCAATAGGGGGTTTGTCTGAGTCGGGCTGTTTAGCTGGGCAGTTGCAATCCGGGGCGGTGGGGATATTTTGGGAGTACACAAAGTCAATACTCTGGCGTTCTCTAATGTGGATCAGCGGACGGATCACAAAAAGCCCATTTTCAGCCTTGTAAATGGGGGGCATGCTACGCAAACTCCCATTATAAGTAAAATTCATAAAAAAGCTCTCCACCGCATCATCCAAATGGTGGGCGATGGCTAGCTTGTTGTAGCCATGTTCTAGGGCATAGTTGTAAAGTACACCCCGGCGCATGCGCGAACAAAAACTACAATATGAGCTTTTTTCACGCCGTTTTTCTCTGATCGTTTGGGCGATATTGGTATAAAGAATCTCATGGGGGATATTTTGTTCTAGACATAGATCGCTAAGCCACGCCAAATCCTCTTTAAGTCCATAATGCACCGTAGCGGCTTTAAATTCAAATTTAAAGGGGGCATGGGCTTTCATGCGGGCTAACAAACAAGAGAGTAAAATCGAATCCTTGCCCCCACTTAGTCCCACCAAAATGCGATCGCCCTCGCCAATCAAGTTATAGGTGGCATTGGTGCGCCCAACAATATTTAAAATTTTCTTGCTAATGTTATAAGACATGATTATCCTTTATTATCAAATAGCCACCACTTCTCAGATCAGGTATTTCCAAATCCCCCATCTAAGACATGCTAACACAAAGAATCTAAATATGGGGCTTGGGTGGCTAGTCTTTATTGGCTGTTTTGGAAAACCCAATAATGGAGGATTTTGAGTCTAGGTCATGTGGCAAACGCTGAGGCTTTGACACAGAGCACCCTAAACCCCGCTCAACTCTCCATGCGTTCTAAAAGCAAAAGTGAAATGCGTTTGCGCAAGGCTAATAAAGGCTCCGAGCCATTGGCTAGAGCCTTGAGGCATAGGCTATGATAGCCCTCTGGCAATCTAGTGGGCAAGAGGCTCACCCCGGCATTGATCTGTGCGCTCTCCAGCAACTCTAAAAGATCCTCTAATTTTAATAGGCGCGTTAAAAAAATCCCATTCAAGTAATGCGTGTAATTGCCAAACATGCACGGGTTTCTTAAATCCATGCTAGTGGGTTCTAAAATCGTGTTATCTAAAAAGACACTTCTAAGAGACTCGCCTTCCTGGGTAGAAATTTTGAGCGTAGAGTGGATTTTATGGAAGGCAAAAGCCTCGCCCATCGCAATGCGCCCAGCCGTGATGATCTCGCTGTAAAGCAATTGGGCATTTGGGTGCAACACAATATGGCTATGATTTTTAAAATGCGCATTGGCAAAGGGGATAATGGGTAGGGGGGAGAAGTCTAGCAAAGCGTTTTGGTGGATATGGATTTGGGTATTGCGGCTAGCATACCCATCCTCAGTATCTTGGATCTTCTCAAAACTTTGAGACGAAAGCTCAAGCCGGCAATTTTCCCCAATGTCCATTTGAATCTCTTGGGCATCTCCTTTGAGCATCCCCGGGCTGACAGCGATCAAGATGATCTCAGCCATGTTGCCTTTTTCATAGAAAGGGGGCATGAGCTTAAAGGGCGGGCTAAAGTAGTTATCGGCGATCACGCACTTACCATTTTGCCCGATTTTGGTCCTCAAATAAAGCCTAGAAGCTTGGGCGTAGCTGGTGGGGTGTTGCACTGCCAAGTTTAGTCCTCTAGCAACGCGTATTTTTTAATCCAGCCAATCACATGATCTAAGCCCTCTTTAGAGCGGATATTGGTGAATAAAAAGGGTTTTTCTCCACGCATTTTCTTAGAATCGCGATCCATCACGCCCAAATCTGCTCCCACATAGGGGGCTAGGTCAATTTTATTGATGATGAGCAGATCGGAACGGGTAATGCCCGGACCCCCTTTTCTAGGGATTTTATCCCCCTCGGCCACATCGATCACAAAGATCGTGAAGTCAGCTAGCTCGGGGTTAAAGGTGGTGGAGAGATTATCCCCGCCACTCTCAATAAACATCAACTCAATATCGGGGAATTTGGCATGCAATTCTTCCACTGCTTCCAAATTCATCGATGCGTCCTCTCTAATGGCGGTGTGCGGGCACCCCCCCGTCTCTACCCCAATGATCCTCTCTCTGGGCATCACAGAGTTTCTACACAAAAACTCAGCATCCTCTTTGGTGTAGATATCATTAGTGATGACACCTATGCTGTATTGTTGGCTCATTGCCCTAGTTAGGGCTTCAATTAAAGCCGTTTTGCCACTGCCCACAGGACCACAAACACCGATTTTAACCATGATTTTCCTTTGCTAGATGGATTAAGACATATAAAGTCTGGAGTACAAATGCTCGTGTTGCATCGCCTTGATGTCGTTTTGGATACTTGCTGCGCATAGATGGCTTGCGTCTAAGCCCTCTAAAGTGGCGAGCAGGGTTGTAAAGCTCTCTTGTAGGGCTAATAAAATGCGTTGCCCGTCATTTTGGGCTAGGGGGATGGTTTTGACACAATTAATCACCATATTAGAGCTTTGCGCATAGAGATAGTGTTTTAGACCAGCCTCTAATCCCAATCCCAAGCAGGCACAGAAGACTCCATAAGCACTTGCATGGGTGGGGGTGGTGCTTTTTTGCATGTAGTCTTTAAAAAATGGACTCAGGGGGAGATCCAACACGCCAATAGTCTTTAAAAAACGATTCCCCAATTTTTGGTTGGCACTACGCAATTCTAAGGGCGGGGTGGCTAAACAAATCTGCTCCTCCATCTCCAAAATTAACTCCAAATCCTCTTGATTGGCATAGCCATAAGCCAATTTGAGAGCTAAGAGTTCGGTATATAAAAATTGGGTAGAGAGATAAGCACGCATGTAATCAAGTGCACTCTCTTTGTTAGAAACTTCCTTGTGCTGGATATAGGTTTCTAACCCGAAGGAGTGGGTGTAACTCCCAATGGGGAACATGGCATCATTCACTTGGAGCAATAAAAAATCTTTTTGCATGGACCTACTTTTTCATCACGATTTGCAAATCAGGAGCACTTTTAAACTTCAAAGGCGCACCGCCCTCCTGCAGAGGATCGGCATGGGGCGCGCTCACACTGATGCGTTGCGAGGCATCCAATTTGCTTTTTAAAACCTCATAGCGTAAAGCTAATTTGTCAAACAAGACCTGCAAGGGTCTCTCAAATGGGGTTTTAAAACTCAAAGGGCTATCCCCATAGTAAAGCGAAGCATGGCGATTCCCCACTTCATAGCACAAACGAGCCACCTGTGCCGTGCTATCAGTATAGACATGGAGGGTGGGAGTGGGGATAATGTTGATAGCAATCAGGCTTGTGGCATCTTCAAAGAGAATATCCCCATCGCATAAGCCCATCTTGGGGGGGTTTTTGAGCTTAAGAACCAACTCCGCACCTTTTTGTGAAGTGAAACGCCCCATTCTCTTTTGGGCATCAAACCACTCCAAATCGATAAAATCTAGCTCCTTAGAGCTACCCCCCTCCTTTAAATTCCCTAAAATGCTTTCTATGCGCAAAGCTTGACCTCAAGACCAGTGTTGGATGAAGAGCAACCAAGCGGGAATCCAAGCGGTGATCACGCCTTCGATGATGGCAAGCCATGGGACAAATTTGCCTAAGCTTTTGCCCAGTGCACATTCAATCCAACCAGTGAGCCACAACACGCCCCAAGCGAGCCAAATAAACGCCCACCAATCACCCTCGGTAATGCCCAAAAGGCGGTGATCATCAAGCGCATCTGAGTAGTGGGAGAGGATCGCTGCGGGGATGGTGTTGATGGTAACAAACAAACAATACCACCCATAAGGCTTCCAATCCAAATTATAGATGTTGTTGATCGCCGCATACATATAGGTGAAACCGAATAACAAGCCAGTAGCAGGTCCATAGAAGTTAATCAAGTGGTGAGATACTTGAGCGACATCCTCTGCACCTGTTACTGCGGGTGTGGGGTTGAAAGTGGAATAGACGATGGCAATCACATTACAGATGATGGAAAGCCCGCCTACAAACACATTCATCACGGCCTTGCTTCTAGCATCGACATTGGCAAGCCCGCAAACCCCGTTGCTAATCAAAACGATTGCAACATACAACAGCACAAGTCCTAACATGACCATCCTTTGGTGAAAATTTAGAGTTTCCTATCGCCCCCATCACGCACGCAAAACCCCCAAAACAAGTGCTGTAGGCTGTGGCGAAAAAAATTCTCTTGACTTCATTATAAACCAATAAAGTAAATCGACTCCCCCCAACAATGCCAAAAATCAAAACAGAAAACCCCCTCCATCCCTCCTTAAAAAAGACCTAGAACAAGTTGTAAAGTTGTGCTAGGCTGATTTTGTCTGCTGCTTTAGAGGTAACTTCCTTACCATCTACTTTCACTTTGTAGGTTTCAGGATTGACCTCAATGTGAGCGGTCACATCGTTGAATTTGAGATCTTTTTTGGTGATGTTGCGGCAGTTTTTAACTGGCAAAACCACTCTTTGCAAGCCCAATTCTTCCTTGATGCCGTTGTCATAAGCCACTTGGGACACAAAAGTAATATTGGTATCAAATTTGGCTTTGCCATGGTGGCCAAACATTTCGCGGTAATACACGGGTTGGGGAGTGGGGATAGACGCATTAGCATCGCCCATTTGAGAAAGCGCGATGAATCCGCCCTTAATGATCATGTTGGGTTTAATGCCAAAGAAAGCGGGGCTCCAAAGTACCAAATCCGCAAATTTGCCCACTTCTACAGAGCCGACATATTCAGAAATGCCGTGTGCAATGGCAGGATTGATGGTGTATTTGGAGATGTAGCGTTTAATGCGGAAGTTGTCATTATCGCCTTTTTCCTCAGGCAAGCGACCAAATTCTTTTTTGTTTTTGTCCGCTGTTTGCCAAGTGCGTGTGATAACCTCGCCTACACGGCCCATGGCTTGGGAGTCAGAGCTAGTAATAGAGAAAATCCCCATATCGTGGAGTTTATCTTCAGCGGCGATTGTTTGGGGACGAATCCTAGAATCAGCAAATTGGACATCTTCTTTGATGTTTTTATCCAAGTGGTGGCACACCATCAACATATCCATGTGTTCGGCTTCTGTATTCACGGTGAAAGGGATGGTGGGGTTGGTAGAGGCTGGTAGGATATTAAATTCGCCAGACATTTTAATGACATCAGGAGCGTGTCCCCCACCAGCACCTTCAGTGTGGAAAGTGTGGATAGTGCGCCCAGCAATGGCTTGCAAAGTGTCTTCCACACAGCCCGCTTCGTTCAGGGTATCGGTGTGGATAGCCACTTGCACATCGTATTTGTCAGCCACATTCAAGCAATGGTGAATCGCTGCAGGTGTACTACCCCAGTCTTCGTGGATTTTAAAGCCAATGGCTCCAGCTTCGAGTTGATCAACTAGGGATGGTTCATAGGATACATTCCCCTTACCTAGATAGCCCAAGTTCATGGCATATTCTTCAGAAGCGCGGAGCATGGTTTTGAGATTCCAGCGTCCTGGAGTGATGGTGGTCGCATTGGTCCCATCAGCAGGTCCTGTTCCCCCACCAATCATGGTTGTAATCCCGCTAGCAAAGGCAGTTGGGATTTGTTGGGGAGAAATAAAGTGGATGTGGGTGTCAATCCCACCGGCTGTAACAATCAAACCTTCGGCAGCCAAAGCCTCAGTAGCAGGACCCACGCAAAGATTGTTGCAAACGCCATCTTGCATGTCTTTATTACCCGCCTTGCCAATGCCATGGATTTTGCCGTTTTTAATGCCAATGTCAGCTTTGTAAATGCCGGTGTAATCCACGATCAAGGCGTTGGTGATGACTAAATCGAGCTCATGGCTACTAGGGCTATTGGTTTGCGCCATCCCATCGCGGATGGTTTTACCGCCACCAAACTTAATTTCTTCGCCGTAAGTGGTGCAGTCATGTTCGACTTCTAGGATTAGATCGGTATCACCCAATCTCACTTTATCGCCCGTAGTGGGCCCGTACATAGAAACATATTCTTTTCGAGAAATTTTTTTCATCGGATTGTCCTTTCCTTATTTTTTGTCGCAACCGCAATTAACAACGCCAAAACCATGTTCTTTGGCGCGCTTCAAGGCAAGTTTTTTGCCATCGGTATCGGCTTGGCGATCCACTAGAGAGTTAAAGCCGTAAATGCGTTGGTTACCACCAATTTGAATCAATTCCACGGTTTTCTTCTCACCGGGTTCAAAGCGCACAGCAGTTCCAGAAGCAATGTCTAAGCGTTTGCCATAGGCTTTTTCGCGATCAAATTCGAGAAGCTTATTAACTTCAAAGAAGTGGAAGTGAGAGCCCACTTGCACAGGGCGATCGCCTTTGTTATGCACTTCTAAAGTGATGGCTTGTTTGCCCGCATTCAAAGTAATGTCTTCGTTTTTCAAAATCACTTCACCGGGAGCAAGTTTATGCCCACCATCTTCAACGGGAGTGTGGATGGTTACCAGTTTTGTCCCATCAGGGAAATTAGCTTCAATCCCCACTTCGTGGATCATATGGGCCACACCGGGCATGACATCATCAGCTTTGAGCAAAGTCCTGCCTTCTTGCATCAAATCTGCTACACTTTTCTTACCCGCACGCGCTTCTTCCATCACATGGGCACTGATGAGAGCCACCGCCTCGGTATAATTGAGCTTAACGCCATTCGCTTTGCGTTTTTTAGCCAATTCGCCCGCATAATGCAACATGAGCTTGTCTAGCTCTTTAGGGGTCAATTTCATCCTAAACTCCTTCTACCAAATTTGTATTATTGAATAGCTAGGCTACCAACGGGACGGATTCTAGTCTGTTTTGGCTAACCTTTGTTAATATCTTGGCATGCAAGATAATATTATTTATTCTAAGTTGATCTTATTTGTCAAAAATATAAAAACAGGGGAAAATGGCGGAGAGAAAGGGATTCGAACCCTTGAAGGCTCGCACCTTACACGCGTTCCAGGCGTGCTCCTTCAACCACTCGGACATCTCTCCAAGAGAACTATTCTAGTCTATAAAGGCTAAAAACACTCTAAAGCCACAAAAAAGACTGGAACACCGCACCATCTAAACGCAATTTGAGCACCTCTTCTAATTCTTCCTCCCGCTCAATCACTTTTAAAATACGCGCATCTAGTAAGTAGTCATTAGCAATGCTTTGACACTCTTCTAGTTGGTTTTCTGCCAAGATATATGCCGGTTTAAAATTAGCCATTAAGGTACACTCTAAAGGGTTTTGCACCCATACAGCGTATTTGACACCTTGATCGCTACAATGCTTAGAAAGTCCAAAAGCGTCTGTATTATAGGTTTGGAAAAAGGGGATCGTGTGGCTAGGTACTTGGGCGATCGCCCGTATATCAGCTACGCATTTAAAGGGCATGCAGGGGATTTTAGGGTGTCCAAAAACTAACATGAATCCCCCTTTTGCAAGCACGCTTGGCAACAATAGGCACGCCCATTGCTAAAAAACGCTTCTTGGCTGGAAACATAGGTTTGGCAATGCGCACACTCTAATAAGCTCTCAATTTGGGAAGGATTAGAAGGACGGGGTTTGCTCTTTTTGGGGCGCAAAAATAGCCAGCAAATCCAGCCAATGATGAGTAGGGGAATCAATAACCTAAGCAAAATCTCTCCTTTGGGAGTAAAAATAAACCCGTTTGCCATATACATGGCATTCGCAATCAGCACAAGCGATCTCGGTGCGTAGCTGGCTACCCTTGTAAAATAAAAAATGTCCTTGATTCCTTAAAAAAGGCACGCTTAAGGCAATCAAATCTTTGGCTTGCATCAAAGCTCGTGAGGTGATCAAATCCACTAACTCTGTTTTGGGGCTTAATGCCTCAATGCGTACACGTTTGATCTCAAGATTATCTAATCCCAATGCCCCCTTTAAGTGGTGTAAAAAAGCCACTTTTTTAGCGTTGGGCTCCAACAGAATAAAGCGGGCATGGGGGCAAGCTAGACTTAAGGGGATGGCTGGAAAGCCCGCCCCACTCCCTATATCTAAGCAGGACCTAAAGGGCTGGATAAAGTCCAAAACTTGCAAGCTGTCTTGGATATTGTTCTTAATGTCTTGATGGCTTTTTGCACCGCTCAAATTATGCACACCCCCCCACTCTAAAAGCAAATGGGCAAATAGGTCTAGTTTAGCCCTCATAAGATCAACATCCCATCGCCATAAGAATAAAAACGATAATGGTGTTCTATGGCAATTTTGTAGAGTTCTAGGCATTTGTCCAAGCCCACCATAGACGCGACCAACATGATTAAAGTTGATTCAGGCAGATGAAAATTAGTCAGTAGGGCTTGGGCGTGCCTAACGGGATTGCCTGGGTGCAAAAAGAGATTGCAAGGTTCAAGCCCAAAACCCCTTTTGTAATGCTCCGTGGCTCTTAAAGCAGTGGTGCCCACACATAAAATGTAGGGGGCATTGTCTAGGGCCTCCCCCGCTTGTGGGGATACCTGCACAAACTCGGCGTGCATGGGGTGTTGCCTGATATCCTCACTCTGTACGCTTAAAAAAGTCCCCGCCCCCACATGCAAGGTGATAAAAACATGCCTAAAGTTCTTTAATAAGTGGTTTTTTGCGCTCTGTGAGAAATGTAAAGATGCGGTGGGCGCAGCAATGGCTCCGGGATATTTAGCAAAGACGCTTTGGTAATCTTGCAAATCTTGCACCTCATCAGAGCGTTTTAAATAAGGTGGGAGGGGCACATGCCCTAAGAGTTCCAACATCTCTAAAACCCCTGCCCATTCTAAAAACCCCTCTCTCTCCTTGATAAAACGCACCAAGCGCATGCCATTTTCTAACACTTTTTGCACTTGGACACAATACCCATGCCTTAAATCAAGTACCAAACCTGCACGCACTCTCCCACGCATTTGCACCATACAGTCCAATAAACCTTGAGGCTGGTGGATCAAAATCTCTACTGGTTTGCCCTGCTCTTTGTACCCATAAAGGCGGGCCTTGATCACTTTGGTATCATTGAGAACCACAAGGGCATTGGGGGGGAAAAAATTAAAGATTTCTTTAAAAGTTGTGTGGGTGAGTTTGTCACTGGTGCGTTCATAGACCATTAATTTAGCCTCTTCTTTGGGACTAATGGGGTGCGTCGCGATCAAGTGTGGTGGCAAATGGTAGGTATAGCTCGTGCGCAAGAACTCTCTAGGGACGGGCATTAGAGTTTGGAAGCGGGATTAACCCATTTGGCGATTAAAATAGAGAGTCCATAGAGTCCAATGAGGGGGAGTGCCATTAGGACCTGACTCATCACATCGGGGGGGGTGATGATGGCGGCGATGATAAAGATCACCACAATGGCATATTTGAAGTAATTTTTCAAACTTTCATCGGTGATCAAACCCACTTTGGCTAAGAAAAACGCCAAAACCGGCAATTCAAACGCAATGCCAAAACCTAGAATCAAACGGGTAAAAAAGCTCACATAGCTAGAAGCAGAGATATTGGCCTCAAAAACCGCATTCCCAAAGGTAGAGAGGTAATTGATCACAAAGGGGAAGACAATGTAGTAAGAAAATGATGCGCCTGCAATAAACATCAAAGTTCCAAAGAAAACAAAGGGCAAAACCACCTTTTTTTCATTTTTATAAAGCCCGGGAGCGATAAAAAGCCATGCTTGCCAAAAGATCACGGGCATGGACACCACTAAAGCAGCAAAAAAACTCACCTTGATAGCCACCATGATTCCCTCAATCGGGGAAATCTGTATGAGCTTACCATGGTAGGAAGCTTTGATCCACTCAAAAATAACCTGCCAAAAATGGAAACACAGCCCGAAGGTGACTACTAAAACGGCGATGGAGATCAGCAGGCGTTTGCGTAAATCTTGTAAATGGGGTTTGAGATCATCTAGGAGCATCGGGGGGTTTTTTCTCCAAACTCACTTTAGGTTTCTCATCAGCATGCACCTCCTCAGCCAAACTATCTAAGGGGTTGTCTTTGGCAATGCTTTGGGTGATTTCTTTGAACTCTTGCAACTCCTTGATCTCCTTGACCTCTTCTAGTTCTCTTTTTAAAGAGTTTTGCACATTCTGCGCGCTTTCTTCAAAATATTTTTTGTATTCCAAAGACTGTTGCCTAAGTTCCTCGATGTGAATCTCCTTATCTAGAGTCTCTTTAGCATCACTGAGCGTTTTTTTTAACCGCACGGAAACACTTAACAATATCCACTAAAGCCTTAGGGAATTTTTCAGGTCCTAAAAAAATGATGGCGACCACAAGCACGACCAATAACTCAAAAAAACCCATTCCAAACATGACCTGATTATAGCATATTACTCGATAAGATGAGCACCTCTGTATTAATTTGTTTGTAAGCTAAAATTAAATATAATACGTACGTTTTTCTCTTTCTAAATTGTTGCTGTGGCGTTGGTGCGCCTACTCCAAATTGTATAGGATGTTTGAACATGGAAAATGCTAACCACAAATCTACCAAAAACCCCCATAAAATTCAAGAAGAGCTAGAACAACTCTTCCAAGAGAGCGACTCTAGTGTTTCTTATGAGCGCATTGTGGATATTATCCAAAAAATCCCCACGCTAGCACAGATCAAGAAGATCAAGGATTTGGCACTCAAATACCACAAGAGTTTCATACACTCCTCAGAATATGCGCTCACTTCTCTCCACTCTATGGAAAGAAAAACGACACGCAAACGATCCAAAGCCTTAGAAGAAGAGGAGGACAGCCTTGACTTTATCAAGGAAAAGGAATTGCACGAGTGGTCTAGGAGCGATAGTCCCGTGCGGATGTATTTACGCGAAATGGGCGAAATCCCACTTTTGAGCAAAGATGAGGAAGTGGAATTAAGCAAACAGATCAAGCTAGGCGAAAACATTATCTTAGATGCCATCTGTTCTGTGCCTTATTTGATTGACTTCATCTATGGCTATAAAGAGGCGTTGATCAATCGCGAAAGACGAGTCAAGGAGTTGTTTAGAAACTTCGATGACGAGGAGAGTGCGACCAAGAAAGACGAGGAAGTTGAGATGGAGGAGGGCGAAGATGAGGAAGGCTTGGAGGTGAAAAAAAATCTCTCCGAGAAGGATAAAAATCGTGTTGAAAAAGTCTTGGAGAGCTTTAAAGCCCTAGATAAGGCCAAAAAAGATTGGCTCAAATCGCTCAACACTCCGCCCACTTCTCAAGAGGACGAGCTTTTATACGCCTTGACTTTGGCCTATAAACGCCGTGTGTTGAAAGAAAAGCTCTACGACCTAGGACCCACAAGCAAGCTCATCAGCGAATTGGTCAAAGCAATGGAAACTTCACTTAAAAGTGGGGATGGGTTTGAAAAGGAACTCAAACGCCTCGAATACAAGCTGTCTTTGTTCAATGAAAGCCTTATTGAGAACCACAGAAACATTTTAAAGACCATCACCACCATGAGCAAGGAGGAGATTGCTAGCATGGTCCCAGAGGCAACCATGATCAGCATTTACATGGAGATTAAAAAGCTCTTCCAAACTAAGGAGGCGAGCGAAGATGGCTTTGATTTAGAACCTAGCAAACTCAAGGAGATTTTAGAGCAAATCAAGCGGGGCAAGCTCATTTCAGATAAAGCCAAAAACAAAATGGCACGCTCCAACTTACGCCTTGTGGTGAGCATCGCTAAACGCTATACCTCCCGTGGGTTGCCCTTTTTGGACTTGATCCAAGAGGGTAATATTGGTTTGATGAAGGCGGTGGATAAGTTTGAACATGAAAAAAATTACAAGTTTTCCACTTACGCCACTTGGTGGATCAAACAAGCCATTAGCCGTGCAATCGCCGATCAAGCCCGCACTATTCGCATCCCCATCCACATGATCGACACCATCAACCGCATCAACAAGGTCATGCGCAAGTGCATGCAAGAAAATGGCAAGGAGCCAGATTTAGATTTGGTGGCCAAGGAGGTGGGTTTGCCTTTAGATAAGGTCAAAAATGTGATCAAAATCACTAAAGAGCCTATTAGCCTCGAGTCGCCGGTGGGCAACGATGATGATGGCAAATTTGGGGACTTTGTGGAAGATAAAAATGTGGTCGGCTCGATGGAACATATCATGCGTGAGGACTTAAAAGCCCAGATTGATGGGGTGCTCGATCAACTCAACGAACGCGAAAAATCCGTGATCCGTATGCGCTTTGGTTTGCTTGAAGACGAGAGCGATCGCACGCTAGAAGAGATTGGCAAAGAGCTCAATGTTACGCGCGAGCGGGTACGCCAAATTGAGAGCAGTGCCATTAAAAAATTGCGTAGCCCCCAATATGGGCGTTTGCTCAGAAGCTACTTGCGTATATGAAACCCCAAAGCCTCTTATTTTTATGTTTGGGCAATATCTGCCGTTCCATGTTGGCACGGGGTATTGCACTTGAGCTGATCCAAAAGCAACAATTAAATTTAAAAGTCGATGGGGCGGGTATTTCTAACTACCATGAGGGCGAACATGCCCACCCACCCATCATTGCCCTAGCCAAAAGGCATGGCATTGATTTAACTCCCTTTAAAAGCAAACCCATTACCCAAACCTTAGCCACCCGTCATGATTGGATCATTGCCATGGATACAAGCAATGTCAAATCTCTAGGCACGCTGGGCATCACCCACCCCCACATTTACAAATTAGGGGACTTTGGACTAGGCGGAATAGACATCCCCGATCCTTACACCTTCACCCAAGAGAAAGATTTAGAGCAGGTCTATGGGCTCATCACTCAGGGAGTTCAAGAACTCTTAAAGCATTGCCATGCCTAAAGTCTTGCTCCTTCTTGTGGTGTTTTTAGCAGGAGCATTAGCCCATGATGGGGTTTTATTGGATTTAATCAGACTCCCCCAAAAAGCGACCTATTACCTCCCCAAACACGCCCTACCCATTCCCTCTAAAGCCAAACTCAAAAAAGCGTATTTGGAGCAATGGTATGCCCCTTGGGTGGATATGCCCGTGATGGATACTCATGAAGTTTTTTGGATGCTGGATACTTTCAGTGCTTTGGGTTTTGGCAAAGATGGCAAGCCCAATGACCCCGTACGCATGCAAGCTCTCTATGAAAGTATGGACATCCCCCACTACCCCAGCACAGCCCTTAAAGCAGTCATTTTAGCCGATACCAGCGTACGCGCTGTGCCTACTGATGAGCCTTATTACCGCACCAAAGATGGTTACCCCTTTGATCGCTGGCAAAATTCCTTTATTTTTGCCGGTACACCCGTGCTCATCACCCATTACAACAAGGAACACACTTACGCCCATATCCAAAGCAGTTTTGTTTTTGGCTGGGTGCGTGTGGAAGACATTGCTCCCATCAAACCCCAAATGATCCAGCAAGTGATGCGTTTTAAAGAATACCTCACCCCTTTACGCGACAAAATAGCCCTCTATGATCAACGCAGGAACTATCTAGCAACAGCGCACATGGGTGAGATTTTCTTAAAAATCCCCAATACTTCTAGGCAGGTCTATATCTACAAACAAGATCAAGAGGGTTATGCGTATCTGAGCCCGGCTTTTGTCAATCCCAAAGATTTTACCCCCTTTCCCCGTCCGCTCACCCAAAAGACTATGGCGACCATCATAGACACCATGCTAGGGCAAAAATACGGCTGGGGGGGAGCGCATCAAGACCGTGATTGTTCGGCTTTCACGCGGGATAGCTTTGCTAGTTTTGGGATTTTATTACCCCGGAACTCTCTAGCCCAAGTGCAGTATGCCAAAAATGCCATCGACCTTAGCCACATGTCTGCACATAAAAAAGAAGCCTACATCATCAAACACGCCACCCCCTTTGCGACCATTCTTTGGCTCAAAGGGCATATCATGCTCTATCTGGGTACGCGCCACAGAAAAGCCATCGTGGCGCATAATATTTGGGCAATCTCTGTGCCCAAGCACCGCAAAAAGACCCACATTTACAACATTGGTAAAGCAGTGATCACAACTTTAAGACTGGGCAAAGAACACAAGGACATGTTTGCACATTCCAAACTCCTAATCGATCGGGTCAAGGCGATGTCCGATCTTTATGATTATAGCTTAAAGCTGGTGGTGTATTGATTATGCTAAATATAATATGCTAAGATCGGGCTTTTTAATTCAAATAAAGGACTTACATGAAGCGGGATTTTGATGTGGTGATTGTGGGGGGCGGGGTGTCTGGTTGTGCCCTACTTTGGACGTTGAGCCAATATACAGACCTAAAAAAAATCGCTTTGGTGGAGAGAAGAGGTGGTTTGGCTAAGGTGAGCTCGAATGCCAAAGCCAACTCTCAAACTATCCATGACGGTGCGATTGAAACCAATTACACCGCCCAAAAAGCCAAGAAAGTTAGGCTTGCAGCTGAAAAACTCAAAAATTACGCCCTCAACAAAAACCTACAAAATACGGTTATCTTTGAAATGCAGAAGATGGCAATTGGGGTGGGTGATAAGGAATGCGCCTTCATAACCAAAAGGCATGAAGAATTTCAAGAAATTTACCCTGGTCTCACTTTTTTTGATAAAGCCAAGATCAAGCAAATTGAACCCAAGGTGATTTTGGGCGAACAAGGCCTAGATCGCCCCGAAAATGTTGTTGGGAGTGGTTTTGAGAAATATTGGTGTGGTATGAACTTTGAGTTATTGAGCGAGAATTTTGTTCAAGAGGCCATGAAAATCCACTCCGAAAACCATGTCTTTTTTAACTTCAAAGTGTCCCGCATTGAGTCGTGCATGGATGACGAATGGGCGGTGATCTCTACAGAGGGAGATGAAATCTATGGGAAGTTTGTCCTAGTTGATGCTGGGTCGTATTCCTTGCCCCTAGCCCAGTCTATGGGCTATGGTTTGGAACTGGGTTGTTTGCCTGTAGCGGGGAGTTTCTACTTTGTACCCGGCAATTTGTTGCGTGGTAAGGTCTATACCGTGCAAAACCCCAAACTCCCCTTTGCAGCCTTGCATGGCGACCCGGATGTGTGGATCAAAGGCAAGACCCGCTTAGGACCAACAGCTTTTGCGATGCCTAAATTAGAGCGTAATAAAAATCTCTTAAAGGGTGTGAGTTGGGAGCTCTTTAAAATGGACTTTAACCCCGATGTAATGGGGATTGTCTATGATCTTTTCTCAGAAAGAGACATCCGCAACTATGTCTTTAAAAACTTGGTTTTTGAATTGCCCTTCTTTGGCAAGCGCAAGTTTTTACACGATGCGCGCAAGATCATCCCTTCACTCTACTTGGGCGATCTGCAGTATGCCTATGGTTTTGGGGAAGTACGCCCCCAAGTGCTCGATCGTACCCGCAAAAAATTAGAATTAGGGGAAAAGAAAATCGTTACTGGTCGGGGAATCACCTTTAACATGACTCCCTCCCCGGGCGCGACCAGCTGTTTAGAAAATGCGCTCAAGGACGCTAAGGAAATCGCCGAATATTTGGGTGCGCATTTGGATGTTGAACGCTTCTACAAAGAACTATCTCCTGAGGAGCTCAAAACCCTTTAAACTCTAAGAGGGGTTAGTAAATGGTGATGTGTTCGGGCTTGCAAAAAAGCACAAGCTCCTTGCCATTTTCTAGGCGATAAAGCTCAATGGAGCCTTGATCTAAGACAAAATCCACGCTACAATCATCTAGATGGACCTCTATGCGTTGCATATTAACTTCCTTGCGGTCGGGTTTAATAGTTAAAATCCGTCCGGTAAAAGCCATAGGGTCTAGCTTTAGGTGCTGGCTAAAATTAGGAATCAGCATAGATATGACCTTAAGGATGATGGTGATATCATCATCAACTTGACAATTTTCGACATCTGCAATGGGGCATTTGGCCTGCACCACAACATCTTTGGTTTCAAAATGCACTCGATAGTTTCCCTGCCCCCTCTCGTGCAAAGAGATTTTGCCCCGTATGCGGTTTTTAACATAAATACTATTGCTAGCCATAATTTCCCTTATTTTAAGATCATGATTGGAGGTTTCGTCCATTTTACCACAAACAGATCAATATACAAGCTTACTTTTTAGGCACCAACCCCTCCAATTTACCTAAATTAGCCTAGTTTGTCCTCAAGAATATCGATAATCGTATTAGCCACTTTGCGCGCGGTTTTGTCCAAAAACTCTACCGGGGTGGTAAAGCCCACGCAAGAACAATTGATTTCGCCTAGAATGTATTTGTCCTTGCCATGTTCATTCGTGTCTAAAATGAAATCGGCTGTCCAAATCAGGGGCAGGTCATAATTGCCCAGTTTGGTTTGGATATGGGGGAGCTGCCTTAAAAAGTAATGCACGAGCTCATCCCATTGCTCTGGCTTGTCATAGCGGTACTTTGCCCCACTAAAGAGAGTGGCACTAAATGCGTCCGCCCCTTCAGCGGGTTTTTTATGCACCACATAAATGGGGTGTTTGTAGAGCATCAGAATGCGAATCTCGCCCTCTTTAATGCGGGGTAAAAAGGTCATATCCACTAGCATGCCATTATCCCCAACTAGGTATTTTTCGCAAAAATCCATAAATTCGCCCAATTGGCGGTGTTCTACATGGTTATCCACCGCTTCAATGCATTTAATTTTGGCATTTAGGGGGACTTCACTCACTCCCGCAGGCAGAGGCTCTTCTAGTTGCACATGCCAAATGCCCTCACCAGTGGAGCCACGATTTTGCTTTAAGACTCGCTCACCCTTAGCCAGAGTTTTAGGGAAAGTCTTTTTCAAGTCATGCTTATCGCTCCAAGTCACTCCAATGCGCTTTGCCTCCTCTTTGTCATAATAGGCATAAGTGTCATCAGGCACTAGCTCGGTATCGGCGAGTTTGGTGAGCGCGTCCTTTGCTCCATAACCAATCATCGCATCTGGGTGGGGCATGCCAACCACGCCATGGTCGCAGAGTTTGCGCAAGAGATCAAAATATAGTTTCTCTTCTTTCAAATTGCCCGGATTGACCCGTGAAACATAGGCATCTGCCACCTTTTGCACATATTCGTAAATGCCCTGTGTTTTTCCGCTATCTTTTAAGATTTCATCGGTGAGTTGCACCACTTCAGCCTGCCAGCCAAGTTTTTTTAGATAATCCATCATGGGCATGGTGTCGCGTCTATGCCCGTCTCTACCCTTATCTGTGCCACCCACAGCCTCAAAAAACACTACATGCTTTTTCATCATGTCCTCCAAAAAAGATTTTTGCGGCTAATCCGCTAGTGCTATTGTAGCATTTTGAATCCAAGCCACGCTCAATCTCTAGGGTTTTTCTCCCAAAAGCTATGGCAACTCATTGCCCTTTAGGGTACCCCAGACAATAACTCTTTTGGGATATGGTAATTTAAAACCAAATTTTTAAGAGCGTCTGTAAAGGTTTGCACATTGGAGGGGCTGAGTTGGTAT
>NZ_QXQP01000013.1 GCF_003660265.1 Helicobacter mehlei
AACCACTCCATCCAAGAGGAGGGGGATTAGTTTTTGGGTATAATAGGGTATTTGAAGTGGAGAATGTGATGTTTGTGCCCTATCCCTTTGAACGCCTGCGCGCTTTGCTGAAAGATTTAACTCCCCCGCATTGTTTAGACCTTTCCATTGGAGAGCCCCAACTACCCACCCCGCCCAGTATCCAAGAGAGTTTGAAAGCCCATACGGAGGAGTTGCGTTTTTACCCCAAGAATGCGGGCGAGTCTTTTTTAAAACAAGCCCAAATAGATTTTGTGCAAAGGCGTTTTGGTGTGCGCTTGCAAGCCAATCAACTAATCCCTACCTTTGGTTCTAAAGAGGTTTTGTTTAGCTTGCCTGTTTTTTATCTCCATGACAAAGAACACCCCAAGATTGCTTTTTGCAACCCATTTTACCAAGTCTATTTAGCCAGCGCGCAAGTGGCTAAGGCACAGGTGATTGAGATGGAACTTAGCAAAGATAACCACTTTACCCCCACTTTGGACCCCAAGCACAAGCCCCACATGGTGATCTTAAATTCCCCTAACAACCCCACGGGGCGCACACTTAGTCTAGGGGAATTAAAAGAATGGGTGCAAAAGGCCTTGGATCAAAATTTCTTACTGGTCAATGATGAATGCTATAGCAATATCTATAGCGCATCGCCCCCACCCTCGATCTTGCAAGCCTGCTTAGAGGTGGGCAATACAGAATTTAAAAATATCTTGGCGATCAACTCCATTTCTAAGGCTCTAAGTGCTCCCGGACTTAGAAGTGGCTATGTTGCTGGAGATGCACAAATCCTACAGGCTTACCAAGTCTTTAGAAGTTACACGGGTTGTGCCATCCCCCTACCCCTCCAGCATGCCAGTGCGGTCGGCTGGAGCGACACACACGCCCAAGAGCAAATCCGCCAAATTTATGCCCACAACCTCAACCTAGCCCAAGAAATTCTGCAAGTACCCATCTTCCCGTCTAGTTTTTATGTATGGCTAGAAGTGCCAGAGGGGCAACATTTTACGCGTTATCTTTATAGCAAAGGAGTCAAGGTCTTGCCCGGGGATTTCTTGGGGACTCAAGAGAGTGCGCAAACCAAAAACTTTGTGCGAGTCGCCCTAGTTTATCCGCCTGAAGTGCTCCAAGAGGCGTTGCACACGCTTAAAAATGCTCTTAGAAGCTACCAGAGTTGCGCATGCTAGATCGCCCCATCCACACTTATAAAATCCATTTAATCGGCATTGGGGGGATTGGCATCTCAGGGCTGGCTAAATATCTCAAGGCTCAAGGGGCTATTGTGAGTGGTTCAGACATCGTGGAAAGCTCCATCACACGCTATTTAAGAGAGTTGGGTATTCCTATCACCATCCCCCATGACCCCAGTGCCCTTAGCGATCAAGAAGTGGTGATTCACTCAGCTATTATCAAGGTGGATAATGTCGAGATCGTGGCGGCGATGGAGAAAAATTGCATCATTTTGTCGCGTAAAAAAGCCCTAGAATACATCTTGGGCGATAAACGGGTGTTTAGCGTGTGTGGGGCGCATGGCAAGAGTAGCACAAGTGCGATGCTCAGTGCCCTATTACCCCATTTTGGGGCAATCATCGGGGCGACTTCTAAGGCCTTTGGCTCCAATGTCAAAGAGAGCAGTAGTCATAGCTTGGTCTTTGAAGCCGATGAATCCGATCAGAGTTTTTTACATTCCAACCCCTATTGTTCTCTTGTTACCAATGCAGAGGTGGAGCATTTAGAGGGCTACAACTATGATTTGGAAGCCTTTTACAACGCCTATACCCAGTTTTTAAGCTTAGGACAAAAGCGCGTGATCAATGCCGCCGATCCCTTTTTAAAGGGTTTGGACTTGGAGGCTACCCACCTTGATCCCACCAAAGACATCAGCGACATCTCCTATTTTCTCAAAGACGATGAGCCCTATACCCGTTTTAAGTTTAAAGATTACGGCTTTTTTGAAGTTTGGGGCTTAGGGGAGCACACCGCTAGCAACGCCGCGCTGGCGATCTTGGCTGCTTTGGGTGAATTGCCCTTAGAAACCTTGCGGGCTAATTTGCTGGATTACAAGGGCATTAAAAAGCGTTTTGATATTTTGCAAAAAGACGCGCTTATTCTTATTGACGACTACGCCCACCACCCCACCGAAATTCGTGCCACCCTGCAAGCCCTGCAAACCTATGCTAACTTGACCCAGCAAGATAGAGCCATCGTGATTTGGCAACCCCATAAATTCTCGCGTTTATTAGACAATTTAACGGCCTTTCAGAGCTGTTTTACAAGCCCGTTAGTCAGCCAGCTTTATATTTTGCCTGTCTATCGTGCCGGTGAGCCCCCCCAAGAGGTCAATATGCCCCATCTTTTCAAGCACCTCCAGCCCACCTTTATTGATCGCATGTGGCGCACCCAAGAGGGCTTGGGGCTATATGTGGGCGATCGCCTCATTTGCACCCTCAATCAAGGGCTTGTCATTGGTTTTGGAGCAGGGGATATTACTTCTCAGCTAAGAGGAGAATTATAGTGGGTGCTTGGGCTGTCTTACTTTTGGTTTTAGTCCTGCTTTGGCTTTTATTAAGGGATTTTGGCTTGATTGGTTTGAAGCAAAAGATCAGTGCTATTATCCTCTTGGGGGCTTTGGGAGCTTTTTTGATGTTTTATACCTACAAGCAAGATCAGGAGAATCAAAACCAAATGGCTCTGCAACGCGCCTTTTTGCGTGGCGAGACTCTCATTTGTCGCCATGTCCATGTCAATAACAAAGAATTTAATTTTGTGGCGGGTACGCTGAGCTTTTTGGGCAAAAAAAACACCCCCAAGCAGGGCATGCTCTTGGATTTACAAACCTGCATGCTGGCTAAACCCTAATGTCTTTGATTGCCCAATTAGATTTAACACGCTTTATAGAACACTTTAGCACCTTTCTGGCCCGACCTAAAGATTTTGCCTTAAATCCGCTACCCCCTAACATTTGGGAACATTTGCAAGAATTGGAACACTTAGATTGCACACCTCCCCCTACGCTCATCTGTCTTAAAGACGCGCTCAAAGCTTTCAAAAAAGGGGGGTTGTGGCGTTTAGATACGCTGTTTGCTTTCGTGCAAATCGCGCGCTATTTTGCCTACCTCAAAGCCCTAGCCAACCCTAAACAACACCCGCATTTATATGCCTATTTAGATAATATCCACTTCCCCCCAGCCCTGCTAGAACTTGGCACGCACATGCAAGACACCCCCGCGCTTAAAAGCGGATTTTACCCCGATTTAGACGCATTGTCAGAGAGTCTAGCGCGCTTGCAAGCCCAGCAAAAAAAACTCTTGAATCAAATTTTAAGTAAGTCGGGCTTACAGCCCTATCTTGTGGATCGCCAAGTGCATTTTGTCAATGGCGCAGAAAGCTTATTGGTCAAGCCCGGTTTTAGTGTGGCGATCAAAGGGCAGGTGATTTTGCGATCCCACATGGGGTATTTTTACATTGAGCCCTTAGAAGCGCGCGATTTGAGCCGTAAAATCCAAGAGGTGCAGAATAAGATTGAGGAAAACCTAGCGCGCATTTGCGCACATTGGAGCGGACTTTTACGCCCCCATTTTTTATTTTTGCGCTTTATCAACCACGAGTTTGACTATGTTGATCACATCATCGCGCGGGTGCAATTTGCCAAAAGCGCAAATTTGAGTTTTATCAAGCCTAATGACCGCGGGGATTTTGCCTTAAGCCACTTTGCCCACCCTAACCTCAACAATCCTAAACCCATTTCTTTGCGCTTTGATCGATCTCTTCTGCTCATCACGGGAGTCAATACGGGGGGTAAAACGATGTTGCTCAAATCCATTTTAAGCGCGGTGTTTCTAGCGAAACATTTTTTGCCCTTTAAAATCCACGCCCCCACTTCTAGCATTCCCCACATTGAAAATATCCAAGCTATTATCAACGACCCCCAAAATAGCCAAAATGACATTTCTACCTTCGCCGGGCGCATGCTAGACTTCCAACGTGCCCTAAACACGCCCCAACTCCTGCTAGGAGTCGATGAAATCGAGCTAGGCACAGATGCCTCAGAAGCTAGCTGTCTTTACAAGGTGTTATTAGAAAAATTAATGGCACAGGGGGCCAAGATTGTGGTAACCACCCACCATAAGCACTTAGCCTTACTCTTAGCCAAAAACCACGCCGTCCAGCTCCTAGCCGCCCACTTTGACCCCCAAGCCCAGCTCCCCACCTACACCTTTAGCCCCGGGCTCATTGGTAAGAGTTACGCCTTTGAAAGTGCCTTGCGTTATGGCTTATCCCCAGAACTTATTGAGCAAGCCCGTGGGTTGTATGGAGCAGAACAAGAGAATTTAAACGCCTTGATTGAGCGCACCAGCGCGCTAGAACAAGAGCTAAGAGTCCAATACGCCCAGCTTGAAGAGGCTAAAAAGATCCATAGCCAACAAATCCAAGAGGAGCTAGAACAACTCCAAGCTAAGGCCCAAGCCCAGCAAGCCAAACAAAGCGCGCTGGAAAAGAGCTACCAGCAAGCCTTAAGAGCCTTGCAAGACACGCTTAAGGAATTTGAACGCACCCAAAATAAAAGCCACGCCCACCAGCAAATCCAAGTCATCAAGGCAAGCCTGACACAATCCAAGCCCACCCAAACCCTTAAGCCCCCTAAACCTCCAGCCCTCACGCAAGGCGCGTATGTACGCTACAAAAACCAGTTAGGCACAATTATGGGCCTTAATAAAGAGAGCTGTCTAGTGGCTTTAGACAATGGCTTGAAAATCAAGATCAACGCCCAAGAACTCACCTTAGCCACTCCCCCCAAGATTCCCACCCAAGTCAAGCTAGAGCGTAAGCCCACAGCGACAGCCTCCATGCGCTTAGATGTGCGCGCCCTAGAGGTGCTAGAAGCCTTGCAAGAAGCCCAAGACTTCTTAGCCAATGCGCTTTTGGCAGGCTTTGAAGAGGTCTTAATTGTGCATGGCAAGGGCAAGGGGATTTTACGCCAAGCCTTAAGAGAGTGGCTCAAAAAACACCCCAAAGTGATTGCCTTTGAGGACGCACCCTACAACTTGGGTGGCTCAGGCGCACAGGTGGTGAAAATTTAAGGGGGAGTTTATAAAAAAGCCACCTCCTTTCCTAACACTTTGGATACCCCCTCAAACAAACCTAAGGCTTCCTATGCTAGAATGCGCAACCAAGTAAAGCACAAGGGATAATTGATGGGGTATTGCGGGCATTAGTTTTACTGACCCTTCTGGTAGGCTATTCTAGGGCCTATGTTGAATTAGACGATGAAGGCAGAGGGTTGGAGTTAAGTTTTTCTAATTTATCAGTTTTGAGTATCGAGTCGATGATTGCCAGCAAAAAAGAAAGGCGTCTGTTCAATGCCATGGTCGATGCCTTGATTTTGGGAGACATGAATACTGCCATTCAAAGATTGACGGCTTATAAGGGGTTGGGCTTGCGATCGGGTGCGTACGATCGCTTTGTGAGCAAGTGCCAAAAGCATGTCAAAATCCACCTACCCGTTCTCACCAACGCCTCAAGCGTGTTGAGCGGTGCTTACCATGTCAGCTTCCATTGGCGTTTTTGAACTCTTGGTGATCACCCCCCCACCCAACACACAATCTCTTTGATAAACCACTAGGGCTTGTCCTAGTGCCACACCATAAACGGGCTCTTCAAAGTGTGCATAGATGATTCCATCTTTTAGGCTGATGTGTGCTTTTGTGGGCGTGCTCCTATAGCGCACCTTAACAAGATATGTGCCCTCTTGGAAGTCAATGGGTAGGGATTTATTTTGCGCTTCGATATAGCTAATGGCTAAGTCCTCTTTCTTGCCCACAATGATTTCATTTTGCGCCGGCGCAATGCCCATAACAAAATGTGGTTCATGCGCACCCTTGATGGTGAAACCCTTACGCTTACCAATGGTGTAATGCATGTAGCCCTTGTGCGTACCAATAACCTCCCCGCTGGCATTACGCACAAGCCCTGCGGTATCAACCTGCAGATGTTTTTTAAGCGTGTCAATGTAGGAAGTCTCCACAAAACAAATCTCTTGGGATTCTTTGTAAGTTTGCAAAGTCCCTAAAAAGGGCATGGCTTCTAGGGCTTTGGGCTTGATCTCCTCTTTGAGCAAATCGCCCAAGGGGAAGATAAGCGCATTAATCGCTCTTTGGGGCAGGGCATAGAGAAAATAACTCTGATCCTTGCTTAAATCGCGCGCCTCTTGAATGCGTAACACCCCCCGTACTTCTTGCAAGCGTGCATAATGCCCGGTGGCCATTTTTTCATAACCCCGATTGAGGGCAAATTCTAGACCCAGCCCAAACTTCATCAGGGGGTTACACAACGCACAAGGGTTAGGCGTTTGCCCCTGTTGGTAAGAATCGATAAAGACTTGATAGACTTGTTGCTTGAAGGCTTCTTGCAAATCCAGCACTTCAAAGGGGATTTTTAAAAACTGTGCTACTTCTTGGCAGTTTTTAATATAAATGGCGTGCTTTTCCTCTTTGTCATGCAATTTCAAATATAAACCCAAGAGATCATGCCCGGCTTGTTGTAACAAATACGCACTATAGGAGCTATCCACCCCCCCACTCATCAAAACAGCGATTTTCATTTAGGTTCTTTTAAGTTTGATGGGCAAGACTATATTTTTTTAGCTAAAAAAAGGCTTAACACCCAAAGACTCGCGTAAAAATCTTAGCGGTATTGGCTAAATAGTAGGGCAGATCAAAACACGCCTTGATGGCGTCCGGATCGACATGCTTTAAGCGCGTATCAGCTAAAAGATAGGTCAAAAATAAATCGGGCTCTCTACTCTGCCCTTGTTGCAAATGCGCCCAAACCTTTTGGGCACTCTCTTGCACAATGGCATAACTCTCCTGTTTGCTAAAGCCCAGTTTAGGCAATTCTAGCGACACCCGTTGGGAAAAGACCAACCCACCGGTTAAATGCAAGTTTTTCAGCATGTTCTCCGGATAGACCACCAAACTTTTTAATAGCGTGGTCAATCTATCCAACATAAAGTCAGTGGTGGTGAAAATATCGGGAAAAATAAAGCGTTCTACCGAGCTATGGCTAATATCGCGTTCATGCCAAAGGGCGACATTCTCCATCATCGGCACGGCATACCCCCTAATCATACGGCAAAGTCCGGTAATGTTTTCGCTCAAAACGGGGTTGCGTTTATGGGGCATGGCTGAGCTTCCCTTTTGACCCTTGCTAAAATATTCCTCCGCCTCATAAACTTCCGTGCGTTGGTAGTGGCGGATATTCACCGCAATTTTTTCACAACTGCTAGCCATTAGAGCCAAGGTATTGATCACACGAGCATGGCGATCGCGACCGATCACCTGATTGGTGATCTTGGCTACTTTAAGCCCCAAAATTTGGCAAGTGATTTCCTCTAGCTCCATAGGGACATGGGCTAAGTTTCCCATCGCCCCGCTCACCATACCAACGCCGATCTCTTCTAGGGCAATACGCAGGGCATCTAAATGGCGCTGCATCTCCTCATACCACAACGCCCACACCAGTCCAAAGCTCATTGGCTCACCATGGATGCCATGACTTCTGCCGACCATCAAGGTTTCTTGAAACTCATAAGCCCGGGTTTTGAGCACGGCTAGAAGTTCTTGTGTATCTGTAATAATGATCTGCAAACTCTCTTGGAGTAAGAGAGCTAGAGCGGTGTCAATGCAATCGCTAGAGGTGATCCCATAGTGGAAAAAGCGTCCCTCGGGTCCCAAATTCTCACACACTGCATTGACAAAGGCAATCACATCATGTTTGGTGGTCTGCTCGATAGCATCAATACGCTCCAGGCTAAAATAGGCTTTTTGAATCTTGGCACAATCCTCTTCGCTAACAAACCCCAAGGCATGCCAAGCTTGCACAACCGCCTTTTCCACACGCAAATACGCCTCGAATTTATTTTGCACGCTCCAAAGTTGCGCCATCGGCGCACGCGCATAGCGATCGAGCATTAAACTTTAGCTTCTTCGCGACGTTGCAGGTATTCCCAACGCGCATCCACATCTTTTTGCAGAGATTCAATGATATGTTCGTTTTCTTTCTTAAACAAGTGGGCAAAGCGTTTTTGCACACCCAAATAATCGCGCACGGGCAGGACATTGCGTGGGCGGTAGGTGATCTTGAGCTCCTTGCCATCAAAAATCTCAAAGAGGGGGAAGATCAGGCAATCTACCGCCAAGTCGGTCATTTCAATCGCCAAACTAGAATGGTATTTCCACTCAGTTGGGCATGGGCTAAGTGCGTTGATAAAACAAGGTCCCTCTGTGTCTAGGGCTGTTTTGATTTTTTTGTGCATATCCTTCCATTTGTTGGGGGCAAGCTGGGCGGTGTAGGGGATGCCATGGGCTGCCATGATGAGGGGCAAGTCTTTTTTGCGCTCTTTTTTGCCAAAGCTAACCTTGCCTGCTGGCGTGGTGCTGGTGCTCGCCCCCATAGGCGTGCTCCCACTGCGTTGCCCGCCGGTGTTGGCGTAGTTTTCATTGTCCAAGCAAATATAGGTCATGTCATGTCCGCGCTCCAAGCACCCGCTAATGAATTGGAATCCAATATCATAGCTCGCACCATCGCCCCCAAAGGCGACAAATTTGGGGCGTTGCCCCTTGTATTTGCCCTTGTTAGCTAGGGCTTTATACATGCTCTCCACCCCACTAATGGCTGTAGAGCCATTCTCAAAGCCCACATGAATCCAAGGCACATCCCAAGAAGTGTGGGGATAGACAGCCGAACACACTTCCAAACAGCCCGTAGAATTGCCCAAAACAATGGGCCCCTCAATGGCGTTTAGCACTTCTCTAACAATGATTCCATGCCCACACCCCGGGCAAAGTAGGTGCGAACCTTCAAATTTCTCAGCCGATTGGCTAAAACTCTTGAGTGTTTTGACTTCTCTAACCATATTTTACTCCTTAAAAAAAAGACAATTTAGGACCATTGAGTCCGATGAATTGTTGGGTGGGGTGGGTCAGCGTGCCTTTTTGTACATCCTGAACCAATTCGTCAAAAATGCCATCTAAATCTGCTTGGGTTAAGTCGCGTCCACCTAGCCCATAGATGTAATTACTCAGCACCGGATGCTTACACCCTTTTGCCTGATACAGACTGGCGGCCAACTCGTTAAACATCGCGCCCATCGCACCTGAAGGCGAACTTTTATCCATAATGGCTAAGGCTTTGGCGTTTTTGAGCACCTCGCCGACTTGCTCAAAGGGGAAAGGTCTGAGTAAATGCGTGGTGACCACGCCCGCTTTAATGCCCTTTTGTCTGGCTTTCTTGGCAGCCACAATAGCAGATTCGTAGGTCGTACCCAACGCAAAGATCAACACCTCTGCATCCTCTGCCATGAAAGATTCCACAATGTGGTAACGCCGGCCTGTGATCTTGGCAAAATCGCTAAATACGCTCTCTAAAACGGCTTTAGAGTGCATGATGGCATGGTGGAGTTTGGCTTTATGCTCAAAATGCCATTCTTCCTCAGCCTGTGCACCATAGCTTACTGGACGATCAAAATCGAGCATGGGATGCACGCCCACATAATCTCCTACAAATTCATAAGCCACCTCATCGCTTAAGGGGCGGACATTTTGTACGGTGTGGGAGGATAAAAACCCATCTTGATGCACCATGACCGGCACGCGCACTTCCGTGTGCTCAGCCAGCTTAAAAGCCATCAAGGTAAAGTCATAGACCTCTTGGGGATTGCAAGTGCATAGATGGATCCACCCACTATCGCGCCCCAAATACATATCTGAGTGATCGCAATGGATGTTCAAAGGTGAAGCCAGCGCACGGTTAGCCACATTTAAAACGATAGGCAAGCGCATCCCAGAAGCTTGGTAGAGCACTTCAATCATCAGGGCAAAACCTTGCGAGCTAGTGGCGGTGCTCACCCGCCCCCCAGCAGCAGCGGCACCCACACACGCACTCATGGCGGCATGTTCGGACTCCACGAGCACAAACTCACCATCAATGTAGCCATTATCCTTAAAAGAGCCGTAATTTTGGATAATGGGCGTGGAGGGAGTGATAGGGTAGGCAGCCACAACATCTACTTGGGCTTGCCTGAGCGCATGCGCACTAGCGGTACAACCATCCCATGCTTCCACTTCATTCATCGTGTAATTAGAAGCCATTGTAACCCCCCTCAGTGCGGTAGCTTTTCTTTTTAATCCCCTCAGCTTTGCTGGGCCACTTGGTCAGTGCTTCCTCTACGGGTTCTAAATTGTCAAACATCAACAAAGATTTGGGGTTAGTGGGGCAGACATCCACGCACACCCCGCAACCTTTGCAATGCTCATAGTCAATCCCACTCATCTTGCCCTCACGGGACAAAATAGAGGCATCGGGGCAATAGACCCAACAATTGAAACAGTTGATACAAACTTGTTCATTATGCACGGGTTTTTCCACACGCCAATGCGAAACACTCGCTTTAAAAGAACTCTCTTGAGTATAACTACGCTCGTTGTTGTGCTTGCTCAGCTCTTCTTGCCCTTGCTTTTCAAAGGGGAAGAGAACCGCTCCAATCTCAAAATCTTGCCAATTTTTCATGTGAATCCTTTATTTGACTTGTTCGTAAGCTTGATCGATGGCTAGCATGTTGGCATCAATCAAAGCTTGGGGCATTTTCTTACCCAACACTTCTTTAAAAGTGCTTTTAAAAAACTCCAACTCCAACATGCCAGAGACTTTCATCAAAGCCCCTAACATTGGTGTGTTGGGGATGGGGCGTTTGATGGTATCCATCGCGATTTTAATGCAATTTAGCGTGTAGAGTTTTTTATCTGCCAAATTGGGCTTTTTCTCCAGCAACTCCTCACGGCTCAGATGGGTGGTGATGATATAGGTGGTGTCCTCTTTTTCATTTTCGGTGATGTCGGTGATAAAAGTCAAACCCGGGTCGATCACCAACACATAATCTGGCTCCATGAATTTTTCATGGTTTAAAATGGGCTCGGAGTCGATGCGGTTATAAGCCGTCATGGCTGCTCCCCTTTTAGCCGAACCATAGACTGCAAAGCCCTGCACCTCTTTACCTGTCGTGGCCACCACATCGGCTAAACCCTTAGCACCTGTAACAGCACCCTGCCCAGCTCTAGCATGCCATCTAATTTGCAACATCGCTTCTCCTTTGATTAATCATTTTAGTTGTGTTTTGGGATTATACAAGATTCTAGGTAAAATATAGCGATCTTATTGCGGACTAAAGTTTGGTCGTTTCAAAAAAGCGCACTTTTTAAAGAACTCAGAAGAATTTTTAGGGGAGTGGGAAGAACTTAAAACCCACTTGGGGAGCATAATTTTCGGGTCTCAAAAGATCATAAGCGAACAGCTTTGCCACCCCCTGATCAACCTCCCTTGATAGAGGGTTACTTTTTACCAGCTGTGCTAGACCCTTCGTATTCATAAATAAAGGGCACGCCTTTAACCAGCTTGGTATCCAAAACTTGTTTGGTTACCTTTTCGACTTCTTGGAGTTTATCATCGAGTACATCAGAGGGCGAAACTTTATAAGCAGTGGCATAGACCTTGTTGAGCAAATCAATTTTAGCCTCTGTGCTGTGTTTATTTTTGATTTGGCTCAAAATATGAGCTGCTTTGAAATTAGATTCCTTGCCCAAGAATCCAACAAGCACCATATGCACGTTAGCATTTTTAAGCCTCTCATGGACATTGCCCAACTCATTACGGCAATGCGGGCAAGAGGGGTCAGAAATGATGTAAAGGTCTTTTTTGACACCCTTAGTGCTGGATTTGAGCGTGATCACATAATCTTTGGGGATTGCTTGGAATAATTTATTGAGGGCCACACTATGTTGTTGCCTAAAATTATGGACTTGAGAGTCATGGAAAATGCCATCCACCAAGTCCAAATCATCCTTATTCCCACTAAAAAACATACCGGTCAAGCCGACTGCCAAAGAACCACTCCGATTCACCAAAAAAGGGATGTGGTATTTGGTGTCTGGATCTTGGACCACCACTACTTGGAACTCTTTATTGGATTTTAAGGGGAAGGTTTCTAGCACCTCCACTTTCTTATTGATCTGCTTGTTGATGAGTTGCACCACACTTGTAGCCAACTTGCTATCCACACTTGCTTTTGCCCCCATTAAGCTGGCACACACCGCTAACACATACAAGACCTTTTGCATATATCCTCTTTTCAAAAATTTCCGCGCATTCTAACACCAAAAGGCTAACACGCATATTAAAATCTCTACGCTATAATGCAGGTATGTTAGATTGGTTGGCTTATTTAAGCGATCAGAGGGTAGAGGCGTTTTTATTGCTATTTTTACGCCTAAGTAGCGTGGTAGCCCTCTTTCCCTTTTTTGATAACAATTTGATCCCGCTCTCCATTAGGGGGGCTTTGGGTTTCTTTTTGACGTTGGTTTTTTACCCCAATTTGCCCCATACAGCCCTCAATTTGAGTCCGGAAATCTTTTTGATCGCCTGCATCTCTGAAGTGTTGCTAGGCTTATGTGCCTCTTTTTTCTTGCATGTGGTCTTCAATGCGATCGCCTTTGCGACCGATACCATTAGCTTTTCAATGGGCTTGACCATGGCCAGTGCTTACGATCCGCTCTCAGGAGCGCAAAAGGCGGTTGTAGGGCAGGTGGTCTTGCTCTTGGCCATTTTGATCATGCTCCAAACCTCCATGCATCATTACATTATTCTATGGGTGCAACACAGCCTAGAGCAGGTGCCCTTGGGAGGATTTGTGTTGAGCAACCACATGGTGCAAGCTAGTGTAAAAGCCTTAGCCCACCTCTTTATCGTGGGCTTTAGCATGGCCTTTCCAATCTTGGCGATGGTGATGTTAAGCGATGTGATCTTTGGGATGATCATGAAAACCCACCCCCAATTTAACCTTTTGGCTGTAGGCTTCCCCCTTAAAATCGCCATCGCCTTTATTGGACTAATCTTGATTTTGGTCTCCATCATCGATCGCTTCAAAAGCGAGATGTTACACGCCTTCCAAGCGATCAAGAGTCTTTTTTAGACATATAAATTTTGGATATTGTAGAGTCCGGGTTGTTGGGATACTAGCCACTTGGCTGCTTGCAGAGCACCCTTGGCAAAGATGTTGCGATCGGTGGCAATGTGGGTGAGTTCCAAATACTCCCCATCTAAGTAAAAACCCACAGTGTGTTTCCCCACCACATCGCCTCCACGCAGACTCACAAACCCGATCTCGTCTGTTTGGCGTTGATTTTCCCGTTTGGTTTGGGAGACTTGATCAAAAACCAAATCCCGAGCTTGCGCGCAGGTTTGTCCTAAAATCAAGGCACTCCCACTAGGGGCATCTTTTTTGTAGCGGTGGTGCATCTCGGTAATTTCAATATCAGCTTCTTGTAAGTCCTTAGCCACCGATCCCACAATCTTATTTAAAACTGCCATGCCAATGGACATATTAGGCGTGTGCAAGACAGGAACCACTTGACTTAATTTTCTAATAGCCTGCCAAGTTTGCTCCTCAAGCCCTGTTGTCCCCGAAACTAAGGGTTTGGGTGTTTGGAGCAAAAACTCAATGAGTTTAGAAGAAGCCTTGGGTAAGGAAAAGTCAATCACCAAATCGCAATGGGCTAAAAACTGCTCCAGGTCATTGGTAACAAAAGCATCTTCGGGGAGCACTTGGGCTAAATGCATGCTCAGGTTTTGGCGCACAAATACACTTGTTAAACAAAGGTCGCTGTGTTTTTGGATTTCGCGCACCAGCAAGCCCCCCACCTTGCCACTCGCCCCAAATACGCCGATGTTGAGCATCAGTGGTGTGAATCCAAATAGGCAATACAAGAAAGTGCTGCAGTGGCACCATCTCCAGCTGCACACACCACTTGTTTAGGTGCGTTCGTGCGGATATCCCCGGCAGCAAAAAAGCCCGGCAAATTGGTTTTCATGTTCAAATCCACCAATACAGAGCCATAAGAATCACACGCACACAACATGCTCCCGTCCTCTTGCTTTAAAACCTCGTTATTGACATCATAGCCCACAAAGACAAAGATAACGGGCACGACTAATTCTTGGATTGTCCCGGTTTGGGTGTTTTTCAACACCACCGCATTCACCCCGTTACCATCACCCTTAATTTCCTCCACCACGGCAGGTGTGATGAACTCGATTTTGGGGTTGTTTCTAGCGTGTTCTATGGTAACAGGGGCTGCCCTAAAACCATCGCGCCGGTGGATGAGGTAAACCTTGCTACACATTTTGGTTAAAAAAAGTGCCTCTTCTAGGGCTGTATCCCCGCCACCCAAAACCGCCACTTCTTTATTTTTGTAAAAAAACCCATCACAGGTTGCACAGGTGCTAACACCCTTGCCAAAGAACTCATTTTCCCCCTTGATACCTGCCCTCTTGGGCCGCCCACCGGTGGCCAAGATCACGCTTCTAGCCGGCGTAACCTTGCCATCATCAGTGTGAATCAAGTAATGTTTATCTTGGGTGCTGATCTTGCTCACCGCGACCATTTCTTGCTTGAGACCAAAGCGGAAACATTGTTCTTGCCAGGGTTGCATAAAATCAATACCACTGAGCACCTCTTTAATGCCCGGATAATTTTCAATCTCGCTACTAGTGGTGATTTGGCCTCCGGGCATACCCTTTTCAAACAAGATCACATCTTTAACACCGCCCCTAGTGGCGTACAAACCCGCACTCAGACCAGCTGGACCTCCGCCCACAATCGCTAAATCAATCATGAGAGACTAGAGCAACTTATCAATGTTGTCTTTGAGGGCCTGTTTGGAGAGCGCGCCCACGGTTTGATTCATCACCTGACCATCCTTCATGTAAAGCACGGTGGGGATGCTTCTAATACCATATTTAGCAGACAATTCATCTTGCTCGTCTGTATTGACTTTGCAAATCTTGGCTTTACCTTCGTATTCGCTGGCTAGCTCATCAATGATGGGAGAGAGCATTTTGCAAGGACCACACCAAGGTGCCCAAAAATCTACAACAACCGCCCCACTATTGGTAACACTTTCAAAATTCTCATGCGTCAATTCAATATAATGTGCCATTTTTAACTCCTAATTTTTTGTTTGGATTTGAATTTTATTCAAGCTTCCCTTTATATCCGCTAAAACCCGATGTTTTCTAGCCACTCTAGGGTATGTCTGCCTAAAGCCCCCCTGATGACAAGTGCATCGATACAAAAATCATAAGGCATGGGATTTTCTTGCAAAAACACCTGGATACTTTGGTGGATTTTGCCCAGTTTAACGGGCGTGATCGCATAGAGTGGCTCGGCGTGCGTGTGGCTCTTGACCTCCACAAAATGCAACACCTCCTCTTTAAGCGCGATGATGTCAATTTCGCCATAACGGCAATAAAAATTACGCTTGAGGATGGCACACCCATGCGCGCTCAAAAAAGCACAAGCAATCTCTTCGGCTAAGAGCCCCTTGGCATAGCTCATGGATACAAACGCATGGCATAAATGCCTTGCAACTCCGGGATTTGTCGGCATAGCAAAAGAGCTTGCTGGATATGGGCTTGAGTGGCAATCTCTGTGATCACAATGCAGGTTTTATCCTCTTGGAAGTAGGCACAAATTTTAATGTGGCATTCTTCTAGCACAGGGGAGATTAAGGAGAGTGGATTGTTATACTGGCTTAAATCCACGCGCAAATAATAAGCACTTTGGATTTCTTGAGGAGTTTTTAGGGTGTGTGGGGTTGGGCTAGTGGGATAAAATTTTTTATTCAAAACACCCATTAAATCGCCTACCACCGCGCTAGCTGTCGCTAATCCACCCGCTCCTGCTCCATAATAAAAGCTCTCACCCAAACAATCCCCTAGCACACAAACACCATTCATCACCCCCTCCACACGGGCTAAAACGTGGTTTTGATCCAGCAAGACTGGGCACACACTCAAAGCAATTTTATCCCCTTGCTTGTGGGCTAAGGCTAGGTGCTTGATGGTGCGTTCCAATCTCTTAGCGTAGTGCATGTCTATGAGTTTAATCCGCTCAATGCCCTCTATGAACATTTCATCCAAGCTAGGTTGGATATGAAAAGCCAAAAAGGTTAAAATCAACAGCTTGTGTGCGCTGTCCAGCCCGCTAATATCTAGATGGGCGTTGGCCTCTGCATACCCCAAAGCTTGGGCTTGTTGCAAGGCACTTGCAAAATCCTGTCCTTGCTCCATTTGGCTTAGAATAAAATTAGTCGTGCCATTTAAAATCCCTTGAATACCCAACACTTCATTAGCCCCCAACCCCTCTTGAAGTGCGTTGAGAATGGGAAGCCCCCCACACACACTGGCTTCAAAGCCCATCGCCCCTAAATTCTGCAAGCTGTAGTAATGTTGGGCGAGCATGGCTTTATTAGCCGTTACAAACCCCTTCTTTTGCTTTAAAGCCCTTTGCGCCACTTGGAAGGCTTGTTCCACCCCCCCCATTAACTCCACCACCACATCAATACTAGGATCCTCTAAAATATCCTCAAGACGATCACTCAAGGGGAAATCCACCGCCCTTTTTTTGCTTAAATCCTGCACCACGCCCCTTGTGATGACCAATTCATGCCCGCATCTCTTGGCAATGAGCGCGCGGTTTTTCTTTAAAATCTCTACCACACCCATGCCCACACAGCCCAGCCCGATAATGCCGATATTCAAAATTCCCATTGACCTACCACCACTTTATACTACCGATTATTCTAACACAATTAACTCTTGACTTCCTCTTTGCTAGCCGTTTGGGATGGACGTTTATGGGTGAGAAAATCTGCTAAAGCATCTAAGTACTTCAGCATAAAGGGCGTAACCAACATGGAAAACACGATCATCAAAACCAAGAATTGCTGGATGTCTGTAGAAACCACTTGAATAATGCCTTTTTCGCGTAAAAAAACCAATAATCCTTCGTGCTTTTGCAAGGTCAAGAGGTGGTGCTTGCTGGCACTCAAAAACACCACCAGTGCAAACTCGCCAATCTGGGCGAGTGAGAGAGCGGCTCTAATGGCACTTTTGGCATCTCTAAAGATACGCAAAATCCCATAGAGCAACCCCACTTTTAAAGACATGGTCAAGCCCAGCAACAGCACCACCGCAAAGAAGTTGGCGATCAAAAAATTTAGGCGGATTTGCATCCCCACGGTAACAAAAAAAAGCCCCAAGAAAATATTTTTCAAAGGCGCAAAATCCTCTTGAACGCGGATTCGGTAACGCGATTTAGAAATGGCCATGCCCGCCACAAAAGCCCCTAACGACATGGAAAAGCCAAAAAAATGGCTCAGACTTGCTGCTCCAAAGACGATTAGCAAGATTGTCCCCATAAAGAGCTCGGGCAAACGGCTTTCAGCTGCCAAGTTTAAAATCTTGGTGGCGACCTGTCTGCCGGGCAATAATAAGAGCAATAAAATAATGGTGGCTGATATGGCGGTTTTGATCAAGAGATTAGCAAAATTCGCATTCTCATCGCCCATGAGCATTAAAATCAGCAACATGGGGATGGCTGCGATGTCTTGGAAGATCAAAATCCCCACGACAATTTTACCAGTGGTAGTATTAAGCTGTTTACTCTCCTCGAAGAATTTTAACACAATGGCAGTTGAAGAGAGAGAAAAACCCATGCCCACCACCAAAGAAAAACCCCAAGAAGACCCCATCACAAAGTAGCCAAAGAACAGCAAAAGCAAGGAAGTCGCAATCACTTGTAGTCCGCCAAATAATAGGACCTCTTGTTTCATGCTCTTGAGCTTGTCAAAGTTAAATTCAATGCCAATCATGAACATCAAAAATACAATGCCAAAGTCAGCGATCTCAGAGAGAGATTCAAAATCCTCAATATGGAATAAAAGGGCGATCACCAATCCGGTTAGAATATAGCCAATAATAACGGGCATCTCGATTTTTTTGAGGAGCAAGCCACTCACTACACTCAAACCCAACCCCACCACGACCACATACAAAGCATGTGTTTCCATGAAAAGCCCTTAATTTTATTCGATCCCTTGATGGCACTTTAAAAAAATACCGATCTTGCAAAGCAATTATTAAAAGTGCCTATTATATAATAAGTTGAATAAACAATAAGGGGTCTAGTGGCGTGGAAAAGACGATTGCGCTGGCAAGTATTTACGAATTGCAGGGGCTTAAAGAGCAGGCACTAGAGATTTACAAGAGCGTTTTAACCCACAACCCCCAGCATAAAGAAGCCTTGCAAGGGGCTAGACGCCTCGAGTCTCTTGTGCCTCATAAAAGACCCAGCACACCACAAACACAGACCCTCACTTTAGAAAAAAAGGCCACGCTGACCCAATACGCTCCCTTGCAACATTTTCAGGTACAAAACATGCGGACTTTCTTTATCCAAGCGACCAGCCAGGCCGAGTTACAAGCCATTGAGGAGTGGCTAGAACGATGGAATTAAAAAATATTATCTCCCAAACTCTCAACGAAATTGATCGGGTGCAAAAAGTCCCTAAGCCTAGCAGTCCCACCCCGCCCAAAGCCCCCAAAGAAGCCAGCTCTAAACAGACCATCTCGCCCATTTCTCAAGAGGAGAGAGAGTTTTTAAAGGACTTGGAGCAAAAAACCCTCGTTTTGTTTGAAGGACTCAAATCCCCCCAAACTAAGAATTTACCCGCTAAATTGGATTTGGTAGTTAATTACTTGCAATACCAGCTTTACATGGTGCAAGAGAGACTGAAAAACTACCAAGAGTGAATTTATCAGATTTGTGTTAAGATTAATGGCAAGTTAATAAAGAGGTGTTGATGGTTAAAGTGTTGATGATTGAAGATGATGTGGAGTTGGCGGAAATTTTAAGCGAGTTTTTAAACCAACATGGTATTGAGGTGATGAATTACGATGAACCCTACACGGGGATCAGCGCAGCCACCACGCAACATTACGATTTATTGTTGTTAGATTTGACCTTGCCCAACTTAGATGGGTTGGAGGTTTGCAAGAAAATTTCCAAGCAAAAGGACATCCCCATCATCATCTCTTCAGCTAGAAATGATATTAACGACAAGGTCGAAGCCCTAGAGTGTGGTGCTGATGATTATATCCCCAAACCCTATGACCCCAAAGAGCTTTTGGCGCGGATTCAATCCCTCCTCAGACGTTATAACAAAAAACCCCTGGTAGAGGGGGTCGCCCAGCCTAAAAACAACCTTTTTAGAATTGACAAGGATTCGCGTGAGGTCTATATGAAAAATAAAAAGTTGGAGCTCACACGCGCAGAATATGAGATCTTAACCTTGTTGATTAGCAAAAAGGGGTATGTGTTTTCTAGGGAGTCGATTGCCATTGAATCGGAGTCGATTAACCCCGAGAGTTCCAATAAAAGCATTGATGTGATCATTGGGCGTTTGCGCTCCAAGATTGAAAAAGACCCCAAAAAACCCAAACATATCATTTCTGTGCGAGGAGTGGGCTATAAGCTAGAGTTTTAGGTTAAGATGTCCTTTTCTATCTTTAGCAAGATTGTTTTTTTGTTTGTGATCTCTTTGGTGAGCTTTGCCGCCTTTTCTTACTACTTCATCCGCTCCCAAATTGATCATGAAAATTTCCAAACCCAAATCCGCCACCAGCAATTCATCACCACCATTAACCAAGTTTTAGCCGATCGCAGTAACCGCTACTCTGCTGAGGTGTATTTGCATGAATTGGGTTTTCAAGAGGTCAATCAAAACGAATTAAACGAGGTTCTAGCCCAGCACAAAGACATGGTGGAACATAGCGAAAACCCTCTAGCCAAAATCATCAAGGTGGGTAATAAAATTTTTATCTCGCTCAAAAATCAGGGCGATACGGTGCTTTACAAAGAGATTCACAAAACTTCTTACCGCAACTACTACTTTGCCATCTCAGTAGGGGCTTTTTTGATTATTGTCATTTTCATGTTCATGTTGCAGGGCTTTATCCCCATCAATGAGTTACGCAAAAAGGTGCATCTATTTTCCAATGGAGAGATGGATATTGAATGTAAGATCGATCAAAAAGATGAGATTGGCGATCTGGCTCTAGCCTTTGATAATGCCATTAAAAAGATCAAGGGCATGAACGAATCACGTATTTTATTCTTGCGCGCCATCATGCACGAGCTTAGAACCCCCATCGCTAAGGGCATGATTGTTGCCGAAATGGTGGATAATGCTTTGCAAAAAGAGAGACTCCTAGCCACCTTTAAACGACTCAACTCCTTAATCGAGCAATTTGCCCGCATCGAACAACTCTCCTCTAAGAACTACAAAGTAACCAAAGAGATTTTTTACATGGACAAGCTCTTAGAACATGTCAAAAGCATGCTCTTATTGGAGCGGGGCAATACTTGTATCCGCTTTGAGGGTCCCAATGGGGCTTTTGAAACGGACTTCCAGCTATTTGCTTTGGCGGTTAAAAATCTCTTGGATAATGCGCTCAAATACAGCGTTGATAAACGGGCACATATTGAGGTCGCCGGCGCAGATGTGATCATCTCCAACCGCGCTCCAGCCCTCAAAGAAGACCTTATGCATTACTTCAAGCCCTATTTCCACCATGAAAATCCCAACGATGGGCATGGCTTTGGGCTGGGCATGTATATCATTAAAAGTGCCCTAGATACTTTGGAGCTACGCTTGAGCTACACCCATCAAGATGGGATCAACTTCTTTATGATCCATGGCTGTATCTTGCAAAAATTCACCCCGCTTTTTTCTAAGCATGGCTAGTTGGCATTAAAAATTAGCGTAAATAATACCGATGTAGGAATTTACCCCGCCATGATTTGTCTAGGACATGGTGTTAGTGAAAATTAAATATAAAAAGGATTTACAATGGGTTATTGGAAGCATTCTTATTATCGAGGGATTAAATTGAGCCGATCGGAGGCACGAATTGGCGTGAAGTTGTTTGAGCATGGTCTTAATTATCTCAGTGCCAAGCAAGAGGAAGAGCAAAGAAGGGTTCAGCTGGAAAGGGAATATGAGCATGAGGTGAATTTGCAACACCACTATGATGAGTTGGGGACTATGATTAAGGATATAAAAAACACGCTTGTTAGCCAAAATACCAAAAATAGTCAAGTCGTCCAGCCTACAGAAGTGGTTACTTTTGATACCATAATCGAGAATATTATGAGCAACCCAACGGTTATCAGTCTTGCTAATGAGTTTCTCTTTAGTTTGCAATCTTTGACCACTTCTATCAACAACTCAATCGAGCAATCTCGCCAAGAGACTAGTGAAGGGGTCAAAGCTCTTAGTAATGTCCTTGACAAGATGCAAGAAAACCAAGCCAAATCTGACGAAAAGTTTAACCAACTGCTCAACGAGATGAGGGAGGACAGAAAACAGTTCCAACAAACACTCGTTGCCAATGCTAATCCAAATGCAGTTAGTGGGGATGATCTATACGAAGTGAAGGAAATCCAAAAAGTAATTATAACGACTTGCAGGATATAAAAGCAACGGTTCTTGCTATGCTTGATAGAAAAACTAGAGATAAAGACGAAAAAGCCAAGTTGTTACCGACCTTAGGACCAGTCCTAAAACTTTAAGAGTCTTTAGCTTGGAGGGGGACTCAAAACCCTCATAAAATCTGCTTTTTGATGCAAAAATCAGTCTCCCATGCGGATCGCTTGGAAACCCAATAGCGGGGCAGGGCTCACCTCTGTAGGTGGCTTGACTAAAAATTGTGTGCGTGCTTTAGGTTAGTAGTTGATGAACAAACGCGCATATAGACTCTCTGTCTTATTAGCCTTTTGGGCGGGCATTAGGCTTTAATTGCCCTATTTGCCCTCCATGAATCAAGCCATGTTAGAATAAAAACCTACATTTTGATCGGAGGTTTTTATGGCAAGTAAGTTAGAAATGAGCACTTTACAAATGGATATTTTAGACTATCTGTCTAAAAATAAATTTGTGGTGCCAGAGTATCAAAGGGATTATGCGTGGGAGTTAAAAGAGTGTTCGCAGTTGTGGGAGGACATCACGGCGTTTTTTGAGGGGGGGGGGGGGGGTGAGCTTGATCAAAACCCCTACTTCTTGGGATCGGTTGTCATTTACCCCATTAAGGATCAAAAGCACATCGTGGATGGGCAACAGCGCACCACGACTTTAATGCTGTTACTCAAAGCCATGCACGCCAAACTCACCCGTGAAAACAATGGCAAAATGCAACGCTTGTTAGACAATCTTGCCTCTTGTCTGTGGGAGATTGATGGTGTTACAGGTGAGCCAAACCCCGCTAAGCCCCACTTAGTCAGCCACGCCATCAGTGGGGACAAGCACCAAATCTTGCAAAACATCTTAGAAAAGGGGCTAGAGCAAGATGAGGAGCAAGATAGCTCAAACTATGAAAAAAACTACCGCTATTTTTGCGCCCGCTTAGATGAGTTTGCCACAGAGCACCCCACGACTTTCCACAATCTATGTTTATGTGTGTTGCACTCTTGTATTGTGCTCTCTGTAGAGTGTGGGGGGTCAGCCAGTGAAGATGAACGCTTAGAATACGCCTTAAGGGTCTTTAACACGCTCAACACGAGGGGACTCCCTTTAAATGACACAGACATTTTTAAAAGCGTGATTTTTTCTAGCAGGAGTGGGCAAGAGAGAGAGGCATTTATTGCGCAGTGGCAAGAGTTAGAGCAATTAAAATACAACAAAGAAGAAGACGGACTCCCTTTTCTCTTTAGACTTGGTATGCACAACTTGCGGGCGCGCCATGGGGATAAAAGTCGCGAAATTGGCTTGCGCCCTTTCTTTTTGAACAAGCACCGCAACCTACTCAAAGATGGCTCGATCATGCAAGAAATTGCAAAAATGCGGGAGTATTGGTATGGCAATGGAGGGACACGCAATTACAGCCTTAAATCACACCATCTTTATGATGTCCTTTGCGCTTTAGAGAATGGGTATTGGCAATTCTTGGATGGAGCTTACTATGTGTATTGTCTAGAGAATGGCAAGGACTATCTTAAAGGGCATGAGGAACTTTTAATGCGGACATGCGCGCACTTTTTGGTCTATACCATCAGTCGGCACTCCGGGCAGATTAAAGACCTGATCTACCATGCCTACACTTCACTTTACAAAACAGGCACCATAGACTTTAAAGCGGGGAGTCAAGATATTTTAGAGGGCGTGGTTACTACCCAGAGGAGCGAATACACTTTCCGCACTTTCTTTGAAGCGGCGCAAACAAAGAGACTCACAAAATCCCTTTTGGCTCTCAACATGTGTTTAAAATACCCCGAGCAACCCACAGGGGTTTGTGAAAAACCCGAGATCGAGCACATTTTCCCCAAAAAGTGGCAGACAAATTATGTCAAGCTTAGCCCAAAAGAGGCAAATGCTTTAGTCGAGTCTATTGGCAACAAGATCCTTTTAGAAAAACCGCTTAACATCAAGGCGAGCAATGGTTATTTTGATGCCAAAAAGAGCAAGTATGCCAAATCCAAGTTCTTAGAGGCGCAGGACTTAGCCAAATTCCCCAAAAGCGATTGGCTGCTAGAGGACATCAAAGCCCGCACAGAGGAGATTTACCAGCGTCTGTATGCGTTTTTCAAAGAATATGCGGTGTAGGGAGGTATGCGGTGATCGAGCGGGTGGGTTTAGAGTTTGCAGAGCGTCAAAGGCTTGAGGGTAACTTTGCAGAGTTTGCAAAGAGTTCTTATAAAGGACACTACCCACGCTCAAAAGACATTACCAAAGATTTAAATCAATGTTTGGAAAAGATCGGGTGGGTGTGTGCGCTTTACAAAACGCCTTTTAAGCTTTTAGGTCCTAAAGGCGTGCAAAGCGTGGAGAGCATGCTCATTTTTGCCCCCCAGTCTATCTTGCAAGAGGATTTGGTCAATACAGCCAAGTTAGAGAGGGCACATGGGTTTTATGTGTGTTGGGCAAATTTAGATGATGACAACGGACATATTTGGTTGATCACTTGTGGGGCGCAAAATCTCAAAGAAGCCCAAAACACCCCCGCCTTTACCAAACTCTTTAAAAACAGCAGGGGCACATGCCATGCCCAATACCACTTTGATACTTACCGCTATGCCCTTGATTTTTTAAGACTGGTGGCGTTGTTTGATGATCTGCCCGTGCAGGACTTTAAAGCGGGGGGTGAGGGTTCTAACCAAGCCTTCCCTAGAAAGGTAGATGTTTATTTTTTAAGAGCCCTCCGAGCAGACAACCATAGATATTTTCAAAAAGCCATCAGATACTATGAAAAGAGTGCGGAGTTGGGCGATGTGGAGGGTTTTTATCAAATCGGTGAGATCTATCACCATTATAGACCAACAGGGATTACAGAATGCCCTAACTTTGCCAAAGCTCTAGAATATTTTAAAAAAGCGGGAGAAATGGGGGATTTTAGGGCTTATGAAATGTTAGGGCGTTTTTACGCTAGGGGTAATGGGGTGGCTGTGGATATCCAACAAAGCTTAGGATACCTGAATTTAGCAGCGGATATGGGTTCTGAAATCGCTTGTTTTAATTTGGCAGACATATATCTTTATAATGAGGGGGTTAAAGACCCTGAAAAAGCCCAGGCATATTACAATAAAGCCATCAAAATGGGCAAGAGCAAGCTAGAGAGGGCGCGCATTTGCCACAGAGTGGCTAAGAGATACTTAGAGCATAGCCAGGGGGCGGGCTTAGATAAGGAAGACAAAAAGGCGGTGTTTTATTATCAAAAAGCAGCCATATTGGCTACAGAGGTCTTTGGTGCAGAGGCATATAACCGGATGGCGTATTGGGGCAAAAAATACTATAGCTATGCACAAACTCTAGAGTGGTGTCTCCAAGCCATTGAGCTAGGCAACACGAAGCTTTATACCTATGTGGGGCGGAGCTATTACGAGGGCAGGGGGTGCGTGCAAAACTACCAAAAAGCCCTAGAATACTTCCAAAAGGCAATCGCAATCAAAGAGGACTACGAAGCCTATTTTGCGTTGGCCGAGATGTATTTTAATGGCGAGGGGGTGCCACAAGACTATTCTAAGGCACTTGCCTATTACACAAAGGCACTTGGAGGAAGGTATGAAAAACAAGAGGTTTTCCGCCGATTAAGCCAAATCTACGACAAGGGCTTGGGTGTAGAACCCGATTTAAAGAAGGCGTTTGAATACCTCAAAAAGTCTTGTGGGATGTGGGATTAAGAGGTTTAATATGCCATTTTACAAGGTGTGGTATGCGGCATTATTTGCGAATCATCATTTTATTAGCCCTCTCTAGTTTTTGCTTGGGGGTAGCCGAATTCATTGTCTCTGGAATTTTAACCCCCTTGAGTGCTTATTATGGAGTGTCTGATAGTCAGGTGGGCAATCTAGCCACGCTTTATGCTTTAGGGGTGGTGGTGGGCGCGCCCATTGTGAGCGTGCTCATCTCCTCTTTTAATTACAGAAACCAGCTCATTTTCACCCTCGCCATCTTCTCTCTCTCCAATGCGATCATGTTTGTCAGTTCTAGCCTTTGGATCGCGCTAGTGGCGCGCTTTATTGGGGGATTAATGCATGGGCTCTTCTTTGTGATCGCCACCATCATTAGCATTAAGGTTGCGCCCAAGTCCAAAACCACCATGGCGTTAAGTTTGATGGTCAGCGGGCTAACCATCGCGTTAGTTACCGGCGTCCCCATAGGCATTCTAGTATCCAAACATTATGGACTCTTAGCCCCCTTTTTGCTGATCGCTTGTGTGAGCTGTTTAGTCGCCCTCTGCGCCCTATTCATCATGCCCAAACTCAGTAGCAAGCAAGCAAGTTTTAAAAATCTATGGATAGCTTTTGGTTTTGCGCCCGTGTGGCAGGGCTTTTTGGTAACCGCCTTTTCTTGTGGTTCCATGTTTGTGGTCTATATTTATTTGCGCGTGCTCTTAGAACAACACGGCTTTAGTTCGATAAGCATTGCCAATGCCTATTTATTCTTTGGCATTGCCGCCATAGTGGGGAATCTCTTTGGGGGCAAACTAGCAGATTTAAGGGGCTCTTTTGCCTCTTTAGGCTTTTTGCTCACCATGCAGATTTTGACCTTAAGCGCAATGAGTTTTAGCTACTACCTACCCAAGTGGGTTTTAATCGCCAATGTCATGGGCTTTGGCTTTTTTGGCTTTGCTTGCATCGCCCCGCTTAAAATGTTGTGTAACCATCTAGCCCGCGTTTTTACCCCAAACACCCAAAATGACACCATCGCGCTCAATGAAGCCTCTTTTAATGTGGGGATCACTTTTGCCTCTCTGGCTGGTGGGTTGGTGGCGCATTTAAATGTCAATTTTAACGGGCTGTGCGCGGCTCTCTTTGCTTTAAGTGCCTTGAGTATCTTAAATTTTGGCATTAAAAAGGCAAGTTTTCATGTAAAGTAGTTATACTTGAGTTAAAAACTTTAGGATCACCATGTTACAAGCCACACAAGTTAGCATGCGCTATGCCACTAAAAAGCTCTTTGAAAATGTCAATCTCAAATTAGACGCACACAAACGCTACGGGCTGATTGGGGCCAATGGTGCAGGCAAGAGCACCTTTTTAAAGATTTTAGCCGGGGAGATCGAGCCTAGCAGCGGGGAGATTAGCGTGGGTTCTGGGCTTAAAGTAGGGGTTTTAGGCCAAGACCAATACGCCTTTGAAGAGTTTAGCTTAAAAGACGCGGTACTCATGGGCAATAAAACCCTCTATGACGCGCTCAAAGAAAAAGAAAAACTCTACAGCCAAGCGGATTTGAGCGATGACAAGGTCAATGCCCGTTTGGCCGAACTAGAGATGATTTGCGTGCAAGAAGACCCACTTTATGAATGCGAGGTGGTGGTAGAGAAAATCTTAGAGGATTTGGGCATTCCAGCTAGTCGGCATAATGACTTAATGCAAAGTTTGCCTAGTAGCGACAAATTTAAGATTCTGCTCGCTCAAGTGCTCTTCCCCAAGCCTGATATTTTGCTACTAGATGAACCCACTAACAACCTAGATTTAAACGCGATCGCTTGGCTAGAGGAGAACTTGAAACGCCATGAAGGCACAATGGTCATCATCAGCCACGATCGCCACTTTTTAAACGCCGTTTGCACGCATATTTTAGATTTGGATTTTAACACGCTCAGAGAGTTTAGCGGCAATTACGATGATTGGTACATCGCCTCTACTTTAATTGCCAAACAAAAAGAAGCCGAACGCAATAAAAAGCTCAAGGAAAAAGAGGAGCTAGAACGCTTTATCGCGCGCTTTTCAGCCAATGCGAGCAAGGCGCGCCAAGCCACTAGCCGCCAAAAGCAATTAGATAAACTGGATATTCAAAGCATTGAGGTCTCTAGTCGGCGCGATCCTAGCATTGTCTTTAAACCTCAGCGCACCATTGGCAACGAAGCTTTAGAATGTAGCCAGATTTCTAAGTCTTATGGGGATTTGGTGGTGCTGAAAAATGTCAGCCTAAAAATCGCCCCCAAAGATAAGATCGCCTTGATTGGGCCTAATGGCGTGGGCAAGAGCACGCTGTGTAAAATCCTAGTAGAGGAGTTGGCTCCAGATAGTGGGAGTGTAAAATGGGGCGCGACTGTGCTAAGGGGCTATTTTCCCCAAGATGTGAGCGAGAGCATTCAGGGGGAGGAAAGCCTGTATCAATGGCTTTTTAACTTCAATAAAAAGATTGAGAGTGGTGAGGTGCGCAACGCTTTAGGGCGCATGCTCTTTAGCGGGGCAGAGCAAGAAAAAAGCATTAATGCGCTGAGTGGGGGGGAGAAACACCGCATGGTTTTAAGCAAGCTGATGCTTGAAAAGGGCAATTTTTTAGTGCTGGACGAGCCCACTAACCATCTAGACCTAGAGGCGATCATCGCTTTAGGCGAGGCGTTGTATAAATTTGAGGGGGCGTTGATTTGTGTCAGCCACGATCGCGAACTCATTAGCGCGTATGCGAATCGCATTATTGAACTTGTGCCTAGCAACAAGGGCGCAAAGGTGATCGATTTTAGGGGGAGTTATGAGGAGTATTTGGCGAGCAAGGGGACATAATTTACAGGTTAGGGGCAAGTTATGTGTAAAGTGGATTTTATGAGGGCTTTTAGAATGTTTTTAGAAAAGCTTAAGGAACAGATTTGCCAGCCCGATCACCAATGGAAAATCAAGGGGTTTATCGATAGTGAAAGGCGTTTGTTTTCTCTATCAAATGACACAAAAGTGGTTTCTAAGATTCTCGAGATTCACATGTTTCCCTATATCCTAGAATTTGCTGAAGATTGTGGTTTTGATGTGGTCTTGCCTAGCCATCAAAACTATTACCCAGATTTATCGTTTGTGTCTAAGGCAAATCCAGCACTAAAATACGCCATTGATTTAAAAACAACCTACCGCAACGCAAAAAATCCGAATTTATGCAATGGCTTCACTCTAGGTTCGCATGGGGAATATTTTAGAAACAGAGAATCGTGTAAAAATATCCAATTCCCTTACAAGAGTTACAAAGGGCATTTCTGTCTAGGGATCATTTATGACCGCGTCAAAGTCAATGAATTGGAGCGTTATGGTTTGCAAGATTTGCAGTGTATCCCATCAGTGATTAAAAATCTCACATTGTTTTTTGTCGAAAAATATAAAATAGCCAGCGATACAAGTGGGAGTGGGAACACCGCTAATATTGGGAGCATTAAAGTGATTGCGGATATTTTACACGAAAGGGGAGTTTTTGCAAAATTAGGCGAAGAGATTTTTGACGATTACTGGATGAACTATGGGTATATCAATATTACAGACCCTACGGGGATTCAAAAGCCCATCCGCAACCTTGATGCATATCTACGCTACCGAGGCATTAAGCCATGCTAGAATCCCAAAAAGTAAGGATTCCTCCCTTGAAGATTCAAGGGATTAAAACTAAAATTGTCCCCTATATTCAAGAAGTTTTTAAGACTTTAGATGTTGGTGTTTATTATGAACCCTTTATGGGAAGTGGCGTAGTTGGGCTTAATTTAATGCCCAAAGTGGCGGTTTTTAGTGATAATAACCCCCATATCATTAATTTTTACAATGCAATTAAAGAAGGCACACTTACTGAGGATTCGGTGCGTGCGTTTTTAATCCAAGAGGGTCAAAAACTAGAACAAGAAGGGCAGGCACATTATTTAAAAATACGGCAGAGATTTAATAAGAACCAAGACTCTCATGATTTTTTATTTCTTAACCGCAGTTGTTTTAATGGATTGATGCGTTTCAATTCTAGGGGGGATTTCAATGTCCCCTATTGCAAGAAAGATCGCCGTTTTGCCCCTGCTTACATTACAAAAATCACAAATCAAGTTAAATGGGTCAGTGAGCGTATAGCTCAAAACGACTACACATTTCTCTGCTGTAATTTTATGCAAATTTTTAAACAGGCACAAAAGGGTGACTTGATTTACTGCGATCCCCCCTACATTGGCAGACATGCTGACTATTTTAGTCTGTGGAGTCCTAAGTACGAGGAAACACTCTATGACTTGCTTGAACACACACAAGCTAGTTTTTTGCTTTCTACTTGGCATAGCAACACATACAGAACCAATCCATATCTTCACCGCTATCAAGAACATCAGATAGAGCTATTAGATCATTTCTACCATCTAGGGGGCAAAGAAAAGAATCGTAACGCCATCAAAGAGGCTTTAGTGCAAGACTTTAAAAACAGTTAAGCGGGATATTTGCCCAACAAGGAGATGGACACCCCTATTAATCTTTTCTGCCCTCTCTTCTTTGCTTAAGGAAAAAGAGGAGATTAGCATGGTAAAACTTGCCCCTATGAGCATAACAACTTTTACTCTAATTTTTCTTTTTGTCTTCTTTTGCATGAACTTCTTTAGCTATCTGAGGCTAAGGAAGTCTGCCTATCCTCTTCTGCGTTTTCTGCCTATTTGTCTGTATGCTTTAAACATTCTCTATCGAATCGTGCAGATGAAAGTTTTTGCCCATTTGGAGACATTACATACCTTCTTGTATGCCCTAGGCGGGATGAGCATGGCCGCAAGTTTTATTCTCTTCTGCCTGCTATTATTGCACTCCATCGCGCTTAAAACACTGCACCAAAGCACAGATACGCACAGACGCCAAAGCCTTAAAAAACTCTTGGATATAGGTCTACTAGGGGTTTTCTTTACCTCTATGGCAAAGGGCTTTTACAATTCAACCAATCTTGTGATCACAAGGCGCAGTGTAAAGCTAAAAAATTTAAAAGAAGCGTGCCACCTTGTGATGATCAGCGATGTGCATATAGGGGCGTATCTTAAAAAAGATTACTTGCAAAAGATTGTCGATCGTATTAACGCGCTTGATCCGGATATCGTCGTGATTGTGGGGGACTTGGCGGATTTGAAGGCTCAGTTGGTACAAAAGGATTTAACCCCGCTTAAAAGTATCCAATCTAAATATGGCGTGTATTGTGTGCTGGGCAACCATGAATATTACCACGGGGTGGATGCGCTTGTTAAAGTGTTTCAAAAGAATCATTTACGCGTATTGCAAAATGAGAGTGTCCAAGTTGCAGGGCTTAATCTAATGGGTGTAAATGACCTGATAGGGTATCGCTTTAAGCGTTTTGAACCCGATTTTAAGACTATCTTTACCCAAGCCAACCCCAATCTGCCCAGTGTTTTACTCTCCCACCAACCCAAATCCTTAACACATTTAGAACAAAAACCCGACTTGATTTTGTGCGGGCACACCCATGCTGGGCAAATATTCCCCTTTAGCCTCTTGGTGTGGCTGGATCAAAAATACATCTATGGGCATTATCATTTAAAAGACTGCCAAATGATTGTGAGTAGCGGTTGTGGCTTTTGGGGACCCCCTGTGCGCATCTTCACCAAGAGCGAAATCGTATCCATCCACTTAGAGCCTGAAAATCAAGCCTAAAGGCTTGACATATAAGCCAAAAAGGATTAGCATTGCATTGTTTTTTTATTATCACTTTATTCTAGTTTTTAAGGGGTTTTTTGGTATGGTAGTAGCACAGCACAGCACAGCACAGCACAGCACAGCACAGCTTTAAGTGTTCTCTTTTAAGAGCAACGGCTTTAGGTCTTTTTTCTCTTGTTTCTTTAAGCGCAGAAAAAAACGGTGCATTCATCGAGGGCGGGTTCCAGTATTCTAATTTTGAGCGTTCTAATAAGACGAGTGGTGCTAACGCATTGCCATTTTTTAATGGTTATACGAGCGTGGCTGCTGGTAGCTCGGGCAAGTTTAATGGCAACCTCTTTGGGGCAGATATCCAGTTTGGTTACAAGCAATTCTTTGGGCAGAAAAAACACTGGGGTTTGCGTTATTATGGGTTTTTCAGCGGACAGGGTGGGAATTATCCTTATGAATATCAAGTTTTTGATGACACGACCATGACATTCTTAACCAAGAAAAGTAGCCAGCCCTCGGCTAATCTCTTTTATGGCGTGGGGATCGATGCGCTCTATAACTTCTATGAAAAAAATAACCAAACTTACGGGTTCTTTGTGGGTGTGATGATTGGGGGGAGTAGCTGGCTAGAGGGCGGAGGTAAGGCTAATGGGCAATGCCGTTATGCAAATCCTAATCCCAATAGCAATAGCACCGCTTGCATCAGCATGAATGACTATTATGCAGACTTTGCAAGCTTGATAGACAAGAATAAAGAGATTAGTAAGCTTTTGCAAGCCAGTGTCTCGCCTACTTTCGTGCAATTCATCTTTAACATCGGGTTTAGGGCTAATTTGACTAAACATCAGGGCTTTGAAGTGGGTATCCGCATCCCCACCATTGATGACCCTTACTTCAAAATGAAGACATTGCAACAGATGCAACAGATATATGGCAATGTTGCCAAAGGGGCACAAGGCACGATGGTTTTCAGACGCAATATCGCTGTCTTTGCCAACTATGTTTATAACTTCTAGACTCTAGCCCTTTAAATCCCCCCAGTTAGTGGCTAAGTTGGCATGGCAACTTAGAGGCACGCTTAGGGGGTAGATATTTTCCATTAGCTCTTTTAAATCTCGGGCGATCTGGGGGGCTTGCTCTTGGGGTACTTCTAAGATGATCTCATCATGCACTTGCACGAGCATTTTAATTTGGGGGTGTTGCTTGGTATATTCTTGGATTTTGAGCATGGCAAGCTTGACTAGATCGCTGGCACTGCCTTGAAAAAGGGTATTAACCCCCTCACGCAAATAATCCGCCCTCAGCTTGGGGCTGGCATGGCTAAAATCAAAATGCCGTTTGTGCCCTAAAAGGGTGGTGATCTCCCCCTCTTGTTCGATGCGGGCTTTGAGTTGCTCTAGGAAATCTTGGATCGTGGGGAAGGTGTTAAAATAGTGTTGGGTGTATTCTTTGGCTTGTTCTAGGCTGATTTTGAGCGATTGGCTCAAACGTTTAGGCCCCATGCCATAAATCAAGGCAAAATTAATGCTCTTGGCAATGGCGCGTTTTTCTAAAGCTTGATCGCCAAAGAGGGCTTGGGCGGTGTTTAAATGGATGTCTTGATCTTGTTTAAAGGCTGTAATCAAGTGGGCATCTTGGCTAAAATGGGCTAAAAGACGCAATTCAATTTGGGAGTAATCAATGCCTAGTAACAACATGTGAGGGCTGGCGATAAAACCTTGCGCGATCTTCTTGCCTAGAGGTGTGCGGATGGGGATATTTTGTAAATTGGGGTGGGCGGAGCTAAGCCTTGAGGAGGCGGTGGTGTTTTGGTAAAAGGTGGTGTGGATTTTGCCCGCTGTGTACTGATCTAAAATGGGCTGCAGGTAGGTGGATTGGAGCTTGAAAATCTCGCGGTATTCTAGGAGTTTGCCTAAAAGAGTATGGACATCGATTCCTTGCACGCTTTGGGGGGCATTTTCTTGCAAGGTTTTTAAACTCATCTCATCGGTAGAAAAACCCGTTTTGTTTTTCTTGATCCCCTTAGTGGGTAGGGCTAATTGTTCGTATAGCAATTGCGCCCATTGTTTGCTAGAATTGATATTAATAGCCCCCACCATCTCTTGGATACTCTTTTGCAAGTCCTCTAAATCTCTCACAAACTGGGTATAGAGGGCTTGGAAATATTCTCGATCAATGCTAAAGCCATGCCCTTCCATCTCAAAAAGAGTTTCTAAAAGCGGGTATTCCAGATCGTGAGCGATTTGCCACAGATCAGGGCTTAGGGTGTTTTGGTAATGGCTGTAGGCTTGCGCGATAAGACGGGTATTATCTAGTGCCAAACCAGCAAGGGTATTGAGATTGATCTCTTTTATGGCGTGCAAGGGGTGGGCTTGGCTTTTAAAAACTTGGGCTAATGCGCTAATGGTGGGTTCTAGGCTAGAGTGTACCAGCCATGCTAAAAGGGCAATGTCATCATAGTGCTTGGGTAGGGGGATTTTTGTAGCCCTAAAGGCATTAAAAACATCTTTGAGTTGGTAGCCAATGATGTGGCGTTGGTAGAGGGCGTGCAAAAAAGGTGTAAAGTCTTGGCGTATATCCACAAAAATAAAGGCTTGTGTATCGGGTTTTCCAGTAATTGCTAAAATGCCAAGACCTAGCACCTCATTAGATGTTTTGACTAGCTGGATAGCACACCGATCAAAAGGGGTTAGCCACTCTGTGGCTTGCTTGGGGGTGCAAATGGCAAGCTTGGGGGTGGGGGGCGTGCTCTCAAAAAGTGTGGTGGGTGTGATCTGCTTGAGCAGGGCAAACATTTCGTATTTTTTGAGCTCATGGCTAATGCGCAAAAGGGGGTTTTGTGTGGGGAAGAGGGCTGGGGGGGTGCTTGTAAAAAGATTAGTCTGTAAGGTGGCTAGTTGCCTGCTTAAAAAAGCTTGATTTTTATCTCTAATGAGGGCATCTAAGAGTTTGGGGGGTAGCATGCTGGCAAGCTTGGGGGAATTGATTGGATCATAGAGATTTTCTAAGTTTTCAAAGGCATTTAATAATTTGATCGCATAGGCAGGCCCGATTCCCTCCACGCCCTTATACCCATCGCTACTATCACCCACCAAACCTTGATAATCCCTAAATTGGTGGGGGGGTATTTTGTATTTTTCAAGGCAAAATGCCACGCCCCGATCGGTGTTGCCCGCAAAGTCATGCACGCACACAGAGGGGCTAACCAGCTGGTAAAAATCCTTATCATTGCTTAAAATGCGCACTTGGTAACCCTGTTGGCTAAAAAGTGTGCTAAGACTGGCAATCACATCATCGCTTTCATAACCCTCCACACTCAAAGCGCATAAATCCATTTGCTTGATCCAATCAAAAATAATGGGGAGTTGTTCCTCTAGATGGGGGGGGCTTAGGCGTTTGGCTTTATAATCCGGATAAAGGGTTTTGCGCTGGCTTTTAGGGCTCTCTAGAGCAAAGATCAGAGCATTAGCTTTGAATTTATAGACCTTCTGGATCACATGGGCAAAGGCACTCAGCCATGCGGTGTTAAAGCCTGCTGAAGTGTGCCAATCTCTAAAGGGGTAGTAGAATTTAAAAAGGAGGTTGAAGGTATCCACCAAATGGATGGTTTTCATGCTTGTTGGGCTACTTTGTGGATACAATCCTCAAAGAGGTATTGGTGCTCGCTGGGCAAGGCTTCATAAAGCTTGAGGGCTAAAAGGCGGATTTCCCAAAGGGCTTTGTTGTGCGTGCGTAAGCTCAAAAAGTTTTGCAAACTGCGGGCATTGATGCTAAAGGCTAGACTGGTTTTATAACTCTCAGGCATGGCAAACTTAGCATAATCATTTTTCACATGCCCCACAATCAAGAGCCGTAAATTTTCTAGGGCTTGCACGCTAGCATGATCGACAGCCTCCACTCCCGTAAAGACCAAAAACTCTTGGGCGCGCTGGAGATTTGGCTCTTCAAGGGGTAAAAAGCTCTCTTGGGCTTGGAGCTCTTTGAGGGTGTAACGGCTGGATTTGACTGAAAAGCTAGCCATGCGGTGGCGGGCTAACTCTTGCAAACAAGCGCGGCTAATGCCTTGAATATCAAAATTATAAAAGAGATGTTCTAGGGTGGAGTTATGGCGGTATTTGTTGGCAACGCGATCGATGAGTTCTAAATCTTTACGCCCGCCTCCATCGCTATTGGCAAAACTCTGGTAACAAGTGCGGATCGCTTCGTAGCAACAAGACAAGGGAGTGGCATGCTTTAAAATCACTAACATATTAGGGCTTTACAAGGAGGGTTTGGACTGGTGGGGGCGTATCTTGTGCGCTAGACTGGGGGGTTGGGGCAATCCCTTCGGGGGCAAAGCCCAAATTCTTAGGAGTATAGATGGTGTTGGTGTAGATAATTTGCCGATCCTGCAGAGGCTCGCTAAAATCGGGCTTGAAGTTGGCATAAAATCGCGTGAGCATGTGATCCAAACTATCCAAACTAGCATAACTCACCCAATCATATTGCAAGTCTGTATTGAGAATGGAGGCATATTGGCTAAGATAGGGGCTAGTTTTGCCAATCGCACTGGTGAGGTAAAAGTTAGTGCGATCCCTAGGCTGGGTGAGCATGAACATGGATAAATTGAAGTTGATCTGGGAGGAGAGCATCATTTTGGGGCGGTCGGCTTTGGGCAGACGGCTAATTTGGGAGAGCAAGAGCCCGGTTTTGACAATGGGTGTGTTAAAAAAGACCACCGCATTTTTTAAGTATTTGGCCTGTCCCTTAAGCTCCCTAGAAAAAGTGCTCGCCTTTTTAAAGGTGATGGTGTCCTCCAAGATGATTTGCGCGCCCAAGTCCTTTAAACTCTTGCCCAACATGGCACCCCGAAAACTATCATCATTATAGACCACTAGGGGGTTATATTGCCCCAAATCCAAAAGTGCATGGACTTGCTGGATAAAGTCAATCCCGCCAAAGAGCAAAGAGGCAGGCAAATTAGTTAATTTTTCAAGCTGGTTTTTATGCACCGTGGGGATGATGGTTGGCAGATTCAAGGGTGTTTGGGCGATCAAATTCTCCACGCCACTTTGGGTTAAAAGGGCGATGACAAAAGGAAAGTCTTCTTTTTCAATGGCCTGATAGGTTTGTTTTAAACTCTCGGGATCTTCTTGTTGGCTATCAAAGACTTTAAAGATAAAATCGTGGTTTTTATAAGAGAGATAAGCCAAAATGGCATTAATGGCGGCATTGCTATAACGCCCGATTACCTTTTTGGGCACTAGGAGTGCCACATGGTAAGGGGTGTCTGGGGAAAATTGTTGTTCGGTGAAAACCTCTTGCAAGGCGGGTGGGTTGAGCCAGTTATTGATGATTTGGTAATCATCGCGTAGTTGGGGGTGCTTGATGCCCTCTGAAAAATACGCCATAAAGGAAAAGACCTGCCCTTCCTCATAGAGCTTTTGCAAACAAGCTTCATCGCAAGGCTCTTCAAGTTGCACCACAACTTGCTTGGCTGGGGGCAGGGGCAATAAATCCCGTTTGTGGGGAGCCTTGGCGCAGAGCAACGCCCCACAGAGCATGCCTAAAATTAAAAATTTAGACAATAGCTAGTCCTTGTGCTTTTTAAAGACATGGGGACTTAGCATGTTGGCTGGTTGGAAAATCTCATCTAATTGTTCTTGGGTGAGCAACTGGCGTTCCAGCACGATCTGATGGACTGATTTACCCGTATCCAAGGCTTCTTTAGCAATGGAAGCGGATTTTTCATAGCCAATGTGTGGGTTGAGCGCGGTAACAATGCCAATGCTATTAAAAACATAATCATGACAAATTTTTTCGTTAGCCGTGATGCCATTGATACACTTTTCAACCAAGGTGCGGATCGCGCGGTTGAGCATTAGGAAAGAATGGAAGAGTTTATAGGCGATCACAGGTTCAAAAACATTGAGTTGGAGTTGCCCACCCTCAGCTGCCATCGCGACAGCTAGGTCATTGCCAATGACCGAAAAGCACACTTGATTCACCACTTCAGGGATGACCGGATTGACTTTACCGGGCATAATGGAGCTACCCGGTTGCATTTTGGGTAGATTAATTTCATTTAAGCCCGCACGCGGTCCTGAGCTTAGCAAGCGCAGATCGTTACAGATTTTAGAGAGTTTGATGGCAATCCTTTTGAGTGCCCCGCTGACTTGCACATAAGCCCCCGTGCTTTGGCTAGCCTCAATCAAATCGCTAGCAATGGTGAAGGGGCGACCGGTCACTTCTTGGATTTTCTTTTCCACGATGCGTTTATAATCTGGGTGGGAGTTGATCCCCGTGCCAATAGCCGTCCCGCCTAAATTCAGGACGCGAGTCCATTCTCTAGCATCAAAGACATGCTGGATGTCCTTTTTCACCATAGAAACAAAGGTTTCAAATTCCTGTCCCAAAGTCATAGGCACAGCATCTTGAAGCTGGGTACGCCCCATTTTGAGGATATGGGCGAACTCCTTAGATTTCTTGGCAAAGGCATCTTTAAGGATTTTAAGGATTTGGGTTAGGTGATCCAAGCGTTCATAAATGGCGATCTTGAGTGCTGAAGGATAGACATCGTTTGTGCTTTGGGAACGATTGACATGGTCATTGGGGTGGCAGTATTGGTACTCGCCCTTTTTATGCCCCAAATACTCCAATGCCATGTTGGCGATGACCTCATTGACATTCATGTTGGTGCTTGTGCCCGCCCCGCCTTGAATCATATCCACGACAAATTGATCATGGTGCTCACCATCAATGATTTTATCGCAAGCATGGCAGATCGCATCTTTGATCTTAACCTCAATGAGCCCTAAATCAGCATTGGCTAAAGCAGCGGCTTTTTTGACTTGTGCAAAGGATCGGATAAAGATGGGGTAGTTATAAAGTCGATCGTGCGTGATGTTGAAGTTTTCCACTGCCCGCAAAGTTTGAATACCATAATATAGGCTATCATCAATCTCCATCTCGCCAATAAAATCATGTTCTTTTCTAGTTGCCATGAAACTCTCCTGCATAAAATGATGGACATTCTACCGATTTAAAATTAATATTAAATTTTAACGGCATAATCCCAAAGCAATTTGAGAATCGTAACACCCACGACCCCTAAAAAAATCGTGCGGATGAACTTGACCTCTTTAACCATCACCAAGTGGGAGCCCACAAAAGCCCCCAACATTTGCCCTAGCCCCATTAAAAGTCCGACACTCCATAAGATTGGCGATCCCAGTATAAAAACACCCAAGCTCACGATATTACTAGTGAAATTTAAAACTTTTGTACGCGCCACTGACTTTTTCATGGGCAAGCCTAGTAGGGCGAGCATTAAAAAAGTCCAAAAAGAGCCCGTCCCGGGTCCAAAGAAGCCATCATAAAACCCCAAGATAAACCCAAAGACCCCATAAAAAATGGCGGGTTTGAGCTTGGGCTGGCTTTCTTGTTCGCCAATTTTGGGGCTAAAAAGAGTGTATAAAAAAATTACGCTCAAGAAAATCGGGATTAACAGACGCAACAAATTTGCCTGCAAGAGCAAGATTACATAAGTCCCCAAGCATGCACCCACAAATACAAAAACAATGCCTAGCCAAATTTCTTGGAGTGAGACTAGCCCTTTGCGCCAAAAATTAAAAGCCGCGCTAAAGCTACCAAAGCTACTTTGTAATTTATTGGTGGCTAGCACCATATGCACAGGCACGCCCATTGCCATGAGGGTTGGCACGCTAATCAACCCCCCGCCCCCCGCAATGGAATCAATCAAGCCCGCACAAAATGCCGCCACAAAAAAGATCGCATAATCAAAAAACCCAAAATCCATGCCATCCTCAAAAATAATTTTTGCTTTAAAATATAGCATGGCGATTTTACTTAGGAGCTTTAAAAACACGTTTTTTGCTAAGTGCTACTCATTTACACCCCAAATCAACCCGCCATTTTTGCCTAAAAGGCTAACTCAAGCCCCATTTAGCCTTTTTCGTTAGAGTCTTCTTGATTTCTGTGTGTATCAGAAACAAATTTCCAACTCATTTAAAATCCTTAAGGAGGCAATATGGTTTTAGTCGCATTGTCAGCAGAATTGGGGGCATCTAGGCGGGGGAGCAATAAGGGAGTAGAATGTTTGAGGCAGGCGTTGATTCAAAGATGCCCAGAAGTCGCCAAACACGCCGTTTTTATCAAGGAAGAACAGTGCGTGTTAGACACTTCCTTTAAACATGCCAAACGCTTTGAAGATTACTATCTGTTTTGCAGAGATGCCCTGATCCCGGGCATGCAAAAGGTCTTTGCAGAGCACCAATTCCCCATTATTTTAAGCTCAGAACACTCTAATGCCTTTGGCATTATCCAAGCCTTGCGTAGCCAACACCCTAAAGAAAAAATTGGGATTTTATACTTAGACGCGCATGCCGATATCCACACCGCTCATGACAGTCACTCAGGCAATATCCATGGCATGCCCTTAGGTATGGTGCTCAACAAAGTGCATGCTGGTCCTAATGATTTGAGCGTACAAGAAAAAGAATATTGGCAAGATTTATGTTCTTTGGGGCTTGAAAAAGGGGTTGTGCCTTTTGATCCCGCTTACTTAGTGTATTTTGGCGTGCGCAGCACGGAGCGCAGTGAAGATGAGGTGATCGCTGAATACAATATCCCTCTTTTCAGTGTGGCGCAAATTAGAGAGGACATGTTTGGCGTGGTACAAAGGGCTAAAGAACACCTCAAGGGTATCCACACGATTTATTTAAGTCTTGATGTTGATGTGATGGATGGGGGGATTTTCACTTCTACGGGTGTGCGTGAAAAACGCGGTCTATACCCCCATGAATTGCAAGATTTATTACAACTATTGCTGGATACTTTTGGCGATCGCTTAGCGGCTATTGAGATCACCGAATACAACCCTGACATGCACAGAGGTGGGCGCGATGATCAACAAGATGTGTTAGAACTCTTGATGAGCGCGACCCGGTATGCCTTGCAACGCAGGAAACACCCCCACAAAACCCATTCAAGAGACCATGCATGATCGCCATTGGCTTGCCCAAAGAGAGCATGGATGCGGAGTTCCGCGTAGCCCTAGTGCCCGAAGATGTGGCGGTGTTGGTGCAAAATGCCAATTGCCAAATTTTTGTTGAAGAAAATGCGGGCTTGAATAGCGGTTATACCAACCAGCAATACCAGCAAGCCGGGGCACAGATTGTCCCCACCAAGCAGGCCTGGGATCAGCCCATGATCTTAAAGTGCAAAGAGCCCTTAGAGCATGAATATGCCTTACTCAAAGAGGGGGCGACTCTCTTTAGCTATTTGGATTTGGCTTATAATACCTCTTTAGCGCACATGCTGGTGGATAAAAAGATTTTGTCTATTTGCACCGAGACCATCACCGGACCTAAGGGCAATTACCCGATCTTGGCCCCCATGAGTGTGGTTGCGGGCAATTTAGCCGCCCATTTTATCCAGCATTACTTGTTAGCCCTAGAACATTTGCCGGGTGTCTTTGGGCGGGGGGTGTTGTTGCGTGGTTTGGCGGGCGAACCTCAGGCAAAAGTCGTTGTTGTGGGCGGGGGCGTGGTGGGCTTAGAGGCGGCTAGGACTCTTAGCGTGATGGGCGCACGGGTGGTGATCTTAGAGCTGGATTTTGCCAAATTACAAGATCACCCCTACACCCACCTTTATCATTTAGAAGTGTTGGGTGTGAATGAAACTAATATTATCTATGCCCTAGAGGGCGCGCTAGGCTTAGTGGGGGCGGTGTTGCAAACCGCCACGGCTACGCCCAAAGTGATCTTAAGACGGCATTTAAAGCACATGCAAAAAAGAGGGGTGATTGTGGATGTGGCATGCGATCTAGGCGGGTGCATTGAAAGCATCCACCAAACCAGCACCTCCGCACCCATTTACTTAGAGGAGGATTTGTTCCACTATGGCGTGCCCAACATGCCCGGGATTGTGGCTAAAACAAGCTCGATTGCTTATAGCCATGCAAGTTTGCCCTATGTGTTGTATTTTTTACAACATGGACTCAAAGGCTTTTTACAAGCAAAAGATAAGGTGGTTGCCCAGACTTTGGGGGGTTTGAGTGCTTATCAGGGCTATCTCACCCAAGAGGGAATCGCTAGGGCGTTTGACTTGCCCTATAAAGACCCTCAAGAGGTGTTAGCCCAGCTTTAAGCGCGTGGCTTGTAGGGTGATTTGGAATCCAAAGAGTTAAAATAGAAAAGGCGGAGCCCCCAAGGGGGCTAGGGGGCAGAGGTGTTAGCGCAAGCTTGTTATTTGAGGGGGAGCACTTGCACGCTAAGGGAGTTGGGGAGGCTACGGACAAAAATGATATTGTTTTTATTGCCACAGAACTGGTTGGCTGTTGGTTTTGTGGTGTCATTACAAGCAATCGCTTGAAAATTTTGTTTTAAGTGATCCACATTGACAGCAAAGTTATGGGTTTCATCATTATCAAAGCGCGCCACATAGACCGTTTTAGGGAAAATATTAGAACCTCTAATATCAGCTGCCGTAGTGGCTTTATTCACCATGCTCATAATCCCCCCAACAGCCATCATAGCCATTCCAGCATCGCCACCTGTCGCAGCTCCAGCTGTTTGTAAGCCCTTGCCCGCAGCTGTTTTTAAGATTGCTGAACTAATGGCGCGGGTTTTGATGGCAGGCAAGGTAACTTTATATTCTGTTTGCACCACCGCATCAAAGTGGGAGAGAACCTCAAAATCTTGTGCCTTACCATTTGCGACCAACCGGAAAGTGCTGTGGAAGTCTTTGCCATCCTTTAAAGTGGGGATCGCAAAATTAAGCTCAGTGATTTTATATTCTTTCAAAGTGGGTTGCACCCCATCTTCTAAAACCACCCAAGTTCTTTTGTGTGTGCTGTGGTGTTCAAAATTCTTGATATCTTGAGCAACAAGGGGGATTTTGCTCACCGCATAGGCCTCTTTGAGATCGTCAATACCCTTGCTGTCTCCATCGATGGTATAAAATAACCCAGCAACATAGCTAATCCAAGGGTTGATAAAGCCATCATAGGCAGCCATGTATTTTAAATTTGAGTAGCGTTGTTCCAATTCTTGATCAAAATTGCCAAGTCTAGCTGTGAATTTAGCAAGTTTGCCCGGATTTTTATTCTTGGCTTCCTCTTCCATTTGGGTATGTGCTTTTTGGATTGCCTTGCTGTAAAACTCTTTCAAGCGTCTTTGGCGCTCAATGGTGCGGTTAAACTCCACGCGTGCCTCTTGCATATTGCCTAAAAGCGCATAATCTAAGGCTTTGTAATAGTTGGTCAAAGCCCATTCATACATATGTCCCTCATAAGGTTTATTGGTTTCATTCCCAAAGGTCGCACCCCCAACTTTAGAGAGGGTTTTTTCCAAGTTCTTATAGTTGGTATCAAAAACCTTATCGGCTTTGTCCAACATCTCCAAAGAAGGCTTATAAGAGCCCATCATAAAGGCATTCACGCCGTTTTGCAACTCCCATAAAGGCGCATCTTTTTGTTTTTTGTCTTGATCAATGAACTTTTTGGAAAGTTTATCTGCCTGTGGGTTTTGTTTGGCATAGTAAGCTTGCTGGAATTGTGCGAGTTGTGCGCGACTCTCTGTGTGCGCACACCCCAAAAACACTAAACCACTGACCAAAATCCCGTAAAATTTCCAACTCAAACCAATCTGCATCTACAACCCCTTGCCAAAAAATAAGTGCCGATTGTAACAAAAGTTAATTAACCAAATACCCACGCAAGGATAATGGGGGTCTAAATCCCCCTAGAAGTTATAGACATAGTTGGCATAAAGGACGATCACGCGTCTAAAAGAAAAAGTGTTGGTTTGACCCGTTGAATATGCGCTGTAATAGGGGTTGTTAATAGCTGGGACTCTAAAGCCCACCTCCACGCCATTATGCGCTCTAAAATTAGCACGTACTCCGAAGTTAAACATCCATTGCACAAAAGTAGCCGAAAAGGTGGCGTTGTTATTGCCAATTGCACTTTTAAGAAACCAGTCATTATAGCTCACACAATAGGCATTATTGACCGTGGTTTGGCACACGCCATTAGCCTTGCCTGCCCCCAAGGTCCAAGTGCTCCCCCCCACAGCCATGCCCACAAAAGCCCCAATATCATAGCCCTTAGCACGGAAAAAATTCCACAACGCGTCAATCCCCACCCCATAAAAATAATTCCCCAAAGACCCTTGAGTGGGGTATTTATTGTCTGTTTTTTCTGAAAAGCCCCCACCTTGCAAGCTAATCAAACCATAGTAACGCACGCCCCAATGCCGTTTTTTACCAAAGAATTGTTTATAGCCCCCCTGAAAATCCACACCCCCTAGATCGCCAGAAAAGGGGTAAGTCGTGGTCGAATTGGGAGTTTTATACGCACGCGACCCAGCCGCATGGGAGTATTGCACCCCCACTTGGGCAAACCATCCATCTTTAGCCGCTTCTAAAGGCAAACCCAAGAGTCCAACAAATCCCATCCCTAAAAACACCCGTTTAACCATATAAAACTCCTTCTTGGCCAATAATAGCGATTCTAGCAAGTTTTAAAGCCAATTGCAAGAACTTAAATCTTTTTAAGTTTTTAACACGCATAAATGACAAGGAACAAATTGTATTAACCACTTCCAGCACTTCTTACAGAACAGCGCATAGCACAACTTGGGGGATATAAGATCTTTTGGTTTTTTTAGGAGTTTTTCATTAGAATGCGCAGATGCGTTTTATCGATCTCTTTGCCGGAATTGGAGGCATTAGACTAGCTTTTGAGCAGGCTGGGGCTCATTGTGTATTTTCTTCTGAGATTGATCTGCATGCTAGAGAAACTTACAAGGCTAATTTTAAAGACACCCCCGCAGGGGACATTACCCAAATCCTAAGCCAAGACATTCCCCCCTTTGATATTCTGTGCGCGGGTTTTCCTTGCCAAGCTTTTAGCATTATGGGGGCTCAAGGGGGCTTAGATGACCCACGAGGGGCGTTATTCTTTGAGATTGTGCGCATACTCTCTTACCACAAACCCCGCGCCTTTTTGTTAGAGAATGTCAAGCAATTAGCCACTCACAGCCAAGGGCGCACGCTAGGGGTGATTTTGCAAAGTTTGCAAGATTTAGGCTACTGCGTGCGCTTTCAAGTGCTCAACGCCCTAGACTTTGGTATCCCTCAAAAGCGCGAACGGCTATTTTTAATCGGCTTTTTAGATTCGCGCTTGGCTCAAGCCTTTAACTTTGATTTTGTTAAAATTCCCTATCATCTTAATTCTATTCTAGAGCCTAACCCCCCTAACTCTGCCCTAGCCTCCGCATATATCCGCGCCAAGAGATTGGCCAGCGTGCAAAACAAACAAGTGTTTAGCCCCTCTATTTGGCATGAAAACAAGAGCGGGAATATCAGTATCCTAGATCACGCCTGCGCGCTTAGGGCGAGTGCTTCGTACAATTACCAGCTAGTCAATGGAATACGCCACTTCACCCCAAGAGAGCTTTTAAACCTCATGGGCTTCCCCAAAGACTTTAAAATTGTGGTGAGCCCTAGCCACCTACACGCCCAGTGTGGTAATTCTGTCTGTATCCCTGTGATTAGCGCGCTAGCTAAGCGTTTAATGGATTTGCTTTAGTGCCCAATGCGCCTAAGCTTAGAGATGCGCGCCCCAAAAGGGAGCTAAACACCTTTTCTAAAAACTTCATTGTAGAGTTAGGCGCGCATTTGATCTATTGGATCGCGCTTAAAAGAGAAATTAGCGGAGATGACTTTGTGCGCGCTTTAGGAGGGGCTTTTAAGAGCGATATATGCTTATCCCCTTTGGGTTTGCTGGATTTAGAACATGGAGGTATTGGCTATAGCGCGAAAACTATCAAACTAAAACCCCCTTCAAGCTGGAGATGGCACGCCTGATTATTGGGCGCGCTAGCCCCTTGTATTCCTACCAAATGCAATGGCAAGAAAATTTAGCCAAAACCGGGCAGGCTTTGATTAACATCTATAACGAGCGTATTAAAATCGCTTTGCATTCTTGCCAGCAATTAAGATTAATCGTGTTAGTGCGCGCGCTAGATTTAAAAGATTTTGTTTTGTTCGAAGAAGAGATTAAGTCCCTTGAAAATACCTACTCTTGGGAGCTCAACGCGCGGGGGAATTTAATCGGGTTCAATGCACAGGGGCAACACTGCTTTACTTGGCAACCCCATGGCGCACAACTCACTAAAATAACCCCCATTCCTGCTAACGCCCTAAAATTTAGCCTTCAAAGCCCCCCACCCTTGAGCCCCCAAACTCTCTTAGAACAAATGGGCTTTAAGGGTTCTTGGGTGCAAATCCTTTAAAATCAACCTCCGCCACTGGGGCTTTTGCCTTTCACCTTTTTATGGGTTTGCGGTATGACCCTTAAAACGCTAAAACGTTTGCAAAAGCAGAACTTTTGCTCATTTGCTAGTCTTGTTGATTACATTCTCCTTGCAAGGGCAACCAAACGCTTTATGAATGGGTATGTACAGGTGGCCCAAAAAGCCCTCAATAAAGTCTATACCCCCGAGCAAGAACAGGTTTAGTTTGCTAAGCACTTTGGAGGGAGTGCTAGTCTCAATGCCGGGCAAACAGGCTAAAAGCTAAGCCTTCTTCAAACACTTAAAACACGCTCAAAGAGGGCACATTTAAAAGCCAAGTAACACAGAATTTTATCAAAATCACACAAGGCTTTGATCGCCTCTTTTAAAGACATTAACACCAAGGCCAGTGCTTGTTGCTTTAAGATACCACATCAAAGTCACTTTGAACAAGCCTACCAGCTTGCAGGACTTTAAAATGCAACTCAACCATCTAATCCAAAGAGAGGACTTTGACAACGCCACCAAAACGTTGATTAGAGAGATTGAGGGCGGATTACCTCCCGATGAGTCGCCAAAGACTAGGTTAGACATTGAAGTATTAACCAAACGCCAAGAGGAGGGGAGTGATTTAAAAATGGAGCAACGCATTAAGGCAATGATTGATGAATATTTACCCCCATTAAAACTAGATGAAAAGTAAGACCTAAGGTGTGCAAAAGGAAACTAAGGAATGGCACCAAAATTCAGTGTCCTTGCAGGGGTGCTTGCTGGTTACGTGCAAGCCCTAGATTAGCATT
>NZ_QXQP01000014.1 GCF_003660265.1 Helicobacter mehlei
GTGGGGAGGGCTGGTTCTGCATTCATGGCCTCCATAGAATCCTCTAAGTTAGGAGTTTCTAGGGAGTCTCCCTCCATTTCTTGGGAAGGGGCTAGCTCCTCTGTTTCAGGCGTGCCCATTCCAGACAATGTCTCTGCAGTGGACTCTTGTGAGTCTGTGGGCATAAAATCGCCGTGAGCAGTTGGATCGGCTTGATTGGGCTCTTGTGCCTTTGTGTTAGGCTCAGTGTGTGTGAGCTCCTCTGTCTCTTGGGGGAGGGCTGGTTCTGCTGACTCTGCACCAGACTCCAAAACCTCCAAGTCTCCTTGGGGTTCTACAGGCGTGGGCGGGGTGGGTGTTCCCTCCGTTTCCTTGAGGCTATGCTCCTCATCTGACTCTACAGATTCTAAACTCCCCGATAATTCTGATGGCATCTCAGATTCCAATTCTAAGGATTCTGTTGGCTTGACTCCCCCCACATCTTCAGAGACGGGGGCTGGTTGCTCCACCGCATCTTCTTCAGATAATGCATCTGCGTGTACCGATTCGGCCAAATGGGTTTGGGTTAGTTCTTGCAAATCTGTAGGTACCTCTTGCGCGTTAGGATCATTCTCTTCAAGCTCTGCAGTTGGGGCAGGTAACTCTGTAGTGGCAGTTTCTATGTGGGTTTGTGCTCCAACTTCAGATTCCTCTAGTGCCACCTCTGATTCTGCAACAAGAGTGGGTTCTACTCCTTGTGGTTCTAGTGGAGATGTGGGCGGTTCTCCCTCTAGGGGGGGCGTACTCTGTGCAGGTTCTGTGGGCTTAGATGGGGCATTGTTTTGCTCGCTCCCATCAACTACAGCGTGCATCAGATCACCCAAATTCTCCTCAGTGCTGTCCATTAAATCTTGGGCTTTGGGGGAGTCTTCTTGGACTAAATCTTGCAACATATCCGCGTGCATGGCATTGGCATGCGTGACAGTAGAATCGGAGGGTTCTGCTGGAGGAGAAGTTGGCTCAGAATCTTCCATGGCCACTTCATCGTGATCGCTCTCTACGGGTAACAAATCCTCAATGGAGAATGCCATACCCGGTTCTGACTCAGGCTCAGATGTGGCTTGGAGAGTGGGTTCAGGCTGTGGCTGTTCTGTGCTTGGGGCTTCTTGGGGCGGGGGAGTTTGTTGATCTGTAGGGGCTTCTGGGGTTTTGTCCGTGTCTAACAAGTCTTCTAGTTGCTTTAAACTCGAATCGATGTCCTTAAATGCCAAATCCATGTCAAAGGATGTTGCGTCCTCTGCAGTGCTGGGTTGCTGGGTGGGGGGGGTGCTAGGGGGTGTTCCTAGTTCTGCCTCTAGAGTGTGGAGCACATCTGTGGGCAAAAAGGGCTTAGTGATGTAATGGGTGAAAGCACCGAAGGTGGGGACATCTTTTCGGTGCAAAAACCCACTGAGCTTCAGCCCTTCTAAATGGGGTTTGAGTTGCTCATATTCCTCTTGACCCACCGCCGTGTCATCTGCAAAGAAAAAACAATCCGCATCCTCTTGAAGCTTGGGTAGGATTTCACCAACATGTTCTTGGATAACCAACTCCAAACCAAGCTTTTTAGCGATGTTTTCAAAAAGCTTATCCACCATCTTATTTTGATTAACCAACAAGATTCTCAACGCCTCTCCTTAAGCTAGGTTAGCTAAATCTGAGATTATAATATAAATCTGCCTTGTTTTGGTTTAACTTAAATTCTAGGAGTTTTTCATGAAAGGTTGTTTGCGTTTGTTTTTTTTGGCTGGGGCATTGAGCTTTTTATCTGCCCAATCCACGTTGTACATGTTGCCCTATGAACAAAATGAAGCCCTAAAGTCGTTAATCTCAAGCATCAATGCTGCCAAAAGTGACATCAATATCGCCATTTACAGCTTTACCCATAAGGACATTGCCAAAGCCCTAAAAGATGCCGCTAGTCGGGGGGTGAAAATCCAAATTATTTATGATTATGGTTCTAATGCGGGGGGTAAGAAACATTCCACCATCGGCTATCTATCCAAGTATAACGGGATCAAAACATGCTTATTGCAAGGTAAAGAAGCCCCCAAGTATGGTAAGCATGCCGGCTCTTATCACGGGATTATGCACCAAAAATTAGCCATCATTGATAATAAAACCATCTTCTTGGGTTCGGCTAATTGGAGCAAAAACGCTTTTGAGAATAGCTACGAACTTTTGTTTAAAGATGAAGACCCTTCCATTATCCAAAAAGCCCAAAGCTATTACAAAAAAATGTGGAGCGCGTGCAAGCCCTATTGAAAATGGTAGTTATAGCCGATGTAAAAGGCAAAGGTACGCCTAAATTGCGCGCTAAAGTAGCTATCGGTGTAATATTTATCATTGATGGTGGGGAATTTAAACCCAATATCAACCCCATGCGTGCCCACAAACAATGCCCGCAAACCAAAATTAAACAAAAATTGGAAGGTGCTCACGCTGGGTTTAGCATTAGAGGGCAAACCTAGAGCTCTTTGTCCGGCATCCCCTAAAAACCACGAGTTACCCGCAATCGCCACGCCCACATAGACCCCCAAATCTAGGGAAATATCGTTGCGGTAAAACGCCCCTTGGAAGAAATTATAAAAAAAGTCCGCTGCTGCGCCATAGGTGAGCATGTTATTACCCCCATAGTACATCCCCCCACCATAGGGGCTTTTTACATAGCGCGCCCCAAAACCCTGCCAATCAATAAAGGCATAGTAGCGCGCCCCAAACATTTGATCTTTTCTAAAATAGCCCGTATAGCCCACATTAAACCCCAGACCATTCGCCCCGACATTCATGTCGTTGCGCCCGGGTGCAAAAGTACTATTAACCGTGGCATTTTTGGTTAAGATGGTGATGGTGCCCGTTTGGTAACTTGTCCCCACAAATAAACCATCTTTCCAAGTAGAGTGGGTTCTAAACTGATTATTTGCACGCGCTTGTAAAACCCCCATACCCAAAACAACCCCCAATGCCCAAATTAGGGCTTTTTTTTGTTGCATTTTGACTTCCTATAAAACTTGAACTTAAAACCGCTATTATAGTATAATTCAGACTGAATCTAGTAGGCTACTTTTTAAGGAGTTGTGATGTTTGGCGTGCGCCCATCTGTTCCGTTTTTGTTGGTCGCTCTTTTTTCTGTTTGCTTGAGTGTCGAGCCCGGAATCAATTTTGATCCCCCCGATTATGTCGAACAAATGCCCTCCAAAGAATTTATCCCCGAGATTTCTAAACCCGGGAGTCTATTTGGGCAGGGCGAACGCCCGTTATTTGCTGACAGACGGGCGATGAAACCTAATGACCTCATCACCGTGGTGATCTCTGAAAATGCCAGTGCCAATTACAGCACTTCTAAGGATTATACCAGCACTTCTAATGGGGTTTCCAACGCCCCACGCCTCACCTACAATGGCACCGATCCCAACAAAAGAGAACAAGCCCAGTTTTTAGACAACAGAAACAATTATAGCCTAACCCAGCCTGCCACCAACAACACCTTTAAGGGCGGGGGCGCGCAGAAAAAAAGCGAGAATCTCAAACTCACCATCACCGCTAGGATTGTCAAGGTGCTTGAAAACGGGAATTATTTTATCTACGGGAGTCGGGAGATTTTGGTTGATGGTGAAAAACAAGTGATTAAAATTAGTGGCGTGGTGCGCCCCTTTGACATTAACCGCGATAATAGCGTGCAATCCAAATACATCGCCGATGCCAAGATCGCCTACACCAATATTGGACCTTTGAGCGCGAGCAATAAAAAGAAAATGGGCGGTCAAGTCTTAGAATCCCAGTTCCCCTTTTGATGTCTATTGCCATTATCTTAGCCCGTGCAGGGAGCAAACGCATTCCCTTTAAAAATATCACCCCCTTTTTAGGCAAGCCCTTATTAGTCTATGTCATTGAACAGGCGCGCAACTTGGGGCTTTTTGAACAAGTGATTGTTAGCACCGATGATCCCAAGATCGCCCAAATCGCCCAAGATCACGGCGCGCTCACCCCTTTTTTACGCCCTACCCACCTAGCTGATGACAACACGCCCACCCTAGAGGTGCTAGCCCATGCCATCCAGACCCTCAATCTCCCCTTGGAAAGCCTTGTATGTGGGCTTTATGGCACGAGTGTATTATTGCAAAAAGAATCCCTTGAGCGCGCCTTTTTAGCCCTCAAACAAAACCCCCACAAAAAATACGCCTTTGCCTGTAGTGCTTATAGTGCCTCCCCTTACCGCGCCTTTAGTTTGGAGCATAATACCCCCACCCCCCTTTTTGCCCACAATATCCCCAAACGCTCCCAAGATCTCCCCCCGCTTTACCATGATGCCGGGTTATTTTATTTGGGACTTGCTAGGTATTTTGCTAACCTAGAACCCCTCTTAGACCCCCACTCGATACCCATTATCTTGCCCGCCTCGCACACCCAAGATATTGACACGCTAGAGGATTTAGAGCTAGCCAAACTCAAATACCAGCTTTTAAACCATGATTAAAATCCTCTGTGATGCCTCTTTAACAAGTGGGCTAGGGCATTTGCGCCGTTGCCAAAAACTCCAAAATCTGCTAGCTTCCCTAGATTTAAAAACCTACCTCTTTGCCCCCCACCCTCTAGCCGATGAGCCCCTTAATTGGCTAAAAACCAGCCCGCTTAACGTTGGTGATTGTGTTATTATTGATAGCTACCTAGCCCCCCCTAGCTTTTATGAACACCTCAACGCCTCACAAGTTTTGGTGATCGAAGATGCACCCCACACCTACCCCAAAGATTTTTATGTGCTCAACCCTTCTTTTTTAGCCCACACCCTCTATACAAACCCCACCCCCAAGCATTTTTTAGGCATAGAATTTATGCCCTACGAGCCTGCATTTAACACCCCAAAAAACCTTAAATCCTCCATCTCCAACCTATTTTTATCATTTGGGGGTAGCCAACACGCCCTGCCCTTTTACACACAAGCCCTCAAAATCCTAGAGCAACCCCCCCTAAGCGTGCAGGTGATCGCCCCTCCAAACTTAGCCCCGATTCTGCAAGCCAACCACCCCCCAAACTCCAAACGCACCTACCATGTGGGTCTATCCCTTGCAGAAATTGCCACCTGCATGCACCAAAGCGATGTGGCGTTACTGGGAGCTGGGGGCATGCTCTATGAAGCGATCTTGGCGCACACACCCATTTTGAGCATCCCCCTAGCCTCCAATCAGCTCCCCCAATGGCAGGCTTTAAGCGGGCAGGGCGTGTGTTGGGCTAGCTCTTGGGATCATTTGTTAATAGACTTGCAAAATTTGAGCCTTGAGGCGCGCATGTGTATGTGGCATGCCCAAGAGAGGCTTAAAGTTGGCACAAAACTTCTAGATACTCTCAAAGAGATTTTCCATGTCTCTATTTGAGTGCCCCTCTTTGGTTTGGCAAAGCTTTGAAATCCCCCCCACCACCTTTAAACAAGGGGCACAAACCCCCATTCATGCTTGCCATTTTATCCACACCAGCGATGCCGAACGGCTACAAATCCTCGCTTTCCGCAACCACCCAGCCACCACCGCATGGATGTATAACGAACATATCAGCTTGGAGTCGCATTTGCATTTTATTGAACAACTCCGCCACAACCACAATAGTGCCTACTATCTTTTCAAACAAGCTGACAAGCTTTTAGGTGTGGGTTCGCTCACACGCATCCACCCCACCCACCAACACGCCTTTTTAGGCATTTATAAAAACCCCGATTTGGAGCACGTAGGTGGGCGGATTTTAGATGCCCTTGAGTTCATCGCCTTTTTTAAAATGGGTCTGCATTCTTTGCATTTGGAAGTGATCGCCACCAACACCCGCGCCATTGTCTTTTACCAAAACCACGCCTACCAAAGGGCAGGATTTTTAAGGGACTTTATCTACAGGCAGGATAATTACCACGATGTGTGGCTCTTTAGCAAGCTCTCCCCCCTCACACCCCCCCATAAAGGCTCTTGATGATCCCCTTAATTGTTGCCGAATTGAGTGCTAACCATGCCAACTCCCTAGAGATCGCCCAAAAATCTTTGATCACCCTAAAGGGTATTGGCGCAGGCGCGGCCAAGTTACAAACCTACACCCCCGATTGCATGACTTTAAATTGCTCCAAACCCCCCTTCACCATCCAAGGCACGCTTTGGGATCAACAAAGCCTCTATGATCTCTACACAAAGGCGGCTATGCCCTTAGAGTGGCACGCCCCTCTTTTTGAGTTAGCACGGGGCTTAGACCTACTCTTGTTTAGCGCAGTTTTTAGCCTCAAGGGGCTAGAACTCTTAGAAAAACTCAACTGCCCCATGTATAAAATCGCCAGCTTTGAGATCACCCACTTAGAATTATTGCACCAAGTAGCCAGCACCCAAAAACCCCTTATTCTCTCAACGGGCATTGCCACGCATGGCGAAATCTTAGATGCTCTAGAGGTTTGCTACAAAGCGGGCAACTCCCAAATCACGCTTTTAAAATGCACCAGCGCCTACCCCGCCCCCCTGCAAGAGGCAAACTTATTGGCCATGCCCATGTTGGGGCAGACCTACAACACCGCCTATGGTTTGAGCGATCACACTTTGGGATATTTGAGTGCGATCATCGCCACGACCCTCAAAGCCTCCATGATTGAAAAACATTTTATCTTAGATAAAAGTCTAGACACACCCGATCGCGCCTTTAGTTTGGACACCAAAGAGTTCCAAGAGATGATTCAAGCGGTGCAAGACACCGCTAAGGCCCTAGGGCAACCCAACCCCCCACCCCCCGTGCAAGGGCGGCAATTTGTCCGTAGCCTCTTTGTGGTGAAAGCACTTAAAAAAGGGGAAATTTTGACAAAACAACACCTACAAGCCTTGCGTCCCAGTGCTGGGCTTGCCCCTAAAAATTTATCGCTTGTGCTGGGCAGAAAAGTCTCCAAAGATTTAGAATACGGACACCCTCTAAGTTGGGACGATGTATTGGATTAATCCTTATTGGCAAGCAAACATTTGGCGCAAACGACAAACAAGCGCATGTCGTGGCTAACTAATTTGGCATCAAATTTCTTAGCCACTTGGATTTGGCGTTCTTCAATTTCGGGATCGACAAACTCGATAATATCCCCACAATGCAGACAAATAATATGGTCGTGGTGCTCTTTAGCAGCGATCTCATAGCGCCTCCCGTTTTTATTGGTTTCTAGCGTGTAAATAAAACGTTCTTTTTCTAAAAAATTCAAAATGCGATAAACCGATGAAATACTGGTATTTTTGTCGCGCAAACGGATACTTTGGGTGATCTCCTCTGGACTTAAGTGAGTCCCGCTCTTATAAAGTACGCTCACCACTTCCTCACGTTGTTTGGAGTTTTTCAAGCCATTTTTTCTAATGGAAACTCTCAGGCGCTCTAAAATAGACTCTAAAGTTTCTAAGCGATGCATAAAACCTCCTGCTTATCAAATAACCATCATGCGCCTAAAGTCCGCTTCCGGCGTTGGTTCTAAAGAGCACTTCTATCATAACATTTTATTTTAAACTATTGACCGATTAACAAGGGAGCATTAAGGTTGGCATGGTGTATAATTCAAAGGCTAAAACTTATTTAAAGGGCTTGTATGTTTTTTAACAAGGGTCTCTCCAAGCAGTTAGATCAAAAAGATGCAGAAATCAAATCCCTCCAAAAAAAGCTTGATTTTTACAGGCAACTGGTGGATTTATGTGGGCATATGGGCTTTATTGGAGTCAAGGATCACAAGATCATTTTTAAAAATGGGGATGTGGTTAATTTAGAAGGCATTGATGATAAGGCTAGCGATTTGAGTAGCCCGAATGTGGATTTTAGCTTGAATAACCGCCTCTACACCACCAAGAGTCAGCGCATTGATGACACGCTTTACCACTCGGTGATGGAAACCTCTGATTTGATAGTTGCCTGTGGGGATAGCCACACCTTTAGGCTATATTACACCAGCATGCGCGAGGGGTTAGAGGGATTGCAAGCGACGATGCAAGATGTGTTTAAAGGAACCGATGAGCTCTTACATGCGGCTACTAGCGGGAGTCAAAGTTCTTCAGAAGCCTTGGATAAAGTTGCGACCACCAGTAGTAGTATTAATAGTTTGTATGACAAAATGCAAAATGCCACCACTCTAGCCGATTCTTTGAATCAACGCAGTAGCGAGATCACCCAAGTGATCTCTTTGATTGATGACATTGCCGAACAAACCAACTTATTAGCCCTCAATGCCGCCATTGAGGCCGCCAGAGCGGGCGAGCATGGGCGGGGCTTTGCGGTGGTTGCCGATGAGGTGCGCAAATTGGCCGAAAAAACCCAAAAGGCGACCAAAGAAATCGCGGTGGTGGTCAAATCCATGCAACAAGAGGCTAGCGACATCCAAAGCAATACCCATGATACCAATTCAATTGTGGAGGAAATCAAGGGCGATATTGATGTGATTAAGCTCAAGGTAGGAATCGGTTTGGATGTGGCAAATGCTGCTAAAATCTCCATTGATAACCTCAATAATTTGGTTTTTTGCGGTTTGGCTAAAACCGACCATGTGGTGTATAAGGGCAATCTCTATGGCGTGGTGTTCAACATCCCCAATAACTTTAAAAGGGTCGATGGGCATGGTTGTCGCTTAGGCAAATGGTATTATGAGGGGGATGGGAAGACACACTTTAGCAATGTGCCTAGCTATCGTGCCCTAGAGTCTTACCATAATGCCCTGCACGATGAAGCCAATACGCTAGTGGATACACTAAAAGATCGCTCCAAGGTTACCTCAGAGGCGATTGAAAAAGCTGTCCAACTGGTCGAACAAAACTCTAAGGGTGTGCGTGACACCATTGATAAAATGTTCCAAGAAAAGCAAGCAGAACTACAAAAACAAATAGCGAGCATTTTAGACAATAACAGCAAATCAGCTTAGATTTGGATTATCTGCATGCGCTAGGGGCACTTGAGCGGGCTTGTCTGCGCCGCAGGCGTTGCCTCTATCCGAAAAATTTAATTGACTTTGCCTCTAATGATTATTTGGGGCTGGGCAACCAAAAGGAGCTTTTAGAACAAGCCTTTGAGCTGGTGAAAAACCAGCCCTGCCACGCCCCCAAAGCCTCCATGCTCATCAATGGTTACCATCCTTTGCACCAACAATTAGAGCAAGAACTATGCCAACTTTTGGATTACCCCGCATGTATTGTTGTGGGGAGTGGCTTTTTGGGGAATGTCGCCCTCTTGGACGCATTGGTGCGTAAAAATGATTTGTTACTCATGGATGCCCACTACCATGCCAGCGGGCAATTTGTGGCCAAAAAACTCCCCAACACGCTTTTTTTTGCCCACAACGATCCTCAAAATTTGGAACAAAAATTAAAAATACACCGCCCTAAAGGGCGCGTGCTGATCGCTATTGAGGGCGTATATTCGATGGATGGGCAAATTGCTCCTAAAGAAATCTACACCCTAGCCACTAAGTATAATGCCTACTTGATTTTAGATGAAGCCCATAGCCTAGGCGTTGTAGGCGATCACCTCTTAGGCTATTTGGATCATCACCAGCTCAAGCCCACCTCCCAAACGATCTTACTGGGCACTTTTTCTAAGGCTTATGGGAGTTATGGGGCTTTTATTGCGGGCAGTGTGGAAATTATAGATTTTTTATGCAACCGTGCTAAGAGCATTATCTACACCACAAGTTTATCTCTGCTAGATAGCGCACTGGCTTTGGCTAATATCCAACACCTCTATGCCTCTTTGAGTGCTTACCAAAAAATCCTAGTCCAAATGCGCGCTTGTGTGCGTATTTTAGGCACCACTCCGAGTAATATTTTAACCCTGCCCTTTAAAAGTAGCCCCCAACTCCTCCAAGCGCAGGCTAAATTGCTTGAACATGGTTTTCTATGCGCGGCTATCCGCCCCCCCACAACCCCCAAACCCCTTTTACGCCTCTCTTTAAATATCCAACCTCAAGATACGCTAGCTAAACTAGACAATCTGTGCCACTTGTTGCTTAATTTACGCTAAACCCCTACCATCTTCTGCCAAAACACGCATTTTAGCACGAGTTGCCATGTGTGTTTTTGCTTGTACTCTTTAGCCCTAGTTTGGCTCGCAGTAATCCCCAAATTTTGTAGGGGTATCTTAAAAGCATGTGTGCCCAACTAACTTTAATCCCATTTTCTTGACAAGCGCGTAAATTTTCTTGATTAGCCCGCCACAGACTTTTAAGCCCCCGTGTGCTAATCCCCCCAACCCCCATCTTCACCAGCACTTGGGGCAGATAGACCCATTTGATCTTGCCTAGTAACATCACCCGCACAATCCATTCATAATCCCCAGCAATTTTATAATCAATCTTGTAGCCCCCAAAGTGATCGTAAATCTCTTTTTTGACAAATAAAGTCGGGTGAGCCGGTACACGCCCATAAAAAAAGAGCTTGGGATCAAAAGGACCGCTTTTGTAATAGCGCACAATCTTAGAATCTTTGACATAGACCAAATCCCCATAAACCACTTGTGCGCTAGGATTAGCCTCAAAGGCTTGCGCCACCACGCTTAACACATGGGGATTAGCAAACACATCATCGCTATGCAAAATGCCAATGATCTCCCCGCTGGCGCGCGCAATGCCTTTATTCAGGGCATCGTAGAGCCCTTGATCGGGTCCGCTATCAAGCTTGATGTGCTTAAAGCCTTGTAGAATTTCTAGACTCCCATCCGTGCTCCCCCCATCGATTACAATGTGCTCCCAAGGAGGTAGGCTTTGCTCTAGGACTGAATGGATGGCATGTGCAATTGTAGCTTTAGCATTCAGGGTCACACTAATGATCGAAATTTTAGGGGGCATAAACTTGCACTTGGTGTATTATTATTTGATCTTAGCCAAAATCATTTAAATGTGTCAAGTGGATTATGTACGATGGTGGGCTAATGGGTTTGCACACGGAAGCTAAGTGTGGCTAGCTTAAGGGGTTTGGCATTGTTGGCAACTGGCATAGCAAGCTAGAAATCTTCCAGACAAGCTCACTCAAGCCTTGAATAAGCAACTCTAACAACAAAGCTTTTGCTTTAAGCTCTCTCTTATGTGTGACTTATGCCCTTGACTTTTTGATATTGGTAGTGTCATGTTACGCCACTTCTTAAAGTCCTTTTGGGCTTGTATTTGGGCTTCTCTACCCACGGGCGTTAAAAACTCTTGGGGCTGGGTTTTAAAGGTTTCTAGCCCTTTAGATTCTTGGGCGATTCTGCCCGCATCCATGTATTTCTCCCCGCCATATTGGGTATATACATCAATGCCCCCAATTTCAGCGCGTCTATAAGCGTTTGCAATCTGCCCATCTAGCATTGTGCGCTCATACATCAAGGCCAATAAGCCCTCTTGCCCCTTGTTGGCATATCTAGGGTAATTCTTGCCAAAGCTTTGATTGATGGGGTCTTTGGGCGCAATCTTAGGCAACTCTTCTAGCCCCTCTAAACTTTGGGGCTGTTTGTAGTCCTTGGGCTTTTTTAAGGGGGGTTTGGCTTTAGCCTCTTTAGCGGCCATTTTCTGCCTTTCTTTTTCTTGCTCTTTTACGCGCTCTATATCCGCTAGCCTTCTTCCCTCTTTAAATTGCGCTAACTCTTCTTGGCTATAGCCCTTGTCTGTGGGTTTAAATGTCTTTGTGCCGTTTTTATCTATCCCAAGTTCAAACTCAAACCCCTCCCTAGATAGAATCCCCCAACTCCCCTTATTGTGCTCCCCATTCCTGCCTAAGCCCATATTCAAATGCACGCCCACGAATCGATTCGGGCTCACTTCTTTAATGAACATCAAATCCCCGTCCTTGTTTTGCCGGACATAGTTGGGGTTTTCTATGGCCTCTTTAATGTGCGCTATTCCCTGCATCTCTGCTTGTATGCCATCGCCATAGGCATTTACGCGGTATTTGTCTAACACAAACTCTAAATCGCTATGCCCATAACTATGTTTTAAAAACGCCTTGGCATCTTTATTAAACTGGGGCTTATAAACTGCTTGGCCTAAAAGCTCTTGAATGGCTTCTTGAAACCCTGCCTCTTGGGGGAGTTTGCCCGCTTTCCATTCACCATAAGCCTTTTGTAAGAGTTCTTGCACTTTTAGGTTCTCTTGGGCTTTAAGGGGGGTTGTGGTATCCTTCAAGCCGTCCTTTTGGGCAAGATTGGAGCCATGCCCAGACTTAGCCACGACTTGGTCGAACTTCTGCGTGGGGGACTTTCTGTTCTCATATGCCGTAACAATCCAGTAGTTTTTGCCTTTATGCTTCCAACCCTGCGAAACCTCTACCCTAAATTCTTTGCCATTGTCTTTTAGAATGATGGTTTTTACACCTGCTTGATCGGTAACTAAATCTCCGCTTTTTATAATCTCCTCAATGCCATTCCCCAACTTTTCTAAAGGTGTATTGCCCCCAAAAGGGCTAAAATCATCAAGGTGTTTTTCTATAATTTTTGATAACCCTAGGCCTTTAGCCTCTTTACCTTTACCCCCAACACTCCCCCACACTAGATCAATATACCCCCCACTCTCGCCTAAGTCTGGGCGGTAAAACGCCCCGGCTACTTGCCCGCGTTTTTCTTGCAAGAGTTTGGCCACTGCTTCTTTGCCCTTAAGCGCAAATTCTTTAAAATTCTCCCCAAAAGCGGGGTTGGGTTTTAAAATGTCTTCTAAAAGCTTGTTTTTAAATCTAATGGCATCCAAGATGTCTTGCTTGTCTAAATGCGCGTTTCTGCCTGCGGCTAGGATTTCTTTAGTCGTGGCTGGGATTTGTGTGTTGGGCTTATAGGGCAATAGGGGGGTTTGATTGTTAAGCGGGGGTTTGGTAGGATTGGGTAAAGGAGTTTGTATGTTCCCACTACCTGAAGATAAATTATTCCCCTTGCCACCTGAAAAATTAGCGTTCTCACGCAACACAGAATCGGGGCGGTTGTACGCATTAGACCGCACTTCTAAATCTACCAAAGAAGGCGCGTTTGAATTTGACTTTTCTAAAGGCTCTTGGGTGGGTTTCCCCTCTGTGGGCGATTTTCTGACTAATACGGACTTTTCCGAACTTTGGGTGCTATCAGATTTAACCATGTATGAGGTGAAGTCGCTTATATCTAAATCTAAATCCTGAGCGATTTGGCGACTCTTTAACTTTAGATTTTCTAATTCTTGGGGCGTTAGCTTTGCCAATTCTTGGGGGTCTCGCATAATATGATAGATCGGGTCTAACTCTTTTTTAGTCCCCCAACTGCTGTTAGTGTGTAGCTGGACCTCGCTAGGAATGCCCTTGTAAGTGAATTGCACATGCAAGCCCTTATATTGGCTACTTCTGTGGTGGAACTCTATAATGGGCTCTATGCCCTGCGCTCTTAAACTATCCTCAACATGGGTCAATTGCCCGTTAAGATGTCCCCTATCCTCCACCCTAATGGCCGCTCTTAAAACATCCCCAATTGCGCTAATATCCACCTGTTTGCTGGCTAATTTACGCTCTAGACTCTGCTCGCTCTTAAGCAGATTACCCGCTTCTAGGCTATATTGCCCGGGTATGCTCTGCAAAAGCTCCTTAAACCCCCCTTCTTGCTCTTGGGCGGTGGTGTAAAGTGTCTTAGCTTGATTTTTAAGTTCTGGGGTGGTAGGGTTAGATTCCGTCTTTGCGTTGGACGCTTGCCCAAGTCCTAGCTCGTAACTAGGGTGCTTGGGGTGTCTTTCGGACATTTCCAAGGTAAAGATGGGATTCTTGCGTAAATCCCCCCGCTCAAAATACATCGTTTTAAAAGCCAGTTCATTCTGCCCCTTGCGGATTTGCTCCACCACCACATAATGCCCATTAATTTGTCTCTTTAAATTCTAGCAAGTAATCCACCACTGCTGGGGTGAAATTGACCCGCCCTATGAGCACCATATCTCGCCCCTTAGAAGGACTCTCATCAATCAAGCGTTTAATCTCTTCTAAACTTAAACGCTTGGGCTCTTCTCCCTTATTGCTAGCCCCTGTTGGGGGTTCTGTGCCACTAGGCGGTTTATTGCCTCCCCCATTCCCCCATCTTCACCCTTTGGCCCCTCTAAACCTCCATCATCTCCACCTAGAGGCTTTCCACCACTATCCCCCAAATGCGCATTAGGTGTTCCTGCACCTTAGCCAGATATTAAAGCCCAGCCCGTTACAACACACGGCATTAGGATAATCAAAACGCCCAAAGACCATCACACCATGGGCAGATGGCAGTCGGTGCAATGATATGGGAAATAAAACCCATGAAGCCGAAGATCATAATCAAGCATAAACTTATTTGGAAAATCTTTAGATGACAGTGAATAAAGATTAATTTTTCAAGCTTCTTGTGCTTATTTTGTGTTGGCAAGTTTAAATGGGCTTTAATGCCCTCTGCAATTCTCATAGTATTATCAAGTGGTGTTTCCTACAAGAGGTGCTTAGGAAATTAAGCAGACTTAACGGAGTGCTCAAAATTATTCTCACTTTTTGACTCAGATTGAACCTAGAAAGATCACCAAGAATGCTAGAAGGGTGCGAAATTATAGTGTAAGTGTTGAACTCTTACATAAATTTGTTGCCCATTGTAGTCGTTTTTCTCATTTGGTTGTTGTACGCACATGGATATTCAATGACCTAGCATAACATAAAAGGGGCAACGTTCTCACCGTCTCAAAATGCCTATTGGATAGAAAACAAGGTATATTAAGACGGTATGCGCAGATCTAGCTAACTGTCCAATTCCACAACTCTTTAAGCCATAGACAGTATGTTTGACTTATTTTAGTTTGTTCGTATTCTTTTTTATGGCGTAGGATATATTTTAATTTTTTTCTAATTGCTTGCTTAAGATTTTTATCGCTAGATTGATAGAGTGTTTTTATGAGAGGAAGGAAAGTTCAGTTATACGAATGTTGTTCGCTTATCCTTCTTATTAATCTGATGAGGGAAGTTGAGGTGCAAAGAGTTGTAGAAAACAATGAGGTGAGGTGGGATTCTCTATGCATCTACATAGGTATTGACATATTTATGTTCTTGGTGGATATGATCTAAAAAATTCATATAGTCAGCTTTATTTTCAATAAAGAGATTGAGGAAAATATAATACTAAGTCTAAACATTCTATCGATATTTTGTCATGGGTGCCCTGCTGAAGCAAACAATGTGATGCCAATATGAGAAAGTTGTTAATCCAACGACCACTCGTGGTCATTGAATTTCCATATTCTTTGGGTTTTGAACAAATATTTGTGAAAATTATTTCTAAAAATTCTTCATTAATCTTAAATTGAAATGTGATATCAGAAAAACGAGTTTAGAAAATATTCTCTAGTTTTCCAGTTTGAAAGTATTTAACACTGTGGCTAAAAATTTCTTGATTCAGTGGCAAAGGAGATAATGCCTTCTTCCTTGTTCTTAGAATGCTACTTATTTCATGCCAACAGCATTCAAGTGCGTTTATATAAAATCTTGTTATACAAGTCGTTATGAGGTTTTTAAATATAGGAGTGATGAGACAGTTGCCAATTCTGATCCGATCGAACTCTTGAAGTTTTTCAAATATTTGTTCGAAGTTGCTACTAGAGTATTCTCTATTTTCCCAATGTGAACGATTCTGTGCAATCTGCGTAAGTTGTTGTTCAAAGTAACTCTCAAATCGAGCACTCTAGCCTACTTCTTCCGCTTGAAGTTAGTGCCAATGTTGATAGTAATTCCTGCCAATCAGTATAGATCACGCCATCGTCATGTTTATAGTGGTGAAGTCCCCAACGTCTGTTTAATTCGCTAAAGAACCATATTTTAAATTCTCTTTTTTTAAAAGCTTCTTTTGAGACTTCTTCACATTGTTGATAGATTTTTAATATAACTTTGCCTGTATTGCCATCGTTGATATGGCTTTCAAAAAGTAAAAAAATACTTTAAAAGTTTATTCTTAAGTGATATTTTGGAGGCACTGGTAAAGTATTAATTTTGTTCTCCAGTGCATTAAAATTAAAAGATATAAGAATGCGCCTTATCTTCCCTATATCTTCTTTATTTACGAGTGTTAATGTGTCGTATTTCTTGATTTCTTTAAAAAATAGTCTTAGTCCATCCTCGTCTTGTTTGCACTTATGTTCTTTTTCATTTTTTGATTTTCCATTCTTCACTTTCCCACTGAAGAATTCATGGATGTACAAGACATGGATGTTTTTTTCTTGTAAAATTCAAATTCAGTCGAATTAAACATGGTGCTTGTCTTAATAAAATAAATTGTTTTCGCGCTATTTAGATTTTGTCGCACTTTGTTTGAGTAAAAATTTACCCAAGAGATGATTTGTTTGACATTTGGATCACCTAAAGAATAGCCAACCAAGATGACAGTATCTGTTGAAAAAACTCCTTTGACATAATTTTCAATGAGCGGGAAATTTTGGCTATACTATAAATAGTCTTTTTCGCAGAAAATAATATTCTCTTTATCCAAGCTCCCATGCATCTTAATGAGTTTTGAAAAACCACCAGAATTTTTAATATCTGCGTCCGTTTTTATAATATAAAAAACATGCCTTCTTTATCAATGGCTCTTTCAAATAAGTCATCCCAGTTAGTTGTAATGAGATTGTTAAGATTGGGTTTGACAATCTCTAAGTGCAAGTTTGGCTCGGCAATTACCATCCCGAAGCTTTAATTTTTCTCTTAATCTTTGGTGGTAGCCTTCCTTCCCAAATTGATTAAAAAACTTTTCAACCAGATGAGATAATCCTCATTTTTTTCTGTACTGCCACGAAGATTCTCTTTTAAGGTATCTATCAATTTTTCCCATGATGGCAACCCAGAACCAGCACTGATTCCAGCACCCGCAAAAATACTTAAGCAACTTTCATCGTGCGCTTTTCTGATGTGCTTTAATGACCTTCCAATAAGCTTTCTGTGTTGATTGCGTTGATCGTTTGTCATAATATCACACCGACACACCTTGTTTTTTGCAATAAAATCCCAAGACCAGCTTAATTATGTGATCTTACAACCATCCGGAAACAAACAGCTTTCTCATTACTTCTCCTTTCTTTAGTATGTGTCATTGTGGTGTATATTATCCGTAGCCCAGACGTCAGTGTGTCCCCCATTTCTATGGATTGTGATTTGGTAGCATTGGAAAATATTTATTTTGAAGTGGTCGGCTAGCTCTCCTAGGTCTTGCATGCTACTAGACTTTTTGAGATTGACAACAGCACTCCAAAGGTAACACGTAGCTTGGAAGCGTTGGTTAAAATGCTGTTTGTAGTTTGTCTTGACTTGCCCGACTAAACTATTTTCTTAGGACTCTAATCTCTAAAGTATTTCTGTTGCAATACTGCGGTTGTTGTGGTTTGCTTGGATACTGAGTCTAGTGGGTTTGGAATCTATAGAAGAGAGTGTCCCCATACTCTTTCTATTTCTTGGTGCTATCTATATTGAGACTATCTGTTTAAGCGATGATTGTTTTGGTTTTGGATCTCATCAGAATTATTAACACTCCAATGAGTCTTGACTGATTCGTTGGCAAAGTCTCTGGAGAATTTTTTAGTCTCTTATCTGTACTGGCTCATTTTTCAGCACCTCGTTAAATATCTTTCGATAGAATACTCACCGCTCTGAAAATACTCAAAAAGACCGGGAGTACCGTGTCGATGAATATTATCAAGAAAGTGGGCCGTGCAAAGCTCCTGCATTGAGGCTTACAAAACCTACAAACAACGCTCTTATAAAGAGTTTTCAAAAATCCACTCTATGGCTTCCTACCTAGCAATGTTCCCTCCCGTATTACCCCATTCTTTTATTACCCGATATTCCCAAGAAAATGATTTAGTTTATGATCCCTTCGCTGGGCGTGGTACAGCCCCCTTTGAAGCCTGTAGAATGGGGCGCATTGGTATTGGCAATGATTTAAGTCCGCTGGCTTTTTGTTTGATCAAAGCCAAAACAAATATCCCAAAGATTAGCAAAATTAAGAAACGCTTGAATGATTTGGCACGCCACTACCAGCCTCCAGACATTGCAGGCGTGGATATGGATATTAGGATGTTGTTTGATGAAAATTTGACTCTCCCGCAATTAGTCTATCTCAAGCAAAGCTTAAAACTCTCTAGGCCTGTAGATAACTTCATCATGGCTACTCTAGCAGGCATTATGCATGGCAAGCACCGCAAAGACGGCACTTCTATATATTGTAGCATTGATATGCCCAACACTTTTAGCATGTCTGCCAATTACATTAGAGGTTTTGTTGCCAAACACGGTCTTAAAAAATTGCGCCAAGATGTGTTTCAATCACTAGAGTATAGAATAGACTTTTTGTTTGCGCCTTCCAAATACCCCCAGCAGGATATGAGCCACAAATTGGGCAGATTATCTTTGATGTGAATGGGGAATACACCTTTGCTAACCAACAAGATAACACCTGTATTTACGACAAGCTCAAAGATAGGGCGTTGCGTTTTAGCACATCTGTGCATAAAACGCAGGACTACGGAGATGTAAAAGCAATCCAATACGATTTTTATAAGGAAGAGACTCTAGAAGAGTCTTTTGAAGTGCTGTGCAATGAGATTGATTTAAATATTTCATCTACATATTTTCAAGCATTTAAGGGGGCATGTGAGAAAATGTTTGATGAGCGTATTGCAGATGACAAGCAAGACAATAAAAATGCATTTGAGAAAAAACAGAAAAAAATTGATAGGCTAAAAGCCATCTATAAGTGTATCCTATACAAAGCTGGATTCAAATCCAGTGAAAAAATTTGCTTCTATCGCTTCAGTCTTTCCGACGACAAAGCAAATAAAGCAGACCAAGAAAAATGGCGTGACCCAGTAACGAACAATCTTTTCGAGCATGGAGTTTCTCTTGAAAGGGCGTGTGAGTATTTTGCGCAATTGAATCTAGATGCAACAGCAAATTACAAGGACGACGAAGATTTTAAAGCTCTGTTGAAAGTCTTAAACCCTACTTTTAGTCGTGCTGGATTTAATCATCTTAGAAAGTTCAGCGTTTTACACTCTCCAAAGGGTGGCGAGGATTACAAGGAAACTATCGATCAGGCGTTGCGCGAGGGGAAAGTCGTTTTAGTCGATCTCTCCACTGCCTCCACACAAGTGCAAGAAAAATACATCACGAGACTTTGTGCGCATATTTTTGCTAGGTCTATGGAGAAATTCACCAACGACAAAGCACCGGAGTTTATCCAAATGTATTTTGAAGAGGCGCACAACATCTTCCCCAAAGACGACAAGGACTTAAAAAACATTTATAACCGCCTTGCCAAAGAGGGGGCAAAGCTCAATATAGGCATTAGCTATTCCACCCAAGAGGTCAGCTCCATCGCTCCTAGTATCTTGAAAAATACCCAAAACTGGTTCATCTCGCACCTCAACAATAAGGATGAACTTAAAGTTTTGGAAAAATACTACGACTTTAGCGACTTTTCCCAAAGCATTATCAAAAATAATGATGTTGGCTTTGCGCGGGTCAAAACCTATTCCAACAACTTTATTATCCCCGTGCAGATCGATAAGTTTAAAGATAAGGATTAGTATGGGTTATCGCAAGGAGAGAGCATCTAAGATCAACCACCAATATATTGTTGAAAATGAAAAAGTGAAGGCGTATTTAGCGAGGTGTGGGGTGATAGATACACCATTAGATATAGATTTTGACAGTGTTGCCACCGCTTTATCCACAACCCAAAACCGAGTGGATTCTCAGATCGAACGCCTTGTTGTGGTGGATGGAGGGTATGAAGAGGTGTGCATAGATGGCAGGTTTCTCTCCAAGAGGCTTTGTTTCTACAATGTGGGGATTTTGACTTTTTCGCTCAAAGACTTAAAATCTCTGGTAAAACAGCAGATCATTAACCCCGATGATTTGGGGAGACTAGAAAAAGACTTCCAACGCTTTTCTTTTGTGCTCTCCATCCAAGGCTACTGTCATGACCAAAAAGATTTTATCACCACCACTAGAGAAAGACTCTATGAAATTTTTAGAGACAATAGCCTTAACGAGGATGGCGATTCTTTATTAAACACTATTAAATGGCTTGTGTTTCAAGAATACAGAGGGGGAGGGGGGTTTATAGAGATCGCATGTGCGGGTTGTGGGGATAGGCACATTTTTAAAAAACAAAGCGCGTCTTATAAGGATTTACAAAACGATTTTTTAACCTGTGCTTGTGGGGCAAAAATTTATATCACCGATTGTTTTGAGCTACACACTTTGGTTGATGAGATTTTAGGGGCTGGAGCTATAGAGTCCTATGTGATGAGCGTGTTTGAGGTGGTGCTCATGCTCTCCATGTTTAGATTTTTAATAGAAGCTAAGCAGTGGGGATGGTTGCCCAAGATTCTTTTTATCAAAGATGGTCCCCTAGCTCTTTTTAGCCGGTTAGATGATTTTGCTTTTAAAGTGGTGCGGGTGTTTTTGCAATATCTCTACGATCGATCGCTACAAGATCGTGTCAGCTATGTGAATTGGATCGGTTTAGATAAAAGCGGTTTGTTCGTGGATCATCTACAAAACTTGGAGCATAAAATCCCCGCAGAAAGCCTTGTGTTGCCTGACTCTGCCTACATCAAAAAGTATATCACCGGCGATACGGGCTCTATTTTTGGACACAACACTTATTTTGGCATGAAGATGTTGGTTAAATCCGATCGCGCTTTCGTGTTGGATGTAGCCATTCCCTTTGGCTTGAATAGGACATATCAGCACTATTTGGAAAGCCCCCATATTGAGGATTTTTTAACCCTCAAACATATTCTAGAAATTTTGAAAGACTTGAGATGTGATCTCTACCAACAATCTTTCATCCCCATCGTGATGCTCAACACCCTCGTGTCCATCTCCAATATTCCCGGTCAAAGGATTCTAAAAAGTTTTTCGCTGGAAGCGATCCACAAGCGAACAGGGAAATGACTACAGGAATTTTAATTGTTGTTAATGCTAGTGGTTCTAGGAAAACCTAGATAAACCAAAGGTCAAGACACCAATTGTGCCAGTACAATAAGATTATCGTCCCATTGTGTATTCAATTTCCGCTCGATAGTTTGAAACTAACAACACCCGCCCCGCACAAAAGCACAAATTCCTCCAGTACTTGAGAGCATTCCAAAAGAACCCGAGGAATTCAAGACACCAGAAGAGTTTGAGGAATGGCAATACAGGCAAAATATGGCTTGTCTTAAAGAGAATAAAAAATTGTTTTCAAGATGTTAGAAGAGGGCACAAACCCCTTTGATTATGTCCCACAAACTCTTAAAACTTCCCAAGATACTATACCAATACTTGAGTGGTGTGAGTGGGTATGAAAAAGTCAAGAGGCACTTGTGTTATTCTTAGCGATCACTATGCGCGCTTTCAAGACAAACTGTGTGTACCTAAACCAACATGCTTTTAATACTCTAATAAAACTTTCACGACCACCACAATTTAAAAACCACAAACATTCCCTATTACATCGTTGATGCCTCCAGTTTAGCCCCTGCAGGGTGGCGGGGCGAGGATTTGAGGATAAATTGCAGGATTTGGTCAATTTTTCTGATACACAGTTCCCCCAAATAGCTAAAGATCGATCGCAAATCAAAAGCAATGTACTAGATAATGATTCCATTACTACGATCCAAAAATGGATGGTAGTTACTCTATTAAAAGCGTTTTGCCCGCTTTAGTGCCCGACTTTGAAAGGGCTTATAAAGATTTGGACTTGGTGTATAATGGCGAGGAAGCGATGCAGGCTTATGTTTAATGCCAAAAGAGGGGCAAGAAAAAACTAAAAAAGTCCTTTTAGAATATTGCAAGTTGGACACTTTGGCGATAGTGAAGGTATGAGGGGCTCATCGTTTCTATTCGACTTTTAAGTTGCTTTTTAATGGCATTCTTAAGAAAGTCCCTGTATAAAAATCCAGCTAGGAACACATTTAGATATTATGGCTGTGGCGTGAGTGGCCGATCAATCTTGTAATGGATATAACAAGCTAGGGGTTGATGATGCTGTGGAAAAGCTGGCTAAGTGCTACAATTGGAGATCGAGCGCACGGACGAACACACCCAAGAGGAAGATAGCGGCTTTAGCGGGCTTTTGGGGAAGGGGGTAAGGAATATGCCTCTTTGTCCAAGCAGATCATCTTCCCGATCCAAAACTCTAGCAGTTTTGGCGGGCGGGCTTTGTAGGAGGGGCAAGTAAAATACACCAACTCTGCGACAGCACCACCTTAACAAGTCTAAGATTCTTTATGGCTACGCCCAAGCCCGGGCGCATATTGTCAAGGTTTGAGTCAGCACGACTTGAGCAACTGGCTAGATAAAGACTATGTACAGACGGAGTGCTTGACTGTAGCTAATGCTTTGCCTGCATCCGCACCCAACGCCCGCAGGAGTTACATAGAATGGCTAAGAGATCAACGCGACCATGCTATTTAATGAATTTTTCGCAGTGCATGCATTTTCCCGATAGTAAAACGCTACGGGCCATCCCACATTCATAGCAGTGAGAATTCTGAGTGTTGATATCATGGAACGTTTCTATTTGAGAACATAATTCTTCGTGAAATGATGTGAGATCTTGGATAGTCCTACCTTGTGTATCTTGTTCCAAGCTTTGAGAATCTTTTGCACCAGTTTCCTTAGTTGGGTAATTTTGTATCAACGCTTAAATCCTTATTGTAAATATCTAAATGCGAATCATTATCGCTGACCCCCATTTTGTGCTTATGTGATTGAAGATAAAATTAATAAGCGGATTTGTTCCACAAAGAAATGAGTAGATAGTTACCAAAATATACATTCAAAAATCATGGTGCTCTTGCTAGCACAGACAAAAGCGATTGGCTCAAAGCCGACATCGAAAGACACAACGGGGATCTCTACCAAACCCTAAGAAATTTTATCTTAAAAATTTATAGCCCCACTCTGGGTAAGGTGATGCCTTGTTGGCCCTGGTATTTGCCTTGTTTGTCCTTGTAACTGGTGGCACACACGCTATCGCCTTGTAAAAACACCACTTGGGCGATGCCCTCGTTAGCATAGACCTTGGCGGGTAGGGAGGTGGTGTTGGAAATCTCAATAGTGATGTGCCCTTCAAATTCGGGCTCAAAGGGGGTAACATTGACGATGATCCCACACCTTGCATAAGTGCTTTTGCCTAGACAAATGGCGAGGACATCTTTAGGCATTTTAATGTATTCAACGCTGTGCGCTAGGGCGAAGGCATTGGGGGGGATGGTGATAAAATCTTGGGTGTGGATGCTCTTTACCAGTGTGGGATCAAAGTTCTTAGGATCGATCACGCCCGGCCCCAATTCAAAGAGCATAAACTCCGTGCCGACCCGAATATCATAGCCATAACTGCTCAAGCCATAGCTGATAATCCCCCGATTGACCTGTTCTTGGCAAAAGGGAGTGATCATGGCATGCTCCGTGCTCATCTGTGCGATCCAAGTATCTGCTTTCAAACCCATGTCAGCCCTTTAATTTTAGTTTGAGTCATTATAACACTAAGCTAGCAAGCGATCCAAGAGTATTTGGGCATGTTCTTGAAAGATCGAAATGGGTTCTTTGAGCGTGGCGTTGTAGTGATCGATAAAGGGCTTATTGATTTGGTAGTAAAGCCGTTTATCCTGCATATTAATGGTGGTGTGGCATGGGATTTTGTGGCCAGTGAGGTAGCTATGATTGAGCAAGAGATCATTAAGAGTGCCTAGCCGATCGCTGGCAACTAACAATAATTTAGCCTTTAAATGCAACACCAAATCCACCACTTTTGTTTTTTCATCTAAGGGCACTAATAACCCGCCAACACCCTCAATAATGAGCAAATCGCAACGCTCTTGTAGTTTGTCTAATTTGTGTTCGATCACTTTAAAATCAATGGGCGGGAGGTGGGGCTCAAAACGCGTAGCCACAAAGGGGCTTGCACCCAAAACATAGCGGTAAAAGCTAATATCGGCAAGTTCCAAAGTGTTATCGATCTTTAGATTCTCTTCTAGGAAAATCGCCGCATCGCTGTGTTCTTGTTTGGCATTGATACCCGTTTCAATGGGCTTGACCAAGAGGGTTTTGATCCCTTGATTATTGCAAAGTCCAGCTAGCTCTTTGGCGATCGTGGTTTTTCCAATCCCTGTGTTAGTGGCACTCACAAAAATAGGCACATACATGGTTATCCTTTTGGTATTTTTCTTTGATCCTAGATATGATACCCCAAACTAACAATACTTTTAGCTTAACTTTTTTATAATGCTTGTAAAATTCTTAAGGATGCCCATGCTTAGAGTGCTTTTTGGGATCAGCCAAACGCAGGAATGCCGGAGCGGTGTGGATGTGGCGATTAGATTGTTTGCTAAGTTTAAAGATGTGCATTTGACCTTGGTACATGTGAGTCCCGAAGTGTTGGTCTATCCTGAAAGTGGAATCATGAATTATAGTCAAACCGAATTCATTGCCAACGAACAATCCAGCCAGCTTCTAGAGGAGTTTATCCAACTCTTCAATCAGGAGGGCATTGTGTGCGAGAGCGTGCTCAAAACAGGGAGTCCCGTAGATGTGATCTTAGAAATGGCACCCAGTTTTGATCTTCTTGTAATTGGGGCTAGCGAGTCTTCTACATTTTATAAAATCTTTGGCTCCCACCAAAATAGTTTTATTGACAACTCCCCCATCCCAGTCTTGGTTGCCAAGTAAGGATTGCCATGTCCTCTATCACCACCCGATTACACCGCATCTTAAACGCCGCTCTAGCCCTAGCCACAAAACTATCCCACAAATACCTCACCCCCGAGCATCTTTTGCTGATCATGCTCAATGATAAGGAGATCCAAAGCTTTTTAAGGCAAATGGATGTGGATATTTTGGAAGCCAAGCAAATGGTACAAACCTACCTAGTAGAGAATGTCCCTCCGATGGATGCACAGAGCAAACGCCCCGTCTATGATAAGGAATTAACCCAAATTTTCTATGCACTGGGCGACTATACCAAAGAGAGTTACCACAAGGTCCTAGATGTGCAAGATTTTCTCTTGGTGATGTTGCAAGAGAGTGGCTGTTATAGCACGCAGGTTTTAAGTTCCTTTGGGGTTGATTCCATTAAAATTTTAGAACACCCCCCTCTCTCTTTTTCCAAAGAAAAAGTTTCTGCGCTCAAGAAATTTGCTAAAAATCTCAACGCCCTAGCCAAAGAAGATGCTATCGATCCTGTTTCTCATCGGGATAAAGAAATCCAAAAGGTGATCGAAATCTTGGGGCGGCGCAAGAAGAATAACCCCTTGTTGGTGGGCGAGCCCGGTGTGGGTAAAACCGCCATTGCCGAAGGGTTGGCTCTAAGGATCGTGCAAAAAGATGTTCCGGATTTTTTGCTCAACTACACGATTTATTCGTTAGATTTGAGCGCAATGGTAGCTGGGAGTAAATACCGCGGGGAATTTGAAAAACGCTTAAAAAAGACCCTAAAAGAGTTGCATAAGGATCACAAGAGTATTTTATTCATCGATGAAATCCATACGATTTTGGGTGCGGGGGCTTCTAGTGCGGGGGCTTTAGATGGAGCCAATATTTTAAAACCCATGCTGGCTGATGGGAGTTTGAGTTGCATTGGCGCGACCACTTTTGAGGAATTTAGGAGCGTGTTAGAGAGAGACAAAGCCTTTTGCCGCCGCTTTAGCAAGATTGATATTTTAGAACCCTCCAAGCAGGATTGTTATGAGATTTTAGACGATCTTTCTAGCCACTATGAACGCCACCACCAGGTTAAATACAGCAAGGAGGCGCTGAGAGCTTGCGTGGATCTTTCGGTACATTACTTGCCCGAAAACTTTTTGCCCGATAAAGCCATTGATTTAATGGATATGGCAGGCTCATTTAGAAAAATCTATGGGGGCAAGAGTAGCGCACCCATTTTAAAACAAGACATTGAAAATGTGCTCTCTTTTAAGATAGACATCCCTAAGTCCCGTATCAGCTTAGAAAAGAAAAACCACCTCAAAGGTTTAGAGGACAAACTCAAAAAAGAAGTCTTTGCCCAAGATGAGGCAGTCGAACGCTTGGTCAAGGCCATTAAAATCCATGCTTCTGGACTCATCTCTAGTCAGAAGCCCATCGCCAGTTTTTTATTTGTGGGTCCTAGTGGCGTGGGCAAGACTGAGCTAGCCAAAGCCCTAGCCAAGCACATGCATTTGCACTTAGAACGCTTTGATATGAGCGAGTATAAAGAACCCCACAGCCTTTCTAAACTCATCGGTGCACCCTCAGGATATGTGGGGTTTGAACAGGGCGGGTTGTTAGTCAATGCGATTCGCAAACACCCCCGCTGTGTCTTGCTCTTAGATGAAATTGAAAAAGCCCACCCCAATGTCTATGATTTGCTCCTGCAAATCACCGATAACGCCACACTGACCGATAATAGCGGTAAAAAAAGCGATTTTAGGCATGCCGTGTTGATCTTAACCTCCAATGCTGGGAGCAATGCGCTAGGGCATGTGGGTTTTTTAGATGATCACACCCAAAAATACCATAAGGCTTTAAAAGAACTCCTCAGTACGGAGTTACGCTCACGTCTGGATGCCATCTTGACCTTTAGCCCGCTCAGTCTGCACGACCTAGAGAGTGTCGCACTCAAAGAGTGCAAAAAATTAGAAGCCCTCTTAAGTCCTAAGAATATCAGTTTGAGCGTGGAGAAGCAAGTTGCCTCACACTTGGCTTCTTTATGTTTTAAAGACCCTTTGGGTGCGCGGGTGATGGAAAAACTCATTCACGATCAAATCAAGGTCAAACTGAGCGATGAAATTTTATTTGGCGGACTCAAAGAGGGCGGGAGTGTGAAGGTGGTTTTACGCAACCAAGAAATCCAAATTATTTGCAAACCCCCCGCACTCAAACGCGCCAAACGCCAAAAAATCCCCAATACCCCTTAAGGAGTTGCATGCCCGTGTCTGTGGAAGTGCTCTATTCCAAGATTCACCGCGCGCAGGTTACAGATGCCAACCTCAACTACCAAGGTTCGATCACCATTGGCAAATCTTTAGCACAAGCAGCCAAGTTGCACCCGTGGATGAAGGTCGATGTGCTCAATGTCAATAATGGCGCGCGTTTCACAACCTATGTCATTGTGAGCGAAGAAGAGGGCACAATTTGTGTCAATGGAGCAGCGAGTCGTTTAGTACAGGTGGGCGATGTGGTAATCATTGTCGCCTATTCTCTGATGGACTTAGAACAAGTTTCTAAGCACGAACCCTTTATTGTCTTCGTTGGGGACAATAACCAAATCAAGGAGAATGATGTTTGATCTCAACCAACTAGGCGGGCTATTTTCTAATTTACAAGAACAGCTCAAAAGCATCGAGGAAAAGAACAAGAGTGCTTGTTTTAGTGCCAAAAGTGGGGGTGGGTTAGTCAAGGTTTCTATGAATGGTGCCGGTGAGCTTTTGGATATCCAAATTGATGATAGCTTGCTAGAGGACAAAGAGGCGTTACAAATTTACTTGATGAGCGCGTTAAACGAGGTCTATAAGAGTGTGGAGGACAACCGCAAATCTTCAGCTTTGGGCATGCTGGGAGGCTTTAATCCCTTTGAGAAATAAAAGGTGGGTTGGATTATGGTTCTTATTGGTCAGCACCACCCATGCCTATGACTTTTCGCATTGCCAAAAATACTACGAGCTGGCCAGCCGTTCTAATAGCGTCTCTCTTTTTTGGCAAAAGGGGCAGGTCTCCTTTTTACACTCCACCACCCCCCCCAAGGGCGTGCGTATCCTCAAAAAAGACCCCTTCATCGGGTTCTACTTGATCCAAGCTCCCCATACCAAATTTGCCTACCACCTTTTAGACATTAGCCCCGAAGCGTTTAAATACCCCATGGCCAGCGTTTCTAAAACCTATGCTAGGGTGGGCACAATCACCAAGAGACAGGAACGCTTTTTAGGGCATGCGCGCTTTTCAGTTCCCATTGCCCCTAATGGGGTAGTGGGCAATATTTGCTACCAAATCTATGGCGTGGGCTTTAAAAGCAAAGACCCCCATGCATTCATCGAGAGTAAATATATCCGCCGTTTTTTATCCCAAAATACTCCCTATTATGGTGATATTGGCGTGCGGGTGCGCTCACACGGGGCTTTAGTGGTGGAGCTAGTCGATCCTTTCTTTAAAAATAACCCCTTCTTGGAGGGCGATGTGATCACCCACATTAATGGCCAAGCCATCCCCAATAGCGCGCGCTTTGAGTGGGTGGTGAGCAATTTGGCTTATCAGAGCGAGGCGCACGTTACAATCAAGCGCAAGGGCGTGTCCCAAACCTTGCATGTACGTGTGGATAAAAGACATGGCGGGTTTTTACTGCCAGACACTTTTTTAGAACGCTTTGGGGTCGTGTTAGATAGCGATTTGGTGATCACGGCACGCTTAGAGCATCTCCCTGCCCCGCTCAATACACTTAGAGTGGGCGATCAGCTGGTTTGGATCAACCACAAGCCCATCGCCCCCAAGCGTGCCAACCACGCCGATAAATTACGCGCTTTGCAAGAAGCCTTAAGCCATGCACGCATGCAAGGGCGTATCGAGCTCTTGCTCTTAAGAAGAGGTTTGGAGTTTTATATCCGCCTATGACAACCACCCATCTCTATCAGGCCTTTGAGCACTATTTACAAGAATCTAAACCCCAGCTCAATACCTTCCACCCCTTTTTCGAACATGCCTTTTGGGAAATGCTAGAGAATGGGGGTAAGCGTTTTAGACCCAAGCTGTTATTAGCCACCGCCCATGCCTTCAAGCCCCAAGAGAGTTTTTTAACATCCCTATTCCCCATTGCCCTCGCCCTAGAGGTGTTGCACACCTATTCTTTAATCCATGACGATCTGCCTTGCATGGATAACGCCGATTTGAGGCGGGGGGCACTGACGTTACACAAACACTATGATGAAACCAGTGCGGTATTAGTGGGCGATGGGCTCAACACGCATGCTTTTTATTTGATTAGCCAAGCCCATCTAGCTAGCGATCTCAAGGTGGAACTCATCGCTACTTTATCCCATGCAGGCGGGATTTATGGCATGGTCTTAGGGCAGGCACTAGATTGTTACTTTGAGTGCCAGCATTTAGAACTTAAAGAGTTAGAAACCCTGCACACACTCAAAACCGCTAAACTCATTGCTGGTAGCCTCAAAATGGGTGCGCTGTGTGTGGGCGCGCTTGCCCCCCCCAACCTCCCACAAACCCTCTTTGATTTGGGGCTAGAATTGGGGTTATTTTTCCAAGTCAGAGATGACATCATTGATTGCACGCAAAGCCCGCAACAATCGGGCAAGAGCACGCATTTAGACACCTTTAAAAATAATTATGTCAATCTCTTGGGGCTAGCAAAAGCGCAAAATTACCTAGCCCAGCTCAAAACCCAAATCCTAGAGAAATTGCAAAATCTTCCGCCCCCCCTAACCTCCAATCTTACGGCACTCTTAGAGGAGTTAGCATGAAACCTTCTATTTTGCTCACCAATGACGATGGGTATGAATCTAGAGGCTTGTTAGCCCTAAGAGACGCTCTAGCCCAAATCGCCCAAGTGGTGGTGGTCGCGCCCAAGAATGAGAAATCGGCTTGCGGGCATGGGATCACCATCAGCTCTCCCTTACGCATCGAACAAGTGGGTCCAGATTATTACCGCGTAGATGATGGCACGCCCAGTGATTGTGTGTGTTTGGCGATTCCGATGTATAAAAAGCCCTTTGATTTGCTTATCTCTGGGATCAACCATGGATCGAATATGGGCGAAGATGTGCTTTATTCGGGCACGGTAGCCGGTGCCATTGAAGGCACAATCCACAATATCCCCTCCATCGCGCTCTCCCAGTGCATTAAAGATCGCGCTAACTTTGGCAACCATGATTTCAGTTTGGCCAAAAAAGTGGCATGCCATTTGGTTGAGCTCATTTTTAAAAAGGGTTTTCCCTTTGTGGGGCAAAGAAAATTACTCAATGTCAATGTCCCCCAGATCCCTTTTTCAGAGTGCAAGGGGATTGCCATCACCCAAAAAGGCGTGCGCCTCTATGAAAATAATGTCCATCTCAAAAAAGACCCCAAGGGCAAGCAATATTGCTGGCTCGGGCTCAACCCTCTAAAATGGGAGGAGCGTAGCACAGAGACCATGAGCGATTTTTTAGCCATCTCCCAAGGCTTTGTCTCCATCACGCCCATCACGCTAAACATGACAAGCTATGCCGATTTAGAGATGTTGCAAGAGTGGGTTTAACCGCAAAAATGCCAAAACATAGTAGAATAGCCCGCATGAAAGTTTGGATTTTGCTAGCGTTTTTGCTGTTGTTGGGTGGGTGCCACCGGTTGAATATGGGCTATTTCTCAGAAGTCAGGGGGGGATATACCTTCAATGCCAAAGCCCCTATTGTGGTGGTCTATGACAAAGAGGACATGGTCAGCTCCTTTTATATTTCTTTGATTATCTTGGAGTTGCAACAATTAGGCTTTTACAATGTCTTTTCCATGCAAGATTACCCAGTCTCCCAAGCCAAGAACACCATTTATGTCCATGTGGTGCGCAATATTGCGGCTTTGCCCGTCTATGCCTACCATTATACTTTGATCGATCGCGCCCGGGGCAATCATTGCTATTGGCATGGCGGGCAGTTTTATTGCACCAATGTCCCCACAGATTACTACGCCATCAATGGGTTTTCTGCCTATAGCAAAATGTTAGCCGGATCGCATTTTATCTTGGATTGGTGGGATAATGTCTTGCAAAAACGCGTGCTTTACATTGATGGGAGCGTTACGGGCAACACTTGCGGTTACAATGCGCTTTACCAAGATTTGATCGCCAACACCATTAGGCGCATTGATTTCACCCGCTCAGAGCATTACCGCTACTTTGAGCAATTACCCGTATATCTCCCCTGCTATAAGCGTTGATATGCAAATTAGGCGATCCTTTGGCTTTTGCGCTAGCCATGTGGTGCGTAATTGCACTTCCAAGCGTTGTGCCACCAGCATACACGGGCATAACTACACCCTAGAGGTCTTCATTGAAGCCCACAAATTCGATCATGCCGGCATGCTTTTAGATTTTGGCATTTTCAAACAAGAGATCGCTAGCTTTATTGATGCCTTCGATCACGCCCACCATTTTTGGGATCAAGAAAGCCCAGAGTTTCAAGATTTTATCACCACCCACAGCGCGCGCTATGCCAAGCTCAGTTTTAACCCCAGTGCCGAGGGTTACGCCTTGATGTTCCATTTTTTCTTAAATGCCATTTTGCAGGCTACGGCGTTGCAAAATGAGGAAGCCCCCTTAAGCGTGTGCTCGGTCCGGGTGCATGAAACCCATTATGGCTATGCCCAAAGTTTTTTAGAGGATTTGCACAATCCCGATCTAATAGCTGGCATTGGCTTGCACAGCGTGCAATTCTCCCCGGCTATTTTGCAAGACTTGCCCAACCCGCTTTTATTAGAGCAACTTAAAAGCTACCATGCCAACCCCAAATCCCCCAAGCCCTTTGTTAGCCCTACCCCCCTAAGACAAATTTAAATGCTACCCCTTGTAGAGACCTTTTATAGTTTGCAGGGCGAGGGGGCGTGTGTGGGCGTGCCCAGCGTGTTTGTGCGTTTGGGGGGGTGTAATTTGCGCTGTAAGGGCTTTGGGGTTAAAAGCGTGATTAACCAACAAGAGATAATCGGGTGTGATAGCGCCTATGCGGTCTATCCTAATGCAGAGTGGCAAGAGATCACACAGAGTCAGACACTTTTAGAGCGTGTCCATGCCCTCATGCCAAAAGCCTTAAAACCCCTGATTATCCTAACCGGGGGCGAGCCTAGCTTGCACTTTAAAAACCCGATCTTATTAGAGGCTTTGAGCGTGTGGGTGCAAGAGGGCTTTACAATTTGGGTTGAGAGCAATGGAAGCGTATTGTTTGCTTTTGACTCCCTCTTAGAGTCCCTGCATTTTACCCTGAGTGTCAAGCTAAGCTTTATTGAGAGCGCGCCTAAAAGATTAAATTTAAGGGCAGTTCAAAATATCTTGGATCACGCCCCTGTAGTCTTTAAATTCGTGTTAGGCGCACCCTATATCGATCAAGGCATCCAAGAAATCCAAGCCTTCATGGATTCTTTAAGCCTCAAAACTCTGCCCCCCATTTATTTAATGCCCATGGGCATCACCCACGCCCAAGTCCAAGCCAACTTAAAAGCCCTCGCCCCCGTGTGCTTGCAACATGGCTATGGCTTGAGCGATCGGCTGCATATCCACTTGTGGGACAATGCCAAGGGCCGTTGATGTTAGCGCAGTTTAAAGCCTATATTGAGAGGATTAGCCACGAGGATGGCAAGCATAAGTTTAGTCTAGATGATGTCTTGTTGATGGGCGATGGACTCAAAGCCCTTGAGTTGTTGCACAAGGCAATACAGAATCAACAACAAATTATCTTGGTGGGCGATTATGATTGTGATGGCATGAGCGGGACAGCCCTTGTGCTGTATTTTTTTAGGGAGGTGCTAGGCTACCCCTTAGTGCATTATATTATCCCCCGCCGCAATGTGGATAGTTATGGCGTGAGTGTGCCCCTCTTGGAGGAATACACTACCAAAAGGCGTTTGGTGGGCGAGGTGTATGTTGTAGGCGGCATTCAAGGGGGACAAGCCCTCAATTTGCACAATAGCCTATTTTTGAGTATTGATAATGGCGCGGGGATTGGCGATGAGGTGCATGAAATGCTCAAGTCTTATCAAAGCACCTTGATTTTAAGCGATCACCATGAATTTTTAGAGGGGCGCGTGCCAAAATGCGATGCTTTCGTGCATCCTTTGCTAGGCGACCAGCATAATTTTAAGGGCATTAGTGGGGCATGTGTGGCTTACTTGCTCATGCTTGCTTATGCCAAACATTACCAGATCAAAATGCGTTTAGATCACCTGCACTACATGCAGATTTTAGCTGGTATTAGTACGATTGGGGATTTAATGGATTTATCCATGCCCTATAACCGGCAACTCGTCCAACGCATGGATGCTAACTTGAAAAAGGGCATGCCTGCTAATCTCCAACAACTCTATGCCCTAAGTCTCTATAAAAACCCCTACAAACTAGCGGCTTTGGCATGGGATGTGATCCCGCTCATCAATGCAGTTGGGCGTTTAGATGGGATTGAGGGGTTTTGCCATTGTAATTTGGTGGTGGATTTTCTTTCCCAAAATATGCCCAATGGCTACTACGCCCAATTACTCCTAGAAACTAACCAAAGGCGTAAAGAATTAGTCACCCAGATCAAGCAAAGCCTACAAATTGTGCGCCAAAAACGCCTTTTTTATGCGGGCGGTGCTGTGCCACGGGGGATTTTAGGCGTGATTGCTAATCAAATTTTAGAGCAAGATTGCTTGCTTGCCTTGTGTTGGCGTTATCAAGGCACAGAGATTGAGGCCTCCTTGCGTTCTAAAGAACCCGATTTGATCGCCTTGTTAGCAGGCATGAAACAAGCAGGTATTGGGGTGAATGGCGGGGGGCATAAGCTGGCTTGTGGGGTGGTCTTTGAGGGCATGGGGGATTTTGAAAAAGCATTGGAATTTTTAGATCATGGCATGCTTTAGAGTGGATCAGATCGCCACCCTCTATCACCCACGCTTTGTCCAGCTCTACCAGCAGGGCGAACCTTATGGCGTGGGGAATGCCGAACCTTTATTTGAGGTGTGCGCCACTTTGAATCATTGGAGTTATGTGGGGAAGCGTTCCAAGGCGCATTTGCATTTGGAGCTAGCCGATACTAGTGCCTCTTTGGTGTGTAAGTGGTGGTTTCACAAGCTTAAAAATCCCGAAGAGAGATTAATTGTTGGGGGGAAAATCTGTGTGGTTGGCACTTATGACTATGTGGATCGGGAATTAAAATGTTTGGAAATCAAAGAGATTTGAGTTGCGTTTTGACATACCCTAAAATTTTGGCCTTAATAGCAGGCTCAATTAGCAAGCGCAAGTCCAGCACGCTTAGGGGCAGGGGACAATCAGCCAATTTGACCGCATCTTTGGAGGTTACTAGCAAAGAGGTTGCGCCGTGTTCCTTAAAGGCTTTTTGCAATAAACAGAGATCAAAGCGGGCATGATCTTTGAAGTAGAGTTTGCCCACAACTGGGGGTAAATAGGGGTCTAAGCGACTGGGGTGAGCAATCGCGCTCACTAAGAGCATTCTAGGGCTAGGGCAGAGCAATTTGACTTCCCGCCGGTAATCTAGCCCCTCCTCAATGAGCAAATCGGCTAAATCATAACAGCTAACAGGCTCGCGATAAATCCCACTGGGCAAGCAAAAATCAAAATAGGGCTTGTGTGCTGGCTTGAGCACGATATTTAATTTTTTAAAGGCAAAGCGGAAGCCATCATCTAAAAGCACTACTTGCGCGCCCAATTGTTTAGCCTGCAAAATACCCTCTTTGCGATCCACGCTCACGATCACGCTAGCTTTTTTTAACTGGGTGGCTAGCAAAAATGCCTCATCACCTGCTTGAATCTGGGGGATCAACACCTCCCCTTGAAGGCTCACCACTTGGCAACCCTGAGAGCCACGCCCATACCCCCTAGAGATCACCCCCACATGGTAATGGGGGGCTAAATCTTGGGCGATCTCCAAAATAAAGGGGGTTTTGCCACTGCCTCCAGCGATCAAATTACCCACGCTAATAATGGGGATATGCAAATCTTCATAATGGGCTAATGTGCGTTTGAGCGTGGCGATTTGGGTATAGATCAAAGAGATGGGATAAAGAGAATAAGCCAAAATTTTTTGGGACAGGCTGGGCGCATAAAAGTAGCGTTCTAGCCAAGTCATGACAGCTTACAGATCAAAGGAGGCTCTAGCTTAAAGGCATTTTGTTGCACCCGCCCCACTATTTTTTTTACCAAGAGTGGGTCATAGCCTAATTGCACCAATAAAGCACAATCGATCTGTTTGGTATGCGCCCATCTTTGGCTGATCTCAAATAAAAGCGGATCGATTTGTACATAGCTAAAACCCAAATCGGCTTCATCGCTCTGCCCGACATAAAAATCCGCACTGGGTTTTTTCTCTAAAATCTCTAAGGGGACATCTAGCATGCGCGCTAGTTCATAGACTTGGGTTTTAAAGAGATCCCCAATGGGGTTGATTGCGCATGCCAAATCCCCAAAGATCGTCCCATAGCCTAGCATGCGTTCGCTTTTATTGCTCGTACCCACCACTAAGGCTTGGTGGGTTAAAGAGTGATCATAGAGGCAGATCATGCGCATGCGCGCGCAAAAATTGCCCTGCCGTGTCAGGCTGGCTTGGGGGTGATCTTGATTAAAAAGTTGGTGGTAGGCTTGGATGGGAGCTAGGCTAAAGGAGATGTTAAAACGCTCACAGAGTAAAAGGGCATGATCTTGAGATTGGGGACTAGAGGTGAGTGCTGGCATGATAAGGGCATGGCAATTTTGCTTAAAAACCCTATGGCATAAGAGAGCCACTACAGCACTATCTAATCCCCCACTCAAACCCACCACCACGCGGTTAAACCCCCTTTGTGCGCTCTGTTCTTGCAAAAAAACACTGAGTCTATGGGGTGCATCGGGTGTGAGGCTTGGCATGGCGTTCTCCTAAAGATAGGGTGCAAACTGACCCAAATAGGGCAAAAACTGGGCGCATTTGGGATCAATCATATCAATGGCAGAAGCTGCGCCATAAAGTAAGGGGTTGCACCCCAAATAATAGCGTTTGCCCCTGTCATCGTGAATCTCGAAACTCCCTCCTGCATTGATGTCAAAGGTGTATTTTTGCCCCTCTAGCATAAAGCTACCCTCTAAGTGGCAAGGGAGATCATCATAATCTTCAAAGGGCGAAACCTCATAGGTTTCACTTACCTTAAAAAATGCTTGGAGTTTCTGGGAGCTTAGTTTCCATGCTATGCATGCCTGTTCAAATTGCTTGTCCTCCAAATCAGACATCCGACCATGCCCTACAACGATGTTTTGGATGCGATCAAAGCCCTTATCCCACAGTCCACATTGATTCTTTGAATACGCATAACACACATCAAACCACTCTGGCACGCGATCTTGTTTTAAGGCGAGCAAGATATGGCTAGACAACATGATCCCCATGAGCACTCTGGTTAACTTGACTATCCTCTCCAAAACCCCGATTCTGTGCTTAAGACTCATAGACAACATGCTAACCTTTTTATTGGCATTTTAACATGCCTTTAGCCAATCTTGGGGGAGCTTAAAAAGGGATAAGATTAAGTTTTTCGTTGTAAAATCACATTTTGCAAAATAGATAGAGGAGAGATGATGGCTGAAATAGATCGTCGGGATTTTTTAGGCATGGCACTTGCGGGTGTGGCTGGTGTGGGTGCACTTGCTAGTTTGGTCGCCATGAAAAAGACTTGGGACCCCTTGCCTAGCGTGGTGTCGGCGGGTTTTACCACCGTGGATGTGGGGGGGATGAAAGAGGGGGAGTTTTCCAGCGTGGCATGGCGGGGCAAGCCTGTTTATATTATCAAGAAAAAAGCGGCTATGAAATTTGATGCCAAACGTGATTTTAAAGTCAATGATGGGGTTTTCACCGTAGGGGTGCAAATTTGCACGCATTTGGGTTGTATCCCCAATTTTGAGTCCATTGATAAGGGGTTTTTGTGCCCCTGCCATGGGGGTCTTTTCACCCCTGATGGGGTGAATGTGCCTGGCACGCCCCCGCCCCGCCCCTTTGAAATCCCCCCTTTTAAGCTAGAGGGCACTAAGATCACCTTTGGGGAAGTGGGTCCAGAATACAAAGCCATGATGGCGCACGCATAAAGGAGAGGTGATGGCAGAAATCAAAAAAGCAGATGGTGTAGTGGATTGGTTGGATCAACGCTTGGGGGTTAAAAAACTCGCTAAAGTGTTGATGACAGAATATTGGATTCCCAAGAATATTAACTTTTTATGGGCAATGGGGGTGATTTTGCTCACCCTCTTTGCAACTCTGGTGATCTCAGGGATTTTCTTGCTCATGTATTATAAACCCGATGCCAAATTAGCTTATGATAGTGTGAATTTCACCATCATGCAAGAAGTGGCTTTCGGGTGGTTGTGGCGGCATATCCACGCCACAGCTGCCAGCATGATTTTTGTGATCATCTATATCCACATGTTCGTAGCGATCTATTATGGCTCTTATAAAAAGGGGCGGGAGATGATTTGGATTGGGGGCATGCTCTTGTTTGTTACCTTTAGTGCAGAAGCCTTTAGCGGGTATATGCTACCTTGGGGGCAGATGAGCTATTGGGCAGCTTCGGTTATCACCCAGCTTTTTGGCAAAATCCCTCTCATCGGTCCCGATCTCTTGGTGTGGATTCGGGGTAATTATGTTGTCGCCGATGCAACCTTGACCCGTTTTTTCATGTTGCATGTCTTTTTGTTACCCGTGGTGATCATCATGCTCATCGGTCTGCATTTTTATTCGCTCCGCATCCCCCATGTCAATAACCAAGAAGGCGAGGTGCTTGACTTTGAAGCTGAGGAGAAGAAATACAAAGAGGGGCAAAAAAAGGAGTCTAAAGTCATTCCCTTTTGGCCCGTGTTTTTATCTAAAGATATTTTTGTCGTCTGTGCCTTCATGGTCTTTTTCTTTTACCTCGTGTGCTATCACTATGAGTTTGCGATGGATCCGATCAATTTTGAGCGTGCCGATAGTCTCAAAACCCCGCACCACATTTATCCTGAATGGTATTTTTTATGGAGCTATGAGGTTTTAAGAGGCTTTTTCTTTAATGGTAACTTGGGGTTGGTCGCCTTTGGGATCGCACAGGTGATCTTTTTCTTGTTGCCCTTTTTGGATAATAGCCCGGTTGTCAAGCCCGCCCACAAACGCAAAGCCTTTAATATTTGGTTTTGGGTTTTGGTCGTGGATATGATCGTGCTCACCATTTATGGCAAGCTCCCCCCCGTGGGTAATAACAAATATGTAGGCTTTGTGGCTTCTATTGTCTTTTTGGTGCTCTTCTTTGTCGTCTTGCCCCTAATTGCTAAGGCTGAGAAGAAAGGCGGTGCCCAGTGAAAGAACTCAAGATCTTAGCGATTTTGATCGTGGTGATTGGCGTGCTTTACTGGGGGGTTGAGCCTTATGCCCATAGCATTATGGAGCCCAAAGTCGCCCCAGCTGACTTTAGCTTTAAAGATTTAAAGCCCATTGATCTAAGCAAGGGTGATGCGAGTAAGGGTAAGGACTTGGTGGCACAAAATTGTGTAGCTTGCCATGGCATTGAGAATCAAAAAATACCGGCCCCGATGGATGTAGCCAGTGCCGGGGCGAGTTTTGGAGTCGTACCCCCCGATCTCTCCCATGTGGGTAGTGTCCTAGACCCCCAATTTATCGCCCATTTTATCAAAGACCCCACACAAGCTACCAAACTCACGCATAAATACAAAGATGCTAACCCCTATCCCATGCCCGCCTTTGCCCAGTTTAGCAATCAAGATTTAGCTGACATTGTGGCTTACTTGGTGTCCATCGCCCCCAAAAAGCTAGATGATAAAGAGGTTTTTGCGCAGGCTTGCCAGCGTTGCCACAACATCGAATACGACAAGATTTATGCGCTCACAGATGCCAAAGACTTACACCGCTATTTGGGCTCAAATGCACCAGATTTATCGATGATGATCCGCAGTATGGGGCATGAAAAGCTAGAAGTTTTCCTAAACGATCCACAAAAAATCTTGCCCGGCACGGCGATGCCTCGAGTGGGCTTAACCAAAGTTGCCCAAGAGCAAATTATCCACTACCTAGAGAAGACTGGGGATAGCAAAAAGTCCCAAAGAGATGCATTGGGCATCAAGATCATGATTTTCTTTGCCGTTTTGGCTTTCTTGGCTTATTTGTGGAAACAAAAGGTGTGGAGAGAAGTCCATTAGTGCTTTTCTAGCCAGACTTGGATTTGGCTAGCAACACTGGCTGTTTCTAAAACCTCCGTGTGGATTTTGGGGCGGTTTAAGAGTTCTTTGACACGCTGGGGTGGAGTGATGCCCTGAGTGGCTAGGATTTCTAGGGCTTGTCTGTCATCTGTGCTAGCCACGCCTTGAAGCCCTAAAAGCGTGGTTTGGGCAAATTTGCTCCATGAAGCTGTAGAAACCACTACGCAAGGCAAATCTGTTTGGAGTTGTTGGTAGGCATGCAATGCTGTAGCCGTGTGTGGATCGACTAGATAGCCATATTTTTGGTAAGTTTCTAAAATACTCTTTAAACAAGATTCATCATCACAGCTAAAACTCTCGAAATGCTTTTGCAAGATTTGTAGTTCTTGAGGTTGCAGGGTGTAGATTTGCTCTTGCTCTAAGGCTTGCATGCACTCTAGGGTGCGCTGGGAGCCCAAGAGGGCATATAAAAGCCGCTCTACATTGGAGCTTTTTAAGATATCCATTGCTGGAGCGTAGGTTTTGAGCAAACTTCTTTGCCTAATATCATAGACCCCCGTTTTGATCCACTCCTCTAAGACATTGTTAGCATTGGACACAATCCCGATTTTAGCAATGGGTAAGCCCATTTGTTTAGCATAAAAAGCTCCCAAAGCATTCCCAAAATTCCCGCTAGGCACAAGAATATTCAAGGGTTGCCCATAGTGCAGGGCGTGGTGGCGCACCAATTCCAAATACCCCCACACATGGTAGATGATTTGGAAAACAATGCGCCCAATATTGATCGAATTAGCCACACTGAGCAAAAAGCCTTGTTTCTGCAAAATGGCTTTAAAACCCGTATCTTTGAGTAAGACTTTGAGCGTACTTTGAGCATCATCAAAATTGCCCTTGATTCCAAAGACTTTTAAATTTGGCGCGTCCATCGTTTGCATTTGCAAGGCCTGGATTAGGCTTGTTCCGCTAGCGGGGTAGAAGCAAATCACATAGGTATTAGGCAAAGAGGCAAAGCTAGCCAGACTGGCTGGCCCCGTATCCCCACTTGTTGCCACTAAAATTAAATATTTTTCTTGGCGTTGTTGGGCTAGCTGTGAGAGCAAGATTCCAAAGGGCTGGAGTGCCATGTCTTTAAAAGCCAGAGTGGGGCCATGCAAAAGTTCTTGGACATAGAGGGTAGGGCTTAGATGTTTTAGGGGGGCAATATCTGAAAAACCCTCATAACGCTTCAAGGCTTCTTGCAAAATTGCGGGCGCAACATCTAAACTAAGCACCCCAAACAAGGCTTGGGCTAGCTGAGTGTAATCCAAATGCAAGTAAGCCTGAAAATCCAAATTAGGGACATTTTGAAAGCTAAAAAGCCCGCCCGTGGGGCTACTGGGCTCTAATAAAGCCTGTGTAAAACTCTTGGTTTGTTGGGGGTTTCTGCTATCCACTAAAAGCACCCTAAATCCTTCTTGCTTGAGATGGTGCAAGTGTAGCCAAAATTTAATAAGTTTGGCGCAAAATCACCATATCTAAAGGTTTTGATGTATAATTACCCATCTTGCTAAAAATAGGAGCGATAATGTCTGCCAATCCCCCTAAGGATGCAAAAAGTCCCCAACCCCCTATCAAGTTACGCCGTGTGGGTCTTTTTGAAACTTCGGTGAATACAGAGGTCATCCCGGTTCGGGGGCTCTTAGAGGGCATTAATGATATTGGGAAGTTCATTGTCAGTATGAAAAAGCATGTTAAACTGGGCGAGAAACCCGAAGTGGAATGGATCATTGATAAAACCTGTAACCACAGAGGTGACAAACTCCTGCACAACAAGGGGATTGCTGGTTGTCCCCATTGTAACTGGGCTTTGGATTTAAAGACCTTGACCTACCACAATGGCTATAGAAAACAACCCCTCAAATATCACATCGAGGGGCGTTCCTTGCATGTCCAAACTTCTATCGATCTCTCCAACCCCTACCAATCCAGCTTTAAGGGCGATTTTAAAATCCGTTGGCTCAACCACGCTTGTTTGCACATTGAGGCTGGGGGTATCAAGTGTGTCACCGATCCATGGTTGCTAGGTCCCAGCTTTTTGGGCAGTGGCTACTTAGAGACGGCAAGCTGTAAAGAAGCGGTGCATTGCTTGGTGAATGCCGATTTTATCTTTATCTCCTCTAATCGCTCCAGTTGCCTGCACCCCCAGACCCTAGCCTTTGTGCCCAAAAGCAAGCCCTTTTTAATCGGCAACTTTGCCTCTAAGAGCATTGAAAAAGCCCTAAGAGGTTTGGGCTTTACCGAAATCTATACCCTAGAATTCCAAGAAATCTATGAATTTAGCTCCTTTTTCCAATTCAGTATCCTCAAGGCAGGCGATGGCTCAGAAGAGAGCGGGCTATACTTGTGCTTATCTGGGCATGATGTGATCATCAATGCCTATGGGAATTACCTCAACACCTTTAATCTCCCCACCGATCTCACCTTGCTTTGCACCTCCTTTGCGGGCGCGACCTCGGGGTTCCCCTTTTGTATCGACAATTACAATAGCGAACAAAAAAAGGCATTGCACACCAACCATTTAGAGGGACTCAAGCAACAACTAGAGTTGCTCTTAGAAAGCACCAATGCCTCCTATGTCATGCCCATCGCCACGCCCTACATCCAAGAGGCCGCTCGCGATCAGGAGGTTCAAAACGCCAATGCCAAAAATGCCCTTGATTATGGTAAGCAAATTTGCGACACCTACACCCGTAGCCACAGAGAAAGCCCAGTTGTGTGGCTACAACCGGACTACACCTTGACCTTAGAGTTTAAAGAAAACGATTTGATCCAGTGGCGTGAAGATGTGCATGTGCTCAAAAGAGATGTGCCCCAAAGGTATGTGGATTTTTACACCCGCACCTTTGTTTATGATGCCAACAAACTCATAAACTATCTGAAATTATCTGGCTATAAAGCCCAGCAGATCGTAGCCTTTGTGCCCACTGATGGCTCTTTTGAAAAGGTGGTGGGCCCCATCGTGCAGGCCGATTTTGCCACCCAAAGTTTTAAAATTATCGAGGCAAATGCCATCATCACTAAGCAACAAGGCTACCGCGTGATGGTGCTCAAAGTTAGGGGCGAGATTTTGGCTTGCGTGGTTGAAAACCATTTACCCTTTGAGGAGATTTTAAGGGGCTTTCATTGCCGTATCCAGCGTACACCCAATGTTTATGAGGCCCAATTTTGGCGTTATTTTAGCCATTTTTACACCGATTCCAAGCCCTACACGATTCAATTAGTCTAAGGATTTTGCATGATTCTAGACAACCGCTTTTTACTCTGCTGGCTAGCCCCCATTGTTGCAGGCTTATTTTCTCCTTATGCGCAGGGGTTTAAGCATTTGGTCGCCTTTGAGAGTAAAATTGCCTTTTATGGGTTTTTGGTGCTCTATCTTTTTTATGCCCTGTTTGCTTTGATCAAATCCCCCCTTGTGGTCAAAATCCTTAAAAATACACTTGTATTCATCAGCGTTTTTTTTGCCTTTTTGCATTTCTTTTTGGCCCGTTATTTTGATATGCTCTTGACTCCTAGCACCATCGACACGATCTTAGCCACCAATCTTAAAGAGAGTCATGATTTTTTAACAAGTATGGTGCTCCCCCATGGTGGGGTTTTATTGGGGGCGTTGGTTGCTTGTGGGTTGTTTCTCTACTTTGCGCGCCTGCATGTTCCTTTAAGCACTAAAGCCCACATCGCCTTAATAGCACTCTTTATGCTGGGCATTGGGGTGCATGCGACTAGAATCATCTCGGCAGAGATGACTCTAACCCAGGGAACCAACCAAGCTATTGAGCGGGTGATCCCCTTGATGCGTGAGGGCCATGCCATTTATACTAGTCTGAAAGAATATGGCAATAACCAAGCTATTTTGCAAGCCATCAGAGAACCACTACCTAAAGATTACCTTAAAGTGGATAGCGACAGCGTGCCCAATGTGGTTTTGATTGTGGGCGAGAGCGCCTCGCGTAATTTTATGCATCTCTATGGCTATCCGGTCCCCAATACGCCCTTTTTAAGTGGCTTAGCAGAGAGAGAGAGAGAGAGAGAGAGATCGCAATTTGTTCGTGTTTCGGGACACCATTGCGCCTTTTGGCTGGACAGACCGCGCGCTTAAAGTTCTCTTGAACTATAGCGATGTGGAAAACCGTAGCACCCCGTGGTATGAACAAAAAAGTTTTGGGGCAGTGTTTAATGCGGCTGGCTACCAAACCTTTTGGCTAGACAACCAAGAACGCCCCGTCATCACTAATCTTTACACCATCTACCCAACTATCTTTACCGCCCATTTATGGACCAATTTCCAAATCCGGCAATACGATCAAGTGCTCATCAATGCCTATAAAACCCATATCCAGCCCCAACTCAAGCAACATAATTTCATTCTGTTCCATCTATATGGCAACCATATTAATTACAACGAGCACTTCCCACCTGCATACGCCAAATTCCATATTAAAGACATCCCCTATCAAGGTTTGCATGTCCAAAATGACAAAGATAAGCAAATTGTCGCTGACTATGTCAATTCAATCTACTACACTGACCATATTTTAAAAGAGATTTTTAATCTTTTCAAAGATAAAAACGCGATCATTTTCTACATCTCCGATCATGCCCAAGATAATTTTGAGAGTTCCACAACCTATGCGCACCGCTGTTCAACCTATGGCGTAGAGATTCCATTTGTAGTTTATGTTACCGACACCTTCAAGCAAAAATATCCCCAAAAGGTTAAACAAATCGCAGAGGCTATCAATAAACCCTTCATGAGCGATGATTTAATCCACTCTCTTTTGCCCATCGTGGGGATTCACACTAAAGATAATCTAGAATCTAAAAATCTCTTTAGCCCCCAGTTTGATATCAAGAGAAAGAGAATTTATTGTGGGGATCGGCTGTATGAGAAAAAGCCCTGACTTGACAAACCTAAGTTCTTTTTTGTAGGATACGTTTTCTAATCTACAAAAGAGTTTTTCATGGTTTTAGACAACCGCTTTTGGCTGATGTGGCTAGCCCCTGTGGTGGCAAGCTTTTTCTCTGTAGAGGTGCAGGTATGGGGCGAGGCATTTTGGCATGTGCTCAAGGTGGTTTTTTATAGCTTTTTGGTTTTCTATGTTTTTTATCTTTTATTAAGTCTGATTCCATACCAAGCCCTAGCCAAGTTTCTAAAAAATGCCATGCTGGTTGTGAGTTTGGTCCTAACTTTCATCGATTTTTTTGCCTCCTATTATTTTCACATGGGCTTTACACCCTCCTTGGTCGGCACGCTCTTAGCCACTAACACAAGGGAGAGCCAAGCGTTTTTAATGGATATGGTGTTCCCCCATATGGGCTTTATCTTAGTTTATTTGGCAACTTGTGTCATCTTCTTGTTCTATATGCGTTTTAAATTGTCTTTAAGCCCCAAACAGAGTTTTAAAACTCTAGCCATGCTCTTTGTGCTCTTTTGGGCGCATACTTTAGGGGCTTTTTATGGGCAAGGTGGGCGGGGATTCTTGATTAACCCCAATATTCCGACACAAATCATGCCCATAGTGAAAGAGGTCTATGCATTGGTTGCCAGTCTCCATGAATATTCCCAAATAAAAACCATCTATGCCAGTCTCAAGCAGCCTTACCCTAAAGATTACCTTAAAGTGGATAGCGACAGCGTGCCCAATGTGGTTTTGATTGTGGGCGAGAGTGCCTCGCGTAATTTTATGGGAATCTATGGTTATCCTGTGCCCAATACGCCCTTTTTAAGCGATCTACAAGAAAGGCGGCAAAATTTATTTGTCTTTAAAAACACCATCTCAGCTTTTGCCAACACTCTGCCCACTTTCCAAACTCTGCTAAATTACTCCGATGTGGAAAACTACACGATCCCTTGGTATCAGCAAAAAAATTTAGGCATGATCTTTAATTTGGCAGGTTACAAAACCTTTTGGATTGACAACCAAGAAAGCATGGCGGCAAGCAATATTTACAACGCCCTTGCCTATAACTTCGCCTACAAGTATTTTACTGATACGCCCTACAAGGCCATTTTATCCCACCATGATCAATGGGTGATCCCCATTTTTACCCAACAAGTCCAGCCCAAACTGGGATCTAAAAATCTGATCCTTTTCCATCTATTTGGTAGCCACCCCATTTATAACAGACGCTTTCCCAAAGACTTTGCCAAATTCACTCCCAAAGACATCCCCTATCAAGATTTGCATGTCCAAAATGACAAAGATAAGCAAATTATTGCCGATTATGTCAATTCGTTGTATTACACCGATCATGTTTTAGGAGAGATTTTTAAACTCTTTCAA
>NZ_QXQP01000015.1 GCF_003660265.1 Helicobacter mehlei
ACCCCCCCCACCAAGCCCGGCTACATCGCCCACAACTAAGCCCACCCCAACACCTCCCCCAAGTCCCCAAAAAGAAAAGGCAAGCACTCCAGAACCCCAAGATGACAGCATTGTGATCACCCCTAAAGAGGAAGTGTGGATGGAACGTATTGACCTAGACACCCATTACAAGACCCAAGCGATCATCAAAGAAACCTACACCTTTGAAACCCATGGGCATAAATGGCTCATAGCCTTTGGGCATGGCAATTTATCTATTAAAGCCAATGGGGAAGATTTGGATTCTAGTCGGGATCGCCCCTTGCGCTTTTTATACACCCCTAAAAATGGACTCACCCGCATTAGCCTTTCAACTTATAGAAAACGGAGCCCCTAGTTGAACCCTTTAAAATACCTCATCCTCTCCATCAGCACCACAAGCCTTCTTTTTGGGGGTGCGCTAGAGGATAAGATTCAAAATCTCATTGGCGATCGCTTTTATTTGACTAACCGTAATTTTATCGATCGGGTTTTTAGTAACCCCAATAGTTTTTACGACCAGCAAGGTAATTTGCAGGTGAGAAAAGTGTTGCAAACGCTCAAGGCCAATGGCCTCTTGCCCCTCAAATTCAAACAACCCGGGACCTTACGCGTGAGTTTTGAAGCCCAAAGCTCCCCCCTCTTGCTTTTAAAGACCATCCAAAGCGTGCTGTCTTTAATGGGCTATTCTTATGTGATGGTGCTAGAGATGGAGCACAAACAAGATTGGAGCAAGGCTACCTTTGGCTTTAGCACCGAATACGCCCTAGACCCCACGCTTTTAGGCGAGTTATTTGCCAAAAAGGGCTTTGATTTTAGCGATGTCAAACGCGATGATTTGCAAAATTGGCATTATGCCTTCCAAGTACGCACTCCCAAACTGGCTAACGCCATCTCCATTATCCCCACGGGGCATTTTAGAACCCTCAAAGAAATTAGCGGAGAGTATTGGCTAGATATGGCCTATAGTGGCAAGTTAAGCATCATTGCTAACCCCGATTGGCAACCCCAAATTAGCTTTTTTGATTCTTCTTTGCGCATGCGCGACTTTATTTACGAGAAAAACCCCACCTCTAAAATCAGTGTCTCCATCCCCAGTGAAGTCCGCTTTATTAAGATCAGCGACATGCAAAACCCCATTGTCCTTAAAGGGGGAATCAAGGTTTTACTAGAAGCCTCTAGGCATTAAGAATTTAATTTTTCTCTTAACTCTAAAGTCTCATGCTCTAAAAATTCCAGCCATCTCTGTGGGTGGGCATGTTTGGCAGTGATAAAAATATCCTTATCCCCACGCCCAGAAACATGTGCGATGATCTTTTTATTTTTAACACTCTTGCTCAACTCTAACACTCCCGCTAGGGCATGGCTGGATTCTAAAGCTGCAATGATGCCCTCATGTTTGGCAAAGAATTGCAGGGCGTGCAAAGCCTCTTCGTCTCTAGCACTCAAACAATGCAAACGCCCGATATTTTCCAAATGCGCAATTTGTGGGCCAATCCCCACATAATCCAACCCCGCACTGATCGAATGGGTTTTAGCCAAGTTGCCTTGATCATCTTGGATAAAAATACTCTGGAATCCATGTGCGATCGCCATTTTCTTACCCGGGCGCATACGCGTGGCGTGTTCGCCTAAATTAGTCCCCCTGCCCCCGCCCTCTATGCCATAAAGGGCGCACCCCCAATCCTCCAGAAAGGCACTAAAAAAACCCATCGCATTGCTCCCCCCACCAATGCATGCCACCAACATATCGGGCAAGCCCTCAAAATAACCCTTGATCTGCTCTTTTAGCTCTTTGCCAATCACGCTTTGTAAATCCCGCACCAAATCCGGATAGGGGTAGGGTCCCACAGCCGAACCCAGCACATAATGCGTGCTAGCGACCTGCTCACTCCATGCCCTTAGTGCCTCATCTACAGCATCTTTTAAGCCCTGATCGCCTTTCTCAACTGCATGTACATGCGCGCCTAAAAGTTCCATGTTAAACACATTGGGGCGTTGCCGTCTAACATCTTTGGCCCCCATGTAAATATGGCACTCTAAGCCCAATTTAGCACACGCGCTTGCAGTGGCTAGACCATGTTGGCCCGCCCCGGTTTCAGCGATGGCTTTTGTTTTACCCATCATCTTAGCCAATAAGACCTGCCCCAAGGCGTTGTTAATTTTATGCGCCCCGGTATTAGCTAGACCCTCAAATTTTAAATAAATTTCATTGCCCAAGATCGCCGAAGCGTTTTTAGCAAAGATCAAGGGCGTTGGGCGGCCAATAAAATGCGTGCATAAGTCTTTAAAGGTGTTTTGGAATTGGGGTGTTGGCAAGATATTTTCATAGGCCTTAGCCAACTCCAATAGGGCATCTTTGAGATTTTCGGGCACAAACATGCCCCCAAAATGCTCCCCAAAAAACATATTTTGGGATTTGAGAAACAGACTAGGTTTAGACATACAGACCTCTTTTTTGTTTTATAATTCTTGCAAGGCCAGAGTGCGCAAATACCCATTTTCACTCAGCATCACATACAAACGCCCCAAGACCTCCTTTTTCTCCTCGCTATCCAAAAGCGCACTCTCCTCGATCTTTTGTTTCAAAATGCGCTCCATCTCTTTGGTGTCATACTCCAAATCCTCTAGGGCATCTAAAATCGTTTGGGCTTCCAAAATATGGCTGATTGAAAAGGGCTCAGGCGCGCCTACAGCATGCACATGCACGCAACACTCAGTAGGGTGGGTGAAAAGATTATGGTGCATGCCCAAAACCTCTTGATAAGCCCCCACCAAGAAAAACCCTAAAAAATACTCCTCTTGACGCACATCCACTTCGTGCAAGAACAAGGGCTTATTTTTATTAAAGCTAATCTCCCCATCGCTATCACAAGTAATATCCCACAAACTCGCACTCCTAGTGGGCTCTTGATCTAATTTGTGTAAGGGCATGACTGGGAAGTTCTGCCTCAAGCCCCAATAATCCGGCAAGCTTTGGAAAAAAGAGCAATTCAACAAATAGCGTTCTTGCACCTGTTCTTGAATGCGGATAATGTCGCTGTGATCTTTGTGCCTAAAAAACCCAATGGCTTTTTTGATGATCAAATGCCCTAAAACCTCCGCATTGCTGCGATCTTGCAAATCAATGTAGCCTAAATCAAAGAGGGTAAAAAGGGATTCCATGTGATCCAAGCTGTCATGCAAATATTCAATGGCGTTTTTGGCGTTGATATTGTGGTAGAGATCCTCCATTTCAGCTACTAGGGGCGGGTTAGTCTCCTTAAGACGCAGAATGCTTTCATCATAATCTTGAGAGAACAACTCCAACACGGGAGCGACCAAGACCGCATGGCTAGCACTGATAAAACGCCCCGATTCGATGAAAATATTAGGCTCTAGCTCCTTCTTATTTTTCACAATCTCTTTGAGCAAAAAGACCACATCGCCGGCAAACTCCTCTAGGGTGTAATTGCGCTCGCATTGGTGTTTGTGCTGGGAGTATTCAATGGCTAGTCCCCCGCCAATATTCACACTCTTAAGATTAAACGCCCCCATTTTGCGCAACTCAGCATAAATATTCCCCGCCTCTTTGAGTGCCTTTTTTAAGGGCGTGATGTCGCTAATTTGGCTACCAATGTGGAAATGAATCATGCTCAGTTGCCCTAATAGGGCGTGTTCTTCTAACAAACGCATCGCCTCCAGTAATTCCGTGCTGGCTAGCCCAAACTTGGCGTGAATCCCCGTGCTCTTAGCCCAAATCCCCACCCCTGAGCTGTGCAAGCGCACGCGAATCCCGATTTTGGGGCAGAGTTTGGCATTCTCCCCTGTGGTGTTATTCTCTAATGCCACTTCTAAGATACTCTTAAGTTCGCTTAGTCCCTCTATGGTCAGCGTAATATCTGCCCCCATGCTAGAGGCAATAAAACCCAGCTCAATCATTTCCTTGTCTTTAAACCCATTCACCGTGATGGGCGCGCCCTCTTGGATATAACTCATCGCCAAAATTAATTCGGCTTTGCTCCCGGCCTCTAAACCATAATGCCCTTTAAACGCCTTAGAGATCTCCACTAGGGGCAAAACAAAATGGGGCATGTGATTGACCTTCAAGGGGAAGACCGCTTTAAACGCCCCGCTGTAGTGGTATTGGCTAATGGCATTAGAAAACATGTTAAAGAGTTCTTTGACTTGTTTTTCAATCAAATGGGGGAAACGCAAGAGCAAGGGACCTTTAAAGCCCTGTTCGCGTAACTCCATCACAATCTCCATTAAGCTAGGCTTGCTCCCCACATTGAGTTTAACCAACCCCCCCTCAATCACAAAATCCTCTCTACCCCAATATTCTAAGCCATAAGTTTGCATGCCATCCCTTTAAAAGTGGCAGTATAACAAAAAAAGCCTCTTTGTGTGCTAGAATCACCCCATGAAAGCACCCAAACACCCCCCTGCTATGCACACGTTGTTAAATGCCCCTTGTTTTGTAGGTTGCAATCGCGCGATCTTAAAGGCTTTGGCTAATGCATTATTAGAGGAATGCCGGCAAAATCAATGTGGCTATGAAAACCTAGCCCAGTGGTGCGGTGCGCTCCAAGCGCGCTATGAGGCTCTATTAGCTCCCCCCTTTAAGAAGGTTTATAACGCCACAGGGGTGTTGCTCTCCACCAATTTAGGGCGCGCGCCTTTGGAGAGTGGCGCGCTTAGAGAATTGGAAATTTTAAGCGGTTATGTGGATTTAGAGGTGGATTTAGAACGGGCTATGCGTTTTGAGCGCGCTTTTCAGGCGCAAAATCTCTTAAAGGCACTTTTCAACGCCCCGGACGCGCTCATTCTGAACAACAACGCGAGCGCGCTGGTGTTAGTGGCGAGCGTATTTGCCCCTAAATCTAAGCGCAAACAAACCTTGCTTTCTTATGGGCAGTTGGTCGAAATTGGGGGGGGTTTTCGCGCCCATGAACTCTTGGAGAGTGTAACCCACCTTAAGTTAGTGGGGAGCACCAATAAAACCTATTTGCGCGATTATAAGAATGCTTGCAGCGATGCCAGCGCGCTACTTGCTAGCGTGCATTGGAGCAATTTTTCCATGCAAGGGTTTGTGGCTAGCGTGCCCTCTAAATCTCTTTTTGCTCTAGCCCAAGAAAAGGGTCTTGTCCTTTATGAGGATTTGGGGAGTGTGCAAAGTTTGGAACACACTAAAAAAGCCCTTAAAAACGCGCATCTTTTGAGCTTTAGCGCGGATAAATTGCTAGGGAGCGTGCAAGCCGGGATTGTGCTAGGGGAGAGGGAGCATATAGAAGCCATGCGCGCACACCCGCTTTATCGCGCCTTTAGGGTGGATAAGATCACGCTTTTTTTACTCACCAAAAGCCTACAAGGCTATTTACAAGGGCAAAAAACCCCTTTGCAAGCTTTTTTAGAGCAAGATAAGGATGTTTTGCTCAATAAAGCTTTGAAATTGCACCGCGCTTTAAGCCAGATAGCCGGCTTAAAAGCCTTTGTGATCCCCACTCAGGCGCGTATAGGCGGGGGCGTGCAGATGGAGGATTTAGAGAGTTTTGGGGTGCAAATACAGGCTAATATAGATTCTAAAGCCCTCTACCATGCCCTCTATAAAAGGGGCGTGGCTGGAGTGGTGCGCTCTGATTGCGTGGTGCTCGATGTTTGCGCACTTTTTGAAAAGGATTTTTTTGCCATCACACACTTTGTGCAAGAGATTTTAAAAAGCCCCTAACCCCTTGTGGTGGATTTTGGGTGATTTGGTCATCGCTGGGGTTTTAAAAAAGGGATCGCCACTAAGACTATCATATTTTTTGCTATCATGGGGAAAATTTACAATGAAAGGCTTTTTATGTTTGCACGCTTCAAGCACGCCTCGCTAAGGGCTAAGATCGTAGCGAGTATTGTGGCTGTTTTGGTGGTTTTGATGCTGGCGATCTTTTATTTTGTGATAAATCATGTAGAAAGTATTTTGAAAGCAGAGGCAATCAACCGCCTCCAAGCTCAGGTGCGCAATGCCGGGCAGGGCGTGCAAGATAGCATTGCACGGACTTTTATGCGTCTTGTCTCCTTGCGCGGTGTTTTAGCCAACACGATTCAAGAAGCCCCCTTTAAAAAGCAACTCTTAAGCGATTATCTGTACAACACCCGTGCGATCAACGCGCTCGCCATAGGGCTAGAACATGACCCAAATGGGGCTTTTAGGCTAGAACAGGTTAAAGTAGGCGATACTAATAGTCTGAACGGGAATGGCGAGATTGTGGAGCTAAAAGCCCCGTATTTTTATGAAAACCCGCTTTATTTGGAGAGTAAAAGGGAGAATAAAATGGTGCTGGGTAAGCCCTATGTGCGCACCATGCAAGACAAAAGCGAGATTTATGGTATCGATATAGCCTACCCCATCAAGGATGCCCATGGGGCTTTTAGGGGGGCGGTGATCTTGTTTGTCAATATCGATCGTTTTGGACTTGTGCTCAAATCTTATGGCGTGGGGGAAACAAAATTTAACCTGATCGCCCAAGATGGGACTTTACTCTATGTTGAAAAACACCCGGAACTGCGCAACACCTCTTGGGAAAAGTTCCACAAGACTTTTTCTGATGAGGGAATTCCCGTTATTGCAAGTGGCAAGCCCGATGTGATGATGGTGCGTTCTGCAGTGAGCGGCTTGACCTCCTATGCAGCCATCTATCCTTTTAGGGTGATCGGCAAGAGTGTTGGTGACATGCCTTGGTTTTGGGGGGTGGTTGGGGTGCGTAGCGAAAAGCGGATTTTTAGAGATGTGGATGCGATCCGCGCCACTTTGGCAATCACCAATATTGTTGGGTTATTGGTGGTGATCGGGGTTATCTACGCGCTCATTTATACCTTAATAATCAAACGCATCGGGATTGTTTCGGATAATTTACACAACTTCTTTAAAATCCTGCGCCGTGAGGTTTCAGCGGAGAATATCCAACTCGTGCCCGCTAGGAATTTAGACGAATTGGGGCGGATGCAAGAGAGCATTAACCAAAGCATTCAAGAAATCCAAAAAAATATCATGCAGGACAACCAAGCGGTGGAAAATAGTATCCAAGTGGCTTTAAAAGTGGAGAGTGGGGACTTTAGCCAAACCATTAGCGCAGAGCCCCATAACCCTTCTCTAGCCGCACTCAAAACCAATCTTAATAACATCATTCTTTACATGCAAAAGAGTATTGGCTTGCACATGCAAACCCTCCACGATGCCTTTGAGCGTTACTCCCAATTTGATTTTAGAAAGGGGATTCCCCAAGCAAGCGCACAAATGGAAAAGGCCGTGGATGCGTTGGGCTTAGAAACCAGACGCATGCTCAGCACTTCGGCTGGTTTTGCCAAAGAGCTAGATGGCAAGGTCAATGCACTTAACTCTTGTGTCGATCGACTCAATGAAATTGCGGTGCGCCAAAATAGCAGTTTGGATAAAACCATTTTGAGTATTGGGGAGATCACAGGGGGAATCACGCAAATAGCCCAACAAAGCACGCAGATGATCCAACAAGGTCAGGACATTAAAAACATCGTGGAGATCATCCGCGACATTGCTGAGCAAACTAACTTGCTGGCTTTAAATGCCGCCATAGAAGCCGCCCGTGCGGGCGAGCATGGGCGCGGGTTTGCGGTGGTGGCTGATGAGGTCAGAAAGCTAGCCGAGCGCACGCAAAAATCTTTGAGCGAGGTGGAAAGCAATATCAATGTCTTGGTGCAAAGCATTGCAGACACTTCCGCACGCATCCAAGAACAATCTAGTGGCGTGCAGAACATTAACACCGTCCTAGAGGAGTTTAAAAAAGATACGGCCAGCTCCCTAGCCATTGCCCAAGATTCCCAAGAGGTTTCTAAGGGGATTGATGACATCTCTGCCCAGATTGTTGAGGATGTACAACGCAAGAAGTTCTAAAGAGATACCTAGCCTTTGGCGTTGGCGTTGTTTTCAAAACTCATAGCTCAAATACACCGTAACCGAGCGGCCCGGGCCGGGCTCCCTGCCTGTGGGGCTAGTGCCAATGCCCCTAAAGTAGTATTTCATGTCAAAAATATTATTGACCTGCAGACTCCCCGTAACTTTGTGCCGTCCGCCCTGCCAAAATGTTTGGCTGAGTTGCACATTCCACACCCAATACCAAGGCAAGAGCCCAACACTATTACAGCCAAAGCTTGCTCCATCGATCTTATAGCCAAAGTAGAAGCAAGCGGTTTGGGGTTTAGCCTGGTTGAGAATGGAGGAATAGGCACGGCTATAAAAATAGCTACTCAAACCAAAGGTAGTTTTCTTATAGGTATAGCTCATGTCAAAGATGAATTGATTGGGGCTCACATAGGGTAATCTTTTACCCTTGAGATTAAAGGATTGATTGACAATGCCCTCAAAATAGCTAGGATTATCTTTAGCGTTGTTGGTGATGCGCGCATCAATGTAGGTATAAGCTACATGGAATTGCAAACCCCTAATGGGAGCGTAGTAAAGCTCTAATTCCACGCCCTGACTCTTAGCATCAATATCTAAGGCATTGCTCCCATACCCGCCACTATAATAGTGGTGTGCCAAAATGACAAAGTAGTTGGCATTAAAACTCAAGAGGTCTTTGTAGGAATAGCGCGACCCCACCTCAAACTCATTGAAAATTTGGTTGTAATTGGTGGAAAAAATGCTCACCGATTTGGCTTGGGGGGGGATGAAGCTACGGCGGTAGTTAAAATACATCACCCAATCTTTCAAGGGCTTGTAGCCCAAATTGAAAGCCGGGCTATACTGGTTATCGGTTTTTTTGACAACCTTAGTTTCAGTGAAGCTACCCGTATTAGGATTGACATTTTCAGGCAACACTTTTTTATAATCTAAGAATGTGTAGCGGAAGCCCGGAATGAGGGTGAGCTTACCATTAAAAAATTCCATTTTATAGCTGGCATAACCCACGATATAATTATTAAACATCTCCAAATTTTGGCTTGCTTTTTTGTCATATAAGAATCCGGACATTTGGCAAGTGCCATTATTCACAGATAGACATTCATTTTGCAAGAATCGAAACCGCATATCACTAGCCATGTAGCGCATGCCAATTTTAAAGGTGTGCCTCATGTGTTTGGTGTTTAAGGTGATATTCACATTGGGCTCAATGGCGTTGATGAGATAATTGCGGGGGTGATCGCCAATGTTATACCCCTTGTAGTTTTGATTGGTATAGACAGGACCCAATTTAGGGTTTGTATTGACATTGAGGAAGTTGGAGTCAAATTGGAAATCCCGACTGATGTCATGCCCGTAGTAGGTGAGCGTGAAATCCCCGCCCAGTTTGTCTGTATCGCCAAAAAAGGTCTGATACACCGCCCCCCAGCGCATCGCCTTACCACTTTTTTGATTGTTGGGGCGGTTGTTTTGGAAGCGGTTTTGCTCATAAGCTTGCACACCCAAAGAGCCCGGATCGGTTAAGAAAAATTTATAATATTGGTAGTAAGCCGTGATCTTATGGTTTTCATTGATTTGGTAAATTCCATCTAAAAGGTAGTTTTGGATATTGGTGGGGCTATCCATGCGAAAACCCTGCCCGGCGATGTAATTGGCTTGGACCTGCACACCGACATGATTATTAAACATGCCCCCGCTTTTTAAATAGGTGTTGTATAAAAAATTATTGGCAAGGGTTTGGATAAAAGATTGGTTTTTGCTAGCTGGTCCGGCAAAACCCCCATTGCTTGCCCGCCCCCAAGCCGTCATGCGCTCAGAGATTTGGTTTTCCCATTTATGAGGAATGGGCTTAGTGATGATGTTGATCACCCCGCCAAAGGCATTAGGTCCATACTGCACACTCTCCCCGCCCTTGATCACACTGATACGATCCACAGATTGGAAAGTAACCGGGAAGATGGGCATGCCAATATCCACATAGGGCGCGACATATGCCGGAATCCCATTGATTAAGATCAATCCCGTATTGCTATGCCCCGAGCCCCCGCCCCCAAACCCGCGTATGGAGAAACTAGGCACCGCCCCTACACCGGTGGCGTTGCGGATATGCACCCCGGGCACATTTTGCAAAGCTTCTTCAATGCTTTGGTTGGCTTGTTGGGTGAGTTGTTTGTGCGAGATGACGGTTTGGCTACCCAAATAGTTTTTCACCTCCGGACTGCGCCAACTCTTAGGGGCTTCTTCATTGAAGCTAGCCCCTGTGGTTTCCACCCTTTGTAAGTGCTTGGTTTCAATAGCCTGTAAATTGTGCACAGACAAACACCCCCCCCAAAGAGCGACCATGACTTTTTTCATTAAAAACCTTTTGAAAAAAAATTACAGATATGGATTATATAAAAACAATTATAAGAATTGAATTAATAATGAAAAAAGCCCTAAATTGGGCTAAGAGGGGGCATCAAGTCTGGATTTATGCGGAACTGGGCTAAAAATTCAAAATTCTAATTTAAAACATCTTGACTTGTCAATCGGTTAATCTTTGGGTGGTATAATCGTCGCGGTTGGGCATCAAACCCACACCGCAAAATAAAGGTTTAAGGGATTTTGATCAAATCCATTAGGAGTGGCAGAACAGCAATAAAACAGCGGAATCAATCTTCTCCAACAGCTAAAAAGATTGAGCCAATGTGAGGAACAATGCGCATTGTTTCTTTAAGGGGTGTTGCACAAACACGGCGGGTATTCTACTCGAAAAATTTTATTTTGTCAAGACTTTTAGAAGTGATTCTGAGTTGGTGTCTTGTTATTTTAGCCCCCATTCCTTGACAACACAGCAAATTTAAGCTAAAATGGGCGTTTGTTTGTGAGAATAGCGGGGCGTAGCGCAGCCTGGTAGCGCACTTGGTTTGGGACCAAGGGGTCGAAGGTTCAAATCCTTTCGCCCCGACCAGTCTTCTTTAAAATGGTGGGTGTAGCTCAGTTGGTTAGAGCACCAGATTGTGGTCCTGGGGGTCGTGGGTTCAAGCCCCATCACCCACCCCATTAACAAACTCCCTTTTTTCTTACAAAATTTTACTTTTATGCGCTTGTAGCTCAATTGGATAGAGCACCAGACTTCGGATCTGGGGGTTAGGGGTTCGACTCCCTTCAAGCGTACCACCCCGTGCGCTTGTAGCTCAGCTGGATAGAGCAACGGCCTTCTAAGCCGTAGGCCGCAGGTTCAAGTCCTGCCAAGCGTACCACCCTTTGTTTCAAATCTTAACACCTCATTTGGCACGGCTTTTTGCGATCCTAGCAGGCAAGGATCATTAACCCAAGTATTTTATACTCCACAAGTTAGGTTATTTGTCTGCACAATTAGCCACAATTCTTATTAATGGAGCCCACATGCAACAACCTGCTAGTGAAATCATCCAATCTGCCCTTGCCCTTGCTAGGACCCTGCAAACCAAGATCACGCAACACTTGAGCAGTGAGGAACGATCCTTCCATGCCAAAATGCAAAAACTCTTGAACAATCCCGCGCATAAGGTTATGCTCATTGAGTTGCTGGATCGTAGCTTTAGAGCTCATAGTAACCACGCGCGCTTTGATTTCATTGAATACACACTTAAGAAATACGGCATTGCGGATTTTTTCACCAGCTTTGAAAAGTTGTTGCTGGCGGGCTTTTTGAGCGTGGGCAAGCTTGCCCCCTCCATGAGCGTGCCTTTTTTTGTCAATCGGATTCGCCATGACACAAAAGGGTTGGTCTTAGATGAGAGTAGCGATAGCCTCAAAAGCATGATTGAAAAACGCGAAGCTGAGCACATCACGCTGAATATCAATTTGATTGGTGAGGAAGTGTTGGGGGAATCGGAGGCGGCTTACCGCATGCACAAATACCAAGAGGCGATCAAGTCTAGCTACATCAAATACATTTCTATCAAGATCACCACGATTTTTTCCCAAATTAATATCATTGACTTTGAGAGCTCTAAAGAAGAGGTGGTTAAGCGCCTAGACACCCTCTATGCCCTAGCCCTAGAGCAAAAAAAAGAACATGGGATTGACAAGTTCATTAACCTAGACATGGAGGAGTTTAGGGATTTAGAGCTCACGGTGGAGTCTTTTATGGAGTCTATCACCAAATTCCCCATCAGTGCCGGAATCGTGTTGCAAGCCTATATCCCCGACTCTTATGCCTACTTGCAAAAACTGCATGCCTTTTCTAAAGAAAGAGTGCTCAATAACCTCCCTCCCATTAAGATTCGCTTTGTCAAGGGAGCGAATATGGAGAGCGAAGAAACCATCGCCTCAATCAAGGGCTGGGAGCTCCCCACTTTCACACGTAAACAAGACACCGACTCCAACTACAATAAAATGCTAGATTTTGTGCTGGAGAATGAAAATTACAAATACATCCAAATTGGGATCGCCTCGCATAACCTCTTTGAGATCGCCTACGCTTATACGCGTATCCACACTTTAAATGATCCAGTAGCCCTAGAGCATTTTAGCTTTGAGATGTTGGAGGGCATGAGTTTGCAGGCTAGCCTAGAACTTAAAGAGATGCACAAGCTCATTTTATACGCGCCCGTGTGCGATGAAAAGCATTTTAATAACGCCATCGCCTACTTGGTGCGCCGTTTAGATGAAAACACCGCGGCCGATAACTTCATGAAAGCCTTTTTTAATCTCAGCGTGGGATCGCCGGCATGGAAAGATCAAGAGGAGCGGTTTTTAAAGAGCTTGGCGGGCATAGAGACCTTGGATAGCACCACACACCGCAAGCAGGATCGCAATATCCACCAAGCTAGCCACTCTGCCTACCCCAACAACCCCTTTAAAAATGAGAGTGACACCGATTTTATTTTGAAGGCTAATCGGGAATGGGCTAAAAAAGTTGTGGATAAGGCTAGGAATGCCCCCATTGTCGAACTTGCCCCCATCATTGGTAGAGAATATAACCTTAAAAGCCTCAAAATGATCGATGTCCTAGACAAGATTGCGCATAAAAAGATCGCCACTATTAGCCTAGCTAATGAAAACCTCATCCAAGAGGCCTTAGAATCGGCCAAAGAGAGCACCTTTGGGCATAAATCTTTAAGCGAAATCCATGCGATCTTAGCCCAAGTGGCGCAAAATTTTAGGGACAGACGGGGGGATTTGATAGGTCTATGCGCTTTAGAAGTGGGGAAAACCCTCATCGAGAGTGATGCGGAAGTGAGCGAGGCGATTGACTTTTTGGAATTTTACCCCCATAGTTTGCAAAAACTCCTAGAGGAGCACCCCCATATCCGCTTTAAGCCCAAGGGGATCGGCGTGGTGGTCGCCCCGTGGAACTTCCCCATCGGAATCTCTGTAGGCACAATTGCTGCCCCGCTGGCTGGGGGTAATGCCGTGATTTACAAGCCCTCCAGCCTTAGCGCGGTGGTGGGTTATCGCTTGTGTGAATGCTTTTGGGATGCGGGCGTGCCCAGAGACACACTCATTTACTTACCCGCTAGGGGCGAGGACATTAGCAAGCACCTTTTAAAAGACCCCGCCATTAGTTTTGCCGTGCTCACCGGCTCAGAGGATACAGCGTATCGCATGCTCCAAGCTAACCCCACCTTACATTTGAGTGCAGAGACGGGGGGTAAGAACGCCACCATTGTTACCAAAATGGCCGATCGCGATCAAGCGGTTAAAAATATCATCCATTCGGCCTTCAGCAATTCGGGGCAAAAATGTTCCGCCACTTCGCTGTTGATCTTGGAGGAGGAGATTTACAATGACCCAGATTTCAAACGCGCCTTAGTAGATGCGACCAAGTCCATGAGTGTAGGCGACCCCCTAGAACTCAAGCACAAGATTGGCACGCTAGCCGATGTTCCAGATGCTAAGGTGCAAAAGGCGTTAAACCATATTGGCGAGCATGAAGAGTGGGTGTTGCAACCCGAGTTTGTGGATAATAACCCCTACTTGATGAAACCCTGTATCAAATACGGCACCAAGTCTGGGGATTACACCCACACCACCGAGCTTTTTGTGCCCTTGCTCTCCGTGATGCGGGCCAAGGACCTTAAAGAGGCCATTGAGATTGCCAATGCAACTGGATATGGCTTAACCGGGGCTTTAGAGTCTCTAGATGAGCGCGAATGGGAGTATTATGCCGAGCATATTGAGGTGGGGAATGTCTATATCAACAAGCCCAGCACCGGAGCGATTGTCTTGCGCCAACCCTTTGGGGGGATTAAAAAATCCGCTGTGGGACTAGGGCGCAAGGTGGGGATTTACAACTATGTTACCCAGTTTGTAGAGATTGGAGAATTGCCCAATGCAACCCCCATTACCGATGTGAGCGCGACTCCCTTTATCCAAGCCTTGGAGTCTTTTAACCAGCACCACCAAAATGCACACAACCAAATCGTGCAAATGGCTAAAAGTTATGCCCACTACGAGCAACACGAGTTTAACCAAAAAAGGGATTTTGTGCAGATCCGCGGTGAGGAGAATTGGTTTTCTTATACCAAAGTTTCTAGCATTGGCTACCGCGTGCGCCCTGAAGATGGCTTATTGGAACTCTTTAGCGTCTTGATGGGGGCTGCGGTGAGTCAAATCCCCTTAACTATCAGCTTATCTAGCGATGTGGATAATCTGCATTTTGCCACGCTCTTAGAGTGCTTGGAATATATCAAGCACCACTTCAACCCCACCATTTGCTACGAGAGTTTGGAGGACTTTTGTGCCAAATTGGGCGATTTTGGGCGCATACGCTACTTTGGTAGAAATTTAGACGCACTCTACCAGGCCAGTGCAGATTTAGGTATTGTAGTGGCCAATGCCAAACCTCTAACCTGTGGGCGTTTTGAGCTACTCAATTACCATCTAGAAAAATCAGTCAGCATTTCTTACCACCGCTATGGAAATTTGGGTGCACGCGGGCTTAAAGCAAAGGACGCGCATGCACATTAGCTACCAGATTTTAATCGTCTTTGTGCTCTATTCGGTTTTGATGCTTTACATTGGGTTTTATTTTTACCGCAAGAATGAAACCACCGAAGATTATTTTTTGGGCGATCGCTCCATGGGACCTGTGATTAGTGCCTTAAGTGCGGGGGCAAGCGATATGAGCGGGTGGCTTTTAATGGGCTTGCCCGGGGCGTTGTATGTGGGCGGGTTGGTCAATAGCCATATTGCCATTGGATTAACCATTGGGGCGTTTATCAACTGGTCGCTGGTGGCTAAACGCCTGCGAGTCTATACCAGCGTGATCGCCAATTCGATCACCATCCCGGATTACTTTGAAACCCGCTTTAGCGATGACAAGCACATTCTGCGCTTCATCTCGGCGATCGTGATCTTGATTTTTTTTACTTTTTATGTTTCCTCAGGGCTGGTGAGTGGGGCTAAACTCTTTGAAGCCACCTTTGGGGTCAAATACACCCATGCCCTTATTGTGGGCACTTTGATCATTGTTACCTACACCTTTTTAGGGGGCTATAAGGCGGTGTGTTGGACAGACTTAATCCAAGGCTTGCTCATGATGGGTGCGCTCATTGTGGTGCCCTGCATGATGCTCTACCACTTGGGTGGATTTGAGGCGGGTTTTGCCACGATTGCCAAAATCAAGCCTGAAAATCTCACCTTTTTACAGGGGACTTCTATTGTGGCGGTGATCTCTAGTTTGGCGTGGGGCTTGGGCTATTTTGGACAACCCCATATTTTGGTGCGTTTCATGTCGATTCGCTCCATCAAAGAGATTCCCCAAGCAACCGCCATTGGGATTGGCTGGATGGGGATTAGTCTAGCGGGGTCTTGCTTGATTGGGCTCTTGGGTGTAGCGTATGTGACTAAATTCCATCTCAACTTAGCCGATCCGGAAAAAATCTTCATTGAAATGAGCGCAACCCTATTTAACCCTTGGATGAGCGGGATTCTCTTAAGCGCAATCTTAGCGGCTGTGATGAGCACGGCTAGCTCCCAGCTTTTAGTGAGCTCCTCAACCATCGCTGAGGATTTTTATGCCAAAGTCTTTAACAAGCAAGCCCCGGTTAAAACCGTTATGGTGGTCAGCCGCGCCTCTGTGCTAGCCGTGGCGTGTATTGCCTTTTTTATCTCTCAAGATCGCAACGCTAGCGTGCTTAAAATCGTGTCTTATGCGTGGGCGGGCTTTGGGGCCAGTTTTGGAACCGTGATCCTCTTTTCGCTCTTTTGGGCGCGCATGACACGCCTAGGGGCGATTATGGGCATGGTCTTTGGGGCGGGCATGGTGATCTTATATGATAAATTTGGCAAGGGCTTTTTGGACATTTATGAGATCGTGCCCGGATTTTTGGCTAGCTCTTTGGCCATCATTATTTTTAGTTTGCTAAGTCCCGTGCGTCCGGGCACAAAAGAGGCCTTTGATCGGGTGATGCAAGAGATCAGAAAGGGGTAACCCACCCCATAGTATAGTTGGCTATCATGAAGGGCTGACCTTGTTTTACACCATTGCTCCCTTTGCTAAAACCAAGCCCCTAACCTATGAAAGCCAAGCAAGCCTAGAGATAGGTGCTTTGGTCAAAATCCCCCTCCAAAAACGCCAAGTTTTAGGCGTGGTGCTAGGAGAGTGCCCTAAGCCCCAGTTTGCATGCAAGCTAGCCACCCCCACCAACACCTATTTTAACCCCCACCAAATGCTACTATTACGCTTCATCACGCATTATTATTGTGCAGAACTAGGCGTGGTTGCACCCCTATTTTACCCCTTTAAAAACCCCCCTCTACCCCCCATCCAGAGCACTAGTCCCTGCCCACAAACCCCACTAAGCCCTGCCCAACAAGAAGCCTATCAAGCCCTCCACCCCCTCAAACAAGCCTTACTTTTTGGGGATACGGGCAGTGGCAAGAGTCATATTTACGCCCATCTGATCGCAAGCAAGCTTTCAGAAAGGTCAAGCGCGCTTTTGTTACTCCCCGAAATTGCTCTAACCCCCCAGCTTTACCGCACGCTTTTAGACAACTTTGGATCGTTGGTGGGTTTGTGGCATAGCAAGCTCAAGCCAGCACAAAGAACAGAACTTTTAGACAAACTACACCGCCAGCAAGTGCGTATCGTGGTGGGCACGCGCAGCGCGCTTTTTTTGCCCATGCCAAATCTAGGACTCATCATCATCGATGAAGAGCATGATCATTCTTACAAATCCAACCAAGCCCCCTACTACCACGCCCGCGACAGTGCCCTCTATCTCTCCACCAAAATGCCCATCCAAGTGATTCTAGGTTCAGCCACCCCTAGTTTGCGTAGTTACTACATGGCGCAAAAAAACCAGCACTTGGTGCGTTTAAAGGGGCGTTTTTTTGACACGCATAAAGAAATCATCTTTGAAGATCACAACAGCGCGATCACCCCTTTTTTATGCGCGCATTTGCAAGAGGCTTTGGATCACAAGCAACAAAGCATGATTTTTGTGCCCACCCGGGCGCATTTTAAAAAACTCTTGTGCCAAGCGTGCGGGCAGGGGGTGTGTTGCCCTTTTTGCAGTGTCAATATGAGCTTACACCTCAAAGATCAATGCATGCGTTGCCACTATTGCCAACACAGCGAACAGATTCCCAGTATTTGCCCTCACTGCCAACATGATTTATTGCAGGGCAAACGCATGGGTACGCAGCAGATTAAAAAAGAATTAGAAGAACTCCTACCCCATGCCCGCATAGGCATTTTAGACAAGGATCACACCCACACTAATACCCAAATCCAGCACATCTTAGACGCGCTCAAAGCCCAAGAAATAGACATCTTAATTGGCACGCAAATGATCGCCAAGGGGCATGATTACCCCCAAGTGAATTTGGCTATTATTTTGGGTCTAGATGAAATCTTGCACAATGGGAGTTATGCTAGCTTTGAACAGGGGGTGAGCTTGATGCACCAAATTGCCGGGCGCAGTGCCCGTAAAAACAAGGGGAAGGTTTTGATCCAAACACGCAATCAAGCTTTTTTAAGCCCTTATATCCAAGATTATGAAGTGTTTTTGCAAGAGGAGCTTAAAATGCGCGTGCCAAGCTTCCCCCCCTTTAAACGCCTAGCCCAGCTAACCTTTAGCGCATCCAGTGAGCTCAAGGCTCAAGAAAAGATGCAGGCTATGCTAACACACATCGAGTCGATTTTACCCCTCGGTGTGCAGGTTTTAGGGGCAGGCCCTGCACGCGTGGCTAAGATCGCCAAGTCTTACCGCTATGAAATTTTATTAAGTGCAAGCTTAACGCCCTCTTTACTGCAAATGTTGCACCAACTCCAAGAACTCAAAGCAGATTTTAAAATTGTGCTAGACCCCCTAGACATTTAGAGCACCGCCCAAAGCTGCTAGGTAGAGGGCACTCCCCTCGCTGGTTAAAATCAAAGGGGAGGGCGTGCTATAAATCTCTCTGCTGGCAAATAACGCCCTCTCTGGCGGGCTAAACCCCCCTTCAGGACCTATGATGACCCCATTTTTTAGACTTTTTTGAGCAGGCATGCTAGGCGCGCCTAGATCAAAGACACAGGCTTTAGGGTAGGTTTCTAGGGCTGTTTGGGTGTTGCCCAACACCTCTAAAGCCATCAAATCGCTGCGTCCACTCTGCTCGCATGAGGCGATCAAGATTTTTTGGAAACGCTCCATTTTGGGGGTGTCTAGTTTTTCATCGTGTTGGCTATAAGCCGCATAAAAAAAGCTGATTTGGCTAACCCCCATTTGGTTAAGATAGGGCAAGACCTTTTCAATATTTTTTAAATGGATGATCGCCCAAATAAGATGTATGGGGTGGGTGGGGCATATCCGGCTCTCTTGGGCTGACTGCAAGCTTAAAAGGGCGTATTTTTTATGGATCGTAACGGGTTTGTAAAAATACAAGTTGTCATCTTGCAGATTGCGCATGGCAATGCTTTGGCTAGCGGGCGTGCGGCGGCTCAAATAAAGGTGGCGGTAAGCCTGCCCTTCTAAGAGCACTTCGGGGGCTTTGGCTTGGGGGTGGTAGAGAAAACGCATTAAAAAATTTGGGGGATAAAAAATGCACTAGAGAGCAAAAGATTGAGCGTGTAGAGTCCTTGAGACCAGCGGATATATTTTTGCATGTATGCCTCTTTTATGCGCGCGTGCTTGAGTTTTTTAATGCGCTGGATTTCCCCTAGGCTGATAAGCCCCAACGCAAGACCCATCAAGAGCACTTTTAAAGACCCGCTAAAGCCCTGCATCGCCCAAATAAAAACCCCGCTAAAAAACCCGATGGCCACCCACATGAACACGATCACCATCATGGCATAGAGGCGTTTATTGAGCGTGGCATAATTTTTCAGATACCCCAACCAAAACAAATTAGCCCCAAAAATCAGCGGGCCTAAGCCCATGCAAAAAGCGTGGAAGTTAATGGCATCGATTAAAGCCTGTGTTGCCATCGGTTTAAAAAAGGGGGCCCAGCCCCTACCCCCTCCAAAAGTGGCTATGCCTTAGAAGTTATAGACATAGTTGAAGAAGACAGAAACATTGCGCTTGTAGGCAATCTGCAAGCGATCGCCATCGGCATTCACCCCGTTAAAGAAGTAGTTGGTTGCCAAAGGAATACGCAAGCCGATTTCAAAACCATTGTGGCGATTCACATTGGTTCTAAAGCCGATGTTGATGGGGATTTGGAAGTAGCTAGTGTTCATGCTAGCCTTGCCCCCGTTAGCATTCCAATCCGCCATGAGGCTCTTATAGTAGCTCATGCCTTTCACATTCCAAGTGCTACCTGCGAGCATTAACCCGGCAAAGACACCACTGGTCATGTTCCCATCTTTACTTTCAAAGAAGTTATAAAGGGCATCCACACCCGCACCATAGACGAAGTTATCCACATCGCTCGCATCACCCACATTGAAAGTCCCGTGTTGGTAGCTAAAGCTGGCATAGTAGCGCAAGCCCCAGCGTTTCTTTTTGCCAAAGAATTGCTTATAACCAAACTGCATGTCGATACCATACATGTTCCCATTTTGGGTGCTGGTTTGCATGTGTCTGGTTGTGGGTCTAGAGGCAAATTGCACGCTCAAGTTAGAATTATACTTCTTCAAGGCAGCTTGTGAATACAGCTTACTCTTGTTGATCTGTAGGAGCAGGGCTTTAAGATCATTGGCTAATGTCTGTCTAGCAGTTGGACTCATGGGTGTTGTTTGTCCAAAGCCTTTTTTGAGGAAGGCAAAGGTGCCACCCTTAGCCGCAAGATCAGTGTTGGTAGCTTGCAAGCTTGCATCATAAACGCCGTTATTCAAAGCCACCAACATATTGACAACCTCACGTTGTAAGCTCCCGATCTGACTCACCAAGTTTTCCAACATCGAACGCGCTTGATCGGCATTAACAGAGGGATTAGGATTACTGCCAAAGCCGAGGTAATTATAAGTGCTGATAATAGACTTGTTCAAGTCGTTTAAAGAGCTGGCAATTTGCGCGCCAGAGATGCCAGACATATCACTATTGGCAATACCAGTTGCTACAGTGCCAGAGGCAAAACTACCCTGGCTAAGGGTTTGCAAAGAATTGAGCACGGTTGCCAAATTATATGCCCCATTCGCAGCTAGGATATTAGCCTGTACGGTGATCTGCCCATTTTGGGCGTTATTTTGGATTGCCAAGTAGGCTTGGGCCTTGCTGTCCATGTATTCCTTGGGGGTTTGAGTGCCCACAACTGCAGTTGTTACACGGGTAAGGTCTTCAAGAAGAGTGGTTGCTTGGTTGGTGTTGTTGCTGGCTTGCTGGATATTGCGCGCCTCCTGAGCGGCTGCACTATTGCTTGTTTGCAACTGCGTAACCACCTGAGCGACATTACCCATATTCTTAAGCAAGTTTAACGCATTGGTTAAATCCGCACTAGAATAGGTCCCATTAGACACCCCTTTGAGCACTTTCATGAGCTGTTGGACACTATTGGCGTTGTTGATCGCTCGCGCGGTGGCATTAGCACCAGAAGTAGTCCCGCTGGTGCCCAAGGCACTTTCGGCAGTATTATAGGCTTTGGCATTTTTAAGGACATCGCCAAAAACACTGGCCATAGCTTGAGCATCCATGCTGGGTGTGGTGAGCGCATTGGCTGTGCCCGCATTCGCTTCGATCTTAGCAACCACTTGGGCGATCTGTGCCGGTGTGGCCGCACTGATATAATTCCCGACGCTAGTTGTAGAGTTAGGGCTAACTCCCATCGCCTTAAGCTCGCTAGCCACCACCCCTAAGAAAGAGGTTGCTGCTTGCAAACTAGCGGGCATAGCAGAGGTATCATCTGCATTACTCGTGATGTAAGTGATGAAAGATTGAGTTATGTTGATGGTCGATTTGAGCTCATTGGCTGTATCAATGGCCTGTTCAATCTTTTCCCAAGTGGTGTTAGTAAAGCCTGTGGCACTATTCCCTACGATCGTGTCATTGCCATTGCCATTAGCTACCAGTGCACCTTGCACCGTGTTATAAAGCCCGTTGATGTCTTGAGCGGCTTGGAGTTGCCCTTGCAGGGTTTTTAAGTTCAAGCTAGTCCCCGCGGAATCGACATTGGTCGCAATGGTACCCACATCGGCTATGATCTTTTGTGCAGCTGTTAGGAAAGTAAGTGCATTGGCACCATTCCCGGATACAAGATAATCCGTATTGGTTGTCCCTAGAATGGGGTTGAGGACTTGTTGCAAGGCACTAAGCTGGCTTGCTGAGAGCGAGGTAGGGAGAGAGCTTCCAAGCAAGGTGTTGATGGCGGTATTGCCCTGTAGGGCCCCAAGCACGTTATTTAAAAAGCCCACCGAATCTTGCGAACCCAGCTGGATATTATCGGGTATGAAACCTTGAGGGGTGGCCGCTGTCAAGGGATCAAGTAAGCTATTCACTTGGGTGCTCAAATCGCTCAATTTGCCTGTAGCATTTTGGAACTTGGTAAAGTTAGCACCGCCCAAGCCCCCCCCAAACCAATTGTTGAGCTGGTCGATCGCATTCAAAGCACCATAGACGGCGGCAGTATTGGCTCCGCTAGACCCCCCCCATGTGAGAGAAGTAGCCGCTGTGCCCCCTGAATTTTGGAAGATCCCCGCCGTTACACTGCTTAGAGCTGAGTCGGCATTTGTAGTCGTGCTAGCCACAGAATTCAAAGTGCCACCAGAGAGCGAAGCATTCGCTACATAGCCCGCAATGTTAGTAACACTAGTGGCCATGTTTTGTAGATTGGTTTGGGTGCCCCCACTTGTTTCCCCTACATAAGTGTTCCAAGCATTGATGGTTGCACTGTTAGCATTGATGGTGTTTTCCATCGTGCTCAAAGACTGTGCCATTGTGCTGGCCGCACCATAGGTAGAAGCACCAGTTTGGTTGAAGAGCTCATTTCTACCGGTCGTGCTCAAAATGTTGCCATAGAGGTTGGTGGCGGCATTTTGGAAAGTGCCACCACCCACAACTGCCTGTTGCCCAGCCAAAAGAGCAAAAGGGTTGTTTGCCATCGCTGTTGTTACCTGATTACTCAAGCCTTCCAAGTATTGGTAGCGATCGATGATGGCTTGGAGCTTACCTAGGTTGGTTTTAGCATCTGAAGCACTTGAGGTGCCCGTAAGCACTTGGGCAGCCCCGAGCCCTTGCACATACTGGAGGAGCTTTTGCTCAATGTTATTGATCGCTGCGCTCGCATTATCCCCCTTGATGAGTTGCCCCAACAAGGTGTTATTGTGGTTATAGGTGTTGAGGGCTTGGAGCAAGGGGATGATAACCTTTGCCATGCTATCCCCATTTGCAGAATCCATGACCTTGTTTAAGGCTTGGGCAACCGCTTGTGCCTGCTGGAAGATAGGTGCGGTGGCGTTGCTAATTGTCAATCCGCTAGCAGTGGCATAGGTGCCAGATAGGGCATAGGTGCACCGGTGGCCAAATTGCCAATAGCTGTGTTAAGCGTACTGGCCATGTTGATCAAAGCCACTACTTGATCAACACTGGTCGCATCACTCCCACTTAGATCAAGATTTTTAACCGCATCGCTGGATCCACCCGTGAGAAGTGCACCATTGAGTTGGCTCAAAGCCCCGCCTGTATCGCTCTTACCACTATCACCATAGGCAATGGCTTTCCAAGCATTCCACGCATTCAAGGCGTCTCCGGAACTGTCAGTCCCCGGAGTGGTGAAAAGACTCCCGATTGCGCTCACAGCTTGTGTGTCTGTGGTGCTTGGGCTGAGAGTTTCCAACTTACTGACCAAGGAATTTATGTTGTTGCTCCCGGAAAAACCACTTGCGGGGCTCGTAAGCGCACTGCTATTGCTCACAATCGTATTGGCTACCCCATTGTTACCATCAGTGCCAAAAACAGTGGTGTAGTTCTGGCTAGCAGCATAACTAGCTGGGCCACCAGCTTTGGCTGTGTTTTGGAACACAGATCCGATATTTTCATAGATCGTGCCGAGTTGATCGATCCCACTGAGGTAAGCAGCTGCAGCGGTGGCATTAGAGGCAAATTGCCCCCCTACAGAGGTGCTCCCCAAACCTAGCTGGTTAGTGCCATTCACATAGATATTAGAGGTGCTGGAGAGGTTGTTGGCGGTCGTGCTAAAAAAGCCCGCGGCATCCCCATAAAGTGTTTGGACTGCACTATTGAGGTTACTAGCATCGTTAAGAAGGGTATTGAGCGTGCCAGACGTGGTTGCCCCTTTGGCATTGGTTGAGCTCAAACTCAAACCAGAAAGGCCAACATTGACCAACGAAGCGTTATTAGCACCCCCCGTAGCCAACGCATTCAAGGCAATTTGGAGCGAATTGACCGCCGCTGCCGCTAGGGGCTCATTGGCTGTGGTCACTCCAGATGTGCCCAGTAGGCTATTCATCTGGGCGACACTCAAGGTCATCTGACCATTACCAGCCACGCCACCAAAGCCAATCGCCTCGCCCGCATTGATCGCATTCAAGGCATTTTGCACCTGTGTTTCTAGCGTATTCACCGCCCCGCTAACCCCCATGCTATTGACATTCTTATCAAAAGCCGTTTTAGCGGTGCCAGAGAGTATAGAGGTATCCGTAGCACTGGTGACGTAGCCAGACCAAGTAGCATTATTGGCACTGTTCAAAAGCGCGGTTGCAAGGGTGCTAACATTGGCATTGCTCCAATCTGATAACGCGCTAGAACTATTGAGCATGCCATTGATGCTTTGTATCGTGCCTTCCATTGTTGTGGCTTGTTTGATAAGATCCCCTATGTTGGTTGCACTAGCAACCCCTATGCCTGTTTTGAGCGTACCATTGAATGCAGCAAGCCCCTTAGCGGTATCGCTATTCCCTGAAGTATCACCGCCCACAAGAGCCGTGAGAGCTTTATCGACGGCAGTAGCAACATCCCCAGACCCAACCGCGGTAAAAACAGTGTTAACCGCTGTAGAATTATTCGATGCTAGATAAGCCAAAGCATCTTGAAGATTTGTTAATGTAACACTACCTGCAGCAATGACTAGCGGAGAACCAGTTGCATTCCCGGGAGCCCCTGTAGGCAGTGTAATTGCCAAGTCTTTCAAGTTATCTGTTAGGGCTGTGTAGCTACTCACGATAGCATCAACCGCTCCTGCAGCAGTGGCGACTTTAGCCCCAGTGTTAGGAGCGGCCGCATAATACCCCGTGAATGTCCCCATGTCTGTAAATAGGGTGCCAACGGCACTTGCGATGTTGGTGGCATTCCAAGTCTGATTCCACGCTAGAGCAGTGTTGGTAGTGTTGAGCCCACCAACTTGACCACTTGCAACAAGCCCAAATGCATTTTCCAATTGGGTTACGCTATAGATGCTCTCTTTGACATTGTTAATGTCCAATTGCCCTTGAGTGATATCGTTCTGTGTTACGCCCAACATCCCCTGAGTTGCCGCTGCGCCACTAGTAGAGGCGTTGAGTGCCTTGTAAAGGTCATTGAGTGCGCTGGCCTGGGTTTGCTGGTTGGTGGTGGTGTTGTAAGTGGTGGCGGTGATGGCGTCCACATAGCTATCCAGTAAGTCATGGGAGGCGATGGCTGCCTTGATCGTGTTATAGACCTTGGCTTGGTTGTTGATCGCATCGGCTGCGCTGGCCGCCTCCGTAGAACCGCTGTTATAAATCGCATTGCCCGCAGCATTGTTAATGGCTTGGGTGAGCATCTTATCCATAAGAGCCGCGCTAGCAGACCCGGCCTTAAGCAAAGATTTGAGCGTAGCAACATTCCCCGCATAGCTGGCCGCTTGCCCTAGTAATGTGCCCAGAGCCTGATTGAGAGCTTGTTGGTAAGTGGCGCTATTAGTGGCTTGTTGCGTGCTATAGGAGGTGATATAGGGGTTACCAGCCCCTGCAGTGCTAGCTGTCTGCACGGGGTATTGGGTGCTTTTGTTGTCTGTGCCACTAGTGGTTGTGGTTGTGGTGTTGGTGAGCGTGGTAGAGGTTCCACCCGCATTCACGTTAGCTTGGGCAAGACCCTCTAGTTTGCTGATAACGCTACTAAAGCTTTGGTAGTCCGTGGGCGTAGTCACCGTGGAGCCACCCCCAGCCCCAAAGACATCAAAAAGTGCTTTTAGGGCATTTTTCAAGGGGTCACCAGCAAGAGAGGTCGTGCCCCCAAAGAGATCGCCACTGAGCACAGCGGTATTGACATTAGCTGCATTAGCACCTTTGCCCCCCACATCACTCATCGCAGTGACCGCACTTTTGAGTTGCGCGAGCGCATCGCTAAACTTGACCGCATCGGCAAAAGCCTGCCCTGCAGAGCTAGCCCCAAAGACGAGCTGGAGTCCTGTTGCAGGAGTCTTTCCAGAGGCAGATGTGCCCAAATCACTTTTGATTGCTTGGTAAGTGTTATAGACCACGCTATAGCCATTAGGGTTGACAAGCCCCTTAAGGGCTTTGCTGATGGCTGCCTTCTCATCACTATTAGCCCCTGTCCAATCAGCAGCACCAGAATTAAGAGTGGCTAGCGCATTGATCGCAGCCACTTCGTTGGATTCGCCTGATGGGTTATTGGGGTTATTAACATTGAGTATGTTGTTGGTGATCGCATCGATTGCAGTGGCACTAACAGCCCCCGCAACCCCCCTCGGAGCCCCGATAGCAGCAATTGCAGTGGTCCAGTTGGTATTAGCAGCAGAGCCGGGTGTTGTGCCTGCAATCCCATTGACAACCAAATTATTGAGGGTGTTGATCGCTTGCAAGGCACCCAAAGTCCCCGCTGTCGTGGTGTATTGCGTGCCATTTGTGTTTTGGGCAGCACGGGTGAAGATCGCTTTACCCGCAGTACTCGCATCCACGTTTGTGCCAAAGAGTACACCATTCATGTTGTTGATGTCCTCACCCAAGCCTGTAGAGGTGTTCGCCAATGCGTTTACCAACTGACTCCCCACACTTTGGATGGTAGAGCCATTGGCAAGAGCGTTGTTAAGCGCATTGGCATAGGTGGGGAGTTGCCCACCTGTAGCACCTTGCCCATTCAAAACCCCAGCATTACCCCCACTGCCATATTGCGCCTCCAAGCCGGCATAGTCGGCTAGAGAGGAGATGTTGCTGTAAATGGCACTCATGACATTGTTGGCCTCTGTGGCTTTGGCAGTGCTAGCTGTTGCTAGGTATTGTGTGTTATTTGCCGCATTTGCAGTTGTGGTATTAAAAAAAGTCCCCGTTACAGTGGCTGCACCAGCGGCTCCACCCCCAGCCCCAGCTTGGGTGATTGTCCAATAAGTCCCACTGGCTGCATTCGAACCAGCAGTGATCGTCCCAACCCCACCGGCATTGGTTTGACCGGCCGCAATGGTGGCACCGGGGTAGTTGCTCCCCAATGCATTACCCGCACTGGTGATCCCACCAAAGAGAACGCGGTAGGTGTAGTATTGTGCGGCTAAATTTTGCGCGCTTTGCAAAGAACCTTTGAGCGTACTCCAATCATAGATGTCTCCCCCACTCAAGCCATAGACGTAATTGCCCGCATTGCTGGAGAGCAAGCCACCACTCCCATAGAGGTTGAAGTTGCCGGAATTAACGGTGGTTACGCCACTACTCGTACTGGTCCCAAAAATGTTGGGGTTGTTGGTGCCTTGATACAACCCCCCCCCCCAACGGTCGTGTTGCTCGCCAACCCCAAACCCCCACCAGTATTGAGAATGGAACTAACGGGATTGACAACAATACTAGGAGTGCCAGTCCCACTCACGGTGTAGGTCCCCCCCAAGATGCCCGTGATGGAATCGACCATGTTGGACACGCTGACCGAATCGTCTGCGGCCTCAAGTGCTGGAGTGAAATTGAAAGCGGCTAAAAGAGCCAAACTAAAAGATCGTTTTTTCATCGATTGCCTTTCTAAGAATTAGGGATTTTTAGGAGCGGGGGTGGGTAACGAACCAGTAGCACCAGTAGCACCACTTGCTAGGTTGCTCAAATTAGGTGGAGTGATACTGCTACCAGTGGCAGCCCCTCCCAAAAGGGTTGCGTTAAGAGGGGATGGCGAGGGGACAGCGTTGCTCCCCGCTGCACGAGTCATGTTGGAATATTGGAAACCGATACTCCCATAGAAGCCACTATTTTCTGCTAGTAACGCCCCACTAAAGAGCAACAGAGCTGATATACTGGAACCAAAGACGAGTTTAATGTTACGCATGTGAATCCTTTTTCTAAGATAGCGCGGTATTCTATTCCAAATAAACTTAAAGATAACTTGATTTTTGGGAATCCGGCACTTAAAAAGCGTGCGAGTCGATCTTTTCCTGCTATAATAGCCCTTTCATTTACCATTGATTAAGGAGTTGCATGCGTGTAGCCGTCTTTGGGGGCGGGGCGTGGGGGCGCGCCCTAGCCTTTGCCTTTGGGCATAAAAACCCCACGATCATCATCTCACGCCAAAATTTAGCCCCCTTGCTGATGCCCTTAAATAAACATTTGGTGCTCAAAGGGCATGACCCAATCTTGCAAGCTAATTTTGATCAAGGCATGCAAGCCGATTTGTTTGTGGTCGCCATTAGCGCGCAACATTTGCGTGCATGGTTTGAAAAAGCCAATCTGCCCTACACGGCTAAAATCTTAATGGCGTGCAAGGGGATTGAGCTTGGCGGGGCGTTTGTGAGCGATATTGCTAAAAATTTCATCGCCCTAGACAATCTGTGCTTTTTAGCCGGTCCAGGCTTTGCTAAGGAGATCATGGCTAGCCTGCCCTGCGCTTTGGCGGTGCATTCTAGTAATGCTAGCCTAGCTAATAGCTACGCCCAAGCCTTGCCGGCTTTCATGCGCTCCTATGTGCAAAATGACATCAGAGGGGGGGAGATTGCCGGGGCGTATAAAAATGTGATCGCCATTGCTGCTGGGGTGTGCGATGGGCTGGAGTTAGGTCAGGGGGCTAAGGCTTCTTTGCTGGCCCGGGGGCTAGTGGAGATGTGCCGTTTTGGGACTCACTTTGGGGGCAAGGTGGAGACCTTTTTAGGGCTATCCGGGGCGGGGGATTTGTTTTTAACGGCCAATTCGCTTTTTTCACGCAATTACCGCGTGGGGCTGGGGCTGGCACAATTTAAGAGCTTAGAGAGCATTTTAGAGGAATTGGGGGAAGTGGCAGAGGGGATCAAGACCACACAAGCCATCGTGCAGATCGCCCAAAGAGAGAATATCTACACCCCGATCGCCTCTGAGCTCCAACACCTCTTAGAGGGCAAAAACCCCTTAGAGAGCATGAACACCTTGATCAAACGCTAGGATTGAAGATGATGACTTTTTCAGACATTCTTTTGGCATTGCAAGATTTTTGGCAAAAACAAGGTTGTTTGTTGATTCAGCCCTATGACATCCCAGCTGGGGCGGGGACTTTCCACCCGGCCACGCTTTTAAGGAGCTTGGATAGCCAGCCTTGGAGCGTGGCTTATGTCGCCCCCTCACGCCGCCCCACCGATGGGCGTTATGGGGAAAACCCTAATCGCTTGGGCAGTTACTACCAGTTCCAAGTGCTCATCAAGCCTAGCCCGCTGAACATCCAAGAATTGTATTTAAAATCCTTGCAAGCCTTGGGGATTGACTTTAGCCAGCACGATGTGCGTTTTGTGGAGGATAATTGGGAGTCGCCCACTTTGGGGGCTTGGGGCTTGGGCTGGGAGGTGTGGCTAGATGGCATGGAGATCACGCAATTTACCTACTTCCAGCAAGTGGGCGGGCTAGCTTGCCACCCCGTGCCCATTGAGATCACCTACGGGTTAGAACGCCTAGCAACCTATATCCAAAATGTGGATTCGATCTTGGATATTGTTTGGAGTGTCCGGGATCAAAAGCCCATTTTGTACAAAGAGGTCCATTTAGAAAGTGAGTATGAGTTTAGCCATTACCATTTTAACCATGCGCGCCTAGATTTCCTCATGGATTGCTTTGAGCGCAACCAAGAGGAGGCGCGCCATTGCTTGGAGCAAGAACTGCCCTTAGTGGCTTATGACTTTGTGATGCTCAGCGCGCATTTTTTTAACGTGCTGGACGCTAGAAAAGCCCTCTCTGTGGCTAAACGTCAAGAGTGTATTTTAAAAATCCGCCAGCTGGCTAAGGCGTGTGCGCTGCTTTACAAAGAGCAAGAGGGCGCGCGTTTGGAGCGCCTATGCCAATAGGGGAGATTTACGCTTTTTTAGACCAACTTAGCCCTTTTAGCTTACAGGAGAGTTGGGACAATAGTGGGCTGAACTTGGGGTCTTTGGGCTCAGAGTTTGAGCGAGTCGCCATTAGCCTAGAGGCTACGCTAGAGCTGGCTCAAGAAGTCAAACCTAAAACGCTCATCTTAACCCACCACCCGCTTTTTTTCAAGCCCCTCAAAAATTTTGACCCCACGCTTTACCCTTGCAACATCGCCCAAATTTTGATCCAAAAATCTTGTAGCTTGATCGCCTTGCACACTAATTTTGATCAAACCCATTTGAATGCGCATTTTGCTAGCTTGCTAGGCTTTGAGAACCTAGAGGCACTCGGCTTTGCCCTGCAAGGCCAGATAGAACGCATCGCTTTAGGGGGTTTAGCCCAACAGGTGCAAAAACGCCTCAACTTGCCCTATGTGCGCTTCGTGCGGGGGGCTAGCCACATTGAGCATATCGGGGTCATTTGTGGATCGGGGGGGTTTTATTTAGATACCCTAACAAACCCACCCCCCAATTTTTGCCTGATCACCGGAGATTTAAAACACCATGAGAGCATGGCCGCCCGCAGTCGGGGGATTAGCCTCATTGAGGTCGAACATTATGCGAGTGAAAAGGCTTTTGTGCCCTTGTTGCACGATCTATTACAACCCTATATCTTGCAAACTCAGTTAAAGCATGTTAGACTTTTTGATTGCAAAAGTCCATTCACCCTAAAGGCACATTGATGAATATCCATTTATCCCAACTCATTGAGATCGCACAATTAGATAAAGACATTGAGGCCCTAGAGCCCTTAATCAAGGAAAAGCGCGCAGATTTAGATAAGGCCCTTGCCAATAAAAGCAAGAAACAAGCCGAACATGCCCTACTGGAAGAGGAAAAAAGGGCTCTAAATATACAAATTGGCAAAAATGAACAAATGCTCCAAGAAACCAATGGCAAGATTGAGAGTATCCAAAGGAAAATCTCACAAGTAAAATCGGAACGTGAATTGCGCTCCCTCAACATTGAGGAGGACATCACCAAAGAGCGTGCCAACCAAGCCAATAAAGAGATCGATCGTTTGCAAAATGAGATCGCCCATAAAAGTAAGCTTCAAGAGAGTTTGGACAATTCCTTGCAAAATTTAGAGGAACAGATCAAAATCCTTGAAAAACAAGTCGAACTAGACACCATCCAGCTCAAAGAGGAGCAACAAGAGATTTTCCACAAAAAGCAGGAATTGACTCTTAAAATGGATCGTAAGCTCATCGCCTTTTATGAGAAAATCCGCCGTTGGGCAGGAAATACCTGCGTGGTGAGTGTGAAGAAACAAGCCTGCGGGGGGTGCTTTATCCGCATTAACGATCGCACCTATGCGGAGCTTTTGAGCAGTGGGGACATCCTCACTTGCCCGCATTGTGGCCGTATTTTGTATGCACATACCCCACCTGCAGAGGTTGCCAATCAAGCCCTTTGAGTTTCTCTATACGGGCATTTTGGCTAGCTTGCATGGGCTTGCCTTGCCCCTAGTGGGGCTCTTTAGCCTCAAATCTAAATACCAGCACTCCCTCAAAGCGCGCTTTTTAGCCCGCAAGCACGCTTTAGACTTCCCCCCGACCTTGTGGTTCCATGCCTGTTCTTTTGGGGAAATCAAGTCTTTACAAGCCTTGTTAGATCAATTCCCCCAAGTCCCCATTTTGCTCACCACCACCACCCAAACCGGCTTTGAGCTGGCTTGTGCCACTTATGCGAAAAACCCCCGTATCCAAGTGCGCTTTTTGCTCTTTGAAACGCTCTTATTTTTGTGGCGCAAGGATTTAGCGCATTTAAAAGCCCTAGTGGTTACGGAGGCTGAATTGTGGTTTAATGTTTTTAGGCTAGCTAAAAGTGTGGGGGCACAAACCTTTTTGATCAACGCGCGCATCTCTAAGCGTTCCTACCCGCGCTACCAACGCTTCAAGGGTTTTTATACCCGCCTATTCAAACAAGTTGATCACATTTATGCCCAAACCCCCTTAGATCAGGAACGCCTAGCCACTTTGGGCGCGCAAAATATCCAGATTTTCCCCAATCTCAAACTCTTTAACCCCCCTAAGGTTTCTCACACCTACACCAAACCCGATCATTTGATTGTTTTAGCTGCCAGCACCCACCCCGGGGAGGAAGAATTGATCTTAAAAGCCTTTTTGGCCCTCAATGATCCCCATGCTAGGCTTTTGATCGCCCCGCGCCACCCAGAGCGTTTTGCAGAGGTGAAAACCCTACTAGCCCATCAAAGCACCGCCTTTAATAGCCTCTCCAAGGGTTTTGATCTGGATAAGTCGGTCTTTGTGATCGATAAGTTGGGCGTGCTCAACGATTTTTACCCCTTAGCCGATGTGGTGATCTTGGGGGGGAGTTTTGTGCCCATTGGGGGGCATAACCCCTTAGAGCCCGCCTTTTTTGGGGTCAAGCTCATCAGTGGCAAGCACATTTTTAACCAACAAGCCCTATTTGCTTGCGTGCAAAATTACGCCTTGATCGAGCCCGAACAACTGAGTGCCACTCTAGCCAACCACGCCCAGCTATTGCCCAGCTTTTTAGACACCCACAACCACCAAATCAATGAATTAGCCCATGCCATCTACCCAACCAGCCTATAAACTCTTGAGTCTCCAGCTAGACATTTCGCACAAAAAAGCTAAAGCCCTCATTGATCGGGGCTTGGTGGGGTTGGGGGGCAAACCCTTAAGATTAGCGCGTGCTAAGTTACCCTTAGATACGCATTTTAGCCTACTAACCCCCCAAAGGGCCGGCATTCTCTATCAAGATGATCACCTGCTAGCCTTGAATAAAAGCGCACACACGGAGAGCTATGCCCTGCAAAGACAACACCCGCCCTACCAGCTTTTACACCGCCTAGATCAAGGCACCAGCGGGGTTTTACTCTTGGCCACCGAACCACTTTACACCCAAGCCCTGCAAGCCTTTAGGCAAAGAAAAGTTTATAAAGAATACTTAGCGGTGGTGCAGGGGGTGATTAAAGAGCCCCAAACCCTCAAAATACCCCTCAGAGTGCAAAAAAGCCACCGCCATTTTAGCAAGGGCTTTGTAAAAACCTATATGGACCCTAAAGGGCAAGAGGCGATCACACACATTAGCCCGCTAGCCACCCACAAAAATTACACGCTCTTAAAAGTGGTGATCAAAACGGGGATCACCCACCAAATCCGCGCCCACTTAAGTGCAATTAAGCATCCCATCATGGGGGATCAACTCTATGGGGCATCTCCCCACCCCTATTTGCTCTTGCACGCCCATAAAATCACCCTACTAGGTTACGCCTTGAGTGCACCTATCCCGCCCTATTTTAAGGAGTTTGATGAGTTATTGGAACGAGATTTATAGCCATTTTAGCCCTGTTGCTTTTAGTGTCTTTGGGGTCCCGGTGCATTGGTATGGATTGGCTTATGTAACCGCGCTCTTGCTGGCTTTTTTAATGGCGTTGAGGGCGTTAAAAAGCGATCCAAAGCGTTTTCCCATCAGCAAAGCCAATTTTGAAAGTTATTTTATTTATGCTGAGGTGGGTGTGATCTTGGGGGCGCGCTTGGGCTATATTTTGATCTACGATCCCAACACCCTCTATTATCTCAAAGCCCCATGGCAGATTTTTAACCCCTTCCATAATGGGGAATTTATCGGCATCCGGGGGATGAGCTACCATGGGGGGCTGGTGGGTTTTTTGCTAGCCTCTTGGCTCTTTAGCGTGATTAAAAAGCAAAATTTTTTGATCTATTTGGATTTGATTGCCATCAGTCTCCCTTTAGCCTATGTTTTTGGGCGCATAGGCAATTTCTTAAACCAAGAACTTTTTGGGCGCGTGGTGCCCAGTGGGGACACTTTCGGGCAACATATTGGCATTGTGGTTGAGGGGGTGTTGCGCTATCCTAGCCAGCTCATTGAGGCTCTTTTAGAGGGGCTGGTGGTCTTTGTGGTGGTGGGTGTTGCCAAAGCCTACACCCACGCGCATGGCATGCTCATGGTGATCTATGGCTTGAGCTATGCGGCTGCGCGTTTTGTCTCAGAATATTACCGCGAGGCAGATTCACAACTGGGGTATTATTTTTGGCATTTGAGCATGGGGCAGATTTTGAGCATGCTGATGGTGTTGGTCTCTTTAGGTCTTTGGGGATTCATTGCGTTTAGACAGAAGCAATCCCGGATTTGAGCCCAAGCACCCGGTCCGTTTTTAGAAAAAATTATGATGATGTGTGATAGGATTGTTTGTCCAAATAAAAGGAGTGAGTATGGCTATCAGACAAAAATTAGCCAATACATTTTTACCCGGTGTTTTAGGACTTTTTTCCTTGCTCCCCTTGGGTGCTGAGAAGAGTGGGGCATTTGTAGAAGCGGGATTCCAGTACTCTTATGCTAGAGGTTCTTTTAAGCAAAATATAACCTTGCAAGAGACAATCATGATACCAGGGATGCCCTATGTCTTCAAGGCAACGACTCAAGCGGCAAATCCTTATGATGGCAATCTTTATGGGGGGGATATCCAAATCGGCTACAAGCTCTTTATTGGCGAAACAAGACGCTTTGGCTTGCGTTTTTATGGCTTTTTCAGCGGGCAAAAAGGGTATGCCAACTCTGTGCGTGGCAGCGACTCAGATTCTCATTTTATTGTCAAGGATTTAAACGCCGTTAATATTTTCTATGGTGGGGGTATGGATATGCTCTTTAATTTCTATGATGATGGCGAGCATTCTTTTGGCATTTTTGGGGGTGCGATGGTTGGGGGGAGTTCTTGGTTTATGGGCAAGGATAAGTATTGTAATTGGGCTAATGCCTATAACCATGGCACAACCGGTTGTGTAACGCTGAATCAATTTTTTAAAGATCAAGCGCGCATTAATAGCGAGCATTACCCCGGACTCAAGACTTTTTTTGCGCCTAATTTTTTACAAGTGATTGTCAATTTAGGCTTTAGGCTTAATCTCACTAAGCATCAGGGGCTTGAGGTGGGTGTGCGCATCCCTATTGTTGATGATCCCTATTATCTTGATAAAGGCACTTACACAACAAAAACGGGGATTTTAAAGCGCAGTGTCAATGTCAATAGTATTGTCACATTTAGACGCAACATTGTTGCTTTTGCCAACTATGTGATCAATTTTTAGGCATTTTGAATAATTGATAAAAGGTAGGTCATGGTTTTCAAATCTGTGTGGCGTGTGGCTGTGGTGGTGGCTTTATCTAGTATGGGTTTGCAAGCACTCAAGCTAGGAGAAAGCAAGGCTTATAAAAAAGGCGATGCGATGTATTGGGCTTATTACGGGGCTAGTGGGGGCTATGACACTTCTACAAACCCGGAGACAGATTGCAAACAAGCTCTTAAGTATTTTAAGCAGGCTGTGCAAGAAAAGGATTTTGCGGCCTATGAGGGTTTGGGTAGGCTCTATGAGTCTGGCTGTGGAAAAGTGGTTAAAAAGGATATCCCCAAAGCCATCGAGCACTATAAAAAAGCAGGTGCAGTGGGTTGGGGAGCTGGGTATGCTAGTTTGGGGAGAATGTATTATGAGGGATCAGGTGTTCCTAAGAGTCAGAAAAAAGCGCAATATTATTTGGGTCTTTGCCGCAAAAGTGCCCATCCAGTTAAAGCAAATCCTAATGTAACGCCTGAGGGTGTCGATGGGTGCAAGGCGGCCATATTTGATCTCAATGTGGGGGGAGATTAAGTGTTAATTGGTGTTTCTTAAAAGGGTCTTTGTCTTTTTCGTTATTTTTAAGCCCCCCTTAAGCTTTACACCGATATAATGCGCTTTTGCCTAAGCAAATGTGATAGCTCGAAGGCTTTTTTCTAAAGCGTGTTTTTGGGGTTTTGCCTAAGAGGTGCGTTTTTGGGATGTGTCGCTGGAAGGTTTTTGCTTAGTGTTTTTTGACTTTTCATTGTCAATAGCCTATGTTAAAGGTAAAAACTACAAAGCCAAAGAATTATACTCAATAAGGCGGTAGAAATCTTATCAAGGCAGTTTAGCGGATATGCTAACTGAAACAAACAAGATGTTAAGAGTGGATGGTGGATGCCTTGGCAAAGAGAGGCGATGAAGGACGCACTAGACTGCGATAAGCTGCGTGGAGCTGTCAAGAAGCGTTGAGGCGCAGATGTCCGAATGGGGCAACCCAACTTACAGCAATGTAGGTTACTCTATTAAGTTAGAGAGCGAACCTAGGGAAGTGAAACATCTCAGTACCTAGAGGAAAAGAAATCAACGAGATTCCCTCAGTAGTGGCGAGCGAAAGGGGAAAAGGGCAAACCGCGTGCTTGCACGCGGGGTTGAGGACGGCAACATTCAAGGGGTTTTTCTAGCAAAGTTGTTTGGAAAGACAAGCCATAGAAGGTGATAGCCCTGTATGCGAAAGGAAAACCCTAGATAGCCGGATCCAGAGTAGGCCAGGACACGTGAAATCCGGGCTGAAGCCGGGGAGACCACTCTCCAACCCTAAATACTACTCTTTGACCGATAGCGCACAAGTACCGTGAGGGAAAGGTGAAAAGAACCGTGGGTAACGGAGTGAAATAGAACCTGAAACCATCTACTTACAATCATTCAGAGCCCTATGATTTATCAGGGTGATGGACTGCCTTTTGCATAATGATCCTGCGAGTTGTGGTGTCTGGCAAGGTTAAGTGAAAACGAGCCGTAGCGAAAGCGAGTCTGAATAGGGCTATTTAGTCAGACGCTGCAGACCCGAAGCCAAGTGATCTATCCATGGCCAAGTTGAAACGAGTGTAACAGCTTGTGGAGGACTGAACCCGTGCCCATTGAAACGGGCTGGGATGAGCTGTGGATAGGGGTGAAAGGCCAAACAAACTTGGTGATAGCTGGTTCTCTTCGAAATATATTTAGGTATAGCCTCAAGTCATAACAAGAGGGGGTAGAGCTCTGATTGGGCTAGGGCTGCTCGCCGCAGTACCAAACCCTGTCAAACTGCGAATACCTTTTGTTGTATCTTGGGAGTCAGGCGGTGGGTGATAAAATCAATCGTCAAGAGGGAAACAACCCAGACTACCAACTAAGGTCCCAAAGTTCTATTCTGAGTGGAAAAAGATGTGTGGTTACTCAAACAACCAGGAGGTTGGCTTAGAAGCAGCCATCCTTTAAAGAAAGCGTAACAGCTCACTGGTCTAGTGATCATGCGCTGAAAATATAACGGGGCTAAGATAGACACCGAAGTTGTAGATTGCTCTTTTAGAGCAGTGGTAGAAGAGCGTTCTGTGCAGCGTTGAAGGCATACCGGTAAGGAGTGTTGGAGCGCACAGAAGTGAGCATGCAGGAATGAGTAGCGATAAGATGCGTAAGAATCGTATCCGCCGTAAATCTAAGGTTTCCTACGCGATGTTCGTCATCGTAGGGTTAGTCGGGTCCTAAGCCAAGTCCGAAAGGGGTAGGCGATGGGAAATAGGTTAATATTCCTATACCAATTAGGGTGTGCGATGGGAGGACGCATAAAGTTAGGTGAGCCAACGGATGGAAGTGTTGGTCTAAGGGTGTAGATTGGGAGAGAGGCAAATCCGCTCCTGTATTTGAAACCTGAAAGGCTCTTGGCGGTCTTCGGACCAAAGAGAGAATCACTGATACTATCGTGCCAAGAAAAGTCTCTAAGTTTAGCCCTAATTGTCCGTACCGCAAACCGACACAGGTAGATGAGATGAGTATTCTAAGGCGCGTGGAAGAACTCTCTTTAAGGAACTCTGCAAACTAGCACCGTAAGTTCGCGATAAGGTGTGCCTAAGCGATTAGGTCTCAGCAAAGAGTCCCTCCCGACTGTTTACCAAAAACACAGCACTTTGCCAACTCGTAAGAGGAAGTATAAGGTGTGACGCCTGCCCGGTGTTCGAAGGTTAAGAGGATGGGTTAGCCGCAAGGCGAAGCTTTGAATTGAAGCCCGAATAAACGGCGGCCGTAACTATAACGGTCCTAAGGTAGCGAAATTCCTTGTCGGTTAAATACCGACCTGCATGAATGGCGTAACGAGATGGGAGCTGTCTCAAAGAGAGATCCAGTGAAATTGTAGTGGAGGTGAAAATTCCTCCTACCCGCAGCAAGACGGAAAGACCCCGTGGACCTTTACTATAGCTTAGCACTGCTAATGGGAATGCCATGCGCAGGATAGGTGGGAGGCTTTGAAGCAGACACTTTGGTGTCTGTGGAGCCATCCTTGAGATACCACCCTTGGCGTTTTTGTTAGCTAACTGGCCTAAGTCATCCTTAGGCAGGACAATGCTTGGTGGGTAGTTTGACTGGGGCGGTCGCCTCCTAAAAAGTAACGGAGGCTTACAAAGGTTAGCTCATGGCGGTTGGAAATCGCCAGTTGAGTGTAATGGCACAAGCTAGCTTAACTGCAAGAGAGACAACTCAAGCAGAGACGAAAGTCGGTCATAGTGATCCGGTGGTTCTCGTGTGGAAGAGCCATCGCTCAAAGGATAAAAGGTACCCCGGGGATAACAGGCTGATCTCCCCCAAGAGCTCACATCGACGGGGAGGTTTGGCACCTCGATGTCGGCTCATCGCATCCTGGGGCTGGAGCAGGTCCCAAGGGTATGGCTGTTCGCCATTTAAAGCGGTACGCGAGCTGGGTTCAGAACGTCGTGAGACAGTTCGGTCCCTATCTGCTGTGGGCGTAGGAAAGCTGAGGAGAGCTGTCCCTAGTACGAGAGGACCGGGATGGACATGCCACTGGTGCATCAGTTGTTCTGCCAAGAGCACCGCTGAGTAGCCACGCATGGTTGTGATAAGAGCTGAAAGCATCTAAGCTCGAAGCCAACTCCAAGATGAGCTTTCCCTGAAGCTCGCATGAAGACTACATGTTTGATAGGGTGGGTGTGTAAGTGCAGTGATGCATTCAGCTAACCACTACTAATAGAGCGTTTGGCTTGTTTGGTTGATAAGGTATCACCGCCTTGTTGAGTGTAATGGTGCTTTGTAGGAACTGGAGCGTAGGTTATTGGCAAAAGCAAAGCTTTTAAGCCTTGTTGTTGTTTTTTTAAAACAAAAATGCTAGAGTGGCGTTTTTATTTTAAAGCTTTGGGCTTAGGACTCCAAAGCCTCAAACTTGCTTGTGTGGCTTGTGTTGAGTTAGCCTAGCATTTGGGCTTAAGCAAGGTTGCTTAAGCTTTGGAGTTTGCACCTTTGAGGCTTGGCTAAACTTAGCTTAAACTCAGGCTTGAGACCTTAAAATCTCTTGGTTTGACAAGAGCAAAAGACAAGCTAACCCTTAAGCATTGCTAAAGCATTTGGCAATGCTTAAGGTGCTAACTCAAGGCTTTGACAAGTTACAGAGTTTTTTAAAAGCTTTGCTTTCCCCGTGTCCCTAGTGGAGAGGAAATACCCAGCCCCATCCCGAACCTGGAAGTCAAGCTCTCTAACGCCGATGATACTGCCCTTTGCAAGGGTGGGAAAGTAGGGTGATGCGGGGGGTTTGTTTAAAACTCATTCACTTCTATTCTTTTATTTTTCAACTTTGCTTAGTTTTTTCATGTTTGCTTTTTTAAGTTTTTATGCTAGAATCCCTGAATTTCTACATCGGAGGCGTAGCGTGAGCACAAATAAACAAGTGATAGTCTTGCTTCATAGCAATGGGGATGAAAAAGCAACGAAAGCTGTTCCTCAAAATGATGTTGATGGGGTGGTTCAAAGTTGGTTAGACGATGAAAATCTTGTATATAAGGGTTTAAATACTGAGAAAGCCCTTTCCAATTTAAAAGCACACCTTATTAGTAGGGGTGGTATTATCGTTGGAGATGTTAAAAAAAATACTCAATATCAGCGTAGCATAACTGTTGCAGTACCGGTTAAGTGTTAGAAAACTATTACCCTATGGAATGCAGTTTTAGGGGTTGCGTTATCTTTTTTCTTTTGGATGTTTTTCTTATCGATATTTAAATTTCTTTAGGCTTTAGAAATTTCTTAGTGCAAGGAGGATTCATGGCAACAGATTTAGATAAAAAGTTTAAAAAAGGTTCGGTTGTTCAATGTGATATGGGTGCAGTTGAGCATTCGGGTATTTATGTGGGTAACAATGAGTTTGTAGAGTTGTGTTCTGATGGGGTTATTAAGAAAGTGGGTATAAAGGAATTTATAACGCCTTTAAGTGATCAAAAAGAGGGTAAGTTTCTACTTAAGGGCAGAATCCGTGCTTTTTGCAAACGCGATAGTGATGGAGATTGGGTTGCTGTAGGTGATCAAGATGTTTGCAAGCGTGCATTGGATAAGGTGGATGACACTAGGGATTATAATCTCTTATTCGATAATTGCCACCAATTTACAGCAGGATGCATGAGTGGAGATTTTGAAAATGCTATAAATTTTTTATGGATGCTCAAAGATGAAGCCAAAAATTACTTTAAGGTAAGCGATGGCGATTGGGCTGGCGTGGATGTAGAGGCATAAAGCAAAAGACTTTAAAAAAAACAAGGAGAGTCTAATGGCTTACTACAAAAACCAAGAGGACATGTTTAGACAACGCGCAGAAAACAACAAAAAGCAAGGGGATCGCTACTACGCCCAAAGCAAGGAGGCAGAGGCAAGAGGGGATAAAGAAGCCGCCAAAAACTACATGGCACAAGCACAATACCAGTATAAATCCCAAAAGCAAAACGAAGCCAAAGCACAGGAGCATAAGGGTAAGGAGTGGTAGCAAAAGGTAGGGGTAGGTTGTCCTTTGCAAGGGTAAGAAAGGTAGGGGATGGGGGGTTGGTGTATGTGCCTCGCTTTTCCTGTGTGTTTTTAAATCTTTTTGAAGTCTTTGGTTGCTTTACAGCCTTAAAGCTTGCTTTTTGTCATAGACAATCTGCTTTTAGTCTTTCTCTAGGCGTTGCGCAAAAAGCCATGCACGGATGGGCTCAATTGTATAGGCTATACGCCAAGTATTGCGGTGCGCGCTTATTTTATCTGTACCTAACAGGCTATTTTTTTGAAACACAGCATAATTGATCGGAGCATTTTGGGCGATCATCTCTTGGCAAGCTTGTTTAAATCGTACTTGATCCCATTTGCCATTCCAAATAGCCTTAGCCACTTTAGCTCTCCTGCGTTCTAATCTCTCTATAATGGCGTTGCTAAATGCAAAGCTACCCATGTCATCGCTGGAGGTGAGCAGCCAAAATTTATCCTGTGCTAGAGGATCACACAAATGCGCATCCCAACGCCCCGCCACTAAAAAGGCACTGGCAAAGAAATGTGGGTATTTGATGAGCAGGGCTATGGACATCATGCAACCCATAGATTGCCCTGTAGTATAGATTCTGGAGGTATCTATGGGATATTTTTGGCTTATCTCTTGAACTAGGTGCATGGTTACATCTAGCATGGCTGAGGCTTGTGAGTTGTCATCAACTACAATTTCATCATATTGCGGGGCGAGCACATAGCAGGGGCGTTTGCGCTGTTCTTCTGGATGCGCCCAAATGAGTGCCCCCAAACCTTGCAACAAGGTAGCCTGCTGTAAAGTACCCGTTGTGCCCGCATCGTGCATGAAAAGCACCAAAGGGAGGGGTTGGTTATTTTGGTGTTTAGGGATAAACAGATTGTAGCGCAAAGTTCTTCGCAAGATTTTATCTTCAAATGTGAAAGCTTTAAAATTCTCTATGATGGGATAAGATACCCTAGAGAGTTTCCATATTTTTTGGCTATTTTTAGTTTCAACAAGTTGTGCTGTGGGGGTTTGTAATTTCAGGGTGTGCCCGGGTTTGCCACCAGCGACAAATTTCTTTTTGTGTTGTGGATCTGGCTTATGGTGTTGGATACTTGTCAATAAAGCTAACTTGGGCTCTTTTAATTTTAAGATCACAAACTTTCCACTGGCTACGCGCTTCTCCCCCCTAGCATCTTGACTGATATAGACATCTGTGATTAAGCGCCCCAACACTTTAAAGTCTTGTTTGTGCACTCTGGAAATCTCTGTGTTATAGGCGATGCTAAGGGTATCTAACTTGGCCCCATCGCCAAAGACATGCACAATACCCAACACCTCTTTAATGGACACTCTATCGTGCCCCAAAAGAGGCACACTGAGCCCCAAAAGAACCTCTGTCCCTTTAATAATAAATGCCCTACGCGACAACAACGCCCAATCCTTGATACTTGATATAAGAGTAACGCAAGCATTGTAGCTTAAAAAAGTTGTTTTCTGTTTTAGAACTTGAGCTTTTAGCATTCAAGATTCTTTAAGCTTTTTTGTGGGACCCTAAGGCTAGGGGTGTGGGGTGGGGGTTATGGTCTAGGATAAAGCACTAGGATATTCATAAAATTAGGAGGTTTTGATGGTTGTAGATGTTTCAGGTATCCCCTTTCAAGAATTTTGGCACATGCAACTTAGTCAGCAACATATGCAACAGGCATGGAGCGTGCTAGATGTGCGCCAAATTTTAGAAAAATATCATTTCATCGGTTTGGCAGATTGGGAAGAGAAGAAAGGGCAAATTAAAGATTTTTTAGAAGTGATGCGGGTGAATGACATTGTGGCAATCAAACATGGGCAAGCACTCGTTGCGCTCGCCCAAGTCATTGGCGGGGCGTATGACATTAGAAAAGATCGTGCTCTATGCGTTACTGAAAAAGAAGACCCTTTAGTGGATTGGATGCACTACAGACGACCTGTTAAAATCTTAGCTTGGGCAGGTGAGGGGCAAACAATTCCACAGGGTAGAGGCACATTAAACAAATGCATAAACCCGGGGGCAGAAACCTCACAAATCATTATGGGGTGGTATGAAGAGGTGCAAGAAGCCTTAAAAGCCAAAGGCGAGAGGGTTATTTTAGTTTAAAAAATCTCCTATGTTACCCTTTGCAAGGGTGAGAAAGGCGGGGGCTTGCGCAGATTCTCAAATCTAAGAAAATAGCTGTCCTTGTGTTAAAATACCCCTTTGCAAACTTTTAGGAAAACCCCATGCCAAAACAATACCTCTACCTTGTCCAATCCAGTCTAGAGCCTAGCAAGTGCAAAATTGGTATTACCCATGACCTAAAAAGGCGGCTTAAAGAATACAACAGCGTTACAGGGCAATCACAAGAGAATACCTACAACTATCTTTTTACTTGTGAAGTGGCTAATATGCGTCAAATCGAGCAGGACATTAAAAACGCCTTTGCGCATTTAAGAGAAGTGCAGACACGAGAAATTTATTTTTATAACCCTAGCCTTTTTGAGAATTATCTAAGCTACATCAAAGCCCACCCCGATTTCATCGCCCAAATCAACATCAAACCCCCCAAGCCAAAAAAAGAACTCAAACCCTTAACTACGCCCAGTATGCAAGAACGGGGGTTACTAGAAAGACTTTGCTAGACAAGGCGATGCGTGTCAAAAATGACGAGTTTTACACCCGATACGAGGATGTAGAAAAAGAGTTATCCCAATACCCTATAGCAATATGGAAAAATAAAGTCGTATTTTGTAACTGCGATGATGCCATTGGAGAGAATAGAGATTATACCGACTCTAGCGCGTTTGCTCTCTACTTCTTAAAGCACTTCTTCAGACTCAAGCTGAAAAAACTTATCTGCACGCATTATGGCAGTCCGCAAGATTTATTCAACGCCGGCGCACGGGGCTATATTTTTACCAAAGAGGGCGCACACGAGATGAAGCACACCCCGCCTAATTATAATGGAGGGTTTGAAGAAAAAGAATCTTTGAGGATTTTAAACGAGGAAGCCGACATTGTCTGCACTAATCCGCCCTTTTCGCGCGCCATAGAATATTGGAAAATACTCATTAAAAGTAAAAAGAAGTTCATCATTCTCTCAAACATCACAAATTGTGTCAATACTGCCTTTATCCCTTATTTTGCCAAAAAGAAGGCATGGGCAGGGTTTCATAGTGTGGATTGGTACCTTACCCCTAAACGCCAATTAGTGCGCGCAGCTGGGCATTTCTTTACAAACTTTGTTATTAAAAATAGACCCAATACCGCAAGGTTAAAACTTATGTCTCTTGATCACATCCCCGACACCTATAAAAAATTTGATGACAACGGGGTGTTGCTGGTGGATCATAGCTATATCCCTAGCGACTATACTTTGCCCTTTGCGGTGTCGACTAATCCTATTTTAAACGGCGTGCTGGAGTGTGGGTTTAAAATCGCGCAACTAACGCAATATCACCCCTACATTGATGGCAAGGAAAAGTTTAAAAGGGTTTTAATTTGCAAAAAGTGAGGGGGTGGGATTTTTTGAGCTTTCTTTATAGAGCATAGAGACATCAATGCCACCAAGAATATCTTAAGGGCGGGGTAAAGTCTCTTGGACTAGGAACTAGCCTTGCAGATTCTAAAATGCAAAGCTTTTCGAGCTTAAGAAACGCTGATTTCTGTTAGTTGGGAAGCTCCTCCCTTTGGGGAGGGGCGGTTCACCCTAGTATTGGGCAAAAAACCTTGATACACAAGCACTTTGGCTGTTAGGGTGGTCTATAACTACTTTTTAGAATACCGCCAAAAACAATACGCACAAGGCATTAGAGGAAATTACTTTAGCATGCAAAAGGTGCTCACTACTCTCAAAAAACAAGAGACTTACACTTACCTAAACGAATGCAACTCTCAAAGCTTGCAAGTGGCATTAAGGCAACTAACTATAGCTTTTGATAAATTCTTTTCCAAGTTAGCAGGTTATCCTA
>NZ_QXQP01000016.1 GCF_003660265.1 Helicobacter mehlei
GTTCCAACGCCTCCGCCCAAGCCCACCCCCCCCCACCCAAGCCAGAAACAACCCAAACCCCCAATAATCAGGTGATTGTGATCAATTCCAGTCGTTTTTTAATAGGCTATGGTGTAGCGGACATCAAAAGCACGGCAAACGACGATTTGGATGATAAAGAGGATGCGTATTTCAATGCCAGACGCATGCTCACTTTTTCGATTTACAAAAAGTTTAGCCAAGTTTTGGACAAATACCACCTCAAATCCGATAATCTTAAAAATATCTTGCTCTTTAGCATTGATAAAGCCATTGACAGCATGGATATTTACAAAGAGAAAAAATATGTTGTGTTGCCCCATTACCGCAAAGTCTTAGCATTGTTTTTGGTCGATAGCAGTGTTTTAGAACGTATCCGCCAAACCGTGCGCGCACAATACAATTTCACCAACGAACAACGCGCCGTGATCGATCGCTTGATCTACACTATGCAAAATGAGGACACACTCCACTAATTTCATTCACATGCTTGGCACATGTTGGCACATTTTCATTCACATGTGAATGAAAATGTGAATGAAACAAGTCAAAACAGCTCTTTTGAGGCCACAAACAACCCATATTGGCACATGTATATGTGCAATATGTGATTTAAAAAACCTTTCTATTCACATGCCCTAAGCCCCAACCCAACACACTTAAAGAGCTCTCATTCACATGTTCACCTGCCCTACTACTATTGCTAAATTTTATAATACATGCTAAAAACCCCACAAGTCCAAAGATAGATTGCAAATGTGGATGGTCGTTATCCACTAAAAATTAAAATGGATTTTGATGACTAACCTTTTCGCACAGATCTTCGGCCAAGTTACCACTCGCACGCTAAAGCCCACAAGCTTAAAGCTAAGCGTATAGTTACCTAGCATTAGCATGGTGTACTAATACCCACTCCGTTGGGGTAGGGGACATAAGACTCCTAAGTGAGCTGGTTTGAAACCATGATCTGCTAAAGTTAGAATCCCCTAACTTTAGTTATCTGGAGTATGCCGATCCGAGGGGTTTTGAAAGATTAAAAGGCGATAGTGAGAACCTGTCCGTTTATAGCACTCTGTAAATAAACCATTTAATTGAACCTAACAGAACAATCTTTAAGAATCAAAGGAGATTAGCAAGGAACTTTAAAGTTTATCTGATCTTAAGGCTTTATAGGGGGCAAAATCTGCTCCAGGCTCTAGATGGAATCTAGTATAAAGCTGGCACAAGACCATCAAAGCATGGGTTCTAGCTAAAAATTCCACACATAATTACTATAGAGGACCAAGCTTCTTTGGAATGTAACACCAGAAACCCCGCTGGGCGTTACAGAGCGGAAATAGTAGTTGCGCACAATGGGAATTTTTAAACCAAATTCAAAGCCTTGGTGCTTGGTTACATTGGCCCGCACCCCAAAGCGCAAGGGGATTTGGAAATAACTAAAATTAATGCTGGTTCCGGGGTATTTAGTGAGACTTTCAACAAAGCTAGCCCCGCTATTATTCCAAGAGCTCCCCGCAAAGGCGATGCCCATAAAAAACCCGGTTTGAATCTCGCGCGTGTTGATAAAATTAAAGAGGTAATCCACACCCACGCCATAGACATTGTTATTATAGCGCGCACCATTGAAGGTCGGGTTGTCATAGCCATAGTCATAAAAAGCATAGACTCGAAACCCATTGCGTTTTTCTCTCTTGCCCAAAAAGAACTTATAGCCCCCCTCCATACTAAAACCATACATGTTACTTTGTCCGGAGGTATATAAGTTAAACCCAAGCGATCCGGTGATCGTGGTTTTAACTAGGGCATACTGCAAACCCGCAGACACATAAAACCCCCTTTTTTCAGCTAAAACAACACTCCCTATCAATAACAACCCACAACAAACTAATTTTCTCAACACTTTTCCTTAAAAATCAAAATTGCCTTGCTTGCCCTTATTCATGCTCGCATGTACACTCTGCACGAAATTTTGGCGATCTGCACACTCCAAGACCAGTTCGCATGGCAAACACGAGTCTAATCCCTTGCGCTCTTGGCAGGCTCTAATTTTAGCACACCAGCTATCTAATTCCGCCTCAAAATCGCGTTCCACCTAAAAATCCCCCAACGCTTCCATCTCGACTTTGGAGCCCAAAAAGCATGCACTCTTGGCATGCAAGCTCTCTAATTGCTGATCTAAAAGTCTTTGCCCCCCCCCTAAGCAAGGCTAACCCCCCGGCTTGCTCGATCACAAAAGCCAAAGGATAGACCTCAAAGAGTTGGCGTAACTTGCCCTTGGGCGCATCTTGAGTAGCCGGATAGCAAAACAACCCCCCTTGTTTGCTCAACAAGTGATGCACATCAGCAACCATGCTCCCGCTATAGCGCAAGCGGTAGCCTTGCTTAAAAAAATGATCCAAAAAGACACGGTATTGCGGGCTAAAATACTCCCAACTCCCCCCGGGGGCGATGTTTTTACCCTTATCTTTCAAAGTCAAATGACCTTTGAATACCCAAGTTTGGCTTTCCTCGTGATAAAGATAATGCCCGACCTCTCCAGTTGTGGCGACCACTAATTCTAACTTAGCTCCATAGAGGATATAAGCCCCCATTTGCAAGGTGTGCGCCACTTGTTGATTAGCAAAACCCAAGGGTGTATGCTCATAAATGGCAAAAATACTCCCCACTAAAAAATTAGACCCCACCACGCTAGAACCATCTAGAGGATCAAAGGCGACTAAGTAGCCTTGGGAGTCAGATTTATAGCGTGCCTCGCTCTGTTCCTCACTCATCACACCCCCCACACATGCCAAACCCAAAAAGTGATCACTAATGAGATGATCCACCAGCACATCTAAATCAAGTTGCAAGTCGGCTGTGGGGTTTTGTTGCTGGGTGTAGTGGGGGTCTGTTTGCTTGATGAGGCGATAAACTTTAGGGGCTAGCTCTTGGAGAGCTTTTAATAACTGCTCTTTTGTGGTTGTGTCCATGTCAAGCCTTAAAATCTGAATTTGTAGTATAATTCTAGCATGGAATGTGTAGATTTGAATAGCGACATCGGCGAGGGCTTTGGAGTCTATAAAATGGGCGATGATGAGGCGATTTTAGAATGCGTTAGCAGTGCCAATGTCGCTTGTGGCTGGCATGCTGGCGATGCGCTGATCATGGAGGGTGTTGTTCAAAGTGCCCGGGCTTTAGGCGTGGGTTTGGGCGCGCATGTGGGCTATCCAGACTTGCTAGGCTTTGGGCGGCGCAAAATGGAGATTAGCCCCAAAGAAGCTAGGTGTTACACCCTCTATCAAATCGGTGCGCTAGAGGCTTTTGCCAAAAGTTACGGGTCTACCCTCCAACATGTCAAGTTGCATGGGAGTTTTTACCACCAAGCCACTAACGATCCTAACTTGGCCCGTGCGATCTTGCAGGGTGTGGCGGATTATAACCCCAATCTCATTGTGCTCACCTTGAGTCAAAGTTTGATGGCTATAGAGGGGCAAAAAATGGGGCTAAAAGTGGCTGAAGAAGCCTTTATTGATCGGCATTATCAAGCCAATGGGCAATTAGTGCCTAGATCCCATCCCCAAGCACTGATTAGCGATGTAAATTGTGCCCTGGAGCGCGCTTTAAAGATGATCACCGATTGCAAGGTAAGCACTTTGGAGGGCGTAGAGATAGATATCAAAGCACATTCTTTATGCGTACATGGGGATCACCCCAAGGCCTTAGAATTTGCCAAACAAGTGCGTACCGGGTTAAAAAAACATGGCATCGCCATCCAGCCCCTAAGATCGATCTTAGGACTTCCCCATTAAAACGCGGTCGTTCTTATGGGGTGTGGCTTTTTTTAGCGCCACTGCTGCCATTGGTCCGGGCTTTTTGACCCAAAGCGCGCAATTCACTCAAGAATTAAAAAGCTCTTTTGTAGCCGTGATTGTAGTTTCCATCATCGCCTCTTTGATCGCCCAAATCAATGTTTGGCGTGTGTTGGGCATTTCCCAACAAAGAGGGCAGGATGTTGCCAACACCTTACTACCCGGTTTGGGGCATTTTTTAACCTTTCTTATCACACTGGGGGCTTTGGCTTTTAATATTGGGAATGTGGGCGGAGCAGCTTTGGGGTTACAAGCATTAGTGGGGCTGGACTTAAAAAGCGGTGGGTTGCTCAGTGCCTTACTAGCGATCCTGATTTTTTTATCCAAGAGTGCGGGGCATTTGATGGATCGCGTGGCACAGATTTTAGGCGTGTTGATGATCATCTTGATCGCCTTTGTTGCGTTTTTCACCCACCCACCCATCGCCCAAGTAGCCAAAGAAACCCTCTTCCCTAGCCATTTTTCAATGACCGCCACCATCACGCTCATTGGGGGGAGTGTGGGGGGGTATATTGTCTTTGCCGGGGCGCACCGCTTAATTGATTTGGGCGTTGTGGGGGAAAAAAACCAGACTCAAATGGATCGCGCCGCTTATCTGAGCATCGGGGTTGCTGCTCTTGTGCGTGTCTTGTTATTTTTGGCGGTGTTGGGCGTAGTGCAAAGCGGGCATATGCTCAACCCAGCCAATCCAGCCGGGAGTGCTTTTGGGGTGGCTTTGGGCAGTTTGGGTTATAAAATTTTTGGACTGGTATTTTTGGCTGCTAGCTTGACCTCCATTGTGGGTGCTTCTTATACCAGCGTGTCTTTTTTAAAAAGCTTTGTTTGGGTGCAAAAACACCAAAGGGCTTGTGCCTTAATTTTGATCAGCCTCTCGACCTTAATTTTTATGGTGATTGGCAAGCCCGTGGCGTTACTGATTTTAGCTGGGGCCCTCAATGGACTTGTTTTGCCCATCACGCTAGCTGTGGTGTTGGTAGCAGGTTACCAACCCTGCATTGTGGGCACTTACAAGCATTCTATCTTCTTAGCGGTGTTGGGCTGGGTGGTGGTGGGCTTGAGCGTGTATTTGGGTGTTCTCTCGTTTAAGCCCTTGGTTTTAATGTTTAGCTAGGAGTTGGTTGTGGAAGGTGTGGTTTGCCGTGCTTATGGGGAAAGTGCATTATTATTAGAGTTTGGCTCTGAGATTACGCCCCAAATCAATGCCCAAGTCAGGCAGGCTGGTCTTGTCATTGAACAAAAAGCCATTCAAGGTGTGCTAGAAGTGGTGGGGGCTTATGCTAGCCTGCTGGTGATTTACGATCCGCTTGTTTGCTCTTATGCACGCTTGGAAGAAGAGCTACAAAATTTAGAGCTAGGCATACCTAGTCGCCGTCGCCCAGAAGAACAAGTTTCTTTGGTGTCCATCCCCACATGCTATGAATTGGGCTTGGATTTAGAGTTTGTGAGCACGCACACACATTTAAGTCCAGCGCAAATTGTCCAAAAGCACAGCGGGCGGGATTACTTGGTCTATATGCTGGGCTTTTTGCCCGGGTTTGCTTATTTGGGCGGGCTAGACCCCAGTTTAGCTGTGCCCAGATTAGCCCAGCCTAGAGCAGAGGTTGCCCCGGGGTCTGTGGGGATTGCGCACGCCCAAACCGGGATTTATCCGCTCAAATCCCCGGGGGGTTGGCAGATTATTGGGAAAACACCGCTTAAACTCTATGATCCGCATAAAAATCCCCCCGTGTTGCTCCAAGCCGGGGATTATGTGCGCTATGAGCCCATTTCTTTAGAACAATACCAGCAATTAGAACACCAGATCGCACAAGGGGGCTATGAGCCCCAACGCACACAAATTGGGCGGGGGGATTTGCATGTCTAGTATCCGGGTTTTGCAAGGGGGGTTATGCACCACTATCCAAGATTTGGGGCGTTTGGGTTATGCGCGCTTTGGGATTCCTGTAGCGGGGGTGATGGATGAATTTGGCGCAAGTGTGGCTAACTTTTTGGTGGGCAACCCTAGAGAATATGCTCTTTTAGAAATGCACTACTTGGGGGCATGTTTGGAGTTTTTAGAACCGATGCACATTGCCATTGGGGGGGCTAATCTTAGTCCCAAGATCAATGATTGTGTGGTTTTTAATTGGGAGTCTTATGCGATCAAACCCGGGGATATTTTGAGCTTTGGGATGCCCCAATCGGGTGTATGTGCCTATGTAGCCTTCTCAGGAGTGCTAGATGTGCCTAGCGTGCATGGGAGCAAATCAACCTATATGCATGCCCAAATGGGGGGATTTTTGGGGCGCAAATTGCAAAAGGGGGACTTGTTAAGCGTGCGGGTGCGTGTTGAGAATAAAAAGCGTCATTTGGCCGAACATTACCGCCCCCTTTATCATACCCATGCCTCTTTGCCCGTGATCTTAGGGCCTCAAGATTTTTATTTTAGCAAGCAGATAATCCGCCAATTTTGCCAAACCCCCTATCAACTTAGCAGGGGTGATCGCATGGGTATCTTCCTAGAAGGATTGCCTCTAGAGTGGTGTGGGCATGCAGAAATCATCTCCGAACCCTTGGTGATGGGGAGCGTGCAAGTTCCCTCCAATGGAAAACCCATTGTGTTGATGGCTGATCGGCAGACAATGGGGGGTTACCCTAAGATCGCCACGCTCACTAAGGAAAGCTTGGTTACCCTAGCCCAAATGCGCCCACGCGATGAGGTGCATTTTGTTCCCTATAGCATCGAACACGCCCAAGAGAGATACCACGCCTTTTACCAGCATTTAGAACATATTATGGCAAGTTTGGCATAAATGTTTTCATTCTATAATTTGGCGATAAACTAGGAGGAACGATGTTTTTCAAATGGCGCTCATCTCAGGTGACACACAAAAAGGCCCCTCTCAATCTTAATTGGCTTGTCCCTTACAAGGATTTAGGGCGTTTGGAGATCAAAGATCTTTTGGCGCAGAATCGAGTGTCTTTGCTCATGGCGTTTGTGCCCGCTACTTTGCCCTTTAACCAAGTGGTGCAGACACTTGAAAATCAGTTTTCTAGCGTTCCGGTGCGCTTTGTTATCCAAACTGCGGGGCAATTAGGTGGCTCACACCAAGATTTTTATAACCTGCACCAATCTGAGCAAATCCTCTTGCACCTCTTTGGCTCTAGCATCATCGAGCAAATTGAAACTTTCATGGTGGATACCCTCTGTTCTGACTTGCAAAGGGGCGAAGTTAGCATGGACATTGACACACGCAAGGATAAGATTAAAGAACAGATCGAACAACGGGTGCGCCCACACATGCATGTTGATCCCGCTGATACCTTTATTTTGAACTATTTTCCGGGCTTGAGCGCATCTGAGAGTTTCTTTTTAGAAGCTTTTGTAAAATCCAATGTTCCTTTGAGCCACTTGGTGGGGGGGAGTGCCGGGGGCAAACTAGATTTTAAAGAGGCAAATTTAGCCTTGAATGGCAAAATCAGCGCACATGAGGCAGTCTTGATCTATTGTAAATTAGCTAAGGGTTATTATTATGATATTTTCACCACACATAATTTTGAAAAAACCCAAACTTCTTTTTTAATCGGGGAGTGCAACCCAGAATTACGGCAGGTCAAATCCTTTTTAATCCATAACGAATTAGTGCCCGCGCTTGATGCGATCTGTACACATTTTAATTGCATCCCTAACGAATTGCCCAAAATGATGGCAGACTACACCTTTGCGGTGGAGGTAGGAGGACAGATTTTTATCCGTTCGGTGGGGAGTTTCAATGAGGACAAAAGCATTCGATTTTTCTGCGATCTTTACTTTGGGGAAACCTTGCTCTTAGTCAAGGCTGGGGATTTTGTCCAAAGCACGCACCGCAAGTTCCAAAATTTTATGCAAGGGCGACGGGCTTTAGCCATTTTAGCCAATGATTGTATCTTGCGCCGTGTGAATAATCAACAGAGTTTATCCCAATTCAAAGAATTTGATAACTGCCCCATTAGTGGTTTTTCCACCTTTGGTGAGGTTTCCCAAAACTTGCACCAAAACCAAACCCTCACGGCTCTATGTATTTTCGAGGGCAATCCTAGTAAGGAGGCCAGCAAGGGATTTTTCGTCAATTTCAGAAACACCCTTTTTTATTACGAACAGATCAAGAGCAACCGTTTAAATAAAACCCTTGCGATTAAAGACACGCTCTTGGAGCAATACGAGGGCTATAACCAGATTGTAGGGGCTAATAATTCCTATCTCAAAGAGATCGCCACAAAAGCGAGTGCCAATAATGATTATGTCAATGCGGTTAAAGAAGAGGTGTTGAAGTTACAAAGCTCAATGGCGACACTCAAAAACCTTTCCAATACCCTTTCCTCAATTGTGGGCACGATTGATGGCAATATTTCAGAGGTCTCTACAGCTCTACAAAAGATCGATCGCGTGTCTTACCAAACTAACTTGCTTGCCCTCAATGCCGCCATAGAAGCTGCACGCGCAGGCGAACATGGGCGTGGGTTTGCGGTGGTGGCTGATGAAGTGGGCAACTTAGCTAATGGCGTGCAACAGCGCTTAGAGGAGATCGGCGTTACTTTTTCCTCCATGAATGGGGCGGTGAAAAACATTGAGGATTCTTCTAAAGCGGTGTTGGATTCAGCCAATCAAAATAATGTGAGCTTAGATGAGCTCAATAAAGCGGTGGTGTCCCTAGAAGATCAATCCCAAGAAATGGAGCAGATTGCCCAAAAGAGTCTGCAAGACATCGCCCACATTCAAGATCAAATCGAGCAAATTAAAGATCACATCGCCAAAAATAAAGAATTAATCCGCAAGCTTGTTTTTGCTTAAAATTGAGACTTAAAATGCACTGGGGCTAGCGGTGCTAGACCCCTTGACTCTCTCTGGCTAATATGAACAATTTTTAGATGCCTACCCCACCTAACCTTGAGAAATTGGGAGAAAAAAGGCTTGCTAAAACCCAACAATTACACAAAAGGCGGTGATCGTAGATACAAGCTAGATAGCCTAAAAACACAATGTCAGGTTAAGCGTTTAGTGCTCACCCATAAAGACCGCTTTGGTGCGGAGTTGGTGTTTGCTATCTGTGAGGCTAAAGAGGTGGAGGTGGTTACCATCAATCAGGGTGATGAGAATGTCCGTTTTACTAAAGAAACTACGGCTATGCCTTGTTTTGAGGAGGAGTTAGACAAAGATGTGTTAGAGATTATTGCCGTATTCTCCGCTAGACTTTATGGAGCACGCTCTAAGAAAAACAGACAACTTTTAGAGCAGATGCAAGCGGTGGTAGAGAAATAGTAGAATGTCAAAAGCTCGCTTTTGCCCCACAAGATTGAACTAACCCCAAACATAAGGCTAAGACTCACTTTAAAAAGACTTTTGCCTGTGCTCGGACCTTCACGCATTTAAACCTAGCCTTAAGACTTGTTCTAGTTGTGGCAATATTAAAACCACTTTGAAATTGAGCGAGCGGGTGTATCAGTGCGAGGCGTGCGGTGTTGTCTTGGATAGAGATTTTAACGCTAGTGTTAATCTAGTCCAGCACTTAGCAGGTAGAGATTCTACCGAATTTACGTCTGCGGACACAGCCCCGCACGCGGGGTCCCCGGCTCTGTTAAGCGATTTGGCAACAAATCGCCTAGCAACCAGAATGGTGAAACAGGAATACAACAGAAACCAACTGCCTATTCTCTATAATTTTTTTAAGTTTATAGGATTTTATGTGGTTTTATAAGTTTGTGAGAACGGCTAGTTACGCGCTCCTTAAGTTGTTCTTTATTTTTATTTCCCTAGAATCCCCCCCTCTATTTCTATGAAAAAGGATCGCCATGTCCAACTTCGCTAGTTTTGTGCGGGGGGGGGGGGGGGTAACTCTCTCTAATTCTCTTGCTTTTTTAGCCCTCATTCTTGGGGGACTCTTATGAAAATCTTTAAATCATGTCCTATTGTGCTGGGTGGGTGTTTATTAGCCCCTATGTTAAGTGGGTGCTTGGGGGGGTTGTTGGGGAATTCACAACCCCAAGAAACACCCAATCAAATTTTGCAAAAAAAAACGCCAAGAGTGGCAGCAGGCTAGGGGGGCTGAGGGGGCTAAACAACGACAGACAGGGCAGTCTTTACAAACACAATGGCAGTCTATACAAACGCAATTAGCCTACAAACGCGCCACATCATACCTAGCAAATCCAAACCAAGTAGGCTATGAAGACTATAGCTATGACGAAGCCCTAACAGACTTGCAAGAAGCCATCAAGGGGGGTAATGCTGATGCGCTGGTAGCACTAGGAGATATGTACTTTAATGCTCAGGGCGTGGCACAAGATGATGCCAAAGCCTTTGACTACTACACCCAAGCCGCTAGCAAAAAAGTTGTTAGCGCATACGCTAGATTAGCCCATATGTATGTCTTTGGTGCAGGCACAAAGCAAGACACTAAAAAAGCCTTAGAATACGCGAATTTAGCCGTTCAAGGGCAAAACATGCCCGCCCATTTGACTTTAGCGATCATGTACATCAATGGGATCGGTGTGCCCGAAAATGGCGACAAAGCCCGGGAACATTTAAACATTGCATGCAAAGGCAATGTCAAACAGGCTTGCCAAGTCTTGGATGTCATCGGTCAATAAGCTAAAGGAGAATAGATGAAAACAAAAATGAAGTTTGCGGCTTGTGTTTTGGGGTTGGGAGCGGGCATTTTGGGGGCAAAGCAGTTTGATCCGCAAGAATGCCAATTTCCTTTTAACTACAATGTGATGCATGGGGCAATGAGCGGTTACCAATCCGTTGTAGGTGCTGCCGGATTGACAGAAAAAGATGCCATCGCATGTTTTAAAGTGGCTGTGCAAGCGGGGATTTACACCGCTTATACAGATTTGGGAAACTTGTATCAACAAGCCAAACAATACAAAAAAGCCCTAGAAGCCTACCAAAAGGCCGCTGAAAAGGGCGATGATGCTGCGATGATTCAATTGGGGACTATGTATAGCAGTGGATTGGGGGTTGCCAAAGACTACCACAAGGCGTTTAAATACTTTGAAAAAGCCTCGCTAAAAGGGAATGTTGCAGGACTTGTGGAATTGGGAGTTATGTATGAATATGGCTTGGGGGTGAAAAAAGACTATGCCAAGGCGATGGAGTATTATCAAAAAGGCAAGACAGACAACGAGGGGAATATGGCATTGGGGGCATATGTGCAAATAGGACATTTGTATTTTGAGGGCTTGGGGGTGAAAAAAGACTATGCCAAGGCGATGGAGTATTTGAAGCAAGTAAGCACAAGCGATAACAAAGAGGTAGCCCGAGAAGCAAACCGCATGTTAGGCTCTATTTTTGAAAAGGGGGGCTATGGGGTTGATCAAAATATTAGCCAAGCCCAATTCTATTACAAAGAGGGGGCTAAAGCGGGGGATCAAGAGTCCAAAAAAGACCTCATTAGACTCTTAAACGCCGAGGCTAAGAAATACCAAGATGGGCAAGATTATGACAACGCCCTTAAGCTTTACCAAGAGGTTGCTAATGCAGGCGATCCGGATGGTTATGTCCATATCGGGTTGTTGTATATAGGGGTGCAGGGGGAAAAAGGTGCCCAACAAGCCCTAGAATACTTTCAAAAGGCTACAGATAAGGGCAGTTCTTGGGGTTATGTGGAGCTGGGCAACATGTATAAAGATGGCAAGGGGGTAGCCCAAGACTACCAAGAGGCGATCAACTACTATAAAAAAGGCATGCAAACGGGCAATGCTTTGGGCTACTATAGCATGGCCTCCTTATACCTTGAGGGCAAAGGCGTGCCTAAAAGCCCAACAAAAGCGATCGAGTATTACCAAAAAGCGGCCTCTTTGGGGAAGGGTGATGGTTGGTTTTATATCGGACAAATGTATGAGATGGGGCATGGGGTCAAACAAGATGATGCTAAAGCCATTCAATACTACCAAAAAGCTATCCGAAAGGGGAGTGCCTTGGCTTATGCGCGTCTAGCTAACTTCTATCAAAATGGGCGGGGGGTCAAACAAGACTATGCAAAGGCTATGGAGTTTTACCAACAAGCTGCCAAGTTAGGAGACATTGCAGGTTATGTGGGCATGGGGCAGTTATACAAAAATGGCTATGGGGTGAAACAAGATTATAGCAAAGCCATCAAGTATTACAGAAAGGCTGGAGAGGCAGGGTATTATTCTTTGGCTCTTGCCTCTCAGCAAGGTTTAGGGATGGTGCGCGACTACTTGGGTGCGATTACATACTACAGGCGTGCCATCAACGCGGGCGATACAAGAGGCTACGCTGGTTTGGGCTCACTCTATGAGGGCGGGCACGCCTTCCGCCAAAACTTCGCCAAAGCCTTAGAACTTTATAAAAAAGCAGGGGATGCTGGCTATGCCGGGCTAGGCGCGCTCTATGCTAAGGGCTTGGGTGTGCCTAAAGATGCACAAAAAGCCCAAACATACTACAAAAAAGCCTGCGATCTAGGCTATGAGCAAGCCTGCACGCTTTTAAGCAAATGAACAACGGGGGCTAAGAGATGAAAAAAGACTACCTAGACATTGTCCTAGCCGTGCTCAAAGAGGCAAAAGCCCCCGTGTCCATCCATGCGCTTTATAGCAGGGCACAGGAACTTTACAGCGCAGGCAAGATTAGCCAGATGTTTAGCACAGCAGAAGATGGGACTTATTACCCCGTGTGGTTGGCTTTAAAGAACAAAGAAACCCTGCCCTTTGTGCAGGTTTCACAACGCCCTATCACTATTGCCTTAAAAGAATATGCGCTCAATGCAAAGAGCTCAACCCCGGCTTATGGCAGGATAGAAACCCACCACGAACGCCTATTACACCCTTTACTAGCCCACTTTGCTTACACCAAATGGGGCGCACACACCAAGACCATTTACCACGAAAAAGCCTTAAAGGGCACAAAGGGTAAAAACTCTTGGCTTTATCCGGACATGGTGGGGGCAAGCTTTACCTACCAAAACTTTGAGCCCACCTTGCGCCAATTTGTAGAAAACTTTGGCAATTTGCCCTTGAAACTCTTTTCTTTTGAGCTCAAAAAGGAGATGGATTTAAGCCATTGCAGAGAATATTACTTCCAAGCCATTAGCAACAGCTCTTGGGCGCACGAGGGTTACTTGGTGGTGGAGAAAATCAACACAGCAGACAATAATTTAATGGACTTGCTCAAACGCTTGCACACCAGCTTTGGCATTGGGGTTGTCTTGCTCAATGTGCAAGACATGCAAAAAAGCCAAGTGTTGTTAAACGCCAAATTTAAAGAAAATTTAGATCACGCCATGTTGGGCGAATTGTCCCAAAACAGCCCCGATTTTAAAGACTTCTTAAACGCTTTGACTCTCTATCACGAGGCGATTAAGGCGCACATGAGTGAGCAAACCAACTTTCAAGCCTTTGATAGCGTGCTAGACAAAGCGGCATTGCAAAATTATATCAGTAGGAGATTCTGCAACAAACCCCCAAAGAGTTATAAATGGCGATTAATAATGTCGTGCAAAGGGGAGGTAAGGTGTGTGCCTACGATGAAAATGGCGAGGAGCTTTTTAGTAAATCTGGGGAGTTGGTGCGCTACACAAGCGATGCCGTATTTGTGAGGCGGGGCAATCGGGTTTGCCAACTTGATATGTATGGCTATGTGGTGGATGGAAATGTTAAGGAAGAGACGCAATCTGGAAATGAGCTTGCAGGTCTTATCTTTCTTGTATTGGGTTTATTCTATGGCCTCTTTTGGCTTCTGCGTTTCTCATTGCGGCACTACCGTATCACATCAGTGATTGTTGTTATTCTTTTTGGGTGTGTTCTGCTAGCAGGTCTTTTTTCCCCAAGTCTTAAGCCACACCAAGAAAAAGCTGTGTCCTTTAGCAAAGATTACAACCACCGGCAACAAGCCTTTCATGATGCCATGGGGCTTTTTACAGAGCAAGAATACAAAAAAGCCCTAGAGCGTTTTATTTGGCTTGCCCAAATCAAATACCGCCCTGCCTTTAGTTCTTACATGGCGGGGCAATGTGCTTATAAAGAGAAACACTACCAAGAAGCCATTAAATTTTATCAACAAAGCCTAGCGATTAAAAAACAGGCAAGCTACACAGCCATTTTATTAGAAAACCTAGCCAATGCCTATAAAGCCCTCAAAGATGAGAAACATTATGCGCATTACAGGCATCTTTTAGAACAACAAAGAGCAAGGGATTGACAATAAGGGCGCAAGATTTAAGCCCCACCCCCTTTTCAAGTTTTGATCTCTTAGAGTGTGCGCGAGAGGGGGGAGCGACTAGCCCTCCAACTTTTCTTTTAACAGCGCGTTGAGCGCGCTAGGGTCTGCCCTTAAAAAAGAGAAGTTTCCCTTTGTTTATGAGGTTACCAAATACGCCAGTCCAGCCTTTTAAGCACTTAAACCTAGCGTTTCAAAAATTCTTTAGAGATTTAAAACTTGGCAAGGTGAGCTACCCCCGATTTAAACGCAAAAGAGAATATCAAGGGAGCTTTTATATTGTGGGCGATGCTATTAAGGCGATTCAAGGCGATACCAAAGACTATCTCAAAGCCCCCAACTTGCCTAAAATCAAGATGACTAAAAAACTAGGATTTCAAGGCAAGATCAATGGTGCAACCATCACGCAAAAGGGAGATAATTTTTTCGTTTCGATCCAAATAGACACCACGCAGGAGGAGTTTAAAGCGCACCACAAGCCCATAAAGAGTCATTGCACTTTAGGTGTGGATACGGGCATTAAAGCCTTTGCTAGTCTATCTAATGGCTTACGAGTCCAAGCACCCAAGCCCTTAAATAGGCTGATAAGATGGCAACAAAGACACTGCAGACAACTTAGCAAAAAACGGCATTGCAAAACCAAGAATGAAGGGATTAAAAAGTCTCGCAACTATCTTAAAGCCAGCTTGCGCCTAAATCGATGACAAGAAACAAATAAGATGGAGTCCGCATTAGAAAACCTAGCGATATTGGAAAGGTTTTGGGCATGGACTGCTAGTGGTGGGTAAAATGTAGCTGGCCGACTTATTGGAACTCAAAGGTTTAGGTGCATGGGTTTAAAAAATTCGAATACAAGCTAAAAATCCCAAAACAAAGGCAGAATATCCTAAAGTCCCTAAGCCCTTAGTTAGGTTGGCTGTCTGGGGTTTTTGGGGTTCTATGGTGCCTTTGGTGGGGACTTTTGTGGGTGCCGGTGTGGTGGCTGTTATGGGAGGGGTGATAAGCCTTAAGAATATTGCGAAAAGACAACCCGCGCCGAGCAGGATTTCATCTACTGTGTTTTGAGCCCTGTCCATGAAAAAGACATCTTAAAAGATGGGTTTTTGCGCGATGACATCCAGAGAATAGAAATTTATTTAAAAGCCATTGTTGAACCAACGGGCAAGGATCGCTATTTGTTGGAACATTTTTACCATATTTACCAAGAAAAAGGTCAAGAGGGCATAGAAGAGGAGTGGGATAGGCTCAAAGATGCTATAGCCACTCTTTCTGGCTTTGCGTCTAAAAACAAACCAGACCGGGAGATTTTCCATCATCTAGGGTTTTTGACATTGGAGGGAGCAGATATTTACGCAATCTACAAAACATGGCTAGAAGATAGCTATAACGATAGGTTTGCTGCATTTTTATTTGCAGAAGCGAAAAAGAGAGCCCGTGCATGTTTGCAAAAAAAGAAAGGCGAGATGAGGGAGATAGAAGATCTGCAATATTCTAGCGATAAGAGGAAATTGCAAACTCTGCTTGTACTCTTTAATTTAGCATACCTCATTGATCAGCAAATGGCGGAGTGTTTTAGATTTAACCGCTTTGTTTTGGAGAGATGGAGTTTAGAACACATTTACGCACAAAACTCCCAAAGCATTGCTAAGAACATTGCTCAAGAGCAAAAAGATGAGGTGGTTGCATGGCTTGAAGAGGTGAAAGAACATATAGAGGATGATTCAGAGCTCAAAAAAGAAATCCAAGGGACTTTAGAGCAACTTAAAAACACTTCTTTAAAAAATTTAGATTTAGAGGTCTTGTTTAAGCGCATTGATCAAAATTTTGAAGATGATGAGAATTTACACCGCATTTCTAACCTCACTCTGCTAGACAGACGCGCCAATAGCCAAATAGGCAATTTAATTTTCAGCCACAAGCGCGCAGAAATCCGAGAACTGCAGAAACAAGATAGATTAATCCCCATCACTACCCAAAGGGTCTTTAACAAAGAGTTTTCTAAGGAAAAAGACAACCCCAATGTCTTCACTAGAGCCGATCAAAAAGACTACTTGGAAGAAATTAAAAAATATCTTCACAAGTATTTGGAGGTCTAATGCAAGTCTTTTCTCTTACAACATTTTTACAAACTTACAAGGCAGTCAAAGTTCCCATGTTGCAAAGAGACTACGCACAAGGGCGCAAGAGTCAAGAGAGCACCGCCAACGCCTTTTTAGAAGTTCTCTTTAACACCTTGCAAACAGGGCAAGACTTGCACCTAGATTTTATTTATGGCTATAAAGAACAGACTTGTTTTATCCCCATTGATGGGCAACAACGCCTAACCACGCTTTGGCTCTTGTATTTTTATTGCTACAAGAGAGCCAATCAACTAAATGGGGTGCGCGCCTTGCTTGCCAAATTCACTTACGCTACCCGTCTTGGCTCTAAGGATTTTTGCCAAAACCTCATCAAGAAAGATTTCAAGCTTGATGACCAAACTCCCAGCCAAACCATTAAAAATATGGGAGGAATTATTGTAGGGAAAGACGATTCAGACAACGACCCCACCGTTAAGGCCATGTTGCGCATGCTAGATTTAATCCATGCACAATATAAAGAGTGCCCCAACATCACCCTAGAACACTTGGAGTGCATCACCTTTACTGTCTTTGACATGGAAGACTTTAAATTGGGCGAAGAACTGTACATTAAGATGAACGCCAGAGGCAGACAACTTAGTGCCTACGAAAACCTAAAAGCCTTTATGGAAGCCAAGCAAAATATACCAGCTAGCCTACTAGAAAGTATAGATAATAAATGGAGCGATTATTTTTTTGAGGGGGAGCCTAATAATTTAGACAATCGGGGCTTGTGTTTTTTGCATTACGCCAATGTCTTTTTCAGTTTGGAGAGCAGCACTAGAGAAGACATCAGCGAAGCTATCAACCCCAATAAGCCCATCAATGCGTTTTACGCGCCCTTGCAAGAGTTGCAACACATCCAAACTTTAGATCACGCGATGGATTTGCTAGTAACCCATCATGCCCAGGGTTTTTTCAATATCAACGCCGCGTTTTTCCATTTAAGGACAGAAGAAGGCAGGGTGGAGTATGGGATTTTAGAATATAAAAAGATCGCTTACTTCTTTGCTTTGTTGGCTTTAGCCAAGCACTGCCCAAAGCCTAGTCAAAAAGCCTTCCAAGATTATTGGCGGGTGTGCAAGCATTTCATTGAAAATCACCGCTTGGGCGACCCTACAAATCTTAAGAGTTTTGGGCAATTGTTCAGTTTTATCGCCCCCGGGGCGCAGGATATTTACCACTTTTTAGACCAAAACCCCACCCATAACTTCCACTCTGGCATTTACGCCCTTGAAGTGCGCAAAGCCCGCCTGATCTTACAAGATCGCCAAACTAAGCAAGGGTGGGAGGCAATCCTCAATGCAACCAGCGATCATGAATTTTTGCGTGGTTGGGTGGATTTTTTGCTTAACTTTAGCGATGCGCATTTTGATGAAAAAGCCACATTTAACAAAAACTCTAACTACAACTCTCCCAACCTAGAGAAGTTCCAACAATACGCCACGCTCACCATGCAAATTTATAATGAGGATTTTTTAGACCAACACTTCGCCCTATTCCAAAGGGCGTTTTTATGTGTGGGGAATTATAGCTTTTATTACACCAACTACTTTTATGGCAACAACCCCACCCAGCACTTTTTAGATCGCGAGGCAATCCATGATCTTTTAGAGGGAAGTTTCAATACGGGACTCCCCTACTTTAAAACATTCTTGGATAAATTGAGCGGAGCGGGGGACTTAGAAAAGAAAATGCGTAATTTTTGGAAGGACTACACCAACAGCAACGCATTTTTACAGAGGGGGTGGTGGGATCAGCTTTTGATCAAACAAAAAGGGTTATTTGAATTTGTGAATGCCAAAAAAGACATTGCCCCAAGAAGCCGTAGAATCGCTTTTGAATGGCATGATAGCGTGATGATAAGGGTATTTCTTTGCAATGGGACAAAGCTTTTTTACAGCACGGCTCTTGATTTACTAGGCTTTGGCTTTTATCTCTATTGCCAAGAAAAAAATATTGCTGGGCTCAGTCCATACATTAATGACAATAAAGAGAAAAACTACCCCAAAAGCACCCACTTTAAAATCCATAACAAACGCGTTTGTGCAGATAGCCAAAATAAAACGATTCACATTGGTAAGGAGAGTTATCCTATCGATCTAGGCAATGTATTTAGTTCTTTTGATCGGGTGTTAAAAGAGGCCTTTGATATTTGAGAGAGGTTATCGTTAAAATCTTTTCACAAAGACTATCACAGCGCGCTAACAACAAGAATATTGCATTACTGATACGCCCCGTCGATGCTAATTCTAGCCAAGTCGCTAGAAAGCGTGCGTATGTGGGCTTGGTTGGTAGAAACATTGATGCTCGCATCAGTTTTGAACAAATCGCTAGGCTGGTTGCTTTGGCGTTGTTGCAACTCTTGGCGTTTGAAAATTTCAGTGTTGTTAAACTCAAATTGGGCGGGCTTTTTGGGGCTGGGGGGTTGTTGGCATGCGTTTAAAAGGATCAAACAGAGTAGAGCCACCAACCGTTTTGCCACACCGCTACGCCTCAAAAGTTTTGGCTAATCTAGCCCCCACTAGGGCTTTTTGGCAAGCTTGGGGTTTTCTAATCTCCATATCAATATGCGTGATTGCTGGGAAGCAGATTTTAAGCCATGCGGTGATTTCCTCTAGGGCTTGTTCTAAGAGCTGATATTGCGTGGTGGCAAACTTATTTTGCACCACCTCCAGCAAGTCCATGTAGTCCAAATAGTCCTTACCCTTGTGATCATGGGGGTAGTTGTATTCCACTTGGAGATTAATCAAGATGGGCTGAGGGGTGGTCTGTTCGCTCACCATCGTGCCGATGAGCACATCTAGTTGGTAATTTTCAATCAGCAAAGTCATGACTAGCCTACAAAATCTTTTTCTCGCGCCCACTCAGCAAGTTGAGGAGGTTAGACCAATGTTTATAGAGAGTGAAAACAAAGACAAGCACCATCGGTGTAGGTGTGCCAACCTCATGCAAGATATTAACAGAGGCTGGAATGCCCCAAGAGGGCAAGAAGAACACCAAGAGAGTGGCCAAGCCCACGCCCGCAATCGAGGCTAAAGAGGAGATTTTAAGCCCCTTGCCAATGATCGCCCAAAGTGTGAGTCCAATCAAACTCTCTATAGGGATGAGCAAGAGGACTGCCCCCATTGTGGTGCTCACCCCCTTACCACCCTTGAAGTTGAGATAGGGCGAATAGCAATGCCCAATGATGGTTAAAATCGCCACCATCCACTGGGCTTCAAAATTCAAATCCGCCATTTTAGAAGCCAGCACGGGCACAATCCCCTTAAAAAGATCGAGCAAGAGACAGATACTCCCCAGCCTCTTAGCCCGTTGGGGATCAAGGCTTTTAGCCACACGGCAGACATTGGTTGCCCCAATCCCCCCACTCCCCTCTTTGGTAATATCCACTTTGTAAAGCACCTTCATCATCACAAATCCAAAAGGAATACCCCCGATCAAATAACCCAAGATATAAAAGATCACATTGACATTACTCAAAAAGATCAGCAAATTTTCCATGCAAGTCTCCTAAATGGGGGATTATAGCAAACTTCTCTTTTAAAATGAGTGGGTATAGACTCCACGCTTCCAAACTCCTAAAGGATCATCTAAAATGAAATTGACTTTATAACTTTCCTCCATCCCGTGTTTTTTATCCCTTAAAATGTGCTGGATAGAAAGTTCAACAGGGGGGAGTTTTAAGGGAGTGTTGGGCTTAAGCTCAAAGGCTAAAAATAGAGGCTCATTTTTGGCAAAATCCCAGCCCGTGCGCCATCTAGGCAAGGTGGTTTGGCTTTTGAGCAAGCGATTGCCCACCTGCACCTCAAAGCTAGCCAAGTAATAAATCCCGGGCTCTAGGATCCGTGTAGCGATTTTGGCTTGTTTGTAGGTATCCCGCCATAACAAGAAAAACCCATTATTGCCCCCCAAAACAAATTCTTGTGAGGGCTTATCGCCCAGTTTGCGCCAATAAGTTTTGACTGCCCCACCTTGATAACCAATATCAAAGGTAACCTGACTAGCCAAGCTAGAATGCTTGGGCGCACAGGCACACAGCAACAAAGCTAGGCTACAGATAATCGTTTTTGTCCTCATGGTTGGCACATCTTAGGCAGGTCTAAAACCAGCCGATCGATCTCTTGTTGCAGGTGTTTTAAATCCTTAGAATTATCTAACACAAGGGGGCTTAAAGATTTTTTGATCTCAATATCCATTTGGGCGTTGAGTCTTTGGGCGATTTGATTAGCACCCAAGCCATCTCTTTGGGCGACCCTTTTGATTTGCACTTCTCTAGGCGCATAGACCAGCACCACTTGGGTGATCCCATAACTTTTAACCCCCTCCACTTCGTAGTAAAGCGGGATGTCTAAAAAATAGGGTTGGTGGTGGCCTTCCAAACTTTGAGCTTGCTCTAAAAGTTCTTGACGGACTTTTGGGTGGATAAAGCCCTCTAGTTGGTGGCGTTTGGTTGCATCTGCAAAAACAATCTCTCCTAGTTTTGGGCGATTAACCCTACCCGCATTTAAAATATCCTCTGCAAATAGGGCTTGAATCTCTAAGGCGTGTTTGTCTAGGAGTTGGTGTGCGATTTTATCAGCATCAAGCACGCAATAGCCATGCAGGCGCAAAAGATTAGCCACCGTGCTCTTGCCCGTGCCAATCCCTCCAGTGAGCACAAAAGCGCAAGTCAAGCTCAATTTTTCAACAACCCTAAATACGCACTCTTGAGCCAGTTGGGCTGGCAAAAGGCACTGGTATGCACTTGATCGTTATAATGTTTAAGCCCCTCTAACATGGTAATCTTTTGCAAGCACATGTCTGCTTCAGGGTGGTAGTGTTTGGAGGCAAAGAGATAGCACAAGGGGCGCACATCATAGGGGTTTGTGCAAGGCATGAGCACAGAAAAATAGCAATGCAGGTGCTCTAGGGTGCTTTTAAAGCCTAGAGGGTCTAATAGGGGGTGGGGGGCGTGCAACAACAAGACACCTTGAGGGCTTAACATGCGTTGCAAGCCATCGATTTGGTGGGCGTTAGGTGTGTGCAGGTCGATGATGAGATCGTATTTTTGAATCTCCAAATCGATCATCTTGGCATGCTGTTTGAAATTAGCATGGGTGCTCACTTCCTCAAAATGGGGCAAAAAGGGCTTGAGGGCCTGCAAAATCACCTGATCTTCTTGTACAAAAGCCACGCTTTTAGCTTGATTCAAGAGGGCATACCCCACTTCCAAATCAAAACCCCCCACCACGAGGGCATGTTGAATCTCGGGCAGGACACCCCCCCCCACATGGGCTAAAAATTCGCTCTGCAAAAAGGGGTATTTTTGCAAAAACACCTCTTCCTGTGTGCCTAAAACCTTAGCCACAAGCCCCAATGCGGGGCTTTCAAAAATTTCTAAACTGCAAGCCATGCCCTCCAGATGCTGGATTTTAGAACCTAATTGCATCAATACTCTTCGCGTGGGTCATGCGCCCCATACATCATATGCGATTTGGCATCGATCACAATGGCATTCACATCCCCCATTCTAGGCTTGACCACAAGCTTATAGCCCATTCTTTTAAGATTTTCCTCCACATCTTTAACCACACCAAATTTTTCGGTGCGGATTTCATCGGGCAACCACTGCATGTGGAAACGCGGTGCGGTGATGGCTTCTGCAATGTTCATGCCATGATCGATCACATTGCTAATCACTTGTAAAACCGTGGTGATGATGCGCGCCCCGCCCGGGCTACCCACAACCATGAAAACCTTGTTATTTTTAAGTACAATAGTTGGCGACATGGAGCTTAAGGGGCGTTTTTTAGGCTCAATGGAATTAGCATCGCCCCCCACAAGCCCGTATATATTGGGCGAACCCGCCTTGATTGAAAAATCATCCATTTCATTATTGAGCAAAAAGCCCGCACCCTCAATAGCTGCAGCACTCCCATAAGAAGCATTGATGGTATAAGTGATGCTCACCGCATTCCCCCATTTGTCCGCGACAGAATAATGCGTTGTATTTTTGCCTTCGTGTAATTGCCCTAACCCGGGGTTGATTTTGGTGCTATCGGTTGCTAAGTTAGGCTGGATATTTTCATAGACCTTTTTAGCATAAGGTTTGCTGGTGAGTTTTTCAACAGGAATGGTGATAAAGTCGGGATCGCCCATGTAAAGAGAGCGATCGGCATAAGCTTGGCGCATAGCCTCTGCCATGATGTGCATCGTTTGGCTAGAACCAAAGCCCAAGCTACCAATGTCTGCATTCTCCATCGTATTTAAAATCTCAATGATATGGGTGCCTCCTGAGCTTGGTGGCCCCATGGAGACAATTTTATAGCCCCGATAAGTGCCCACAACGGGTTTGCGCCACACAACATTATATTGTGCCAAATCCTCCTTAGTGATAATCCCCCCATTGCGGCGCATATCCTCTGCGATCAATTCGGCGATTTTGCCTTTGTAAAAAGCACTGGGACCTTGCTCTTTAATGAGGGTGAGAGTCTTGGCCAAGTCGCTCTGCACGAATAAATCCCCTTCCCGGTAAGACACCATACCTTTTTTCAAAAAATACTTACGGCTACTGGCGTATTTGGCAAAACGCTCCTTGGCTGCCAACATGGTTTCCCCTTGCCTAGCACTGAGCTTAAAGCCTTTTTCAGCCAAATCAATGGCAGGTTGAATCAAGGTTGCTAATTTTTTAGTCCCGTATTTGTCTAACATCTCGCTAAGGCCCGCTACGGTGCCTGGAACCCCAGCAGCCAAATAACCATCGGTGCTCAAATTGGGGATCACTTTGCCATCGCGATCCAAATACATGTTTTTGGTGGCTCTTAAGGGGGCTTTCTCCCTAAAATCAAGGGTGAGATTATCCCCATTAGCCAAATGGATCACCGCAAAGCCCCCCCCGCCAATATTGCCTGCGGCTGGATGCACCACCGCTAGGGCATAACCAATTGCCACTGCTGCATCAATGGCATTCCCCCCCTCATCCAAGACCTTTTGCCCGATTTGATCGGCTAGGGGATTACTTGAGAGAGCTAGAGCCTTGCCCTTAATGGGTGGCCAACTAGCACCAGAGGCAAGCTGTATCCACCCTGCACTAATCAAAACAACAAGCCACAAACGCAATATCTGTAACATGAAATTCTCCTATGATTTAATCAAAAAGCTCGCTATTCTACCATAAGTTAGAGTGCTCTGAAATTAAGCTATAATACAAACATGACGGAAAGGACGATTCTTGATTCTAGCACTTAAATACCGCCCCAAACATTTTAAAGAACTCGTCGGGCAAGAATCTGTCTCCACCACTTTGGCCCTCGCACTGGATCGTGCCCGTTTGGCACACGCCTATTTGTTTAGCGGGTTGCGTGGGAGTGGCAAGACCAGCTCGGCACGAATCTTTGCGCGCGCTTTGCAATGTGAGAGGGGACCTGCCAGCACGCCCTGTGATATCTGCCCTAATTGCCTAGAGGCTCTAGGCGATCACCACATGGACATCATTGAAATTGATGGCGCGTCTAATCGGCGGATTGAAGATGTGCGCAATATCATTGAGCAGACCAAATACCAGCCCGTTTTGGGGCGTTTTAAGATTTTTATCTTAGATGAAGTCCATATGCTAACTAAAGAAGCCTTTAATGCGTTGTTAAAGACTCTTGAAGAACCCCCTGCGCATGTAAAATTCATCTTGGCCACCACCGATGTGCTCAAGCTCCCAGCGACCATTTTAAGCCGCACCCAGCACTTTAGATTTAAAAAAATCCCCCCCAAACTCATCACCCAACACCTGCAATCCATTACTAAACAAGAAAATATCCCCTATGAGGAGGGCGCGCTAGAGATGATCGCTAGGAGTGGGGGGGGGAGCTTACGCGACACGCTCACCCTGTTAGATCAGGCCATCAATTACAGCGCAGGGCATTTAAAAACGGCTAGTATTGCCCAAATGTTGGGCATGGTGGATGCGCAGATTTTAGAGGATTTTTTTAACGCCCTCTCTGACAAGCAAGGCGCAAGATTGCAAACCTTGTTGGGCTTGTTAGAAGAACATGAAATTAGCATGGTCTTAGAGGAGATGGGGCTTTTTTTAAAAGCGTGTTTGTTAGATCAACGCTTCCCAACCACTTTATTAGAAAAGTTTTTAAGTACGCTTGCCCAAGCCAAACAGCTTGTGGCACTTGGGACTGATGGGAGTTTTGTGCTCACTTTAAGTGCACTTAAAATGCAAGCTTACATCCAAGAGCATGCTAACACCCTCCAAGTCCCAATGACTCAAACTCCAGCAAGCACCCCCAACACGCCCCAACCCCAAACTTCTAAGCCAATAGCCCCAACCACTAAGCCCACGCCCAGCCCAGATGCTAGCGCGCTCTTTGCAAAACTCATTGCCAACTTACGCCTCTCAAACCCTAAGTTGGGCGAGACTTTTGAGCATTGTATCCGTTTTGTCTCCTTCAAAGATCAGGTTTTGATGTGGGAATCGCGTGCCAACCAGCAGGATAAGGCAATTTTAGGCAAATACTATAAAAGCCTCATTGTGCCACAAGTGCAAGCCCTCTATGGCAAAGATGTGAGCATCAAGCCCATGAAAGCCGATGTGCTCCAAAAGCACAATAATTGTCAGGAGTTTATGGCAAATCACCAGCCCTTGATGAAAGCGATGACTCAGCATTTGAATATTACGGGTATAGAAGAATTGGAGGGTTGTTAGTGCGTCTGCAAGCCAGTTTAGAGAATCTAGGCCCCGTGCTAGAGAGCCTCCATGCAAAAATCGCCAGCCACCCCTTGCCCCTTGTGTTTTTGTTACAAGGCGATCTAGCTAGTGGCAAGACAACCCTAGTGCAACGCTTTTGTGCCGCTCTGAATGCCCCGCATGCCACTTCGCCTACCTTTAGCCTACTGCACACCTACCAAGCCCCTAAGTTTAATATTTATCACTACGATTTTTATTTAAAATCCCTACCCGAGTTAGTGGCTCTAGGCGTTTTGGAGCATTTAGAGCTAGAGGGCGTGCATTTTGTTGAGTGGGGCGGTGGTCTTAAGGAGATGTTGATTCAAGCGGGCTTTAAAGTGTGCGTGGTGGGTTTAACCCGCCTAGATCAAGACCGCTTATATGAGATTGTAGATGGATAAGCTCATTGCCAATAATTTAAGCAAGCAGATCAAAAAAACTAAGATCGTGCATGATGTCTCCTTAGAAGTGCATAGTGCGCAAGTGGTGGGCTTGCTAGGGCCCAATGGGGCGGGTAAAACCACGACCTTTTATATGATCTGTGGGTTATTACAGCCCAGCGGGGGGAGTGTGTATCTTAATGATATTGAACTCTCTAGCTACCCCTTGCACAAGCGATCCAACATGGGAATTGGCTATTTGCCCCAAGAATCGAGCATTTTTAAGGATTTGAGTGTACTGGACAATTTGATGTTGGCTGCCCAGACAACTTTTAAGAGCAACAAGGAAGCCATAAATAGAATCGAAGAAATGTTAGATGCCTTTAATATCCAAACCATCAAGGATCGCAAGGGCATGTCTTTAAGCGGGGGGGAGCGCCGACGTGTGGAGATTGCGCGCGCGCTCATCAAAAATCCTAAATTTATTTTGCTTGATGAGCCCTTTGCTGGGGTCGATCCGATTGCGGTTTTAGATATCCAAAAGATCATTGAACGCTTGGTTGAAATGAATATCGGGGTGCTCATCACTGATCACAATGTGCGTGAAACTTTAAGCGTGTGCCATAGAGCCTATGTGATCAAAAGCGGGACTTTGCTAGCTAGTGGCACCAGCGAGCAGATTTACGAAAATGCCCTAGTGCGTAAATATTACTTAGGCGAGCATTTTAAGGTCTAACATGGCAATTTTACGCCCACAATTAGCCACTAAAAACAAGCTTTGCGCCACGCTAAAAAGCTGGTTGCCCATTTTGCAAAGCGACCCCTTAGAGATTGAAGACACCTTACAGACTTATGCCCAAGATAACCCCTATTTGAGCGTGCAGAGTGGTTTGAGCCAAAATTTAAGCCACCACAGAGATACCCGCCTAAAAAATACGATGAGCGACAAGATCGAAGCCTTGAGCGTGTATAAAAAAAGCTTGTATGAGAGTTTGCATGAACAGATCATCCCCCCGCTTTTCCCCACGCCCCTATCAGTCCAAATTGCCCATGATATTTTAGATAACTTGAGTAGCGAGGGGTATTTTGAGAGCGATTTAGCTGGGCAAGCAGAGAGTTTGGGGGTGAGCCCCCAAGAGTATGAAAAGGTGCGGCAACGCTTTGCCTATCTTGATCCTCCGGGCATTGGGGCATGCACGCTACAAGAAAGTTTTTTATTCCAACTCAACCACCATGACGAACTGGACGCGCCCACCTACGATTTATGCGCCCAAATTATCCAAAATCTTGAATGCCATAAAGAATTTAGCCACCTGCCCAGCTATGCTAAGGCGATGCAAACCATCACTTCGTTTAAAAACCCACCTGCGCTTGATTTTGCAGACAAAATTCCCCCCATTATTCCCGATCTCTTGGTGCTCGAAGAAGATGGAAATATCTTTGTGCAACTCAACGAAGGGTATTATCCCAAAGTGATCATTGAAGAGATTAAAATCAAGCAAAACAACGCCTACTTAAAAGAAAAGCTCAAAGAGGCACGGGATTTAGTCGATGCCTTGCAAATGCGCCACCAGACCATCCAAAAAATCGGACTAATGTTGGTGGAATACCAATATGATTTTTTTAAGGGTAAGGAGATCAAACCCATGCGCTTGGTGGATATTGCCAACGAATTTGGCTACGCGCCTAGCACTATCTCACGGGCAATCTCCAATAAATATTTGGAATGTTCTAGGGGTATCTTCCCTATTAAGAGTTTTTTCACCACCGCTCTAGAGGGCGATGTTTCCAACGCCTCAATCAAAGATTTTATCTTGGAGTTAGTCAAAAATGAGGATCGCCAAAGGCCCATGAGTGATTTAAAAATGTTAGAGTTAGTGGAACGCAAATTTGGGCTTAAAATGGTGCGCCGCACGATCACCAAATACCGCAAACTTTTGAACATCGCCAGTTCGTCTGAGCGTAAAAAACTTTATAGCATGCGTTTAGGCTAGTCCTTTAGTTGTGTTATAACGGGGATTTTGGAGGTCCAATGGGATTTTTAGATCACAAAAGCGTGTTGATCACGGGAGGCACGGGCAGTTTTGGCAAAGCTTGCATACAAGTCCTCTTAGACCAACACAACCCTAAAAAGATCATCATTTATAGTCGCGATGAGCTCAAGCAATACCAAATGGCACAAACTTTCAGCGATCCCAAAATGCGCTTTTTTATCGGAGATGTGCGGGACAAAGATCGTCTAGCCAGTGCGATGCAGGGGGTGGATGTGTGTATCCATGCCGCCGCACTCAAACATGTGCCCATTGCCGAATACAACCCCCTAGAGTGCATTAAGACCAATATTTTAGGAGCTAGCGCGCTCATTGAGGCGTGTTTAAAAGAGCAAGTTGGGCATGTGATTGCCCTAAGCACCGATAAGGCCAGCAACCCAATCAATCTCTATGGGGCGACCAAGTTATGTAGCGACAAGCTCTTTATCAGCGCAAACAACATGAAAGGCAAGTCTGCTTGCAAGTTTAGCGTAGTGCGTTATGGGAATGTAGTGGGCTCTAGGGGGAGTGTAGTGCCCTTTTTTCAAAACTTAGTGGCGCAAAATGCTCCACAAATTCCCATCACTGACACGCGCATGACACGCTTTTGGATCACGCTAGATCAAGGAGTGCATTTTGTGTTACGCAGTTTGGAGCGCATGCATGGGGGAGAGATCTTTGTGCCCAAAATCCCTAGCATGAACATTTTAGACCTTAAGCAAGCTCTAGCTCCTGACATTCCCATTAAGATCGTGGGGATTAGGCCGGGGGAAAAGCTCCATGAGGTGATGATTAGCAGCGACGATCGCGCCTTTGAATTTGAGGATTTTTATATATTAGAACCTACCATCTCTTTTCAAACCCCCATCGATTACAGCCTAACCCTCTTGGGTGAGAAAGGGAAGCGTGCCCCTGAGGGTTTTAGCTACAATAGTCTAGAAAACCCCCAACGCTTGAGCGCGCCCGAGCTGTTAAAAATGTTAGCCACCCTATGAAAACTCTGGATTTGCTCGCCCAAAATGCCTTGCTCAAAAATCGCCGTATTTTATTATTGGTGAGTGGCTCGATTGCCGCTTACAAGAGCTTGGATTTAGCGCGTGCTTTCATCAAAATGGGCGCAAAGGTCAAGGTGGTGATGAGCAAGCAGGCGATGCGCTTTGTTACCCCGCTAAGTTTTGAGGCACTGACTCATTATCCCGTACTCACACACAAAAGCGAACGCTGGGACTTGAGCGATCCAAATTGCCCCAATCATATTAGTTATGCTAAGTGGGCGCAGGTGGTGCTACTGGCTCCTGCTAGTGCCAACACCCTAGCCAAACTAGCGCATGGACTTGCTGATAGCCTCTTAAGCGCGGTGTTTTTAGCCAGTAGCGCGCCTAAAATCCTAGCTCCCAGCATGAATACGCAAATGTTAGAGGCGCGCGCCACCCAAGAGAATTTAGAACGCCTCAAATCTTGGGGTTGCATAGTTGTAGAGCCTAGAGAGGATTTACTAGCCTGCAACACACAGGGCAAGGGAGCGATGGCGGACATTTTAGACATGGTGTGTGCCAGCGTGCAGGCTTTATATAAAAATAGCTTTTGGGCAGGTAAAGAGGTGGTGGTGAGCGGGGGGGGGAGCTTGGAGAAGATTGATAGTGTGCGCTATATCTGCAATTTTTCTAGTGGCTTGCAGGCGAGCACTCTAGCCCTTGCCCTCTATCTTCAGGGCGCACAGGTGTCCTTGGTGGCTAGCACCTTTGCTTTGGAGTTGCCCGCAGGCATTGGATGCTTAAGCGTGCAAAGTGGGGCCGATTATCTGCAAGCCCTGCAAGAGAGGGCAAATCTGCAAGACCCGCCCTTTTTGTTCATGGCCGCTGCTATTAGCGATTACAAACCCGCTACCCCCCACAAGGGTAAGCTTAAAAAGCAAGACTTAGGCGCGTCTTGGAATTTGGAATGCGTGCAAAATGTAGATATTTTAGCCTCTTTAAAGGGTTTTATTAAAATTGGTTTTAAGGCTGAAGAGGAGGGCACTTTGGCGATCACCAATGCCCGAAAACTATTAGATAGCCCCAAAAATGGAGGTAAAGGCTGTTTGGCGGTGTGCTTGAACACCCTTGATTGCCAACCCTTTGGATCGGCACAAAACCAAATGTGGCTTTTAAGCGCGCAACATAGCCAGCGCACAAACTACCTTAACAAACTCACCTTGAGTTTTGAGATTTTAAACTTTGTGAGCCAAGTCTGCCATGCTCAATCCCATTAGCGCGCTTTTAAACTTACAGCAACTCCACAATATTATCAAGGACAACCCACAACACTTTAACGCCACCTTGCCCCTCTTTTTAAAGGTACTAGAGAAAAAGGGCGATAATAGATATTTGTTGCAACTGGGTAATCAAATTTTAGAAACCAAGAGTGCCAAACCTTTGATTACCGGGCAAAAATATTGGGCGTTGATGCAAAAAAGCTCAGTGGGGGCAATCATGCTCTCTAATCTCGTGCCCCAGCCCAAAATCATGGAGCAACTCAAAAATGCGCCCTTAAAATTGGATCTGCACCAATTAAACCAGATTTTAAAACAAGAGGATTTTAAGGGTTATCACGAACAATTAGTCACCCATTTAACCCACGCCCAGAGTCGTCAAGATTTTTGGCTCTTGGGTAATTTGCTTTTATCCTTGCAACACCAAGTGGCTAGTTTTGTGATCAAGGACAAGCACCAAGAGGCGTTGATCCAGATTAAAAATAAAAAGGGCAAGCAAAAACAGCTGGATTTTTACGCACTTTACCCACATTTGGGGGCTTTGCAAGGGCATGTGTTGTGGCAAGAGCCACATTTGAGCCTGCACATTGTAGTGCTCTACGAGAACACCGCACGCCTCTTGGAGCAATATAAAAACACCTTGAAAGGTTTTGATGCGGTGCATATCTCTGCTAGCCCACACACCATAGAGCCTCTGTTTGGATTTGAAGAAAGTTTGTTGGACACGAAGGGGTAAAATCTTTTTTGAGCACGCAACAAGAGCTTAACAGAGAGTTTGCTTTGTGCCTTTTTAGTAATTATAAGGAAACAAAAGCTAAAATAGGCTAAATAATACCCTAGAGAAGGTTGTGATGAGTAAAGAATTGGAGTCCTTAGAGAGTCGGAGCGAGTCTGAAGAATTCAGAGAATACATGAAGGAGTACATGCACGGAGAGGATGAGTCGGAACAAAAGGGGGGTGTGAAAGAGGGTGTGGTTGTTTCGATCAACGAGCAAGAGGGCTATGCCATGGTGAGTGTTGGGGGCAAAACAGAGGGTAGACTTTCTTTAGAGGAGATTTTAGATGCACAAGGAGGGTTGCTCTTTAACCTAGAAGATACAATCCCGGTTTATGTGTCGCATAAGGGTGAGCGGGTTAGTGTTTCTTATAGAAAGGCTCTAGCTTTTGGGAAAGCACAAGAAAAAATCCAAGCCTTGGGGGAGGACTATAGGGACAAGATGATCGAGGGCGAGGTTGTGCGCGAAAACAAAGGGGGGTATGTCCTTGTGGATCGCGAGGGTGTAGAATACTCTCTTTCTAAAGCGCAGTCTTCCCTTAAGCGTGGGGAAAACCATTTGGGCAAACGGCTCAAGGTTTGTATCACTTCCATAGACCCCGAGCGTGGCTTGATCAGTGTTTCTAGAAAACGTTTTTATGATGTTTATAGCAAACACCAGCATGAGGTTTCTAAGAGACTGGTCGAATCCCAAGAGATTTATAATGGGGTGGTGAAAAGTGTTACTAACTTTGGCGTGTTTGTGGAGGTAGATGGCGTAGAAGGGTTGGTGCATTACACAGAGATTAGCCACCGCGGTTCAGCCAATCCAAGTAAGCACTACAAAGAGGGCGATGGGGTGCAGGTTAAAGCCCTCGCCTATGATGAAGAAAAAAAACGCCTCTCCCTCTCTATTAAAGCCACCATGGAGGATCCATGGCATGAGATTCAAACCAAACTTAAAGTGGGTTATGCCATTAAAGTCGTGGTCAGTAGCATTGAAAATTATGGCGTGTTTGTGGATATTGGGAACGACATTGAAGGCTTTTTGCACATCTCTGAGATCTCTTGGAATAAAAATGTCAAGCATCCTCAAGACTACCTAGAACTCAACCAAGAGATTGATGTCAAAATCATTGAAATTGACAGCGCAAACCGCCGTTTGCGCGTGTCTTTAAAACAGCTTTCTGATAAACCCTTCAATGAATTTGTCTCCAAACACCGCGTGGGGGATTTGATTGAGGGCAAGGTGGCGACCTTAACCGATTTTGGTGCATTCCTCAATTTTGGGGGTGTAGATGGACTCTTGCACAATAAAGATGCTTTTTGGGAACAAGACAAAAAGTGCAAGGATCACTTCAAGATAGGCGATGTGGTGCAGGTTAAGATTTTGAAGATCAATAAGGAGAATGAGAAAATCTCTTTGGAGATGAAATTTGCCCAGCCTTCCCCTGTGGAAACTTTTAGCCAAAAGTATAAGGTCGGGGATGTGGTTCAAGGTGCGGTGGTGAATATTAAGGATTTCGGTGTGTTTGTCAATGTCGATGGAATCGATGTCTTGATCAAGAGCGAGGATTTACCCCCGCTTAAAAAAGAAGAGATCAAGATTGGTGATTTGATCACCAGCGTGGTTGTGGCAATCGAAAAAGCCAATAACAAAGTCCGTGCCTCTGTGCGCCGTTTAGAGCGTAAAAAAGAGAGAGAGCAGTTACAAGCTTTTAATGCTGGGGATGACAAGATGACCTTAGGAGATAAAATCTCAGGTAAGTTCTAACTTGATTGATGAAAATTGCAAAGGTCCGCTCGCTTGTTTTGTTGATCTTGCTTTTCTTTGCGCTTGCTCTAATCGCCTATGTGGGGCGGGGTTTGTTCATGCAACGCCCTCCCAAAATTGAGCCTAAGAGTACCCCTAAATTGTCCTTACCCGACTTAGCTGATGTGCCCGTTGCTCCACAAAGCGATGTCTCCGTAATCTCAGAACCCGATTTTGCTTACCCAGTACTAGAAAAGCGCGTGGGAGTCGAGTTTTTAGGTGGCTCACACTCCCGAAAATTGCTCATCCGCAATTTAGACGCTTACAAGTCGTTTTGTTTGCATGAGATCTTAAGAGAAGCGCATGTCGATTTTGCACTAGACAAACAAGCGCGTGGCACGACCATTATCGTGTATTTGCCCCGCACCTCATCTAAAGCTCTCTTGGATGAGTTGCATTACTACAAAATCCCTTACCGCTTTGACTGATCCCAACTAAAGGAAATCCATGCAAATTGCCATCTGTGATCCCATCCACCCCAAGGGCATCACTTTACTTAGCGAGCAAAAAGACATCCAAATTTTGGACTATTCCCAAATGCCTAAAAGCGATCTCCCCCTAGCCCTCAAGGGTGTTGCAGGACTCATCACCAGAAGCATGACCCCCATCCATGCAACTATGCTCGCACATGCTAAAGATTTAAAAGTGCTGGTGCGCGCGGGCGTGGGCGTGGATAATGTGGATATTGATCTGTGCTCCCAAAAAGGGATTGTGGTGATGAATGTCCCTACGGCTAACACCATTGCTGCTGTGGAGCTCACCATGGCACACATGCTCAATGCCGTGCGTTATTTACCCAGCGCGAATGCCCAACTCAAACATGATAGGCTTTGGCAACGTGAGGATTGGTATGGGAGCGAGCTTTATGGCAAGAAGTTAGGCATCATCGGCTTTGGCAACATCGGATCGCGCGTGGGCGCGCGCGCTTTAGCCTTTGGTATGGAGGTGATCACCTACGATCCCTATATCCACAAGTCCAAAGCCACCGACCTAGGGGTGTCTTACACGGCAGATTTTAAAGACATTTTGGCTTGTGATGTGATTACCATCCACACGCCCAAGAACAAGGAAACGATCAATATCATTGATTACGAACAGATCGCTCAAATGAAAGAGGGCGTGATCTTGATTAATTGCGCACGGGGTGGGCTTTATAATGAAGAAGCCTTATATGAGGCACTCAAATCCAAAAAAGTGCGCTGGTTAGGGCTAGATGTCTTTAGCAAAGAGCCCGGCACTGCCAACCCGCTTTTAGAACTCGATAATGTCTATGTTACCCCCCACATTGGGGCTAACACTTGGGAATCCCAAGAACAAATTGCCCTGCAGGCGGCTAAGGCTGTGGTGGATGCTCTAAGGGGGAGTGCTTATCCTAATGCGCTCAACTTACCCATCCAAGAGGGGCAAATGGCTAGCTATGCCAAGCCCTACCTAGAGCTCACCCAAAAATTGGGTTTTTTGTCCTCCCAAATCAACAAGGGGGCTTTTAGTTCCCTAGAGCTTACTTTAGCCGGTCCCATCAAGGAATACGCGCCCTCTTTGCTCAGTGCTGCCCTTGTAGGCTTACTCAAACCCTCTTTGAGCGATAAGGTCAATTATATCAATGCCCCCTTTTTAGCCAAAGAGCGCCATATTGCCCTAAACACCAAGATTTTAGAAGATGCCACGCCCTACACCAACTTAGTTACCTTGCAATTAAGCACGCCCCACCAGACCACGCAAGTGAGCGGGAGTGTCTTTGCCAACGATCTGCTCAAGATCACCAACATTAATGGCTTTGAAATGGATGTCAAGCCACAAGGCAACATGATTTTATTTAAAAATGAGGACAGACCCGGGGTGATTGGGAATGTGGGGCAAACTCTAGCCGAACACAACATCAATATCGCCGATTTTAGATTGGGGCGCAATAACCACAAAGAAGCCTTAGCCTTGATCGTAGTGGATGATCCCATCAACCCCGAAATTTTAGCCAAGTTGCAAACAATCCCACATTGTTTGGGCGTGAATGTGGTTTCAATCTAGGTGCAAGCTCTTATCAACAAACTCAAAGCCCGTAATGAATTGCGGGTCATCTCCACGCCCCTAGACATTGAGCTAGAAATCCCACATACCGCCTATATTGAAGCCAAAAAGCCCCAAGGCGGGCAAGCCCTTTTATTCACCAATCCAGTGAGTGCCAAGCACTCCAAGCAGTTTGATATGCCGATCTTAATGAATCTCTTTGGATCGCAAGCGCGCCTAGAGCACATTATCCAAGAGCCTATTAAAACATATTGTGCGCGCCTAGAGACCCTTTTAAGCCTGCAAAAACCCCAAAACCTCAAAGACACTTGGCATTGGCTCAAAAATATCAGCACGCTCAGACACCTTGCCCCCAAGATCACCAAGTCCGCTGATACCCACACTTACAAAATGGGTGATCAGGTCAATCTCTACGATCTGCCCATCCTCACCACTTGGGAAAAGGATGGCGGTCCTTTTATCACGCTCGCCCAAATTTACACCCAAAGCTTGGATGGTAGCAAGAAAAATTTAGGCATGTACCGCCTACAAGTCTATGATCGCAACCATCTAGGATTGCATTGGCAAATCCACAAGGATGCTAATCACTTTTTTCATGAATACCGCCATGCACGGGTGAAAATGCCCGTGAGTATCGCCATTGGGGGCGATGCGCTCTACACATGGTGTGCCCAAGCCCCCCTGCCCTATGGCTTATTTGAGTTATTGCTCTATGGACTGATCAGAAAAAAACGCGCCCAACTGATAAGATCGCGCACCAATCCCATTGCCATCCCCCATGATTGTGGGATCATCATTGAGGGCTGGGTCGATGTAGAGGAATTGCGCCTTGAGGGACCTTTTGGCGATCACACAGGCTTTTACACCCCCAAAGAACCCTACCCCGTGCTGGAAGTGAGCGCGATCGCCACCAAGCCTAATGCGGTGTATCTAGCTAGCGTGGTGGGCAAACCCCCCTTAGAGGATAAATACTTAGGTTATTTCACCGAACGACTCTTTTTGCCCTTGCTCCAAAAAAGCGCGCATGGGCTACTTGATTATCACATGCCCGAAAATGGGGTTTTCCACAATTTGATCTTAGCCAAAATCAAACCCAGCTACCCCGGGCATGCTAGCCAAATCATGCACCATTTTTGGGGCACAGGGCAGATGAGTTTTGCCAAACATGCGATCTTTGTAGGTCCTAATGCGCCCAGCCTAGAGGATTACCCCAAAATCACCGAACACATCTTAAACCACCTCAATTTGCAATCTGTCATCATCACCGAGGGCATTTGCGATGCACTCGATCATGCTAGCCCCACTTACGCCTTTGGGGGCAAATTAGGCATTGATGCCACCAAACCCAGTGAGAACACCCCCAGTATCCTTAAAGATAGTGTTTTATTAGCCAAAATCCAAGAGGCAATGCCCGAAGCACAAATCTTAAAGCAATATGGGACACACACCAAAAACCCGATCGCGGTTGTGGGCGTGCAAAAGAGGCGCACCCTTTTACCCGTGGCTAAGGCGTGTAGCCTTTTAAGCCCCTTTGTGTCTGTTTTGGTATTTGTTGATGCGTGCAAAAACGATCTGAATAACCCCTACATGCTCTTGTGGCGCGTGGTGAATAACATCGATGCTAAACGCGATGTGTGTATCCATGAGGGGTTGTTGCTCATTGATGGGACAGATAAAAACGCATTAGATAACCACCCCAAAGAGTGGCCACAAGAGACCGATTGCAACTTGAGCGTTCTAGAAAAATTGTGCGCCCAGAAACTCATCCCCCCTTTAGATGACCCGCTTTACAAGCATTATCACATTTTCAACTCACCTAGCACTTAAAGGTTTGCCATGGATTTTGCTAAAAACTTGGATCAAATCATCAGCCGCATTGAAAAAGCCCGTTTGGCTTATAGCCGACACCATATCGTCCAGCTCATCGCCGTCTCTAAATATGCCAGTGCCAAGCAAATTGCTGACCTGTATGCGTGCGGGCAACGCGCCTTTGGGGAAAATAAAATCCAAGATTTGCAAGCCAAGTCAGAACATCTAGCAGATTTGCCCCTAGAATGGCACATGTTAGGCAGTTTGCAGAGCAATAAAATTAATAAAATGCTCGCTCTCAAGCCCTTTTTACTCCATAGTCTCCACTCTTTAGCCCTTGCCCAAGAAATCCAAGCGCGTAGCCCCTACAAGCTCAAAGCCCTTTTACAAGTCAATGTTTCTTTAGAAGAATCTAAAAGCGGGGTGCGTCCCGAGCGTACCCTAGAGACCTACCAGCAAATTAAACAGACCTGCCCACTAATTGAGTTGCAAGGGATCATGGTGATTGGACCCCAAACAGAAGACACCCGTCAAATTGAGCGCGCCTTCCAAAGTGCCAAAGATATTTTTGATAAGCTTCCCCAAGCCTCTATCCTATCTATGGGGATGAGTGGAGATTTTGAGATCGCCATTAGTTACGGGGCTAATATGGTGCGTATCGGGCAAGCCCTTTTTAAAGAGCCCAATTAGTCCAAACATCTTATAATGTGCCAAACATTTGAGGAGATACCATGTCCAATATGGGAACTTTAGACACCAAAAGGCCCGAGTTTGATCCTTTATTCTCAGAGATCGCGCATTATGTGGTGGATCACCCAATCACTTCATCTCTAGCCTACCAGAGTGCGCGGCTTTGCTTGCTTGACTCCATTGCCTGCGCTTTAATGGCACTCAAATACCCCGAATGCACCAAGTTACTAGGTCCTAGTGTCCCGGGGGCTGATTTTAGGCCCTTAGGGGCTAAGGTGTTGGGCACAGCCTACCAGCTTGAACCCGTGCGTGCGGCTTTTAATATCTCATGCATGGTGCGTTGGCTGGATTTTAATGACACTTGGCTAGCGGCCGAATGGGGACACCCATCGGATAATTTGGGCGCGATTTGGGCACTGGGGGATTATTTGAGCCGTTTGTATTTAGCCCAAAATAAAAAACCCTTACAGGTCAAGCACATTTTAACCGCCATGATTAAAGCCCATGAGATTCAGGGGATTTTAGCCTTAGAGAATTGTTTTAATACCGAAGGCTTAGACCATGTGTTGTTGGTGCGGGTGGCCAGTAGTGCGGTGGCTACTGGGCTATTAGGGGGGAGTTTTGATGAGGTGCGTAATGCGCTCTCTAATGCCTTTATAGATGGGGGTAGCTTGCGTTGTTACCGCCATGCGCCCAACACGGGATCACGCAAGTCGTGGGCAGCAGGGGATGCCAGTGCGCGGGGCGTGGATTTAGCTCTTAAAGCCCTTCAGGGCGAAATGGGCTACCCTTCAGCTTTGAGCGCGCAATATTGGGGCTTTCAAGATGTCTATATGAAGCAACAGACACACAATCAAGAAAAATTACATTTGCCCCAAGCACTAGGGAGCTATGTGATGGAAAATGTGCTCTTTAAAATCTCTTTTCCAGCTGAATTCCACGCCCAAACCGCCGTTGAATGCGCTTTGAGCCTACATGATGATCTCAAGGGACGGCTAGAGGATATTAGTAAAATTGTCATCACCACCCAAGAGAGCGCACAACGCATCATCAACAAGATTGGGGCGTTGCATAATTACGCCGATCGCGATCATTGCATCCAATACATGGTTGCCTATGCGCTCATCTATGGCAATTTGAATGCCCAATCCTATAGCGATGAGAGTGCAGCTGATCCACGTATCGATCGGCTAAGAGATTTAAGTGAAGTGCAGGTTGATGACACATACACGCGGGAGTATTTAGAGCCTAGTAAGCGCGCTATTGCCAATGCGGTGCAAGTCTTTTTTAAAGATGGGAGCCACACCCAAAAAATCGAAATCAAATACCCCATCGGGCATCGTTTTAGACGCGATGAGGGCGTGCCCTTGTTGTATCAAAAATTCAAGCTAGCCCTAAGGGAGGTCTTTAGCCCTAAGCGTGCTAGCCACATTGAAGAAGTTGTTTTTAACGAAAATGCTTTTGAACAGATGGATTTTAACCAATTTAGCGATCTTTTTTCATTGGTCTAAGGAGCGAGCATGACAGCTGGTCAAAGATTTAGAGAGGCTCTAGCACAAAACAAGCCCTTGCAAATTGTGGGCACGATCAATGCTTACCAAGCCTTGCAGGCTACAAAGGTGGGGCATAAAGCCCTTTATCTCTCAGGGGCAGGTGTGGCCAATGCTTCTTATGGCTTGCCAGATTTGGGCATGACCAATTTGGAGGAAGTCTGTATCGATGTACGCCGCATTTGTGCTATCTGCCCCACGCCCTTAATTGTGGATGCCGATACTGGATTTGGGCACGCTTTGAATATTGGGCGTTGCGTAATAGAGCTGATCAGAAATGGTGCTGCTGGGATGCACCTAGAGGATCAAGTCGGGGCCAAGCGTTGCGGTCATCGCCCCAATAAAGAGATTGTAGAAACCCAAGAGATGTGCGATCGCTTGCATGTTGCCCTTGAGGCTAGAAAAATAGACCCTAGCTTTTATCTCATCGCCCGCACAGACGCACGGGCTAAAGAGGGGTTAGAATCGGCTATTGAGCGTGCTTTAAGCTATGCTAAAACGGGTGTAGATGCAATCTTTGCAGAGGCCTTGCAAAACCTAGAGGAATACCACGCCTTTAGCCAAGCTTTAAGCGTGCCGTTGCTGGCCAACATTACCGAGTTTGGGCTAACTCCGATGTTTGGCTTGGAGGAGCTTAAGAGTGTAGGGGTGGCTATGGTGCTTTATCCTTTGAGTGCCTTTAGAGCCATGAATAAAGTGGCTTTAAGCGTGTATGCCGATCTCAAGTACAAGGGCACGCAAAAAGATCAAATCCCGCATATGCAAACTAGAGAAGAGCTCTACGAGATGTTGGGCTATTATGGCTATGAGGCACAGATGGACTTGTTGTTAGGGCACCAAAAATCCTAACTGGGGCACGCGCCCTCTATTTCTTCTAAAAACCCCAGTGCGTCTAAAATAATGCGTTCTTGTTGGGGGCAGGGGGTGGTGTTTAAAATGCCCTCATAAAAACTCTCCAAACAATTTGACAAAGCACTAGAGGGGTTTAATGGGGGGTGGTG
>NZ_QXQP01000017.1 GCF_003660265.1 Helicobacter mehlei
GAAGCGCATTTTTCAATGCGACTCCCATTAAATTTGCCGGTCAAATGCACAATCTGCCCCCCACCCACATAGATTCCCGTGTGTGAAAACGCATTGGCATTTGACATAATCTGATAACCCAAGCTCGCCTAATCTTATTGCCCTACTTGTTTTGATACCATTCATAGAGATTTTTAATCCCCTCTTCTAGGGGGATGCTTGCGCGCCAACCCAAATTAGCGATCTTGCTCACATCGCTACATTTTAATAAAGTCCCATCGGGCTTAGAGGGGTCAAAGACTAAATCCCCCTTAAAGCCCACAATCTCTTTAATCAAGTTGGCTAAATCTTTAATGCTAATATCCTCCCCCGTGCCAATATTGGTATGGTTGAGTGTAGCACTAGCTTGTTGGTGTTGTAAGAGAAATACACACCCCCGGGCTAAATCGCGCACATGCAAAAACTCGCGTCTAGGCGCGCCGCTGCCCCAAATGCGCACCCCCCGCGCGCTCACTCCGTGTTGTTCTAAGAGATTTAAGGCTTCTTGTTGGCTAGACATCTGCAAATCTTGCAACACCAAATCTAGGCGATCGTTCTCTAACAAGCGGGCTAAGTGCATTTTTCTTAAGAGTGCGGGCAGGACATGCGAATCGTGTAAGTCAAAATTATCGTGTTCGCCATATAAATTGGTGGGCATCGCGCTGATAAAGTTCGTGCCATATTGGGCGTTGTAGGCTTCGCACATCTTTAAGCCCGCGATCTTGGCAATGGCATAAGGTTCGTTAGTGGGCTCTAGGGGGCTAGTTAAAAGGGCTTGCTCTTTAATGGGCTGGGGGCTCTGCTTAGGGTAAATGCAGGTTGAGCCTAAAAAGAGGAGCTTTTTAACCCCATACTTGTAAGCGCAGTGAATGGTGTTAGTTTGGATGGCTAGGTTTTGATAAATAAATTCCGCGCGGTAGGTGTGATTGGCTAAAATCCCCCCCACTTTAGCCGCGCACAAAATGACGATGTCGGGGCGTTCTATCTCAAAAAATTGCTCCACCGCACTCTGTTGTGTTAAATCTAGCTCAGAGTGGGTTTTTAAAATCAAGTTGTCAAAACCTTGTTCTTGCAAACACGCCACCATCGCGCGCCCCACCAAACCCCTATGCCCAGCTACAAAAATTCTATCACTCCCTTGCATGCGCTCTCCTAGTCTTAAATAACTATGATAGCCAAGTAGGGCAGGCATGTCAAGGTAGAAAAATACAATACTTCATTGCTCCAAAACCTTTTTTTCATGCTCTAAGAGCCAAGCCTTGATCGCCACCCCACCCCCATAGCCCCCTAGTGCGCCATTTTTTAAAACCACTCTATGGCATGGGATCACAATGGGGCATGGGTTATTGTGGTTTGCATTGCCCACAGCGCGATAAGCCTTAGGTTTGTTAATGGCGTGGGCAATTTCTTGGTAAGTGCGGGTTTGGGCGTAGGGGATATTTTGCAAGGCGTGCCAAACTTGTTTTTCAAAGGGCGAACCCTCTAGACTTAAGGGCAAATCAAAGTTTTTAAGCCCCCCACTAAAATAGCCCTCTAAAGCCTCTAACACCGCCTGCATCAAAATATCAGGCTTTGGGGTGCTTGGTGCTTGTGTTACAAAGTCTAGGCTCACTAAGCCCTTGTCATCTGTGCGCAAGGCTAGATAGGGGCTAGGGAAGCTCTTTGGGGGTTTAAAAAAGGCTAAAATCACAGCCCCATTTTGAAGGGGTTTAAAATGTTGTTGGGGTCAAAGGCTTGTTTAATACGCCTAAAGAGTGCCATCTCGGACTCATTGAAGGCTAGGGGCATAAACTTAGCCTTAGACAGCCCGATCCCATGTTCCCCACTCAAAGTCCCTTCTAAGGCAATGGCTACCTTAAAAATCGCCTCCATTGCTTGGTGTCCTTTCTCTAACTGGGCTCGATCAGAGGGATTGGCCACCATCACATTCACATGCACATTCCCATCGCCAGTATGCCCAAAACACGGGATAGCAAAGCCATATTCTACACTGATACGCCCCACTTCTTCAAGCAGGGCCGGCAGACTAGCGCGGGGCACGGTAACATCTTCGTTTAATTTTTTCTTGCCATAGACGCTGATACTCTGAGAGGCGTTGCGCCGTGAAAACCAAAGATTCTCTTCTTCTTGAGGGGTTTGGGCGATTTTAAAATCCACACACCCATTTTCCCTAAAATGCTTTTCAATCTCTTGGAGTTGCCAGCTGATTTGCTCGGGCACGCTCCCATCTACTTGGGTGATCAAAATTGCCCAGCCCCGATGGGTAACCCCTTATTGAAGCGTTGTTCGACCGCGTTGATGGTTAAGTTGTCTAAGAACTCCATCGCCACAGGGGTAACCCCACTAGCCATACTCTTATACACCGCCTCCATCGCTTCTTTGATGCTGTTAAAAACACCCATCGCTGATTGGCGTAACTTGGGTTTGGCTAAGAGCTTCAAGGTCATCTCGGTGATCACAGCCAAGCACCCCTCGCTAGCGATCAAAATCCCAGCCACATTGAATCCAGCCACGTCTTTAATCGTCTTTTTGCCCGCACGGATAATGTCCCCATTGGGCAACACAGCCCTTAAAGCCATCACATAGTCTTTGGTGATCCCATATTTGGCTGCACGCATCCCCCCGGCATTCTCGCTCACATTCCCCCCCAAAGTGCTTTGATCTTGGCTGGCTGGATCGGGGGGGTAAAACAGCCCACGTTTTTCAACCACCTCTTGAAAATGTTTGTTGATCACCCCGGGTTGCACCCGTGCAATCAAATTCTTTTCATCAATCTCTAAAATTTGATCCATGCGCTCCAAGCTCAAGATCAGCCCCCCACGCACACTCAGAGCCCCCCCAGTAAAACCACTTCCCGCCCCTCTGGGCACGACAATAATTTTGTGCATGTTACAATAAGCTAAAATTTGGCTAATATCGTGCTCATCTCTAGCAAAGATCACTCCATCGGGCAAATAACGCTCTTTGGTGGCATCGTAGGCGTAGGCACTAAGGTGTGGGGAATCATCATAGAAGTTCCCCTCCCCGACCAAATTTTTAAGATAGCTGGCATGGCTAGGCTCTAGCATGGACGCTCCTTATGGGTTTTGATCTCCCTGCTCTTTTTCTAAACGTTGCTCTTGCTTGAGTTTTTCTTTCGCCTCTTTTTTAGCCTTTCTCTTGGCTTTTCTTTGGGCTTTCTGCTCTGCCTTTTCTTTGGCTAATTCCTTTTGGTATTCTCTTTTGTCCTCCAAATCCTCTTTAGCCCTCTCTTGAGCCCCCACTTGATCTAAGCTCTTTTCCTCGTCCTTTTCTTGTTTGGAGAGTTTGGGGGTGATATTTTCTTTGTCCTCTTTTTTCTCCTTTTTGTATTGCTCCCTCACGCTTTTCTTTTCTTGGGCACTTTTAGCCTCTCTCATTTCCATCTCATATTCACGTCTTTGCTCAGCCTTAACGGCATGTTCTAATCTTTTTTGAGCCTCTTTTTTGAGCAAGTTGTCATAAAAACTAAAGTAATTTTTGGACTTGCCTCCTGAAAGCACCTTACCCAAAGTGCCCCGATCCACGCCCTCTACGCGCGAAAAAAAGGGGGCAGAAGTGCGACGGACCTTGGAAGTATCGAGTTTTTGACTCTCTAGCACCGCAAAGCTTTGGCAATCTAAGATATTGAGGCGATCCGTACTCACCAAAAAGAGCAAGCCCACACTATAAATATCACAAGCCCTTCGAAAAGATCGCGCTGAGGGGTCAAATCCATTAAAAAAGAGCATGAGCAGATCAGAACTAATAAAGTTGATGTCTGGATAATGATCCTTGATCTGTTCATACAAATGCGAGTCGGGGGCGACCAAAAAGGCTTGATGGTTAAATTCTCTAAAAATTGCCATGTAGCCTTTTTTGGGCACCATTCTAGGGGTGGGCAAATGGCGTTGTTTCATCACGCTATATTCCCCATATTTGCCAAAAGCTACCCCATCACGGACATTCACCACTTCTACCTTAGCGGCAATCACATTGTAGTCGGTCAATTTGGCCAAAATATAGCCGGTCTCGCCCACTTTGAGATTATAGGCTTGGAAACGCACGATTTTTTTATGCGTATCCACCGCATCGATGTTGATTTTGAGGACTTCATTCCAGGCCATCCCGTGCAAAAAAGCCAAGCTAAAACCCAAAAAGCCTAGACACCACCTTTTAAGCATGGCGATCCTTGCAATAGTTTTGAAACCAAGTCAGCGCATAGCCCAGCCCAATACTCTTGCATTTTTGTTCATCTTGGATAAAACCTTCAGTCTCAGCAAGTGGAAGATAGATAAGCTCAATATTTTCAATCCCCACGCCCCCGCCCTTGTGTCGGTAGTGTTCTTGAGCAATAGGGGCAAAAAACATGGTCTGCTTGCTCCCGCTAATGCCCGTTGTGCTGTAAAAGACACCGATTTTTTCGAGCATGCTGGGCGTAACCTCATACCCGCATTCCTCCAAAACTTCCTCACATGCAATCTCTTCGATGCTTTTATGGGTCTTATCCACAATCCCGGCGCAAAGCTCATAGGTGTAGCCATCATGGGTTTGCCCGCCATACAGACACGCGCTCACAAAAACCGGGGGCCTGAATTGCTTGACCAACACAAAGCTTTGCTTCTGCATATGGTAGAGTAGGACTGCCACGCTATCATGCACCCTAACCATGTCCCAGCTTTTGGATACGCCTTCCTCTTCATAAAGAATGCGTTTGGGCTTGAAATAAAGAGAGTTGGGGCAATCGATGACTTGGATATTGCTATAGGCGATTTTAGGCATTAATAGGTAATCTTAGGGGTTTCTTTTTGGGCGTATTCAAAGGATCGCGCATCTTCTAAAATATCCTTATAGGGCTGGATCGCTTGGCTAAAGAGATGCTTTTCTTTGCCCATTAACTGATTCTTGGCCGTGCGGATACGCCCGAGTGGATCAATGGGGCGGTTGTTTTTGTACACGCCAAAATGTAGGTGTGGGCCTGTGCTAAGTCCGGTGCTCCCGACTTTGCCAATAACCTGCCCCCTTCTTACATAACTATGCATTTTAAGACCTTTGGCAAAAGAACTCATATGGGCATACAGCAAACGCAATTCATTGCCATGCTTGATTTCAATGGCATTCCCATACCCCCCCTTCCTCCCAATAGACACAATGTAGCCATCGGTGGCAGATTTGATCAAGCTCCCTTGTTTGGCAGCATAATCCACGCCATAATGCGGGCGCACTTCGCCTAAAATGGGGTGCATGCGCCCTTGTGAAAATTTAGAGGAAACACGCGAATAGCGCACGGGCGTTTCCAAGAGAAAATCCACCACCTCCTTACCTTCTTCATCGTAATATTTGCTCTTATAAGCAAAGATATAATGGCTTTTGCGGTGGGTTTCGACCATACCCGCTTTGATATTAGGCGAACCAAAAGGCCTGTCCAAGCGGTATTTACGGGTGTAGATGATTCCTAGTTGATCGCCTTTGATCACCCGTTTAAAATTGATGGTTTTTTTATAGATGGCGATAAACTCTTTGGCTAGGTGGGCATTCCCACTCACTCTTAAAATATCGCTATAGGGAGATTTTTTAACCCGCATAAAGAGACTTTTTTGAACCGTGGTGAAAACAATGGGGATAAAGTCTAAGTGAAATTGATCGCTTGTCTTATCCCGACTCAAGCGTAACTGCACCGCTTCGCTCACGGGCACGAGCACCTGCAGTAATTTCCCTTGATCGTCTTTGAGCACATAGTAGGGCATACCGGCTCTAATCTCGGTGCCCAATTCTTTATCTTGAAAAGAAAGATTGTAATAGATTTTGGAATCGATGTTATTTTTATCCAAAAACCTTAACAAGGTCATGCCCTTTTCCCACACCAACTGCTCTGCTACCGCACCAAACCCTAATCCCGCACAACACGCCCAAGCTAGAATTGCTTTGCCAATCACGCATCTCCCTTTAATTAACTAAAGAGGTCATTATATTGTAGAATAACTTATAAATCCATGTTTTTTTGGAGGACACGCAGTGAAAAGAAATTTTAAAGAATCGCGCTGGCAGATTTGGCTTGTGCCCACCGCTACTTTTTTGATTTTTTGCATCGTTTTATCAGGCTTGATGATCTGGACTATCCATGGACCTACAAGTGCATTTGCTGATTTTTCAGATAACAAGGGATTACGCACAACCCCGACACAACTACGCGATGAGATCGATAAATCCATGAAAAAATTTTAGGGCTAAAAATTTTGCTATTTTAGCCGATTGGGTTAAACTAAACCAAATTGGGAAGGACGGCATGCTTAATTCTATCGGAAATACACAACCTCGTGTGTCGCATGTTGCCAATAATAGCGTCCATGAGAACCCTACACCTGCCAAGAGTCCAGAGGATAGCCAGCTCCAGCAAGAAACCCATGCTAGCGACAAGGCCACCCAAATCAAAAAAGCCATTGAAGAGGGGAATTACAAAGTGGATTTAGATAAAACCTCCCATAAGATGGCACAGGATTTGCTTAGCTAGGAGGGTCAGACTAAGGGTCTCCCTTGAGTTTGGCTATTCCAAATCTTAAGGGGTGATCATGCTTTATACTTATCTTGAACAATCTGTAGCGGATTTGCAAGCTCTCATTGATTTTACCACTCAGGATTTGGAAGATGTCAAACTTGCCAAACACGAAGTGATCTTTGCACGCAATGCGCTCAAACAAGAGCGTATCCAATCTTTTGAGACTTGTAAGTGTTTATTCGATCAAGAGATGATCAAGTTGATGGAGCAAAACCCCGATAAACCCTTGCCCGAGCTCTTAGATGAGCGTGGATCGGTGCTTTTAAAGCAAATGCGCACTCTCTTAGGTACGCTTAAAGAGATCAATGCCGATTATGCCCGGGTGGTTTTTGCCCTCTCAGAGTTTTATTCCTCTTTGATGCAACAGATTATCCCACATGAAAGCACGGGCTACTACAAGCAAAAAACGATCGCTAGTAGCTTTTTGCAAGTCCAAGCTTAAGGGGGGGGTTATGGGCGGAATCCTCTCTTCTTTAAATACCTCCTACACCGGTTTGCAAGCCCACCAAGTGATGGTGGATGTTACGGGTAACAACATCTCTAATGCTAACGATGAGTTTTATAGTCGCCAGCGCGTGATCGCCACGCCACAAACATCCATTGGCTATGCCGAACGCAATGTGAATATGGGCGTGGATGTGCAGACCATCCAGCGCGTACATGATGATTTTGTCTTTGCCAGATATGCACGCGCCAACCAAGAACACACCTTTTATAGCACCCAATTTGACAATTTGCGCGAAGCCTCCTCTTATTTCCCCGACATGGACGAAGTGGGGATCTATAGCGACTTAAAGGAATATTTTAACGCATGGAAGGACTTAGCCAAAAATGCCAAAGAGCCCGCCCAAAAACAGGCCTTGGTGCAAAAAACCCAAACTTTAACCCAAAATATCCACGACACGCGCGCGCGCTTGTTGGATTTGCAAAAAAAAGCCAGCCACGAATTGGTCAGCACGATCAAAGAAGTCAATCGCTTAGGCTCTGAGATCGCCAAGATCAACCGCCACCTCAAAGAGATGGAAGACCCTAAAATGCTCAAACAAGCCAACGAGCTACGCGACAAACGCGATCAATTAGAGTTCCACTTAAAAGAGCTCATCGGGGGGAATGTGTCTAAAAAGCATGTGCAAACCAACTCGATCAACGACATTAAGGCGGCTGATTTTGATGATGGGTATGTTTTCAATGTCGCCTACGGGTTTAATATCGTGGATGGACCCATCTTCCACCCTTTGGTTGTGGAGAATAACGACAACGCCAACGAGTTAGCACAAATCTATTTTCGGGGCGATGATTTTAAGGTGGTCAATATCACCGATAAGATCAATCAGGGCAAAGCTGGGGCACTAATGGGGGTTTATAATGATGGCTCCAATGGCACAATCAAGGGCAAATTGCAAAATTATTTAGATGCCCTTGATACCTTTGCTAAGGGCTTTATTGAAGCCACCAATGCCATTTATGCCCAAAGTGCTAGCCACGGCATTGAGGGCAAGGTCGTCAATTTTGAAGATGATCAAGCCCTCAAGGACACCCATTACAACATCAAGAGTGGGAGTTTTGATTTGATCGCCTACAACACCGATGGGCAGGTCATCGCCAAAAAAACGATTCAAATCAGCCCGATCACCACCATGCGCGATGTGATCGATCAGATCAACGCCAACAGCGATGATAACCACGATAACAACACAACCAATGATTTTGATGATTATTTTGTGGCGCATTTTGATAATAAAGCCAAACAATTCAGTATCCAACCCAAAAACGGATCACAAGGTCTTTTTGTGTCCATCAAGGATCATGGGACCAATTTTACCGGTGCTTTAGGCTTGAATACTTTTTTTGAGGGGAGCAGTGCTCGGGATATCCGTATCAACGACACTTACAAAAAAGAGCCCACAGCCTTACGCCCATGGCTTGCACCTATCAAGGGTAACTTTGACGTAGCCAACATGATGCAACAGCTCCAATACGATAAAGTGGATTTTTATCAAAGCAAATTTAACGATAAACCGATGACCATTGAGGAATACTACCAGTTTGTGGCGAGTAAGATCCACACAGAGGCAGAGCGATCGCAACGCACCTTAGAGAGCAAGGATGCGGTTTTGCAAGTGGTGAAAAAAGAGCATGACTCCATCTCTGCTGTAAATACCGATGAAGAGATGGTCAATCTCATCAAATTTCAGGGCGGTTACGCCGCCAATGCCAAAGTTATCACCGCCATCGATCGGATGATCGAGACCCTTTTAAGCATTAAGCAATAGGCTTAAAAGAACACCTGGCCGGACCAGTGTAGTCTGAGTTAGGGCGGATGATCTTATTATCTGCGCGTTGCTCAAAGACATGGGCAATCCAGCCCGCCACACGCGACATCACAAAAAGAGGAGTGTAATAAAGGCGCGGGAGCTTGAGGTAGTGATAGACTAGCCCGCCAAAAAAGTCAATATTATCAGGCAAGTTTTTCTCTTTTTGCATGTGATCTTTGATGGCTAGAGCGATGTCAAAGAGCTTGGGATCGCCCAAACCTTTAAGCTTTTGGGCTAATTCCAAGCCCACTGCACTTCTAGGATCAGCGATTTTATAAAGGCGGTGTCCAAAGCCCATGATTTTTTCCTTACTGGCTAGGCGTTTGGTGATCCCCTTGAGGGCTTCCTCTACACTGGAGTATTCTAGCATCAACTGGATCGCCCATTCATTCGCCCCACCATGTAAACGTCCCTTGAGCGTGCCAATCCCAGTTGCCACGCATGAGTGTAGATCAGAGAGGGTGGAGGCACTGATGCGGCTAGCAAAGGTGGAAGCACTAAAGCCATGTTCGGCATACAAAATCAGCATCGCATCCATCGCCTTGACTTCCACCCACAAAGGTTCTTGCCCTCTTAAGCGTTCTAGGATGAAATGTGCCGTGCTGGTATGATCTTGCAAAGAAATTTCTTTGCCATGCTTGTGGTAATGGTGCCAATACAAGAGTATAGAGGGCAGACTCCCTAAGATTTGCAAGGCTTTATCATATTGATCACTAAAATCCAAGCTTTCAGCCTCCATGCACCCCAAAGCCACCACACCCGCTTTCAAAATATCCATCGGATGCCCTGAGCCTAGCGCGCGCAAAGTCTTTTTAACGCCCATGGGTAATTCGCGGTATTGTTGCAACTGCGTTTTAAAACTCTCTAGCTGGGCTTGGTTGGGCAAGTGCCCCACTAAGAGTAAATGTGCGACCTCCTCAAAACTAGCCAAAGAAGCCAACTCCTCAATGGCATAACCCCGGTAGGTTAAGCCATCTGCACACTGGCAGATCGCGCTAGAACCTGCCACGACCCCGGCTAGCCCGGAACTCATAGGTGATCCTGACTACATCGCATATAACCCAACAAGCTTTCTAAATTTTCAAAGTGCATGCCCCACTCTTGGTGTGCGCTTTGGTTATAAAAAGTGGCCAAGAGGCTACAGCCATGATTGTGCAAATTAATGAGATGGTGTTTTTCTTTGACACTTCTAGGCTTGGGGTTCATGATCTCAAAACTCAAAGATTGATCGCATTCAAGCTGGGCACTTAGTTGTTTGGCTAGAGAATCGAGTTTGTTTTGGCGGTGCAACACGGGCGAGCGGGTATTGAACTTAAAATCTACAAAGTGCAAACACTTATTTTTAATAGACCTAGACATGCTCAGTTGGCACAAGCTAATAGTGTAGCGTTTGCACTCTAGGAGCACGGGGCGCAAAATCTGGTTATAGGCGTAGTTACTTTTACAACTGGGCGGGATTCCCATGCGCTTTTTAAAGTCCTCCCACTCAAAACGCACCATGTGCATGTGCTTGGAGTGTTGCAAAAGGCGGTAAAGTGTTTTGCTATATTGTCGGCTCAACGCTTGCAACTCTTGTAAATCCGAGAGGGTATAGGGCAAAGACTCCAAAATACCGGCACATGCTGGATTGAGTGTAAGTCTTAAAGACAGCCGATTGCGATTCAAATGGAGCATACTAAAAAGAGGGTAGTGGTGCTGGTTTGCCTCCTCCTCTAACAACAGGCTAAAACCACGGGCTTTTTCTAAAAAACGCACTAGGGCATCCACACCCAATGGACTAAGAGCAGATAAACTTTGCGAATCTAGATCAAGAGCGGGTCGCTGGTGCAAGGCTTGGAGCAAATGGAATAAAAGCAATCTCTCTTGTCTAGACAGCTTGTCTAAAATTAGAACTGGTTCAGACACAGGACTCCTTTCTAATCTTGCTGGTTTCATTGTAGCTAAAATTGGCTAATCGCCATTGGCTAATCGCCATGCATAAAGCGTGCTAGACGCTCGCACCCGGTTTTAATTTGTTCTTCCGAACAAGCATAAGAGAGGCGCACAAAACTCTCCATGCCAAAGGCTATACCGGGCACCAAAGCCACGCCCTCTTTTTCCAACAAGTCTTGGCAAAAGTCCAAGCTATTTTGTCCAATCTCAAAAAAGAGATAAAAAGCTCCTTGGGGTTTGGAAACCTTAATCCCGGGGATTTGGCTGATCAAATTATAGGCGAGATCGCGGCGTTTTTCAAAGGCTAGGCGCATGCGTTCCACATCCACGCGCGCCACTCCGCTTAAGGCACTCAAAGCCGCATGCTGGGCGATAGAGTTGATATTAGATGTGCTATGGCTTTGCAAAGCGACCATGTGTTTGAGCAAAGTTTTATCCTTAGTGCCTAAAAAACCTACACGCCAGCCTGTCATGCTAAAAGCCTTGCTCAAGCCATTCACACTAATGGTGCGTTCCAACATGCCCTCTATAGCCCCAAAGCTATAAAATGACCCCTCATAGACCAACTTTTCATAAATTTCATCACTTAATACCCAAACATTGGTATTTTGTAGCACTTGGGCTAGGGCTTGTAACTCCTCTTGGCTATAGACCATGCCGGTTGGGTTAGAAGGGCTGGTGAGCACTAAAATTTTGCTCTTGGGAGTCAGGGCGTTTTTGAGCTGATCGGGAGTGATCTTAAATTGACTTTGGGCGTTGGTGGGGATAAAAACCGGGTTAGCCCCGCTATAGCGCACCAATTCGGGGTAAGTTACCCAGTAGGGTGCAGGGATGATGACTTCATCTTGGGGGTTGAGCAAGGCTTGGAAGACATTAAACAAGCACTGTTTAGCCCCATTGCTCACCATCACCTCACCAGGGCTATAATCCAGCTGGTTTTCCTCCCTAAATTTGCATGAAATCGCGTCTAAAAGTGCGGGGATTCCCTTCACCGGGGTGTATTTACTATAGCCCTTTTGGATAGCTGACATCGCGGCTTCTTTGACACTCTTGGGCGTGTCAAAATCGGGCTCCCCCGCGCTAAAACTTAAAATATCCCTGCCTTGAGCCTTGAGCTCTTGGGCTAGGGTGGTGATCGCAATGGTTTGCGATTCGGCTATATTTTGGATTTTATCAGCATACATGGCTTCCTCATTTCTCTAAGTACTTCGTGTGGATTTTATTGTGTCTAAAGTCGGGATTGTCCAACATGTCCAAGTGAAAGGGAATGGTCGTCTTAATCCCCTCCACATAAAACTCTCTCAAGGCGCGTTTCATTTTCAAGATGGCTTGATCGCGACTGGGCGCATGCACGATGAGCTTGCCAATCATGGAGTCATAAAAAGTCGGCACTACATAACCCGCATAGGCATGGGTATCCAAGCGCACATCAATTCCCCCCGGGGCAATCCAAGAGGTGATCCGCCCAGCACTGGGGTAAAAATTCTTAGGGTCCTCAGCAGTGATCCGGCACTCAATGGCATGCCCTTGGCAGATGATCTGATCTTGAGGGGGCAACTTTTCGCCTTGGGCGATTTTGATCATCCACTCCACTAAATTTAACCCGCTCACCATCTCGCTCACCGTGTGTTCCACCTGCAAGCGTGTATTCATCTCCATAAAATAAAAATCTTGCCCGTTGGCATCTAGCAGAAACTCAAAAGTCCCTGCCCCCACATACCCAATATGTTTAGTAGCCCTAATGGCAGTTTCTAGCAATTTTTGGCGCACAGAGGGACTTAAGATCGCCGCTGGAGTTTCCTCAATGAGCTTTTGTTGCCGTCTTTGGGTGGAACAATCCCGCTCGCCCACATGCACCACATTCCCATGCTTATCGGCTAAAATCTGCACCTCAATATGCTTAGGATTTTTGATGAACTTTTCAATATAAACACTCCCATCTCCAAAGGCACTTAAAGCCTCTGTCTCAGCAGCTAGGTAGAGATTTTTGAGCAAATTAGGATCTTCGACCACGCGCATGCCCCGCCCACCCCCGCCATTAGCTGCCTTGATCATGATCGGAAAGCCGATTGCTTGGGCGACTTTTTGGGCTTCTGCGTAACTTTTTAAAGTCCCCTCGCTCCCCTCAATTACGGGCACCCCCGCCTCTTTCATCACCCGCTTAGCCTGAGATTTATCGCTCATTAAAGCCATCACCTGCGCACTAGGACCGATAAATTCTAAGCCATGGTGGCTACAAATCTCCACAAAGTTTTGATTCTCACTCAAAAAGCCATAACCCGGAAAGATCGCATCGGCTTCAAAGAGCTCGGCCGCACTGATAATGGCTGGGATGTTTAGGTAACTCTCACTGGACTTGGGCCCACCCACACACACTTTGGCACTGGCCGTGTTGAGATAGTGTGCGTCTTTATCAGCAATGGAATAAATGGCGATGGATTGTTTCCCCATTTCGGCAATGGTCTGAATCGCACGCAGAGCAATCTCGCCCCGATTGGCGATCAAAATGCGTTGTAAGTTTTTCATGCCTATTCCTAGAGTTTTTCAATCTTAACTAGTTGTGTGCCGTATTCCACCGCTGTGGCATCCTCAACTTCAATGGATAGAATCTTACAATCACATTCGGCTTCAATCTCGTTCATGATTTTCATCGCCTCCACAATGCCAATCACCTGCCCTTTTTTAATGGTGTCCCCCGGGCTGACATAGGGGCTTGCACTGGGAGAAGGACGGTGGTAGAAAGTCCCCACCATGGGCGAAAGAATATAATCCTCCTTAGCACTTGTGGGATTACCTAAGGTATGTGTGCTGGTCGCTCCAGTCGTGGTGTTGAGCGCGCAGGCGGTGGCTGTGGGGGATTGTATAGGGGTGTGTAGGACATTGGAAGCCACTTCAACAGGGGCAGGGGCTACTTTACGGCTAGAAGCTTTGTCAAACACCAATTCAACATGTTCGAGTTTGAGTTTCATGTAACTAATATTAGTTTTATCAAAAGATGCCATTAGTTGCTGGATATCCGCTGTTTTCATCATTGTCCTTAAATATTAATTTGGCAATGGGGTATGATAACATATTTTAAGCCAAACAAAATAAGGCAAAAGACTTAAATGTGTGTTTTGTCTTAAAGCAACAAGGGTGGCTTAGCTTTAAACTTCTCAAGCAAACTTTGGTTATACTAGGGCTTTTTGAAACTGATTAAATTTTAAAGGAAAACAATGAGGTCTATTGTCTTGAGTGCGGTGCTCATCGCGGGCTTAGGGGCAACCGGGGTGGCGGATGTACATATCCAAAACATGCCACCCGTGCAAAAGCGTGTGGGTCCAGATACTAGCCCAAATACTATCTATTCCTATAGTAGTTCGGTTAAAGAAGCGACAAAAGCGGTGGTGAATATCTCGACTCAAAAGAAAATCAAGGGTGGTTTTGGGGGCATGGGGGGCATGTTTAACGACCCCTTTTTCCAGCAATTTTTTGGCGATCTGTACAATGCCATCCCTAAAGATCGCATAGAGAGAGCATTAGGGAGTGGTGTTATCATTAACAAGGAGGGTTATATTATCACCAACAACCATGTGATTAACGATGCGGATAAAATCTCGGTTACCATTCCGGGTAGCAATAAAGAATACACCGCAACCTTAGTGGGCACCGATCCAGACAGCGATTTGGCTGTGATTAAAATCAACAAAGACAATTTACCATTCATTAAATTTGCCGATAGCAATGGAATTTTGGTGGGCGATTTGGTCTTTGCCATTGGGAATCCCTTTGGTGTGGGCGAGACCGTAACGCAGGGCATTGTCTCTGCACTCAATAAAAGCGACATTGGGATCAATAACTACGAAAATTTTATCCAAACCGATGCAGCCATTAATCCGGGGAACTCTGGGGGGGCTTTGATTGATAGCCGAGGGGGACTTGTTGGGATCAACACCGCAATTTTATCGCGCACGGGAGGTAACCATGGTGTGGGTTTTGCAATCCCCTCCAACACGGTCAAACACATCGCCATGCAACTTATCAAAACCGGCAAAATCCACCGGGGTTATTTGGGTGTGGGGATTCAAGATGTTAGCAATGAGTTACAAGGTAGCTATAATGGCAAAGAGGGCGCGGTGGTCATTAGCATTGAAAAAGACTCTCCAGCCAAAAAAGCGGGCTTGATGATTTGGGATTTGATTATTGAGGTCAATGGCAAAAAGATCAAGAATGCCGCTGATTTGCGCAACCTCATAGGCTCCCTTTCCCCCCACCAAAAAGTAACCATCAAGTACATGCGCAATAAACAAGAGCATGTCATCACTTTGAATTTGGCTGAACGCAAAAACCCCAACAAAAAAGAAACCAGCACCGCCCATGAAGGTGCGCATGGGCAACTCAGCGGGCTCAAAGTAGAAACTCTCACGCCCCATATGCGCAAGAATTTGCGCATTCCCGATGAGATTCAAGGTGTGTTGGTCCAAGAAGTGAAAGACAATTCTAAGGCGCAAGATTTAGGCTTTAGACAGGGGGATGTGATCATGCAGATTGAAAGTTTCAGCATTAAGAGCATTGAGGACTTTAACCGGGCTTTGGCACGCTACAAAGACACCCCTAAACGCTTTTTGGTCTTTGATCCTAGCAGGGGTTATAAACAAATTGTTGCCAAGTAGGGTGCTTGTATGGAGGGGTTTTCTGCAGAGGAGCTAAGGGCGCGTTTTAGGGATAATTTGGGCTTTTTTAAGCAACACTTGCCCAAACTCTATGAGCAACTCTTGCCCGCTCCATGTGCCTATAATCTTTTATGGGACACAGGGGGGTTAAATATCCTCAATCTTAGCGATGGCTCGTTATTATTCCCTTGTTTGCAAGCAGAACACCAAATGCTCAATATCTCTAAGGATTGGGCTTCACACATCCTTAACAATCCCAAATGGACGCTAAATGACAATGGCTTAATGCTGGGTGATTTGGATTTAAAAGCCCTCCCCCTAACAAACCAAGCTTGCCAGGATATCTTGCAGTTGGGCACGCCTAATGCCCCTTATCACTTGGGGCAAAACTTCTACCCCCCCACGATTCTATATGGCATGGCGGGGGGGTTGTTTTTAGCCCTTTTGCTCCAACAAGGGGCATTTTTCCACGCACTCTACATCTATGAAGAGCATATTGATCTATTGCGCATCAGTTGCTATTTTATTGACTATCCCCAGCTTTTCCACGCTACCCCACCCCAAGCTTGTGCGATTTTTCTTAAAAATCTCCCCACACCTTTTTTCAAACACACCTTTTTGCACAAAAGAATCACCCATAGTTTCTTGCATTTGGAATTTGACCCTTATAAAAGTGAAAACACCCAGCATGCTCAAGAGTTGTTCTGTGCCCATAAAAAAAGCGCGCTTAGAGGCTGGGGGAGCTTTGAAGATGAGATGTTAGGGCTTTCTAATAGTGTCCAAAATTTAAGAGAATCCCCGCATATCTTAGACCCTAGGACTTGTCCCCATGCAGATTTGCCCATTTGTGTTGTGGGCAATGGTCCTAGCTTGGATGGGTTATTGGATTTTATCCAAAGCAACCAAGAAAACATGTTGATCTTTAGCTGTGGGACGGCTCTAAAAGTGCTCAAAGCCCACCAAATCCACGTGGATTTCCAAATTGAGATCGAGCGAATCGATTATCTAAAGGAAGTGCTCTTAGATGCCCCTTTGGGCGATACGCCCCTGATGTGTGCCAATATGGTTAATCCTAGCGCGCGCCAACTGGCTAAGGAAGTATTCATGTTTATGCGTGGGGGGAGTGCTAGCGGGTATTTGTTCCCCCATTTGGCAGTTGAATACAGCGCGCCCTTTGTGGGTAATGCCGGCGTGGCATTGGCGTGTCTGTTTAGCCAAACCTTGATCTTGTGCGGGCTAGATTGTGGCTATATCCAAGGAGCTAGCAAGCACGCTAAGGGCTCTTATTATGGAGAGGAGAGTACACAGATTCCGCTAGACACCCTGAGTGTGCGCCCCAATTTTGAGGGCACGTTAGTTTATAGCGATGGGCTGTTCTTGCTCTCCAAAGAACAAATGGGCATGCTCTTTAAAAAACATGGCACGCAGGTTTATAATCTCTCCAACGGGGCTTTTATTGAGTACACAATCCCTAAGCGTGCTCAAGATTTATTATTAAAAAAGGGCTCTAAGTTCAAAGCCTTAAAGCGTATCAAACGGGCGTTCAAATCCCAAGCCCCTGTTAATTTGCCCCTAGAGGGCTTGCAAGCCTTTAAAGAGCAAATCAAGCAACTTTTACAAAAACCCATTAACACCAAAAAAGAACTCTATACCCGCATGGATCACTTGGGCGCGCTCAGTTTGCAAAAAAGCCAAGAAGACCCTTTAGTGGGGATTTTGTTGGAAGGTTCGCTAGCCCATTTGGGTTTGCATGCCCTTGTTGCATCTTTAAGCCTCCAACAAAGCCAAATCCCCGCTTTTTATGCCCAAATCCAAGAGATCATCACCACCACCCTCGATCAAATGGTGGCTAGATACCATTGGCTAGCGATGGGAGTTAGTTAGGAGATTGATGCAAAAGTTATTTTTTTATTCCATCTTGATAGTATTTTTTACGGCTTGTAGCACGCATAAAAATGCGGGTGTTGAGTTAGATATTGTGCCAAGTGCCACGCCACAACCACAATCCAAAGCGGTGCCCAAAGACACACACACCAACTTTTACTGGCGACTAGAAAAGCAAGAAGAAAAATTAAGAAAAAGAGAAAAGAGGGAGGGGGGTAGCTTTGCATGCTCCCATGGCACTCATCAGGCTTTCTTGCCTAAGGCTGTGCGTAAGCGTAGGGGCAAAATGTGTTTTAATCTTTTGGATCTCACATGGTAGGTGGTTGCGGGAGTGTTGCGAACTTTAGCTAAAATTTGCTAGAATGGAGCAAAGGGTTATGATGCAACTTGAAATCCAAGCTTTTGGGAATACACAGACAAATTGTTACATCGCTCACCTCGAACAAGGCGATCTGATTGTGGATCCGGGTATGGGGGCGTGTGGTTGGGTGCTTGAGCATGCCAAAAATCCCCTAGCCATTCTCATCACACATGGGCATTACGATCACGTTTGGGATGTCCATGCCCTCAAAAAAGCCTTGCCCCATGTGCCTTTATTTGCCCACCAAGAGGACATTTTTATGCTCACCACCGATTGTTTTGGGCTGGGTTTAACTCCATGCACTAAAGCGGACATTGAGCCCATTACATGCGCTAAAAGCACGCAGACTTTTGAGATTGCCGGCATCCCCATTGTCTATTGGCACTTCCCCGGGCACACCCCTGGTTGTTGCATGGTAGAAGTGCAACAGAATTTTTTTAGCGGGGATTTCATCTTTTATCGGAGCATTGGGCGGTACGACTTCCCTTACTCTAATCCTAAGGATATGAAGGATTCGCTCTTGCGCTTGCAAGCCCTAGAAAGCCCAACAGATAAGCCCATCTACCCCGGGCATGGGCAATCCACCAGCCTAAAGGCCGAACAACCACACCTGGGGTCGTGGATTGCTCATTTATAATTCCTACAAAGGATAATCATGCTCACGCAAGACCAAAGAGAGCGTTATCAACGCCATTTGATGCTAGAGGATGTCAAAGAGGAAGGGCAAGAAAAACTGATGCAAGCAAGCGTTCTGGTGATTGGAGCTGGGGGGTTAGGCTCGCCTAATACCATGTACCTAGCTGCCGCTGGGGTTGGGCGTATTGGTGTGCTGGATTTTGACATTATAGAGCTAAGCAACCTACAAAGACAGATCATCCACACCACCGCTGAGATTAACAACTCTAAGGTCAAATCGGCACAACGTAAAATGTTAGCCCTTAACCCTGAGATTCAAGTTGAGACCTATTTTAATAAATTCAATGCTTCTAATGCCCTAGAGATCATCCAACCATACGATTTTGTCGTGGATGCCACTGATAATTTTGCCAGCAAGTTTTTGATCAACGATGCGTGTGTATTGGCCAATAAACCCTATAGCCATGCCGGTGTGCTGAAGTATAGGGGGCAGACCATGACCATCTTGCCTAAAAAAAGTGCGTGTTTTGCCTGTGTTTTTGATACACCTCCGGATGCGGAACTCAACTCTTATTTCAAAGCGGGGCTTTTTGGGGTTTTACCCGGTTTGATTGGGTGTATCCAAGCTGCAGAGGCGATCAAGTATTTTCTAGGGCTTCCCTTGTTGCTAGACACCTTGCTCAGCGTGGACACCAAGGGCATGGACTTTAGAAAAATCCACATTAAGCGCAACCCCCAATGTCGGGTATGTGGTGAAAAGGGTATCCAAACCTTGCAAGACTACCCGTAATAGAATTTAGCAAAAAGGTGATTTTATGGATTTGACATCGGTTTTGGGTGTACTCATGGCGATTGCGGCGATTTCAGTGGGGGATATTTTAGAGGGGGGTAACCCTATCCATGTGGTGCATTTGAGTTCTGTTATCATCATTGTCCCCACCACTTTATCCGCAGCGATGGTGAGCACGCATGCCCACCATGTCAAGGCAGCCTTTAAAGAGATCAAGATTGTGTTTCTAAACCCCAAGATCAATTTGCAAGAGACCATTAAAAGCATTGTGGAGCTCTCCACGCAAGCTAGAAAAGACGGGGTGTTGTCTTTGGAATCTAAGGTTGCCCAGATCGAAGATGACTTCACGCGCAATGGTTTTTCCATGATTGTCGATGGTAAGGATATTAAATCCGTGCAAGAGAGTTTGGATGTTGCCATTGAGGAGTTGGAGGAATACTACCATGGCGCAGCACATTATTGGATCACCGCGGGCGAGAGCGCGCCAACATTTGGGCTTGTGGGGGCGGTTTTGGGGTTGATGCTTGCCTTAGCTAAACTAGACAATCCTCAAGAGATGGCACTAGGGATTGCCGGGGCTTTCACCGCCACGGTTACAGGAATCATGTGTTCTTATGCACTCTTTGGCCCTTTTGGGAACAAACTTAAAAATAAGTCCAAAGACATTCTCAAAGAAAAAGTGGTGATCTTAGAGGGCATCATCGGAATTGCCAATGGGGATAACCCGCGGGATTTGGAAATGAAGTTGCTCAACTACATCGCCCCTGGGCAACCCAAAAAATCGCAGTTTGAGTAGGCCATGGCTAAAAAAGCTAAGAAAGTCGAATGCCCGGCTGGGGAACGTTGGGCAGTCCCCTATGCGGACTTTTTGTCGCTCTTGCTGGCTCTCTTTATTGCCCTTTATGCCATCTCAGTGGTTAATAAATCTAAAGTCAAGGCTTTGAAAAAGGAATTCATTAAGATTTTTGACTATGCCCCACGCCCTGATGCGATGCAACCGGTTATCCCCATCCCCCCAGCTCCGGGTGAGACCCAAGAGACCTCGACCCAAGAGCAAAGTTCGAGCAAACAACCCACACGTTCTCAGGTTACCATCACACGCGTGGGCGAGGGGAGCGTCTTGGAGCAAACTGACCATGGCGCGATTCTCAAGCTACCCTCCAGTTTGCTATTCCAAGACCCCTATGGCGACACCATCAACGCCGGCATGCAGGAATATATCAGACACATCGTGCGCATCATCAAAACCCTACCCAATCAAGTCGAGATCAATGTACGTGGCTATACCGACAACACACCCCTACCCCCCCATGCCCATTTTAAAGACCACTATGCATTAGCTGCTAGCCGTGCCTCTAAAGTGATGCACGAATTATTAAAAGATGGCATTGACCCCCAAAAACTCTCTTTTACCTCCTATGGCAAAAATAACCCGGTTGCTCCCAATGATAGCGTGGAGAACCGCATGCGTAATAACCGCGTGGAAATCTTTTTCTCCACTAACCCCCAAAATATTTCTAAAATCCGCTCCATTTTGGATAAAAAAATCGAACAAGAGCACAGAGAGTGATTTGGCTATTTTTACTAGGGCAAATGTTGCTAGCCAACCCCTTGCCCACGGGCGAGGAGCTGTTAAGAGAAGAGCGGCAAGTCCAATTACCCAAGACCCCAATTAAAGCGGTGTTTTTTAGCCAAAAACTCCCCTATACTTCTTGGACACGCGATTATGGCATTTGGCGTACCCAAAATATTTTAGAGATTGAATCTCTAGTGAGCCAAGTGCGTATCAATAAAATTAGCTTGAATCGGGGCATGTGTGCGTTACTACCCCAATTGCCCAGTTATGTGTTAAAACTCCATGAAAAAATGCGCTATGAAGTGTTTTGTGAAGGGCAACTAAGAGTGGAAGTCCAAACCGATTTTGGCACCCAAATACTCCATCTACAAGAAGACCTCCCCGCCCCCATGCCTTAAAATGAGTTGCCCTCACTTTTGGCGATGTCGATGCCATGGAAGGGTTTTCCTCTGTTGAGTGGATAAGTGGTGGGCTTTTTAACCCCCATCTCCATGTCGTCCTTGATATTGTCTAAAATATCTTGAATGCTACGCACCCGCACCGCATCGCTGGCGGCCTTTAATTCATCGGCTACCAAGTCCATACTCTCCTCAATGTGGGCGACAAATACTTGGAGGTGCTTGGTCCTTGCAAAATCCAAAATGGGAGCCAAATCGGTATCCTTGCAAAACAGCAAGATCCGATCCACAAACCCCTCATAGCAAACCTTGGCAATGTCTAATGCCAAAAGCACATCAACTTGTTTTTGTTGCAATTCTAGTTTAGGCACCCAAATTGTGGGTGCATTATTTTGCACGCCCCTTACCCACACATCTTCTTTAACATAGGATAAGGGCTTCATTTTGACAATTCCTTGACGAATCGTCGAATATTCCAGCCCCACCATCGTGTGTTTGAACGCCTTAATCGCTTCTGATTTATTCGTAATCGCTTCGTAGTGGTTAATCGGTTTCTTTAACTCCTCATGCTTGCCAGAGGTGTAAAAACTCTTATATTCCTCAAAATCCGCTTCCAACTTGCTATTTTTGACAATCTTATTTTCACTAAAGGGTTCAGAGACATAAAGAAAAGTCCGGTAAAGTCGTTCATCTGATTGGATAAAGGTTTTAATAAAGGCATCAAAGTGAGGCAAGCGGTTAAAATTAAACTGCTTAAATACTTTGTAATTGTGTTGGACATTCTGCAGATCGGAGCGTAAATTCTCCCAATCTACAAAAATAGCGATTTTAGCACTATCCATATATGATCCTTTTTCTTTAGTGGGGGGTGTCTTAACTTGTCTAAATAGTCTTCTAAAAGTTTTGGGAACACCCAAAAGAGAAACACCCCCGTAAAGCAACGATCAAAGCCACCGGCTATCCAATTACTTGAGTTTTTCCAAATACTCCCCGGTTTGGGTGTTAACCTTGATGGTCTCGCCCTCAAGCACATGGAAGGGCACTTGCACCACTGCACCCGTTTCAAGTGTAGCGGGTTTTTTGCTGGCACTGGAAGTGTCACCCTTGAAGTTGGGAGGGGTTTGGGTGATTTTTAACGCCACCACTTGGGCGACCTCCACAGAGATTGCCTTTTCATTGTGGAAGAGCACTTGCACCTGTGAGCCATCCAACATCCACTTGGGCGCATCTCCGACTTGGTCTTCGCTGAGTGCAATCTGTTCGTAACTCTCCACATCCATGAACTGGTAGCTGGTGCCATCAAAATAGAGAAACTGCATGGGTTTTTGCAATAAATTAGGCTCCTCGCACTTATCTCCAGCATGGAAAGTCTTTTCAATCACCTTACCATCTAAAAATGACTTGATTTTGGCGCGTACAAAAGCCGCCCCCTTGCCCGGTTTGACATGTTGGTATTCCACAATGCGGTAAGGCACACCTTGAATCTCAATTTTGAGATTTTTCTTTAGATCGCTCATCCCGATAGCCATCAAGCTCTCCTAAATTTTGTTGGCACTACCCAGTAGGTGCATGCGTTCTACAATGACCTCTTTGACCGCCTCGATACCCGGAGTGAAAAACTTACGCAAGTCAAATTCACTAGGGTGTTCGTTGGCAATTTTACGCACCTGTGCGATGAAAGCGATACGCAAATCGGTATCGATATTGATCTTATTGATCCCCCCCCTGATGGATTCTTGTAAAAACGCATAGGGCACACCCTTACTCCCTTTTAAATCCCCTCCTGTGGCCAAGAAAGCTTGGCTCACACTCTCAGGGATGGAGCTAGCACCATGTAAGACTAGAGGAATATTGGTGCGCCTTTTGACTTCTACTAGCCTCTCAAAATCTAGCTTAGGTTCGCCCTTAAATTTAAAAGCCCCGTGGCTTGTGCCTATGGCGGGGGCTAAATAATCCACATGGCTGATTTTGACAAACTCTTCAGCCTCGTCCGGATTAACTAAAACAGCGTCTTTCTCATCTACGGAGATATTGTCCTCAATCCCCATCAGGCGCCCCAGCTCCGCCTCCACGCTCACATTTTTAGAATGGGCATAATCCACCACTTCTTTAGTGAGCTCTAAATTTTCTTTGTAGGGGTGGTGGGAAGCATCAATCATCACAGATGTAAAACCCGCATCTACTGCCTTCTTACAGCTCTCAAAAGTTGTTCCATGGTCCAAATGCAAAGCCACCGGGATATGGGGGTAGCGTGCAACCATTGTATGCACCATGCCAAGCACCATGTCAATGCCCAAATATTTAATCGCCCCCTCGCTGGCTTGCACAATCAAAGGGGATTTTGCCTCGTTAGCCGATTCAAAAATGGCACGCAACATCTCCACATTCACAAAATTAAACGCACCCACGCCATAGCCCTCTTGATGGGCTTTGTTTAAAATCTCACTGCCTTTAACCAGCATGCACGCTCCTTATTTTTTCAAAAAGACTTGGATTTGAACTTGTTTGCGTAACTTCTCTAGCTCGGCTTTAACATGCTCTTGGAACTCGTGTTCCTTGAGGATACCAATAATGGTCTGTTTGGTCTGCTCATAGGTGGGTGTTTTAGGTTCGTTCTTGCTGATCAAATAGATCACGTGGTAGCCAAATTCGGTTTTAACCGGGGTTCTGGTGTAGCTACCCGGGCGGAGCGCAAAGACGGCACTAGAAAACTCGGGTGCCATTTGGTTTTTTTGGAACTTGCCCAAATCACCACCATTCTTGGAGTTTTTGGTGTTGGGATCGTTAGACTCTTTATTGGCGATGCTGATAAACTCTTGTTCCACCCTATTTTTGGGGACTTTGTTGAGCTCAGAGATCACTCGTTTGGCATCTGCCTCTGTTTTGAGCAAAATATGTCTAGCATGCGCTTCTTGTTGGACGAATTGGGCTTTATTTTCATTGTAATATTTCTTGAGATCCGATTCGGGGATTTGTTCCCTTCCAATGTTTTCTGCTTGGTGTTTAGCCCAAATCTCTACGAGCAACTGCTTTTGGTAACTAGCCATGCTATTTTTGAATTCTTCGGTATGTTCCAAACCTTCTTTGCGCGCCTCTTTTTCAATTAGAAGGTTGTTGATCGCTTGTTCGAGCAAAGCTTCTTTTTGCTCAGGCTTGAGCTTGTCGAAGTCAAAATTGGGGTTGCGCCGCTTGATCACCGCAAAATCATCGGTTGTGATATCCACCACCTCTGGTTTAGAGTGTCTGTTCTTATGGCCTTTTTTACCCGTGTGGGCACTTGGAAAAGTGATTGTCGCCAGAGGTTTTTCAGTTTGCTCTGTATATCCCTTTGTCTTGGCACTCACAACACCTACCCCCAAAAAACCCACCAACGCCAAGCTCAAAACGCCTTTTTTAATCATAAAAATCTCCAAACTATTGTAAAATAAACTTCTATCATAGCATGCCAAACTTAAACAAATAAGAAAGAGAGAAGATGAAAGGTCCATTACAGACAATTCGCGAGAGCTGGAGAGATTTTTTTAATTGGAAAATGGTGCTTTTAAACATTGCGCCCGTGTTGATCGGCTTGCTCTTTTGGGGGGGCTTGTTGTTTTACTTTGGGGGGAATATCGTGCGGATTTTAGAGGGTTTCTTACCCACTAGCTGGTATCACTATGTCCACAGCGGGGGATTTTTGCCGGCGATGTCCTTGTTGGTGTTCAAGGCTTTTGTCTATGTGTTGGTGGTGTTGGTGGTGTTGGTTTTAAGTCTGGTTGGTAATGTACTTTTCTCGCTCTTTTATACGCCTATCGTGTTGCGTTTCCTGCAACAAAAATACTACCCGCAAGTCTCTTTGGAGAGTTTTGGCAATCTAAACCTTTGTTTGCAACACTTCCTCAAACAACTTGTCTTTTTAGGGCTTTTCTTGTTGGTGTGCATCCCCCTCTATTTTATCCCTTTTATTGGAATCTTTTTTTCGCTCATCCCCCATTACTTCTTTTTCAAAAATACCATGTCTTTTGATATCGCTAGCTCTCTATTTAGCCAGCAAGATTATCAGCGTGTCCAAAAAGACTACAGGATCGCTAACCACAAGATCGCCATTTTGAGTTACTTTTTTTCGCTCATCCCCATCTTTAATTTCTTTGCCACCCTGCTCCAAACCATTATCTTCAGCCACCACTTCCTAGAGATCAAGTCTAAGCAAAAATCTTAGCTAGCCACCAGCAAAAGCCACGCAAACAAAGCCTAAAATATTCGTCCCAAAGACATAAAACAAGGCTTCGACCACTGCTTGGCTTTGGAGCAACTTGATGGTATCTAGCCCAAAAGAAGAAAAGGTAGTGAAGCCCCCTAATACCCCTGTGATGAAAAAGACGCTCATTTTGTCCCCCAAGATCGATTTGACAGCCAAATGTCCGGCAAAACCAATAACAAAGCACCCAATTAAATTCACGCTAAAAGTGCCTAGTGGGAAATAATTCCACATCAAAAACTTAGAGGGTGTGATTTTACCCACAAGGTAACGCAAACTACTTCCAACCGCTCCGCCCAAGGCTGCCCAAAGAAACACTAAGCTCATATTAACCTTTCATTTTCCTAAAGACCTACATTCTAGCATAAGCTCAGAGTGTTTTAGCTAAGGCGATGCTGGATTCTAAAGTGGGTTTTGGGCTTTTAAATGCACTCATTTGGGGATCAAAGCTTTTTAAGGTGCTCTCTCCTAGTGCGATGGCTGTATAACTCCTATCCCAGTCAAAATTAGCCCTAAAAGCCTTGTAGGCACTGGGTGCGCCAAAGATCAAAATGGAGTGGGGCTTGGGTTTGCGCTCTGGGGGCAGTTTGAGTGGCTTTGTTTGGTAGGCGATGCATTGTTTGAGTGGGATTTGCTCTTGGATGAGGGCTTGATCTAAACCAGAAACAATGGTTTGTGCGCGCACATAGAGAGCATAAGAATCGGGAGGCAAAGCAGAGCGCAAAAGGGGACTCATCTCAGCACAAAAGCCTAAACCTTCCCCCTTTTGCCCGACAAAATACACATCAAAACCCAAATCGCGCGCCACTTGTGCGCTTTTAGAGGCTAGGGCAAAGACGGGGAGAGCCTTTAAAATGGACTCTGTGGGGGTGTTTTTAAACTGGTTTTCTAGGGCTAGAGGGGCATGCTTGGAGGTGAAAATTAAGGCTTTGATGGGAGCTAGATCAAGTTTTAGGGGCAGATACTCTATGGCACTCACGACAAGTTGTTCAAACCCCAAGCTAGCATGGAGTCTAGAGCCCACCAGCACAATGGGGCGATCACCCACCCAGCATCTCTAGTCCGTGGGCTTTAAAATCCTCGATATTTGCCTTAAGAAAATAAATATTTCCTAGCCCCATTCCATGCAAGAGGCTAGCATAGCGTCCAGCGGTATTCCCATGCCAGCACTGCAACAAAACCTTTTGATCGGGGCGTTGCAAGGCAAAGTCTTTAATGGCTTGCAGATCATCTAAGTGAATCGCACCCTTTAAATGACCCTTTTGATAAGAACTATGATCGCGAATGTCAATGACACAATAATCACTGGGGTTAAAGGAGTCCAGAGTAACGGCACGGCTAGGAGAATGATCGGGTGTCATGAAAAATCCTCAATTTCTGTGGATTTTAGCTAAACTTCTTTAAATAAGGGCAAAAAAGACTATAATGGGCAACAAGGAGGCCAAATTGACACTCTCTAGTTCTTATGAGGCATTTTACAGCGATGCACAGGTATTTTTGAAAGATCGCATTTATGCAGATTATTTACGCCGCTTGGTCTATGGCACAGATGCCTCGTGTTACCGCTACATCCCCCGATTAGTGATCAAGGCCCTAGATGAGATAGAGATCATCCGTATTCTAGGTTTGGCTAGACATTACCAAATCCCTTTAACCTTTAGGGCAGCTGGGAGCTCTCTATCTGGGCAGGCGTGCTCTGATGGGGTGTTGGTGATGATCCATCTGGGTTGGCAGGATATACAGATTGCACCTGATAGCTCTAGTATCCGCCTTTCTTGCGGGGTGATTGGGGGTTATGCCAATGAAGCCTTAAAGGGCTTGCATAAAAAGATCGGACCCGATCCAGCCAGCATTAATGTTGCCATGTTAGGGGGGATTTTGGCTAATAATTCTAGTGGCATGTGCTGTGGGGTGAAAAATAATAGCTACAACACCCTCAAGTCCCTACGCTTGATCCTAGCCGATGGGACGCTTTTAGACACCTCCAGCCCCTCAAGCGTGCAGGCATTCAGACAAAGCCATGCTAATTTATTGCAAAGTTTGCTCAATCTGCGTGCCCAAGTGCTAGAAGACTCTGAGTTGCACACACTCATCAGCAAAAAATACCAGATTAAGAACACTACAGGTTATAGCCTAAATGCCCTCATCGATTTTGAAGACCCTATCGAGATTTTAAGCCATCTTTTCATTGGCTCAGAGGGGACGCTAGGCTTTATCTCCTCTTGTGAATTAGAATGCGTGGAAGATGCGCCCTTTAAAGAGTGCTTGCTCCTTTTTTATGAAAATTTGCAAAGAGCCATTGAGACCATCCGCATTCTAGCCCAAAATGACGACAAGATCAGTGCGGCTGAGGTGATGGATCATGCGTGCTTGGTGAGCGTACAGGGCTTAGAGGGCATGCCCGCAATTTTGGAGCAAGTCCAAAAAAACACCGCTTGTATTTTGGTGCAGCTTGAGCATGAAGATGCGGGTATTTTAAGGGAGAACACCGCCTTTGTGTTGGATGCCATCGCACACATCCCCACCATTCTACCCACCCAGCAAAGCAACCAACCCAGCGTTTATAATAGCTGGTGGAATATCCGCAAGGGCATTTTCCCCATCATCACCAAAAAGAGGCGCGCGGGGGCAAGCGTGATCACGGAGGATTTATGCTTTGATATGGATCATATCCAAGAGGGCATGGCACAAATTGAAGCCCTCTTAGAAAAACATGGTTTTAAAGAACACGGCGTGATTTTTGGGCATGCGCTCAGTGGGAATCTGCATTTTTTAATTACACCTCTATTAGAAAACCCCACAGAACGCTCACAATTTAGCGCGTTGATGGAGGATTTAGCCGGTATGGTGGTGTCTTTGCAAGGCTCGATCAAAGCCGAACATGGCACAGGGCGCATGGTCGCCCCCTTTGTGAAATTAGAATGGGGGGATAAAGCTTATGGCTTGTGTGAGCAAATCAAGACTCTTTTTGATCCCCTAGGGATTTTAAACCCCGATGTGATCTTATCCAAAGACCCCCATATCCACACCAAGAATCTAAAAAGCAACACGCCCATAGAGCCTGAGCTCGAATCGTGTATCGAATGTGGAATCTGTGAGCGCATTTGTCCTAGCCGTTATCTTTCTTTGACCCCCCGCCAACGCATCGTGCTGCACCGCGAGATCACGCGTTTAGAACGGCGCGTCAAACAAGGGCACACAAAGGATCAAGCCCTCTTAGAGGAGCTTTTAGTAGGGTATGCCTATTTGAGCGATGAAACTTGTGCGGCATGCCATATGTGTGCGGCTTTGTGCCCCGTGCAAATTGATAGTGCCACCATCGCCCTTAAGAGTCGCCAAAAACACGCTAAGGGCAAGGGTCTAGCCAAGCAGATTTTAGCCCACATGGATAAGAGCATCGGCATGGTGAAATGGGGTCTAGGTCTAGCCCACAATGCACAGGTGATCTTGGGGGCTAAAAAGGCGCGTGATTGGAGCTTAAAAATGCATGCTAAATGTGGCACCCCCCTTGTGCCCACCCATTTACCGATCAAAAATCGTTACAAACTCCAAAATAGAGAAAATGGGGAAAAAAGCGTCATTTATTTTTCGACCTGCATGAACCGTGCCTTTGCGCCCTCTAAGATGATGACCGATCGGCGTTCGATCCAAGAGGTCTTTGAATCTCTATGTGCTAAGGCGCAATTTAGCGTGATCTACCCCAAGAATCTAGCCAAGTTGTGTTGTGGCAAGGCGTTTATCAATTATACGGACTTGAGCGCGCAAAATAGCAACACAAATGCCCAACTATTAAAAGAGCTTTCACAAAATGGCAAGATTCCCATTGTCTTAGATCATAGCGCGTGTAGCACGCATTTAATGGAGGCATTGGGCGATCAGGGTTTAAAAATCTACGATCTGGCGATTTTTATTGCCCAAGAAATCCTGCCCCACTTGCACTTAGTGCCCACACAAGAGAGTGTGGGGCTTTATACCATGTGTGCGGCTAAGAGGGCGGGCTATGAGCAAGAGATGTTAGATTTGGCGCACGCTTGTGTGGGTGGGGAGGTGGTGGTGCATGCCCAAACCGGTTGTTGTGGCTTTGCGGGAGATAAGGGGTTTATTAGCCCCGAGCTCAACCAGCATGCCTTGATCGATTTTGTGGCATTTTATGCCCAAAAGGGCTTAAAAAAGGGATTTTGTAGCTCCAGCACTTGTGAAATCGGTTTGAGCGAATCGACTGCTATGAGTTGGCAACACATAGCTTATTTGGTGGATGCTTGTTCTAAATGAATGCGCTCAGACATCTAGCAATTATTATGGATGGCAATGGTCGGTGGGCCAAACAACAGGGCAAGGCACGCACGCAAGGGCATAGGCAGGGCATTACAGCCTTGCGTCAGATCACGACTTGGTGTGCCAAAAACAACATTGCCTATTTGAGTTTGTATGCCTTTTCGACCGAAAATTGGAGTCGCCCCAAAAGCGAGGTGAGTTTTTTAATGCAGATGTTGCAAGAATATTTGGACAAGGAGAGGCCTACCTACTTGGATCACAATATCCGCTTCAAAGCCATTGGGGATTTGCAAAAATTCACACCAACTTTACGCCAAACCATTTTAGCCCTTGAGCAAGACACCGCCACGAATAACGCGCTCACCCAAGTTTTAGCCCTCAATTATGGGGCTAGAGATGAGATCGCTAGAGCCTGTTCTAAGATTATGTGCCAAAGATTGGAGGGGAGCATGCAAGAGCTCATTAACGCACATTTGGACACAGCGGGCATGCCCGATGTGGATTTGTTAGTGCGCACGGGGGGGGAGATGCGCCTTTCTAACTTCTTGCTTTGGCAGTGTTCCTATGCAGAGCTGTTTTTTAGCCCCGTGCTGTGGCCAGATTTTACACCTGCACATCTGCAAGAGATCATTAAGATTTTTAAGCAAAGACAACGCAAATTTGGGAAAATTTAAGGAGAGTGCATGTTAAAAGTCGTTGTGTGGGATTTTGATGGGGTGATCTTTGATAGCATGCATTTAAAATATGAGGGGTTTAAAACATTGTTTAAACGCCACACCAAGGCAGACATAGACGCATTAAAAGCCTTTGAGGATTACCATTATGCCAATGGCGGGGTGAGTCGTTTTGATAAAATCGCCCATTTTTATCAGCAGATTTTAAAGCAAGACACCAAACCCGAACAGATCAACGCTTTGGTGGAGGAATTTGGGCAGATCATCGCCAAAGACCTATTTTCTAGGGAGCATTTAAACTTGGAAGTCTTGGACTTCATCAAAATCAACGATCAAAAATACACTTTTCACATTGCCTCAGCGGCCTTGCATAGTGAGTTGCAGATTTTATGCGAATTTTTGGGTTTAAAACCCTATTTTAAGAGCATTGAGGGGAGTCCACCTCAAAAGGCAAAAATCTTGGCTAATTTAGTGGCGACCTACCATTATAAACCCTATGAAATGCTCTTGATTGGGGATAGCCGTAGTGATTATGAGAGCGCACAGGCTAATCAAATCCCCTTTTTGGGCTACAATAACCCCACTTTGCAAGCTTTATTGCCCAAGGCTTACATCAGCCATTTTGCTAATTTGGATTTGAACACACTCACCCAGCAGGCTTACTTAGATCAATTTTAAGCTCGCATCTCTCAATGGTGCTGAGGCGGTGGGCGATCACCAAGAGGGTTTTATCATGGGCGATGTTGTAAATCTCGTCCATGATTTTGGTCTCTGTAGAGGTGTCTAGGGCAGAGGTTGCCTCATCAAGCACCAAAATTTGCGGGTCATCATAGAGCGCACGCGCAATGCCGATGCGTTGTTTTTGCCCCCCGCTTAAATTAATCCCCCCCTCGCCCACTGGGGTGTCAATACCTTGGTGCTGGCATAAAAAATCATAGATATGCGCCATTTTGCAGACATCCACCACGCGTTTTTCATCTAAGGGCGAACCAAAGGCGATATTATCAGCAATGCTCCCATCAAACAAATAAATAGTTTGGGGGATGTAGCCGATTTTTTGCCGCCAAGAACGGATATTCTCAGAGTTTAAGCGTTCTTGATCGATAAAAATCCCCCCTTGATTGGGGTAGATGATGCCCATGATAATGTCTATGAGGGTGGATTTGCCACAGCCACTAGGGCCAATAAAAGCTACCTTTTGCCCTTTGTAGATGGTGAGATTGACATTCTGTAAAATGGGGTGGCTGGCCTTGTAGGCGAAGCTGATATTTTGGAGCGTGATGGCATGGTTAAATTCTAAGTGCAGGTTGCCCTCCTCTAAAATGGGCTTGTGGAGGTCTTTATACACGCTGTTAATGGCATGCTGGTTGTAAAAAATCGTGTGGTATTGGTTGAGGAGTTTATTAATGGAAGGCAACATGCGATACAGAGCCAGCGCATACATCGAAATAATGGGCAAGACCATTTGGGCTTCGCCATATTTATACAAGACATACGCCACAGCCAAGATGAGCAAACTAAACCCAATGGTTTCCAAGAGCCGATTGGGCACGATTTGCAAGGTTTGGTAGGTGATATTGGCGCGCGCAGTTTTGAGACTATTTTCGGTAAAAAGGCTATATGCCTCGTTGTAATTGTCCTTGAGTTTAGTGATTTTAAAATTGCCAAAAAATTTAGTGAGCACTTTATTGGATTGTACCGTTGAGGTCATGGAGACTCGCCCCTTTTTTTGGATAAAAACAGACATATAACGGGTGATCAAAAATACCTGCAACGCCAAAATAAAGCTTAATACTAAAGTCATCTTCCAGTTGGTGATGAGCAGGAGCGTGTATAAAAAGAGCATGATGCTAAGTTCTGCTAAAATCCCCAACAACGCATTAAAACTCCCCATCACACGCGAACTTTTGTTCCCGATCGTGTCTTTGATATGATCGAGATGGACATGTGTGTGTTCCAAATAAGAGAGTTTCAAGTGGCGCATGAAAAGCCGTTGGGCTAAAATATGGGCTTTCTTGCAGGAAAAACGGCTAATCATATAGGTGAAAAACACGCTATAGACCAGTCTAAAGAGATAAAGCCCCACTAGGGCAAAACTAAAGAAAAAGGCAAAGTGCAAGGGGCTAGAAAAGTGCAGAGCCTCATAGATTTGGTGGGCTATGGGGTGGGAGAGCACCACATTGGGTGAGCTGGCTAGAGTGATAAAGGGCATGATGAGACTGATAGAAAAAACCTCAATCACAGACATCAAAATGGACATCAAGGTTAGCCACACCAAAATTTTTTTATCTCGCCTATTGATGAGGGCAAATAGTTGCCCCAAAGAGCGTAAAAAAATCTTGAGTGGGGTGGGGTGTTTCTTTTTAGAGGCGCGCAAAATTCAACCTTTAGAGCGTGGATTGTGCCATATTATACACCAAATGCCCCATGCTCAAGTACTTGATGGTTATTTAAGCCCAGTTAGACTATAATGCCCATCCACAAAAAATATACACAAAGGAGTTTTTATGTTAGTTACGAAGTTAGCCCCTGATTTTAAGGCGACTGCGATTTTGCCCAACAACCAAGTAGATGAGCACTTTGAGTTGTCTAAAAACTTGGGGCGCAATGGTGCGGTGCTGTTTTTTTGGCCCAAAGATTTTACTTTTGTGTGCCCCTCTGAGATCATCGCCTTTGATCACCGCGTGAAAAAGTTCAACGAAAAGGGTTTCAATGTCATTGGTGTTTCCACCGATACAGAGGTGGTGCATTTTGCTTGGAAGAACACCCCTGTAGAAAAAGGTGGAATTGGTCAAGTTAGCTTCCCTATGGTGGCTGATGTTACAAAAGATATTTCTAGGAGCTATGATGTTCTATTTGACAACGCCGTAGCTCTTAGAGGTTCTTTTTTGATTGACAAACACCAAAAAGTGCGCCATGCTGTGATCAACGACTTCCCCCTAGGGCGTAATGTAGATGAAATGTTGCGCATGGTTGATGCCCTGATCTTCTTTGAAGAACATGGCGAAGTCTGCCCTGCAGGTTGGCAAAAAGGCGATAAAGGCATGAAGGCTAATCACGAAGGTGTGGCTGAATACCTCAAAGAACACGCTACGAAACTCTAAGCTAAAAGTGCCCCAGCCAAGTGCCGGGGTGTCCTCTAGTCTGTGCTTTTATGTTTTTGAGGCTTGTGCCCTTTCTGGGGCTTCACCCTCCATCAAGCTACGCTTTTTGGGTGGGCTTTGCCCCCCTTATCAATCTGTGCTTTAGACATTAAACCTCTCATCGGTTTCATAATCTGTCATGTTGGCGAGTTGCAAGACTTGGCAACTCCCTTCGATGAGATCAAGGACTTTGAGCAAACTTTGTAATTCGCGGTGATAAACCACAATCCCGCAACCCTTAATGAAGATAAAACGCCGTTTGCTCTCTTGCAAGTAGTGCAAAATATCCACCGGTGCCCGATCCTGCCAGTCCTTGTAATTTTTAGGATCGTAAATCTCAATTTTACTCCCCAGCATGGAATAGCCTAAATAATCTTTAGGTTTTAGGTCTTCGTGGTTGAGCGAATAGGCAATGGCATGGAGCGGGCGGGCATAAGCAATAAAGCGCGCCTCTGTAAAATATTTGTAAAGATTGGCGTGTATAGGGGTATCCATGCTGGATTCTTGCCAGCGGTAATCAAGTTTATCTTGTAAAACGATGAATGAACCTTCGTCTAAACTATCAAAGACGGCATTTTGTTTGTTGATGATAAAACGCGTAGGACTCAGACGGGCTGAAATAGAGCCCCTGAAAATGCTAAAAAAGCCCTTGCGGAACATCGAGAGCGAAACCCTCTGCAAGTGTTCGAGTAATTTTTGATCCACTTCACGTACATAGACATTCATGGGGATATTTTAACATGTCTTTTGTAAAACACCCACCAAGCCCAACTTATCCAACCAAAATATTTTAAATCCATCACTTTTGCAAAATCGTATAAAAGTGGGAATAGAATACCAAAACTTAATCTTTTGGTGCTAGAATGGTGCCTTCATTTGATCATAAGGAGTAGCGATGAAACGCATTGAAGCAAAGGGTTTTGCGATTTTTGCTAAAGATGGAAAATTTCAAGAACATGTTTTTACACGCCATGCTTTGGGTGAAAAAGATGTCTTGATCGACATCCATTATTGCGGAATTTGTCATAGCGATATACATGCAGCTTATAGCGAATGGGGGGAATCCATTTACCCGATGATCCCCGGGCATGAAATTGCTGGTGTGGTTAAGGAAGTGGGTTCTCAGGTCCATAAGTTTAAAGTCGGGGATAAAGTGGGTGTGGGTTGTTTTGTCAATTCTTGTAGGGAATGCACTGCATGCATTGCGCACCAAGAACAAGTTTGTGAGAATGGCAAAGCGGTTTTTACCTATAATTGTTTGGACTACTTCCACAATAATGAACCCCACATGGGCGGGTATTCTAATTGCATCGTAGTGGATGAAGACTATGTCATTAAAGTCTCTAGCGATGCACCCTTAGAAAAGGTCGCTCCCTTGCTTTGTGCGGGCATCACGACTTATTCGCCCTTGAAGTTTTCTAAGGTTACAGAGGGTTCTAAGGTGGGCGTGGCTGGCTTTGGGGGGCTAGGGCACATGGCACTTAAATATGCGCTGGCTATGGGAGCAGAAGTGAGCGTTTTTGCGCGCAATGAGAGCAAAAAAGAGCAGGCCTTGAGCTTGGGAGCCAAACATTACTATAGTTCGGTTAAAGACGCCAAGGGTGCTAATTTGGATCTCATCATCTCCACCATCCCCACCCCCTATAATCTCGTGGATTATGTGCGTTGCTTGGCTTACAATGGGGAGTTAGCCATTGTGGGCTTGCCTCCCCATGACCAAATACCCAGTATCAACGCCAGCGATTTAGTCGTCAAACAGCCCAATAAAAAAGTCTATGGCTCTTTGATTGGTGGAATCAAAGAAACTCAAGAGATGATGGATTTTTCCATTCTGCATGGTATTTATCCGGAGATTGAACTAGTCGAGGGCAAGGACATCGATCAAGTCTATTACAACCTCACGCATTCCCACGCGCGCTTTAGATATGTCATTGACATGAAAAAGTCTTTGGGTTAGAAAGCCTAACTAGCGATTAACCAATTGTAGGTATGAGGGGGGTTTCTGCTACTTTTAAGGGCTTGGCGCATTGTGTCTTTGCGAGCGAGATCAATCCATATGTCCAGAATTTATTCAGTCTAATACGTGTGCGTACAAACCACTCTAAAGTGTTTTTCTTAGAGGGGTTAAGAACTAGCAAAGGCGTCCATATGTGCGATTTGTAATGGTAAAATACACCTATCATAGAGGGTTCAAAAGCCCACAAGCTTAAAGCTAAGCGGAGAGTTGCCGCACACTCTTAAATATCACTGGGGTTGTGTATAATACCCCAATGTTAATCGCCTACAAACAGA
>NZ_QXQP01000018.1 GCF_003660265.1 Helicobacter mehlei
GGTTTGGGAGCGGGTTCTTTGGGTTTAGGGGGCTTGGGGAGGGGGTGTTCTTTGGGTTTTTCTAGCTCTTTTTTTTCTTCTATATGTTTGCTGGCTGGAGGTTTCTTGGAGCTATCGGTATTCTCATAAACGCTACATGCCCCAAATAACACCATATTAGAAAACATGCCCAACAAAATAACCTGTCTTGCTTTCATCTTGCGTCCTTTGGTCTTAAATATTAGGGGGATTATAACACGTCTTTAAGTAGAGTTTGCCATTGCAAGTGGTAAAATCCTTAGATTATGTTAGCAACACCTCTAAAATCCATGCTAAAATAGCCCCCAAATTCAATCACCATAAGGAGTACCCCGTGAGCCATGTTAAAACCCAAACCAAAGAAATGGACAAAACCTTAAAAAACCAAGATTTAGAACACCACTGGGATTTGAGCGCATTATTCAAAGACCAAGAAGCCTTGGATAAGCACTTGAAAGAGTGGGATAAAAAAGTCAAGACCTTTGAGCAAAAACACGCCCAAAGTTTTGCTAAGCTAGAACCCGGCGCCTTTAAAAAGGTGCTAGAAGATTATGAAAACTTGAGTGAAGGGATTTCGCGCGCAATGGTCTATGTCTTTTTGATCTTTGCTAGCGATTCCAAACGCAGTGATCTTTATTCCAAATACCAGCTCATCTGTGCGGATATGGCACAACATCTCCTGTTTGTTGAAAATGAGTTTTGCGCCCTAGAGGACACACAACAAGAGGCGATTATTAGCGCAACCCCCAAATACGCCTACTTCCTGCGCTTGCTCTTGCGCCAAAAGCCCCACATGTTGAGCCTGCCTGAAGAGAAAGTTTTATTAGCCACTTCTAGCGTGGGCGTGGATGCTTTTTCTAAGCTTTTCGATCAAGTCATCACTTCGCTAAAAATCCCCTTTGAAAACAAAATGATCGGCGAGGAGGAAATTTTAGCCGAATTGCACAATCCCAACCGCAAGTTGCGCAAAAAAGCCCAGAAAGCCCTAACCAAGTCTTTGAAAAAAAATAGCTTGGTGCTCACCTATGTGCTTAACATGGTGCGCAAAGATTTGCATATTGATACCAAATTACGCCACTATGATAAGCCCGAAACCTTTAGGCACTTGGGTAACCAAATCTCCCAAGAGAGCGTGGATAGCATGCTAGAGATTGTGAATGCCAATTATAGCTTGGTACATCGTTACTACAAAAGCAAGGCTAAGATTTTGGGCTACAAGCTCAAAGATTACGATCGCTATGCCCCCATCAATGACAAAGAAACCCCCATTAGCTACAAAGAAGCCTTAGACCTTGTTTTGAAGGCTTACAAAGACTTTTCACCTAAATTTTATGAGATTGTCAAAAAAGGCATTGATGGGGGTTGGGTCGATTCGCACCCCAGACCGGATAAAAGAGGTGGGGCGTTCAGCGATAGTACCGTGCCCAGCGCACACCCCTATGTTTTGCTCAACTTTACGGGCAACCGGCGTTCAGCTTTCACCATCGCCCATGAGTTTGGGCACATGATCCACCAAGAACTCAGCAAACAAGTGGGTTATCTGAACACCAATACCCCGCTGACAACCTCTGAAACCGCTTCGGTATTTGGGGAGATGTTGCTCTTTGAGAGTCTCAAAAAAGACTTGGACAAAAAAGAATTGCGGGGCATTTATGCGGGCAAATTGGAGGATATTTTCTCCACCATGTTTAGGCAAGTGGTGATGACCAATTTTGAACGCCGTATCCATGCTACCGAGGAAGAACTCAAGGTCAAAGACTTTGATCAGATTTGGCAAGAGGAAAACGCCAAAATGTTTGGCAAAAGCGTGAAACTCAGCAAGAATTACGCCCGTTGGTGGAGTTATATTCCCCACTTTATCCATTCGCCCTTTTATTGTTACTCCTATAGTTACGGGCAATTACTCGTCTTGGCACTCTTTGGACTCTACCGCCAAAAGAGTACCCCCAAAGACAAACAGGCCTTTGTAGAGACCTACACCACCTTTTTAAGCAAGGGTGGGAGTCAAAGCCCAGAGGAACTGGTGGGGATGTTTGGGTTTGACATCGGGCATCAGGAGTTTTGGCAAATTGGCATGGGCGAGGTGGAAAAAATGCTAGAGGAATTTGAAAGGTTGCTTTAATGGATTTGTTGCAAAAATACAATACCATGACAGACCAACACTGCCGGGATTGCCTGTATTTTTTGCACCACAACCGCGTTAATTTTAGCATCTTTTGCGATCTCTCTAAGGTGCGCTTTGAACCCCTCTTGCCCCAAGACCTTTTAGAGAGTTTTGGGGCGTTTGTGCTCTTTGTGCTGGCAGGCTACACCTTTGAAAGCCTGAAAATCTATAGAGAAACCCCAGAAATTAGTTTTGAGGCGGGTTTGGGAGACAATATCGAAACCACGGTCAAGATCGCACTCAGTGGGATTGTGCAAATCATCATCAAGGATAAGAACGACTCGAATGTGGTGTTGTTTAACCGATGCGACCCCTCCATGCTCTTTACAGATAACACCACCGAGCAACTCCAAAGCTCCAAAGATGCCTTCCTCTCCGATCCTAGAAACCAGCAAGCGATTCAGTCCTTGCAAGATAAAGGTCCTAAATGAGTATTTTAAAATTGCAGATACGGGTGTTCCGCTTTGATGCCAAAAACCAGTATAACCCTAGCTACCCGCTCTGCATCGTAGAATATCTCCCTGATTGGCGTTTAAAAGATGTGCTCGAACACATCCCCTTCCCCGATTTTGGCTATGATGCAACCCATTTGGGGCTTAAGATCAACCAAGTTGCCATTTTTGAGAATCTCCCCATCTCTGAGTTAGTAGAACGCTTCTCTGTTGAGTGGGTGTTAGAGCCTTTAGCGGCTGAATATGCCCTTAAAGACCTCCTCATGGATGAAACTGCCATTCTAAGCCAATACCAGTCTTTCTTGCAAAGCGCGCCCTTTTTGACTGCAAGCGAGCAGAGCGAGTTGGCTAAATACACCAATATTAATTTCATCACACCCAAAAAGCAAGCGGGCTACTATGGGGATGGCTTTTTCTTGTATGTTAGATGGCTGATGAATCGCTACCCCACCCGCGCTAGGGATTTCTTGCAAAGCATCGCCCATGACAAGTATGGCGTGATGCACTTTGTGAGCCTCAAAAACTATCTCTACCCCCCCAGTGATCGCCTTGATGAAGCCATCTATGATCTGCAAAAAATGCTAACCCATGGCTCAGCCTGCCCCATTGCCAACAACACATGGGCGCATGTGGGCAAGAATTTAGCCTTAAAATACGCCTTTCCACCCAAACAAACCCCCCCTAGTACCCAAGTTGCTTTTTTGATCTTTAATGGGTATGAAAAACTCTTTAATAGTGCCCCCCTCTTGCAGAGTACGCGCGCTCTATTAAGCCGTTTGAAAGTGGAATTTGTGGAGCTTACTTGCTGTTTTGATGGGGGGTATTGGGGGCGTTTTGGGGATTTAGAAAAGTTTTTGGGCGCGCAGGGCTACAATTTAGCCCTAGCCCACCAGATCGGTGCAACACTTTTATTTTGCGATGAAGATTCCTATGCCAATGCCCTTTATGCTAAAAAAATTCTCGATGAAAGCCCTGAATGGCAAGAGAAAATCCAAAAAATCCTAGCTCCCCATGGTTTGCAATACCACCCAGAAGCACAAATGGCCTATCTCAACGACCTTTTGAGTACAGATTTTTTAGACCTAGAGGGTTTTGCAAGCCACTCCATTTTTACCGGGTTTAGCACGGCTCTATTTGGGGGCTACCATTTGGCACAACCCACCCATTACAATGCGCTCTTTGATCGGCTTTCTTTAAAATGCCACACGCCCCTTTTTGCCACCCAGTCCTATGCCCATCTTTTAGAAATTGATACGCCTCTAGCCCTCAAGCAATCTGCCAGTATCCGCTATGAGGCCATCGATCTAGGCGTGGATTTTTTGCTCACTACCTCTCTTAGCCAATTCCACATGCTCGACACTTTGGCACAAAAAGCCTCCAAGCTCTACCAACGCGATCATGACAACACCAGTCTTTTATTCTTGCCCCAATTAGCCTTGTTAGCTTTGGGCGAAACCAACAAGCAGACCCTAGGTTTAGACACACACGCGAACCCCTTTAGTTTTATCTAGGAGTTCCCTTGAAAACAGGATTAAAAATCATCTTTGCAAGCATCATCAGCCTCTCTTGGTATTTGCTCAATGGAGAGGATTCGGGTGAATTGTCCTTGATGATTTTTTTCTTCCTAGCCTTTATTTTGCTCATCAAACCCATTTCTTTCCAATCCCCAGAAAAGCGGGAAGACTATATCCAGCAACTCAAAAGAAGCTATGAACGCCAAATGGATTTGAAAAATAAACAGAAAGAGGAGAAGCGACGCTTGATCCAAGCCACAACGGAGAGAAGTTACCGCAAAACGCACCAAAAACAAGATGATGCCAATTTATGATAAGAGGATGATTGTATGGAAGTGATTTTAATTGTGGGTGTAGCGGTGGTGTTGATTTACTTATATTACACCCTGCAGGAGTATTTGAAAAATCCTTTAAAGAGTTTCCCCACCCCTAGCGTAGAGCCTGTGGAGAAAGTCCCCGAGATTTACACCTTGCCCGACCCTCTAGATATTTTGAAATCTAGCGAACAGGGAGTGGTGGTGAGATTGATAGCCCAATTTGGACGCAAGGTCAATGCTAACGCCCTCTCTGATGCCCTATTGGAGATTTTCTTAAAAGATTTAAGCCAAATGGGCACTGAGACTAAAAACTTAGAGGACCTCAAAAAACTTTATGCCAGTGAAGACATGCCAAGCCTAGAGAGTCTTTGCACCCAGTTTTTAGAGCTAGCACATGGCGAATATAAAAAACGCGTGAAGCTGGTGGAATTTTTATTGGTCTTAGCCTATAGCGATGGGATTTTAGGCGAAGCTGAAAGAGAAGCCCTGATCGATGTGGGTGCGTTTTTACGCCTAGAAAATGCGGATTTTAACCAGCTTTATGAGGGTTTTGAGCAACTCTCTCTACAGAGCACTGAACTTAGCCCTCAGGAGGCTTTAGAGATTTTAGGTACGGGTGAAAATCCTAAACTGAGCTTTGAGGATAAGGTCAATCAAAACCATTTGAATATCCTAGACCCCAAAACTTGGAATAAAAGCTACATTCCCGATCGCATGCAAACCCTTTGGCAACTCCAACAAGCTTACAACACTTTGCAAAACACACCTGCCAAAGTTTCTTTAGCCAAGAATAACTAATTTTGCAGATTTTCTATTGTTAGGGTGTGCTTGTTTGAGTCTCCTACACCCTAGATAACTGCCACATGCTAAATGAGTTATGGCAATTTTTACGCGATAAAACCCTAGACCTTTTCTTAGGCGCGCTCCCTAAAGTCTATTCTTTGGCGGAGGAAAATAATATTTTAGGTTTATACGATGCGCATTTTTTGCTCACCAAACAAGAGCAATTAGTGGGGATTTTGCAAATTGAGGGCCTGAGCGCAACGGCAATGCTTGCTAAGGACTTGGAGAGCTATTTTGATCACAAGAAAAACGCCTTAGAACAACTCCAAGGCGTGGTGCTCAGAATCTATACCCAACGCCAAAAAGTGCAACTCCAGCAAAACCAGCAACTTAACAACCACTATGCCCAAACCATCATCAACCACTTTGAAAGCAAGGACATTTATGAAAATACCTATTACCTTATTTTGGAAACCACCACCAACCCCATCAAGGGATTTTTTGAAAAGAAAAAATTAAAACTCACCACTTCCACAGAAAAAAGCCACCCGCAAGAAAGCTACGCCCATAAAGTTTCTCTGCTCACCCAAAACATCGCCCAAATTACCCATGCCCTCAAAGACTTCAAGCCCACCCAACTAAGCTCCACCCAAGCCCTCAATTTTTATGCCCGCTTCATCAATGGGGTGGATTTGCCCCTTAAACCTAGCTTGGGCTTTTTGGAAGATAGCTACATTGCGACCAATCTGCACTTCCACAAAGATTATTACATCCAAGATCACAATGGTACGCTCACTTATAAGCGTATCTTAGGGGTAAAGGCCTATGGGAGCAAAACCATCACATCCATTGCCCTCTCCACCCTCTTGCACCAAGAAAAAGAACTAGAAATTATCTTTTCTATCGAGCCTTTGGGTTTGCCCGAATCCTTAAGCTTTGTGCAAGAAAAAATCCGCTTGAGCTGGAGTGCCCTTGTGCGCGCCGAGTTGCAAAACTACCATGAACTCATCAAAGCCAAACGGCTTTGTTTGCAAAAATGTACCCTGAATATCATCCTTAAAAACTCTAATTTAGACATCCTCAACCAGCAAACCCAAGAGGTTTTAAGCCTACTCTCTAACGAACATTTGATCGCAGTGGTGGAAACTTTGGGGCTCAAACCCGCTTACTTTTCCTTTTTTCCAGGGCGTTTGAATCTCAACCCCCGTTTGCGCCACCAAAGTACCCAAGCCCTAGCGTGCCTCATCGTGTTTGAAAAACCCAATCGGGGGTTTAAAAGCAACTCATGGGGGCCTATGCCATTAAGCGTGTTTAAAAACTTGGATCACTCGCCCTATTTGTTTAACTTCCACAACCAAGAGGTCAGATACCAAGCCCACAGCACACTTAAGGCTAATGGGCACACCATGATCATCGGTGCCACGGGGGCGGGCAAGACAACCTTAATGGGCTTTTTGATGATGAGCGCGCTCAAATACCCCGACCTCAACATCTTAGCCCTCGATCGCGCTTACGGCCTCTTTTCTTACACACATTATTTTGGTGGGACTTACAACTCTGGCGATCAATTTGCTATCAACCCCTTATCCCTGCCCTTTTCCCAACAAAACCAAGACTTTTTGCACGCCTTTTATGCCGCTATGCTTAATGTCCCCTTAAGCTCGCCCCACCAAACCGACATTCAAGAACACAACGCCATTTTAAAGGCCCTCAAAAGCCTCTATGCCACTTTGCCACCCCAAAGTTTTAATCTCCAAGATTTTAAAGAAGCCCTAACCCACACCCCCAAACTCTCTTTAAGTCTAGAGCCCTACTTAAACAATCCCCTTTTTAACGCCCTTGAGGATAGTCTAGAATTTAAAACCCCCATCACAACCATTAACATGGATGCCATCTCGCCCAACCCCAAAGATTTAGGGCTATTGGCTTACTACATTTTTTATAAGATTTTCCACCTAGCCTTGCAACGCAATCAAGGCTTTTTGCTCTTTGTGGATGAATTTAAAAGTTATGCGCAAAATGAAGTCCTCAACGAACACATTAACACTTTGATCACCCAAGCCCGTAAGGCTAATGGCGTGGTGGTGCTCGCCCTGCAGGACATCAACCAACTACACACCATTAAAAACGCCCAAAGTTTTGTCAAAAACATGGGCACTCTTTTATTCTACCCCCAAAAAAACATGGACAGCACCGCTCTAAGTCGGGATTTTGGGATTCAACTCAGCAGTATGGAAAAACATTTCTTAGAAAATACCCCCGTGCATGCACACCAAATCTTAGTCAAAAACATGGGCGATGGGAGTTCTAACATCATCGATATTAGCCTAAACTCTCTGGGTCCTTACTTGCCAATCTTTAGCTCCAACCCCAGCCATGCCCAGTATTTACAAACCCTCATGCAAGATCACCCCCACAACTGGCGCGAGGTGTTATTGCAAGAAAAATAACCATAGCCCCGCGGGGGTGGGGGGTGGGTGCTCGGGGCGGCTTATTTACAAGTACTAGCCACAAGATTACAACTATGGCATAGGCCTACAAGGCTTTAAAAGATGAAAAAGTTACAAAAACGCCTTACACCAATTCACCCAGTATCTGAGAGCCAACAGGATAAGCCAACAGGATAAAAGGGCTCGAAAAGTAGGCACACAGCGATCAAGCAATGCCGTGTGCAAGATATGAGCCAAGTTAGCGTCTCTTTAAAGCAATTGGGCATCTTGGGTCTTGACAAAGCTTTGTAAAAATTGTAATATTACTCTTTCGTGCGTGCAAATGACCCGTTAGCTCAGCAGGTAGAGCAATTCCCTTTTAAGGAATGGGCCGCTGGTTCGAATCCAGCACGGGTCACCAAAGGCTCCTTCATCTAGTGGTTAGGATACCACCCTTTCACGGTGGTTACAGGGGTTCAAATCCCCTAGGAGTCACCACGCGGTCGCTTAGCTCAGTTGGTAGAGCGCCACCCTTACAAGGTGGATGTCATAAGTTCGAGTCTTATAGCGACCACCATTGGAGCGGTAGTTCAGCTGGTTAGAATACCTGCCTGTCACGCAGGGGGTCGCGGGTTCAAGTCCCGTCCGTTCCGCCATCTCCCCAAATTTTGATCTCTAATCGACCCCTTCATCTAGTGGCCAAGGATACCACTCTTTCAAGGTGGAAACGGAAGTTCAAATCTTTCAGGGGTCGCCACTATTTGGGACACTCTAAAAATAGATTAAATACCGCTTTGTTACGCAATTCCCGTTTGAAGTCTAAATTGATCATCACTTCACGACTATGGGTAAAGGTATCAATGAGTTGTTTTCGGATCACGATACGGCAGTTGCTCACATTAAAATAAGGAGGTATGGCCTGGATAGCGATTTCAAAGCGCGTGGGCGTTTTTTGGGTGAGGGTGTAGCGTTGGTAAATTGCATTGATATTAGCCACCTTTTGCTTTTTTTGGCTGTATTTGTAGATGTCGATTTGTCCTTCTATATTGGTGATCTGTGTGGAAGAGTTATTGAGCGCAAAAATTTGGGTTTGCAACTTGGTGGGGAAGACCTCGCCTTGCATGAATTTTTGCAATTTGAAGGAGTAAATCTCTAAAAAAAGCTTGCCATTGCTTTTCTCTACGCCTACATCGCGCCCGCTCAAAGGGTAGTAGTCCTCTTGAGAAAAGACTACCTTGCTAGGTCCCCTAGGCTGGATTTTGATTACCATTGGGCGGGGACGGAGTTGTCGGGCTTCTTGTTTGGGGGGCTCTTGGACTGTGCTTTGGTGTTGGTTTTGGGTGGGGGGGGGCTCTGGTTGGCAACTCGCAAACACCCCTGCCATGAGAGATAGCAGAATACAGGAGGCAACGCGCGGGAGACCAAACATTTTATCCATCAAAAACCCTTCTTAAGTTTTAAAGCTTATAATAGCCAGCATGTCTTAAATTATAGGGATTTTAGCAAAACTTGATGCTTAAACAGATAGATACAATGCGGGGTCTGTATGCTTAAAGTTGCCATTTTAGGCAGACCCAATGTGGGTAAAAGTTCTTTGTTTAATTGCTTGGTTAAAAACCGGAGCGCGATCACCTCAGCCATTGCGGGCACAACACGGGATATTAAAAAACAAATCATAGAGTTGGGGGGGCGCACCATTGAATTATGGGATACTGGAGGGTTTGATGACTCCTATGTCTTTGGAGGTGCTATTAGGACCTTGAACCTAGAAGCCCTCAAAGCATGTGATTTGGTGCTCTATGTGGTTGATGGCAAGGTCTTGCCCCAAGAAGAGGATAAAAGACAATTCCTAGAAATCTGCCAAAGGGCACGTTCGTGTTGGTTGGTAGTGAATAAAATAGACAATCAAGCTACAGAGTTGCTGGGTTATGAGTTTGTTAGTCTAGGCGCACAAGAGATGTTTTTTATCTCGGCTAGCCACAAGCGCGGGTTAGACACCCTGCTAACTGCCCTGCTCAAATTAACCCCCCAAGAGGCAACACAAGAACCCGCAGATGGGGCAGGTGCGATCCAAGTGGGGATCATTGGGCGGGTCAATGTCGGCAAGAGCGCGCTTTTAAATGCACTGGTCAAGCAAGAACGCGCTTTGGTTTCGAGCACTCCGGGCACCACAATAGACCCAGTCGATCAGATCATCACCCATCATGACCAAGCGATCTGCTTTGTGGATACTGCTGGTTTGCGCCAAAGAAGCAAGATTTTAGGGCTAGAAAAATTCGCTCTAGATCGCACCCGTAAAGTGTTGGAGAAATCCCAGATCGCTTTGTTGGTATTAGATGTGAGCGCGCCCTTTGTAGAATTAGATGAAAAAATTGCCTCTTTGGTGGATACCTACCGCTTGGGCGTGGTGGTGGTGTTTAATAAGTGGGATGTCCGCCATGCCCGCTTTGAGGTAATCATGCAAGATTTCAAACGCAAGTTTAAGTTCTTGCACTATGCGCCCACACTCACAGCCAGTGCATTAGAACAACGCCACATCGAAAAGATCAAGGATCAGATTTTACAAGTGCATGCCCATTTTTCAAAGCGTATCCCCACTAGCGCACTCAACCAAATTATCACACAAGCCACCCAAAAACACCCCCTACCCAGCGATCATGGCAAAATCGTGCGCATTTACTACAGCACCCAATTTGCCTCTTGTCCGCCCCAAATTGCTTTGGTGATGAATCGCCCCAAAGCCTTGCACTTTAGCTACAAGCGTTATTTGACCAACACTCTAAGGGAGAAGTTTGGCTTTTTGGGCACGCCCATTGTCTTACACGCTCGGGGCAAAGAGGATAGCTCTTTTTCATGACGCTACCTTATTTTGTGGATTTTATCCAAGTTAAAGATGTCCAGCAAGCACGCATTTTTTATGCGCTCAAATGCCACACCCAAGAGGCGTTGATTTTGCAATACATGGCGCAAGAATACTTAAAAGGGCATGGGGACATAGAGGTGGTAAGCTTGCTAGACATGCTTTTTGCGGCACGCCAAATTGAAGCCCTGCCCTATTTGCAACACATTAAAAATCTCTTGGATTTAGAATGGATTGTGTTAGAGAAGCGATCCAGACGATCGGAAGTGTTGTTGTTAGAGTTGCTAGAAAGCTCCATTGCTTTGAGCACCTCTTTTTTTAAATTGGCTCAAGAGGGGCATAGCGCACAAGGGCTTTTAGACATCACCCCCTATGACGATCATTTGGATTACTTCAACGATTGGTTTTTAAAAATAGAATTGCTCCAAAAGCTCGCTATGCAAACCAATAAACCCCATTCTCCCGCCCGCTTCAAAATCCAAGAACAACTCCAGCTTTTAGAACACAAAATTAGCGCGCGCAACAAACTCACCAAAACCCCCCTCTCAGTCCAAAAATTTCTCCAAAAACACAATCTAAGCCCCAAAGAGGAGATCATCTTTTTTGCTTTGCTCAAAGACGAATATGCTAGGGATTATGGCAAAGAGGACGAACCTTTAAACCACCACCAAATTTTGCTTACCTTGCTAGGTGCCGATGGGAGCACGCGCGCCCAAAATGCCATACTCTTAGCACCCACTAGCCCCTTGATCAAGAAAAAGATCATGGATTTTGAGGAGTTGCTCGATCCTTTTGAACAAGGATTGGTGCGCCAATTTTTCTTACACGAGTCGGTGCTCAGTGCAATCACTTCGCCCAGCCCCCACACAAAGGGCGTACCCACCCTCAAACACATTTTGAAAGATAATGACATCTTTGAAGCCCTAGAGCCTAAAGCAAATTTAGATGAGGTGGTTTTGAGCCAAAAGACCAAAGAAACCCTAGAGGTTTTATTAAAGCAAATTGACCCCCAAATGCAAAAACGGCTTAGAGAATGGGGCATTAAAGAGGACAAGTCGCATAAAGATGTGGAGGCTAAGATTATTTTTTATGGCCCACCGGGCACGGGCAAGACAATGAGTGCGCTCGCCCTAGCCAAGAGTCTTAAAAAAGAGGTTTTGGGCTTTGATTGTTCTAAGATTTTGTCCATGTATGTGGGCGAATCAGAAAAAAATGTACGTAAAATCTTTGATGATTACCACAAGATTGCCAAGCAGTGCAAGAGCGCGCCGATTTTGTTTTTAGATGAAGCCGATCAGTTTTTGAGTACGCGCACGACTGCCAGTAGTGGAGCAGACAAAATGCACAACCAAATGCAAAATATCTTTTTGCACCAGATTGAAAAGTTTGAAGGGGTGCTCATCGCTACCACGAATTTATTAGAAACCCTCGATGTGGCCTTTTCACGCCGTTTTAACCACAAGATCGAATTTAAGCCCCCCACCTTTGAGCAACGCGTACAACTATGGCAAAAATACCTCCCCCGCCACGCCCCTTACGCACCCACCCAAACCCTAGAGAGTCTGGCCCACACCCTAGCGCGCCACTCCCTCACGGGGGGACAAATTGCCCTGATTGTGAAAAACACGGCATGCAAAGTGGCGACTTACCCAAATCCCCTTTTTAGCTTAGAGGATTTTTTAGTTGAGATCAAAAAAGAAAAGCAGGGGAATTTTGATCAGGCCAAGAATATTGGTTTTGGTGTGTGATCACCCATTTTATTTTTAAAGGATTTGTGTGAAGATTGTCATTGAAAAAACGCTTTTGGAGGATGCGCTCAAAAGTTTGATTGCCTTTACCGACAAAAAAGACATGAGCAACATCACCTCCCATGTGCTCATTGAAGCGCAAGGGGAAACTTTGCGTCTAGAAGCCAATGATCTAGAAATGGGCTTGAGTTGGCAACTCACAACGGCCATTGAGGAAGGAGGCAGTGCCACGCTCAATGCTAAGCATTTTTTAGACATCGTGTCTAAACTAGGATCGGGTGAATTGGTTTTACACGCTAAAGAGGGCGAGGATTTTGTGCATTTGAGTTTTAAGCGCTCCAAATTCAAGCTCCCTCTCTTTGATCGCACCCACTTCCCACCCTTCCCCATGCCTGAAAACCTCCCCTCTTTGCACTTTAGCGACACGGCGCTAAGCGATCAGCTCAAAAAATTAAGCAATGTAATCAGTGTCAATGAACCCAAATACGAATTTGGCGGGGCACTCTTGGTCTTTGAAGAACGCTTGGAATTAGTGGCTACAGATACCCGCCGACTCTCTTTGGTGCAAATTGACCCAGACCACATGCCCGCCAAAGAAAATCCTGCCTTGGAATTTATCCTCCCCAAACGCGCTCTCTTAGAAGTAGTGAAGTTATTTTCAAAGGGCGATTTTGACATGTTCTATGAAAAACCCGACCCAGCTGGTTCCTCCAGCAAATCAACCATGCTTTTTTTCAAAAACGAGTCCCTATTGCTCTATACACGCCTCATTGGCGGGAAATACCCCAATTACCAACAGATTATCCCCCAAGAATTTACCCACAAGGTCGAACTCAAAACCCAAGACTTCAAAGATGGGGTCCAAATTGTCCATACCCTCAGCCCCAGTATCCAAATCGCCTTTTACCCCGAACGTGTAGAGTTCAAATCCATGCAAAGTGAGAATGCCAGCCTGAGCACAACCCCCCACAATTTCGCAGAAACCTCTATGGAAACCAGCACACCTCTAGATGGGTTTATCTTGCATGCCCATGCGCGCTACCTTTTAGATGCGCTCAATGCTCTAAGCACCCCCACTTTTGATCTCTTGCTCAATGAGAAAAACGAGCCCTTTATGATCGAAAAGGGGGGATTTCGCACCTTGATCATGCCTATTGTGGTGGATTAGTAACAGATGCCTTGACCTTTGGGGGGCATTGCAAACCAAAAAAATAGACTTTATGCTACAATGGTTGCCTATCTTAAATTATAAGGAACAACGATGTCAGTTAGTCTAGTTAAAGGTGGGCGTGTTTCGCTGAGTAAGGAAAAACCCGGTTTGTCCAAAATTCTTGTTGGTTTGGGCTGGGATGTGAATGCTAGCGATACAGGGGTGGATTTTGACCTAGATGCCTCCGTGTTTTTGACCGATGCTAGCGGTAAGGTCAATGATGATAAAAATTTTGTGTTTTACAATAATTTGACCAGCAAAGATGGTTCTGTTGTGCATACGGGCGATAACCGCACCGGTGAGGGTGAGGGCGATGACGAATCCATTAAAATTGATTTGGCCAAAGTCTCTAGTGATGTGAAAGAAATTAACGTTGTGGTTACTATCCATGAAGCCGATGCGCGCAAACAAAACTTTGGCATGGTCAGGCATGCCTTTGTGCGTGTAGTCGATGAAAGCGATGGTAAGGAAATTGTGCGCTATGATCTAGAAGAAGATTTTTCAGTAGAAACAGCCATTAGTTTTGGGCGTGTCTATAAAGATGGCGAAGAGTGGAAGTTTGCCGCTGTGGGGACGGGCTTTAAGGAAGGTTTAGCTGGCTTTTGTAAGCAATTTGGGGTGAATGTCTAGGAGGATTGATGGCGATTAGTCTAGTCAAAGGGCAAAAGGTTTCTTTGAAAAAAGAAGATGGGAGTTCTTTGAAATCTTTTTGTGTAGGGGCTAACTGGGGGGCAATTAGCAAAAAAGGCTTTTTTGGCAACACCAAGACTGAAGCGGTGGATTTGGATTTGAGCGTAGCCCTCTTTGCGGGTCAAAAATTGGTGGATTGCGTGTATTTTGGCAAGCAAAAGGCAAATGGTATCCAGCATAGTGGGGATGATCGCACCGGCGATGTGGGCGGAGATGATGGGCTGGATAATGAAGTGATCAGCATCGCCCTAGAGAATCTAGACCCCGCTGTGGAACAATTAGTTTTTGTGCTCAACTCCTACACCCACATTAACTTTGATCAAATCCCCTTTGCCAGTATCCGCCTCTATGAGGGCACGCCCGATCGTGTACATACGATCTTTGCAACCTACAATGTTGCCAAAGATAACACCTTTGCGGGCAAAGAGGCGATGATTTTAGGCAAGCTTTACAAACACAATGGGGAGTGGAAGTTTAGTGCCATCGGTGAGCCAACCGCTGATGAGAAATTAGAAACCCTTCTTAGCCAGTCTGTGCCCAAATACCTTTAAAGCGATGGATAACAGCCACAAACCCCACCTCAACGCCAAGTTATTGAGGCGTTTGTTTGTGGCCGCTTCCATTTGCCGTTGGAACGATCAGGCCTGCCCGATTGAATTTAGCGAGCTTGACAAGCAAGCCCATAAAGCCATGGTGGTGGTTTTGCTTGCCAAGCATTCCAAAGAACCCATCAACTACGATCGCCTTATCACCTATTTTTGCTTTGAGTTTTTAAGCCGTGTGGTGCTCACCGACATTAAATCCCCCATTTACCACAAACTTTTAAAAGATCACCGCCAAGCTTTAGCCGACTATGTCCAACAAGAGTTGCAAGAAGAAGTGCAGGGCTATGATCTCTTTTCTAGCATGCACCACTATCTTTGCCACCCACCTCAAGATCGCGAATACCAGTTGCTCAGGGCCGCACACGATTATGTTTCGGTGTGGGAATTTGACATGATCTATTATTTTAACCGCGCCAATCCCAGAGCCCATGGCTTACAAAAAATCAAGGATTCCCTAGATTACACCTTCAAGCAACATGCCTCTTTATTTGCCGATTCTAATTTAGAATGGCTGGCCTCCACCTTGGGGCAGTTGCGCTTCCAAAAGCGCTGGACTCAAACCCCGCGCGTGCCCGCTACCAGTGTGCTGGGGCATACCCTTTGTGTAGCCCTTTGCGCCTTTTTACTCAGTTTTGATCTAAAGGCTTGTGAGAATATGCGAGTCAATCACTTTTTAGGCGGGCTTTTCCATGATTTGCCCGAGATTTTAACCCGGGATATCATCTCCCCTATCAAGCATGGCGTAGCAGGCTTAGATACTTACCTTAAAGAACTAGAAGCCCAAGCAATGGAGGAAATCTACCAACATGTCCCCAGCCTTGAGGCGGATTTACGCTATTTTACCCAACAAGAATTTACTAACCGCTACAAAGACCCCCAAACACAACAAATTATCTTTGTATCCAGTGATGCGGAATTTTGGGAACACCACAATCACGACCATTTAAATAGCGTGTGTGGGAGCTTGATCAAATTTTGCGACCAACTCAACGCCTTCTTAGAAGCCAAAATCTCCATCATCCATGGCATTAGTAGCGAAGTTTTGATCAATGGTGCGCTCAAAATCAAGGGCAAATACGACAAGAGTATTTTAAACGGGATTAATTTGGGCACAATTTTGAATCAATTTGCATGAAATTTTTACTCTTACTATTGCCCTTATTGGTGCAAGGGGCGGCTATGATCACCCTAGACACGGCGGCTAATGCCAAGCTGGCGGTTTCTAATGCTAATGAGGGCACGATGATTGCTAAAATGCAAGAGCAGTTAAACCACATCACCCATTTACTAGAACTGGCCAAAAACCAAGTGGATACCCTCAAACAAGCCCAACAGTCCCTAAGAGAGACTCAAGAATTCATGCAAGCTAGCACACTCCCCCAATTAGAACCCATGCTCGTTGCTTTGCAGGGCGACCTAGAGCGCATGCAAGCCCACCAAAACCAGCTACAAGCCCTAAGCCAACGTTACGCCCAATTAGAACATGCCCAAATGGCACGCTGGCAACAAGAATGCCCATGGTTAGATTTTAGCAACGCCACCATTGCAGATTCCAACCACTATCAAGCCCGCAAAACCCAAAAACTTTTAGAAAATACCCACGTGGTTTTGAGTGCACCACATTTAAGCGCGCTCATCTGCCAAAAGCTCCAACAAATAGAAAAACAAGAGAATCACCATGCCCATCTCAAACGCATGCAAAAGGCTTTGCTAGCAGGTGATTTTAAGCAGTTTCAGACTCTCTCTCAAGCTAGGCAGGCAAATTTCGAACACGATCAGATTACCCAAGAGCAAGACTCACAAGCCAAACTTGCTCCACTTTCAAAACGCCTAGAACAACTGCATCAAGAACTCCCCAGCACGCGCCTAAGCACCCAATTAAGCCAGCTTAACACCCAGCTAGCCCAACAATTACAAAGTGCCCAAAATGAGCGCGATCAAGCGCGCGCCTATGCCCACTACCACCAAAGAGCCCAAAGTCTCCAGCTCGAACTACTCTTAGAGCTCACCCGCCATCTAAGCTTTTTAAATGAAACCATGTCGATGGGTGCTACTCTTTTAGCCCAGATTCAAAAGGTTTCTTCTCCCCACCTTGTATCTGAAAATTCCCCCAGTAAGCTGAATGCTTATGGATTTCCGGAGGTCTTCCCATGAATACACATAAAAATTGGTCTTTAGGTTTTTTGGGTCTGCTGAGTCTTTTGGGCGAAGAGATTTTTGCCCACCCCAAAGATGGCTACTTTGTGGAGGGTGGCTTGATGACGGGCTTGATTGAAACGCACGAATATCTAGAAGAAAGGTCCCCTTGTAGTGGGGTGGGGGTGATCTGCTCAGCATTATTCATGCGCAATGCCACACCGGTTTTTACGGCGGAAAATGTGCAATGGATAGATGGCAAAAGCAAGTTCCAACCCGTGCGTTTTAGCACGCTCAAGCCCATTAGTGTGGGTGTTGCCAACAATGCCCTGCAAATCAAAAACATGACCGCCTACAACCTAAAAAATGTTGCGGTCTTAATGAAGTTGCCCAATGGGCAAAAAGTCCAAGTCGCCACCATTGAAAACCTGCCCCAATTTACCCAAAGTGCGATCAAACTGCGCTATGCCCCCAAGATCGCCCAAAATGGCGGGAATGCGCAATCAGAATTTAGCATCGCCTCCTCAGCAACTTCAGATGCTGAGACAACCCGGATGCTCCAAGCACTTGAGCAAATCACGGTCAATATCCAAGGCCGATTCCAAAATGTGAATGGGAATGATGCTAGTGGTTCTTGGGGTCTCAACACGGTTGAAGATGCCAAGGGCTATACCAGTGCTTTTTTGAATTTAAGCTATCTGTTCAGCTCAAAAGAGTTTAAAAATGCGGTTTTAAACACGCAATTTAACTTCGCTAATGGGCCGGGGAATAATGGGGGCCTTGCCGAATCGGTGGCCATCCCTAGAAACTTTAACGGGACTTTGCAAGACTGGCAAAAGCAGTATAAACTCACCAACAAACAAGTCTATGACCAATACACTAGCGGAGCAAATGTGGCCATTGGTATTATTGGCCCTAATTCGGGGGCTGTCGTGGGGCTAGGGGGTCCATCTGTCTTTGGCGTGAAGCCCTATCTTTTAAATTTTAAAAACTCAGATTATAATTTTGGTCCCTTCCAAAATACTACGGAGGCAATGGACACCATCTTGCACGAATACGGGCATGTCATGGGTTATAGCCATGATGGGAACATGACCTACCCCAATGGGACTTTTAATTACAATGGGGGGCAAAAAAAATTTGATCTCAGTCAAAATGTAGTGAGTCCTTGCACCGCCACGCCCCCTGCGCAGTGCAATATCCCCAATGGGGCTTGGTATCAAATGGCACCAAATGATTACACAGCAGCGGGCATGATTGGGGTGGGCTCTAAAGTGTGGTCGCAATTAGGGCAGGCTGGTCAACTCCCCATCAATTATGACAAGATTGCCCAAATGAGCGCACCGACCTATCTCTCTAACTTTATGAAAACCTTAGAAAACATGACCTCTACCAACATCTCTAACAAGGCTGCCATTGTTGGCTTTAATCTCAAAGGCGGTTACCAACAATACTGGACCAACTGGTTTGGGCTCTCCTACTATGGCATTTTTAATTACAATTTCTCCAAAAAGACGGGCTTTATCAAAAGAATTAACCAAGTTGCTTTGGGCATGGGCGTGGATATGCTCTTTGATTTCACCACCACCTACACCCACCAACATTATAAGAATAAGAAAAACACCCGCAAACTCAAGGTGCTCAAGAGCTCCTTTGGGATTTTTGGCGGGCTTAGGGCGTTGTGGAAGGGCTATGCGCTCAACACCATCGCCTTTGCCAATAGCGGGAACTTAGATGTAGCCACAGGCTTTAATTACCGCTACAAACATTCCAAATACAGCATAGGGGTTGCTATTCCCTTAATCCCCATTAATCTTAAAGCCCGAATCAGTACCAGTCTTTTAGAAGGCTCATTACTCATCAAAGAGGGTCCTAGCCATTTCAATGTGTTTTTTAATTATGGCTGGATATTTTGATCACTTGCCCAGACAAAAGCTAGAAAAGAGGGTGTTAAGCAACTCCTCCACTTGGTAGGGTTGTGTGATCTGCCCCAAACTCTCTAGGGCATCTTTAAGGTGGTAGGAAAATAACTCTAGTTCTAGGCTTGCTAGCGTGTGGGTGGCACTTGTTAAATGCATGGTGGTCTGCTCTAGGGCTTGTTGCTGGGTCAGACTAGCTAGAATCACGCTTTCATTGGGATTATCCTCTTCAAAGAGGGGTTTTAGCAAGTCTTTTAGTAAGGGCAAGCAGGGTTGCTTGGTGTTGAGTTTGAGTGGGGGTAGGCTGGGGGGTAGGGCATTTAAAAGGGCTTGTGTGTCCAACTCTTGGGGGCAATCATCTTTGTTTAAAATCACACCTATTATTTTGTCTTGTTGTGCCCCCAAAAGCTCTAAAATATGCTGATCTTGGCTATCTAGGGGAGCAGAGAGATCAAAAAGGGCTAAAATAATATCACTCTCTTGCATGCTTTTTAAACTCTTGGCAATCCCTAGAGACTCGATTGCATCGCTGGCATGCCGGATGCCTGCCGTGTCAATGATTCTTAAACAACTCCCATAAAGGCTAATGATTTCCTCAATGGTATCTCTTGTGGTGCCCGCTATTGGGCTCACCAAAGCGCGTTCCTCTAAGAGCAAAGCATTTAAAAAGGAACTTTTGCCCACATTGGGCTTACCCACAATGCAGAGTTTATAGCCCTCCAAGCGTGTGCTTTGGGATTTGGAAATCTCTAAAGTGCTTTGTAATTGATCTAAGGTGGCTTGTAATTTTGCCTGCATGGTGCCGCTCAAATTAAGGGGTAAGTCCTCCTCGGCATAATCGATCAACACCTCGCTACTAGCCAGCAACTCTAAAAGAGCGGTGCGCGTGCTTTGTACGAAGTCTCTTAATGCACCTTTGAGTTGCTTGGCCATCATTTTAACACTTTTTTCGCTCTTAGCCTCAATGAGTCTTGCTAGTGCCTCCACTTGGGAAAAATCCAAGCGCCCATTTAAAAACGCCCTTTTGCTAAATTCGCCCGCTTGCGCCAAATACGCACCTTGCGCCAAACAAGCTTGCAAAATAAGCCGTGTTACCACGATCCCCCCATGGCATTGGATTTCCACGACCTCCTCACCCGTGTAGCTATGCGGGGCTTTGAAGTAAAGGGCTAGGCAGGTATCTAACAGATCGCCCTGTAAATCATGGATGCTCACCAGCGTGGCAAGTCTGGGGGTGAAATGCTCTCTATGCGTGAGCGCGCGTAAAATAGGCAAACTCAAAGCACCGCTCATTTTAACAATGGCAATCGCACCTTGTCCGGGCGTGGTTGCAATGGCGGCAATAGTGCTATTTGAAGTCATTAATCACAACAAAACGCTCATTACTGCTATTGGTTTGGCATGTGATGTGTTTGTTGGGGAAAGTTTCGCGCAGGCGTTTGAGGGCGATGTGGATCAGCATGCCATCTAGGGGCTTGGTCTGTGCCTTGCCCACTTCGTGGATTTGCATGATAATGCCTTGCAAATAGGACTCCATCATCTCCTCTTGATCTTTTAAGAAATGCGCCACTTCTAGGCGGACATTGTAGCCGTATTTTTGGTGAATCCAATTAAAGAGCAGATAAGATAAGGCATTGAATCGATACCCCTTTTCCCCAATTACCAACGCCGAATCGGGTCCGTTAAGCTCAATATAAAGCGTGTTGGAATCGCATAATTCCACTTTGATTTGATCGATTTGGTAGGGCAAATAGCTCAAAAGAGTGCATAATTCCTCTTTGATCTCGGCTACCTTGTCATTTTTATCGTCTAGGGGGGTGGCTTTGGGAGTGCACACAGGTAGGGGTGGGGGTGGAGGCTTGGGTTTTTCTTTGATACAAACCTCAATGATGGCTTCTTTTCTGCCAAAGCCCAAGAAACCATGCGCGGGGGCTTGGATGATCTCATATTGCAAGTCTAACACCGAACAGCCCAGCTCTGAAGAGGCTTTGATGATCGCTTCTTCTAGGGTTTTTGCATGGATTGTTTTCATATTAACCTTTGTTGTAGGTTGTGGGCTTATGTTCTTCGATTTGCTGGGCTTTGCGTTTCTCTAGAATTTGGTTGATCGCCCATTGTTGGAAAATAGAAAAGACATTGTTGATTGTCCAATAGAGCACCAGCCCGGCAGGGAAGGTGATGAGAAAGAGGGTGAAAAAGACCGGCAAGAGTTTAAAAATCTTAGCTTGCGTGGGGTCGGTGATAGTGCTAGGCGTGATGACTTGGTGGGCATACATAGACAAACCCATCAACAAGGGCAAAATCAAATAAGGGTCCATCACCGAGAGATCGTGAATCCACAAAATCCAGCCCGCACTCTTGAGTTCCACAGCGTTGTAAAGCACGCGGTAAATCGCAAAGAAGACGGGGATTTGCAAGAGCAAGGGCAAACACCCTCCCAAGGGGTTAGCCCCATGTTTTTTATAAAGTTGCATCAAGTGCATTTGCATTTTTTGGGGATCGCCCTTGTATTTTTCTTGAATCTCTTTCATCTTGGGCGTTAAATCTTTGATCTTTTGCATGCTCACCATGCCCTTATAGCTCAAGGGGTAGAGGATGACACGCACAATTAAAGTTAATAAAATGATCGCCCAACCCCAGTTGTGGGTGTAGCTATACAGATAGTCCAAGAGTAAAAACACGGGACGGGCAAAAAAGGTGATGATCCCATATTCCACCACATCGCCCAGTTCGGGAGCAATTTGTTTTAAGAGGCGGTGATCTTTGGGGCCAATATAGCCATGTAATTGCGTGTTGCCATTGAAAGAGACAAAGGGGAGAGGGTTTTTACTGCCTGCTTGGCTATCCACTAAGGCATTGAGATTTTTAGCAAAGAAAAGCGAAGTGTAGTAACGATCCACGCTGGCAATAAAGGCGACATTGTGGAAGGATTGGGTTTGCTTGACTTTGCCATCCTCAAGCTTTTCTAATTTGTCATCTTGAGTGCCTAAGAGCACGCCATGGAAGGCATACCCGTCTGCATCCGCCACAGGGCGCGAGCCATTGGAGAGAACATAGGCACTATTGAGCAACCCCCTTTTTGGCGTGATCTCAATTTTAAGATCATAGGTCAAATTGGGGTAAAAGGTGAGGATTTTTTTGAGCTCTAATTGGGGGAGCTCTTGGGTGAGCGTGAGGGTTTTAGCACTCTTGTTGATCTCAAGGGTGCTGGTGGAGGCGTGGTAACTTTGTTTGAAGGCTTCTTGATTGAGCGTTGTATCTACAAATCTGAGTTCTAGGGGTTTTAAAGCATCTATGCCTAGTAAGGGGAGTTTGCTTAGAGGTTCTAGGGGTTTTGGATTAAAGCCAAAGAGGCGTTTGAGGTGATCGATCAAATCCTCTTGTTTGGAGGCAATGAATTTTTTATTTTTTAAATAGACTTGGGCGATACGCCCTAAGTTGTCAATCTCAATCTCCATCTCTGCGGATTGCACCCGTGCAATGATGGGGCTTGTGGCATTGGGGGCTTGGATATTGGCGTTATGACTAGGGGCTTGGGGGGTGGAGCTACTGGCTGTGGGCGTGGTGGGTGCGCTATTACTTGGGGTTTGGTGTGTTGGGGTGGGCTTTTGGGTTGGGGTGGGTTGCTGGAAATAATAGCTATAAATGGTTAAAAAGATAAAGGAGAGCGCAACGGCTAGAATGAGTTTTAAATTATTGTCTTTCACTATGGACCTTGAGGATGTAGTAAGGGGAGGGGGTTTTGGGGTTTAAGGGCACTAAGAAATACGCCAAGGTAACTTCTTTGGGGGCGCAAAACATGGGTTGGATATGTTTAGAGCCAACAGGGTAGGCAATCCCGCCTGAAGTGTAGGGGTGGCAGGATAAAATGCGTTTGGCAATTTTATAGAGGGCTTTAGGGAGACTCTCACAATGGATGAGCCAAAGGGCATAAGCCGAACAAGTAGGGTAGTAGCGGCAACAAGCAGGCTTGAAAGCCGAAAAATACCTATAGAGACGCAGGAGTCTTTTAAGAAGTGGGGCTAAAAGAGCCATGTTTTCTCTTAACCTTTAGGGGTTTTGCCAAACAAGCCAGTATCTGTTCTTTTAATTCCTGATAGCTCAAGGTATCAATACCCGCTTTAGCTACAAATACAATGGCTTGTTTTTCTATGAGCGCATGCCTTAAGATCGCCCGCACGCGCCGTTTGATCAAATTACGGCAAACCGCATTCCCAACTTTTTTAGAAACACTCAAACCCAGCAGGGAGGCAGAGGGGTGGTTAAAAAAAACACCATGCTGGCCCAAGCGCAAGCAATGCATCACAAAGAGCGGGTGGTGTTTTTTAACACCCTTTTTATAGACATAGCTAAATTGTCGGGTTGTTTTTAACGATTGCACTCAACAATCAAACGGCGAGTTGTTTGCGGCCCTTTGCTCTCCTAGCATTGATCACCTTGCGCCCATTCTTGGTTTTCATGCGCACTAAGAAACCATGTGTGCGCTTGCGGGGGGTGTTGTGGGGTTGGTAGGTGCGCTTCATTTTAATCCTTTAAAAAACCAAAAAATATCGTGGCATTCTAGCCTAACTTCTCTAAAAACTATCTAAAATCACGGGTTTTTGTTCTTATCCTCGACTAAAATGTAAAGCTGGTTTAAGTGGTTGGTTTGCAACAAATCCACTACCTTAACAAAACTATCCAAATTGCTATCTTTATCGCCTTGTAAAATAATGGGCGTGTCTTTGGCATAGCCCCTTACAGTGCGCTTGAGCGTCTCAAAACTCACTTTTTGTTTGTTGAGGTAAAACTCGCCCTTATGCGAAATGGCGATATTGACTTGCTTTTTATTCAGCACATCTTGAGCATTGTCCGAACTTTTATCTACTTTGGGGATATTGATGGGCAACTTGGAGGTCTGCACAAAAGAGGCGGTGGTGAGCACAATTACCAAGAGCACAAGCATAATGTCGATAAAGGGAACGACATTCATGGAGTCTATTTTTTTCATCAGTCTATATCCAAGCGGTTATAGGAGTTTTCCTCTGTAGCGGGGTTGTGGTAGATGTCCCACTTGGTCATGATCACCTCACTTTTACGCACCAGCATGTTATAAATCACCACAGAGGGGATTGCCACAATCAAGCCCATACCCGTAGCTTTGAGCGCAAGAGCCAGACCGACCATGATTGCCTTAGTATCCACCGCACCCGTATTGCCCAAATCAATAAAAGTGAGCATGATCCCCGTAACGGTCCCTAACAACCCGATGTAGGGCGCATTCGAGCCAATGGTCGCCACCAAAGTTAAACGGCGGTGCAAATCAAGTTCTAATTTGCGTTTGTCCATGTAATCATCCACCCGCATGGTGGCATAAAACCACACCCGCTCAATGCCAATGGCGATCACAATCACTGAGAGGAATGCCAAAAATCCTAAAATCCCATATTCCACCATTTCTTTCATCAAAGTCCAAGAACCCATCATATCTTTCATCAAGAACCTTTAGCGTGATTTTTAAAGGCCATTTTAGCATCTATTTCCAACGCCTTTTTCTTCATGTCCTCCCTTTTGTCATAAAGCTTTTTCCCTTTAACCAAAGCAATTTGGAGTTTGACACGGTTTTTTTGGTTAAAATACAATTTCAACGCCACAATGCTCAAGCGTTGTTGCCCCACTTGGTTAAACCACTTGCGTAATTGCTTTTTGTGCAAGAGCAACTTTCTAGAACGCCTCTCATCAGGTCTGTAGTAGGTGTTTGTATTTGCCAAGTGCGCCACATGCATGCCAAATAAAAAAGCCTCACCGCGCACGATCCTAACAAAATTATCCTTTAAATTCACCCTACCCATTCTAATCGCCTTGACCTCAGAACCTGCCAGCACAATCCCCGCCTCTAGACTTTCTAAAATCTCATAATCAAAGTAGGCCTTTTTATTGCGCACGACCTCTTTCATGCACTCCCCTTAAGCGTAAAAAAGCTACCCCCACTCCCGCTAAAAAACCAATGTGGGGGTAATTGCTTGTCCAGTTGCGCTAGCTTGGGATAAGCTTTTAATGCGGGGGTGAGCAGATCATTTAAGGCACTACGACCATATTTTTTTAGTAGTTGGTCGCTAGGCAAATGCATACCCCCAAAGGGGCTGGTCTTTTCAAAGAGGGCATAAACCCTAGCGGTTTGGCAAGCCATGGGGGGGGTTAAAATCTCCCACTCTAGTGGGGGTTCTTCAAAGGGGCTGACCCATTCGCCCCGACCATAGACATGCGCACTTGGATAACCCGAAATAAAAAAATTCACATCGCTCCCCACCTGTGCCCCGATTGCATAGCATTCAGGCAAGCTCAAATCTAGGTTTAAATGCCTATTGAGCTGGGCTAAGAGCACGCCCGCATCCGCACTCCCCCCGCCTAAGCCCGCTTGGGTGGGGATGTGCTTTTCGACCTCTACATGGAGGGTATCCAGGAGTTTTAAAAGGCTGGGGGGGGTTTGTTTAGCCTGCAAGTGGCACTTTAAGACTTGGAGCATTTGATAAATGGTGTTCTCTTGCAAAGCACAACCAAAATTACCCTTAAGGGCAAATGCCGATCCGGCTTGGATAGATACAAAATCCTTAAAGGTATTTTTCACCAGCACAAGCCTAGAAATCAAGGTGTGATAACCCCCATGTAGCCCTAAGATTTTTAAAAAGACATTGATCTTAGGATAGACCTCAAAACTAAAGGGGATCACTTCAATTTACCCAGTTGGATGGATTGCCCCATACCCACCAACACCTCATCGCTCACCGCTTGGGAAGCCTTTTGATTCTCAGAGGCAACTGCTTCTTTAAGCTCAGAGCGCAAGATTAAGGTATGGGCTGGGGCTTGGAAACCTAATTTGACATTGCCCTTGTCAATGGAAACCACCTTGATATAAATATCCTCCCCAATCACCACCCCCTCGCCTAGCTTTCTGGCCAAAATTAACACGGCATCTTGCCTTATTCTGCGCTAATTTGCACGCTCTCCATCACATCGCCCTGTTTGAGAGAATCGAGCACCTTGAGGCTTTGTTCATCTTCAATCTGCCCAAATACTGTGTGTTCCCCATCCAAATGGGGTTGGGGTGCAAAACACAAGAAAAACTGACTCCCCCCGGTATCGCGCCCCGCATGCGCCATGGACAAAGCCCCTCTCTTGTGTTTGTGGGGGTTATTTTGCACCTCGCATTTAATGCGGTGTCCCGGACCACCTGTCCCACTCCCATAAGGGCAACCTCCTTGGGCGACAAAGCCGGCGATCACGCGGTGGAAACTTAGACCATTGTAAAAGCCCTCATTAGCCAAAGTGGCAAAATTGCTCACCGCTTGGGGCGCGTCTTTACCAAATAGGCGGATTTTGATTGCCCCCTTATTGGTGTGGATTGTGGCGTAATTGTAAGTGGCTAAGACTTGGGGTTCTAGATTGTAAGTTTTGAGTGTCTCCATGAAATCCTCTTAAAGTTAAAAGATTCGGACATTTTACCGATTTCAACTTAATTTATCAGCATGGGGCGTGTATGCGGGCATTGGCGGTTATCTTGGGGTTGTTGGCACTGGGGGCATTGCAGGCTGATGGGATCAACACCTCCTTAATCCACCCAGCTAAAAAAGTCAAAACCCCCCAAAAAACCGCCCCCAAAAACAACCAACAAAAATCTCCCAAATCTGCTCCTACTGAGCGTTGGATTTATAGCAGTGCATTTTTAACCGCCTATTTTAGCGATGGGCATTACAAACAAGGCTATGGGCTCTTGTTGCCAAATGGGAATTACTTGAGTGCCTCTAGCTTGGTCTTTGATCAAGGTATGTATGCCCAAACCATCATGGCTAGAATGCAGGATGATAGCGCGCCCTTGCTCATCTGCGTTGCCCGCCTACGCCTTAAAGCCATCGATCGCAACCGCGGACTCTCCCTCTTGGGCACGCATGTTTTCACCAATGATAATTGCCAAGTGCGCCCCGAGAGTTACTACCATGCCCGCATTTACAAAAAATACGCCCAAAACCTCCTAGCCCATAGCCAGACACCCAGCACAAAAACCCTCTACTACCCCCAAGTAGGCTCTAAAAACGCCTTTGAAGTCCAAAACTTACATAACCCTTCTAGTTTGCAAGATACCCCCCTTGGCCGCCCCCTTTTTGATGCGCATGGAGTCTTCATGGGCATGCTTGGTGGTGGGCAAAATCAAATTAAAGTCATTAAAAGAGGGGTGATCATCGACTTTTTGCGCGCCATGCAAAAACGCAAATTGCTTTAATTCCATTTTACTTTAATTTTTTAGTTATAATTGCGTCTTATGGCGCACATGGTGGTCTGCTTTGGGTCATTTGGAGAATAAGACTTAGAGCTTAGGGTCGGGGGGATAGTGGGTGATCCCCCGGAAAGGAGATCGCCATGCAAAAAATGCTGATAATTCTAGCGTTGATGGTACTCTTCACCCAATACCTCCGCTAAAGCGAACGCCCCCTTTGGGGGCAGTTGCGCTAGGATTATTGTGCCATAAGTTTTTAAATTTTGCGCTTAGGCAAACCTTCAATGAGCAAGCTTTCAGTTTAAGGCAAGCTTTCAGCTTGCTTCCCACAAACTCTTTAAAAGGGCGATAAACCCCGGTTGTTTGTTTTTCAAAACTCTAAAGGAGTCTAGCAGGTGCAAGAATTGATCGCGGCTTAAACCATAGACATCGCGCGCGATGGTGATGTCTAGCTGGGCGCGTTTGGTGTGATAAAGCTTAGAGGTTTTGGGCACATCTAGGGGGGTTTTAAACAGGCGGGCTAGATCGCTAAAATGCCCGTTGGTGTCGTGATAAAGCTGGCATTCTAACGCGCTTTGGGCGATAGCCAAGTAAAGGGGGTTGGTTTTGATCTCTTCAAGGCTAGGCTGGGGGAGGGGGAGCTCATAGAGGTAAATTTTGCTGATATTCATTTGAGAATGCAGGCGCAAGAGAAAATCCACTACCAAAGAGTTAAGCACTCCCAAAGTAAAGAGAGTTTGCAGAGGGTGGGTTTCTACTATGCCCTCTTTAGTGTAAGTGTAGGGCACGCTTAAATACATGCTATGCCCCGCGCTACAGCCCTTAGGGATCAAACTCACAATCAAGCTTCTTTCATCGGTATCCCTAGCAATCCCCCGATACCCCAACCTCAAATATTGATACTCATAGGCAATCGCCCCGCTATACCCCCCCTTTTTAGCGCGGTGCTCTTCTTTGCTTTTTAGTCTCTCTTGCAACGCTCCTAGCTCCACACCATAGCGGGGCGGGGCAAACTCTGCATTGAATTGGTGGATGTGTTTGCCCTCAAGCAAGGGCAAAAGCGCAGCTTTTGCTAGCGGGGCTGTTTGGGTTTTACTCTGTGTGTCTATGGGGATAAACAAGTCTTTATCCCCTGTCATGTGTAACTCGGATCTAAAATCTAGCCACATTTGGGGTTTGAATAAATCCTTATCCCCGCTCATGTCCAACTCACGCCTAAAATTGAGCCACCCCTCATTGAGCCTTGCAAATTGAGAAGCACAATGCTCTAAAATCTCTAAATCTAGCGCGCTTCTGACCTCTTTGAGCGCGCATTTAGCAGAGTTTAACAGAGATTGAAGGGGGATTAAAAGGGGCTTTGTGCTTTGGATCTGTTCTAGGTCTTCTAAATAAAAGAGGGCTTTGATGGGGTGATCTTTAGAGCAGGCTAGAGCGCGCACGCCTAAAAGGGCGAATTTGTAACGGCTATCTACATCTTTAAAAATCCCTTGGCGGTTTTCAAAACTATAGAAAAACTCTAGGGTGTGCTTTTCTAGTAGCCTCTTTCTTAAGCCCAAACTCCCCTCTTCAAGCATGAGCGCACTAGGGATCACCACGCACAAGCGCCCCTTAGAGCCAAGCAGGCTTAAATGGCGTTCTATAAAGAATCTAAACAGATTGCCATCGCCTGCCCCCCGGCTGTTAGGATAATGGGCTTTGTAATAGGCGTTGGTGGTTTGGATGTGGGCTTGTTGTGTGTCAAACTCCCTTTTGATGTAGGGTTTTGCTAGGGCATTGGTTTTAAACTCTTGCTTTTGGGCAAGGCTAAAGGTGCGGTACGCGCTTCTAAACGCGCTAAAAAACTCGCTTTCATCAAATTTGCTCTTCTCCCAAGGGGGGTTGCCAATGATGGCGTCAAAGCCGCTATGTTTTAAGGCAAAGAGCCCGCCACTCCCGCTGGCAATTTCGGGGAACTCTATTTCGTAGTTGAAAAATCTAAACTCTTGGGCGTGGGCTTGTATGCATTCTTTGACATCGCGATACTCGGGGGTGTGTAATTGCTCTAGCCCCACGCCCTCTAGCCCTTTGGCGCGTCTTTGCCAAAACTCTTTGAGGGCGGGGTCTGCTTTGTGGGCGATGATCTCTTGGGTGTTGTAGAAGTTAAGATAGAGATTGAGCTGGTCTAGGTGGGGCTGGATTTGGGCATAGAGGGCTTTAGAGTGGGCGATCTCCTCTTTGGTGCTGTCTTTGGTGTTGGCAAGCTGGCTAAAGAGGGTTTTTAGGGTTTCAAATTCTTTAAAGAAATTCTCATTAAAGAGTCTCCCGCTTTTGCCCAAAAACTCTTCAAATGCGCTAAGGGAGCAACCCATCAACGCGTTGCCGCACTTGATATGGTGTTCTAAGAAACTCAAAGGCGTGCCAAAGACAAAGCTATCAATCCAAAGGGAGAGTTTGGCTAACTCTATGCTAAAGGGGTTAATATCCACCCCATAGATCATTTTCTTTAAAAGCAGGCGTTTTAAAATGGCGGCTTCATCTGCTTGGTAGCCGGGGATATAGCGTTGGGCTTGTTGCTCAATGAGGGCTTTTTCTTGCTCAAAGGGGGTTTGTAGGGCGGGATAGTTGTGTTCTAAAGCCTTTTGGCTGGCAAGGTTTAACGCTTCAATGAGAAACGCCCCGCTCCCACAGGCGTTGTCTAAAATCTTAAACTCTAAGATGTTTTCATTGTTTAAATCGGCTAGGGCGTGTTGCACTAAGGTTTTGGTGATGTCCTCATGGGTGTAAAAACTCCCGCTGGATTTTCTAGAATTAGAGGTGTTTTTGAGATAAATCTGTCCTTTGGGGTAGTCTTGGCTGGATGTGATCTTTTCTTGCTTTTCTAAGAGAATTTTATCGTGGTTATCGTAGTAGCCCTCACTTTTTTGCGTTTTACAATAGTGGATTTCTTCTGTAGCGATGGCAAAGAAATAGGACATCAAGCCCTCATAAATGCTCCCTAAATGCACCACGCTTAGAGTGGCATAGCCCCGTTTGCAATCCTCGTAGTAGAAGAGATGGGTGAGGATTTTTTTTAAAAGGGAGTCGCTAATGATCTTGCCTGCTTTAAAAAGTTGCGTTTTACTAGGCTCAAAGAGTCCGCCATCAAAAAGGGGCATGGCGTAATTTTCATTGCCTTCATTGTAGATGCTAAAGAGTTGTTCTAATTTGCCCATGCCATAGTAGGTCTGTGGGTCGTCCTCTAGCCATTCTAAGATGTTATGGATACTCAAATGTTTGCCAAACCCGCTATGTTTTTTGAGCAAATCCTCAAACTTGTCTTCAAAGTAGGCGATGAAAAGCAGTCTAAAGAGAAAATAGAGGGTGTTTTGATAGATGTCTTCTAGGGGGGCTTGTGGGTGGCGCGCGTGCAAAGCCACCCCGATGTCCTCAAACAAAGAGAAGGTATAGCCTTCTGTGCCATAGATGAGATTTTTTAAGTCTTCTTCAATGTCTGTTTTCTTTTCATCATTGGCTTTTAAGGCTGCCCCCATTATGGTGGTAGGCTCTTTGCGATCCTTTGGGGTTTCTTGGGGCAAAAAGTTAGCGGCGTTGAAAATGTGGTAAAAGTAGAGAAAATGCTCCAAGTCTTGGGTTTGCAAGATGGCTTCTAAATTGATCTCAAAAAAGACCTTATTATAGGTGGGGGTGGTCGCGTCATAAAAACGCCACACCCTCCCATTGGTCAAAAAGCCATAATTGTGTCTTAAGGCGTTGAGATAGTGCAAAATTTGGTAATGGGGATTGTGCGCGGGGGTTTTTTTACCGCTATCCACCTCCACACTATACGCCTTGCTCTCACAGATCACGCTAAAAAAGGCGTTGCTGGCGTATCTTTCTGTTTTGTCTAGGGCTTGGTAGGCTTGTTTTAACTCTGGGCTTGCAAAGAGTAAAAAGTCCGGTTTTTCTAATTTGCCTTGAATACTCTTTTCTTCTTGGCGCAAATACGCCCAACCCAAGAGGTCTAGCACTTTGGCGATGAAGTGATCTTCAAACTGGTGTTCATTGCTGGTTTTAAAGTGGGGTAGATTGAGGGCTGTAATTTTCTCTAGGACTTCTTTAGCTTGCTCTTGTGTCTGTGCAAAATTGTAGAGTTTGGGGAGTTCTTGCTCTAGGGTGTAGGGGGTGAAGAGGGTGTTGTGGAAGTAAAACATGGGAGACTCCAAAAGGGGTATTTTAGCAGAAAAATGGGGGTTAAGAGGTTAAGTGGCGCGCTCACATTTATAAAATCCTATTTCCTTAGGGTGGATTTTTAGAGAAGCGTCTTTGGAAAAATCAACATTGTAGATGCACACGCTAGATTTTATGTATAGCCTTTCGCTATATTTGGTTTTTAGCTTTGGGCAGGGTAGCTTGTTGGCAATCTTTGTTCCACCCCAAGGGTATATCCCTTAATTGCGGGGCAGATGTTAGCACAAGGTCGCTAATGCTAGGCAACTATCCGCTGTTTATGGGCTTTGGGGCGCGGTTGGTAATGGAAGAATGTTCAGCACAACCCCCTTATATGCCTCTATTTTTTAGGAGGGTGTCTAATAGCTATGGTGTTTGCCTTGACATTAAATTCCTCATCAGTACGGGGGTTATGGCTAGAGCACACGGGGACAATCCACCACTTCCCCCCATACAATTCCTCAATTTTGACATGCGCTCCCCGGTCGGCATTTGTAGAACACCAATATTGACAGCATGGGAGAACCTTATTTTCAAGCTCCTCTTTGTCTTTGTTGGGGTAGCGTATTTTTTTGTAATAGAAAATCCAAGAAGAGTAGCCAAAATCGCTCGCTTTAGAGTCCCCGCTCCCCCTGACATGTTTGGCGATCTCCTCATCAATCGTAATAATCTGTGGGGTGTCTTGATTGGCGCGCTACACAGACGCGCCCACCAGCCCCGCCATAAAATCCAAAATACCCATTTTGCTCCTTTGATTGTACAAATCATTAAAGAGTGAACGCTAGAATCCCGATATGCGCGTAGGTCTTAGACCCTAGACATAAACCAAGAAAAAATAGCTCCAATCACTGCGCCTATGAGTGTCCCTAAACCGGGTATTATAAAACTACCAATAATGCCCCCTATGATGATCCCGGGCAACATATCCTCTAAAAGGTCTTTTAAAAACTCTAAAAGTTTTTGAAAGAGGTTAAACATAGGCACACCTCCCGGTTTGGGTTCAACCTACTAATAAAACAGGCGCGGCTTGGCAATTCATAAATGCCACCTAATGTCCTTACTTATCCAAACGCCTCCAGCAGTCCATGCCAATATGTTTCGCCACCTCTTTAGAAGGTTTGCGTGTACGCACCTCATCTTGCTTGATTCCTGTTAAGCACTCCACAATAAAACCATGGCAGTTATGCTTAAACAAGTTGTAGTCTCTCTTTTCACCAACACACTTTTCTGCATAGGCGGCTGCTCTTTCACAACCTACTGCACTCGTGCCTTTGGATGAAACAAGAATAGTCCAACCAGGAGCGAACTTATCAAATGGCTCTTTTTCTATGCTACTAGTACTAGTCTTACCCGTCAAATGTACAACCTCCCCGTTCCCTACATAAATCCCTGTATGCGCTAAATTGAACATATCGTGCCAAACAATGCTTCCCCGTACAGGTTTAACGGGAGTACCGTCCCTGTATGTGTCAAAATCATCCAAAAACACCTCATAAAACGCATCAACGACTGCTGCTCCTACAAACCCCGCCAATGGTGCAAGAATAAAAGGCAACATCTCTACCTCCTAACTTTTTTTGTTGTCTCCTGACTTCTTAACTGCCTCTTCAACTGCCTTTGATGCCAATGTCCCCACCAATGCTCCAATCACAAAGGGCAACACTTTCTCCCCCTAATCCAACAACTTCAACGCTTCTTGATAAAGCGCAAAATTTTTCACCACCCAATCTTTGAGTTGATCGACTTTTTGGGGTGATACGCCCATTTCTTTAGCATAAGAGTAGATCGTATCTCTCTCATTATCATGCCAACGGCTATCGGCTAGAGCCACAGAGGTGAGCTCTAGTAAGGTGGCATGTTTGGCGTGGTTAGTGGTGAAAAGTTTGCCCAGAGTGTTTAAAGGCACTTCTTTTTCAGAAATGCCATATTCGCATTGCTTTTTGATCGTATCCAACGCGCCTAGTTGCAATTCGTGCAACACTCCATCGGCTTCAATGACTTTCCTAGCCAAATACAAGAACACTTGTTGTTGCTCAACGCTTAAATCTTGGATAAACATGTTTGCTCCTTTGTTGTTGTTTTAATCACGCTCCCCACTCACCCAAAAATAGACGCCCAAAACCCCTTTTCTTGAGATTTCTTCAAATTTTGTGGCACGGCTCTAGTCCACTTTTTAACAACCCAAGAGGGGTCGTTGGGTCGTGGGGGGTTGTGACTAGAGCACACCGGCACTATATAGTACTTGTTGCCGATACGATCCACTTTGATATGTGCGCCTATGCTAGCACTTTGATTACATTCAATATTGCAACAAATGGGATTGGAATCGCCTGAATAGATTTTGTAAAATTCAATCCATGTTTTAGCTTGGGGGTTAGGTATATAGTCGCTAGTCCCGCCAAGGTGCTTGACTTTCTCTTCTCCAAGCGTTTCATAGATCAACTCTTGCTCAGCCATGTAGCACTCCTTTTCTGTAAGACTAAAAAGGCAACCGCATTTTAGCGAGAGAGAGAGTCAAGGGGTAGAATATTTAAAAAAGGGGTGGTGTGCTCATTTGTCTAAAGGCGATCTTTTTGCGCTACGCTATGAGCATTTAGCAGAGGTGTATATGAAAAATATCTTAGTAACTGGGGCGACATCTGGGTTTGGCAGAGCGATCGCGCTGGCATTTATCAAGGCAAATTATTTTGTGGTGGGATTGGGCAGACGCAAAGAGCGTTTAGCAGAACTAGAAAAGGCGTATCCTACGCAGTTTAAGCCCCTTTGCTTGGACATACAAAACAAGCAAGAGCTAGAAGCGGGGATTCAAAATACCTTGCAAGAAAAACCCATTCATTTATTAGTGAATAATGCGGGCTTGGCTTTAGGGTTAGACAAGGCATTTTGTGCGCATTTAGATGATTGGGAGACCATGATAGAGACTAATATCAAGGGCTTGGTGCATATCACGCGCCTAGTTTTGCCCTCCATGGTAGAGCGCAATGAGGGGCATATCATTAATATGGGCTCGATTGCGGGGACTTATCCCTATCCGGGCGGGAATATTTACGGCGCGACTAAGGCGTTCGTCAAGCAATTTTGCCTGAATTTGCGCGCGGATTTAGCCGATACAAAAATCCGTGTGAGCAATGTGGAACCCGGATTGTGCGGGGGGACTGAGTTTAGCCATGTGCGCTTTAAAGGCGATGTGCAAAGAGCAGAGGAGTTATACGCCCATGTGCCCTATGTGAGCCCTGAAGATATTGCTAATGTGGTGCTGTGGATATTTGAGCAACCCGCGCATGTCAATATCAACCGCATCGAGGTGATGCCCGTAGCCCAAACCTTTTCTTCTCTGTATGTCTCTAGGACGCTAGAGGATTAAGCCCCTCCTAAGCTTTAAAATCCTATAATTGCGTTTTGCCAAAGTTAAAGCGGTTTAAAAATCCGAAGGTTTAAAGACCGAAGCGGTTTTAAAAA
>NZ_QXQP01000019.1 GCF_003660265.1 Helicobacter mehlei
TAAGGGGGAATTGCCCAGCAGAGAACCAGATTACCACTATGGCTATGTCCAAGCCTACTTACACCCCAGTAAGAAACAACACGCCACCCAAAAGCCTACAGAGGTGCTCAAGCACTTACTAGCAATTTTGCCCAAGGGCTCAGTGGTGTTGGATTGTTTTTGTGGGAGTGGGAGCACGGGAGTGGCGTGTGTGCAATTGGGGTTAGATTTTATCGGGATAGAGAAGTCCAAAGAGTATGCTAAGATCGCTCAAGAGAATTTAAAGCGCGCTATGGGGGCAGAGGGGTTATTTGCATGAGCGCGCTTAAATGGGCTTTGACCAGCCTTTTAGGGCTTAGCTTGTGTGCTTGCACCCCTAGGGTGATCTACAAAGATGTTTATATCCCCACCAAGTGCAAGGTCATTAAACCCACACGCCCCCCCAGCAGTCTAAACACTTTGGACTACCTTAAAGCCCTCTTGATTTACACCGAGCAATTAGAAAGGGATTTGGATTTTTGCACCAAGGGGAGTCTAGGCTGAAGGCAACACCTCAAAAGAACCCCGCCTTAAGCGGGGAAATCCTCACGCTATCGTTTGAATTTTAATACAAACTTAAGCCCAAAAAAAGAGATTTTTAGGCAAAATGAGCGTAAAGGATTTTTGCTAGCTTTTGGCATAGCAATCCTTTAAAAGAGGTTACCCCCATTTGGGGGCATTTTATTTTACCCTCTAAGCCCTTAAATTGCCCACTCTGTTTTTAACCATATCCAAATTTTACATTTTGCCTCTTTGCCAAGTGCCCACCATAGGGGGCTAGAGGGGGGTAATGTAAAGCTTGTCATCAATCTTACACCACTCTAGTTGGGCAAACTTGCGCCACTTTGGTTTTTATCATCTTGGTGGGCATAAGGATTAAAATGCTAAAGCGTTTGGGCTTAAGCTAGGCCACTCTAGGTGGGGCTTTTCTAGCCTTTTGGTATCAATTGCCCGTTTGACTATTAAAATGCTAGCGCATTTTGCAAAAGCCTAGGGGCTTTTGCTCATTAAACTAGAAGGGTTTAATCCTTGTGTCCAAGAGTTCTAAAGGCTAGAATGGGTTATCTGCAAGGAGAGATGATGGACTTGACAGAACAAGAGTTGGTCCAATTAAAAACCATTGACAATGATTTAGTCGCCAGTGGGGGGGGGAAATGAGGAGGAGAGATTACGAAAGGGTTCCCAATATATGAGTGTAGCTCAAATTGTGGATAATCCCATACAAGCCCAACACAAGAGGGCACTATAACAGATACAATCAATGTGGCAGAGAGTCTTACGCCATACAATATCTCCCAGCCTAGATCAAAAATGATAATAATAATTTACAAAGAGGCTCATGGTGCGTTGCAAAGTGATCACCCCATACCCACCCTTGTCATAATTGCCCCACTTATTATGGTCGTTCTCTTTATAGTAGGTTAGAGGGACAAAAAAGATGCGCCCGCCCATTTCAAAACTCTGGTGCTTGGTAATATTAGCCCTAAGCCCGACCTGGATACCCGCTTGCACGCCGGTGATCTTAAACTCCGCACTATTGCCCTTTAAATTGATCAGACCTGCCATGTGTTCCCAAACTTCATTGGCAGTCACGCATGCTCGTGGGCGGGTAGCAATTTGGGTTTGACAAGTCTTGTCGCTAGCATAAGAAGGCCCTAGCAACCAAGTGTTCCCGCCCACAAATGCCCCAACAAATATGCCAAAACTGTGGGTATTTTTGTGGTAAAAATCAATCAAAATGTCTAACCCTGCCCCGTAGAAAAAGCTAGCTATTGGCTGGGTGGCATTTTGTTTGGCCAAAATATCATCTACATCGCGTCCATAGACCAAGTAGGCGTAATTACCCCCCTGAGCACTGGCACGCACATAGCCACGGAAACCCAAAATCCTAGGCTTTTTCAAAAAATACTGGTAACCCATTTGCAAACTCCCCCCAAAGAGTGCCCCAGAATGCCGTTGGCTTTCTTCTGCCGGGAATCCCGGAATCTGATCCGCATCCCCGCCAATTTTAAATTCATAATGCCGCACAAAGGGAGAATAAACAAACCCCCCGCCTACATAAAACCCTTTATTGTCGGCTAGCAACACCCCCAAAACCACCCCCACCAAACCCCCCACTCTAAACACTGAAAACATCAAGACCCTTAAAATAAATAAATAGAATCCCCCCCATGCTAGCATGTTTTAGATCAGGCCAAAGACACGTTTTTTCTGCCATAAGAGCGTGGAGAATAAGAGGGCAAAACTCAGCATACTTAGGATTAAGGCGTATTGGTTGGCAAGCTCTTGATTGTTGGCCTCTGATTCAATAAAGATGGCGATACTGGCCACACGGGTTTGCCCTTCAATATCCCCCCCGATCATCATCACCACCCCAAATTCCCCAATGGTGTGTGTAAAGGTCGTGGTGAGGGCGACCAATAAAGAGGGTTTGATATTGGGTAAGAGCACTCTAAAGAAAGTATAAAACCGTCCCTTGCCTAAAGTGTAGCTGGCTTCTTTGAGTGAGGGGGGCAGGCTGGCTAGGGCGTGCTTGATGGGATTAACCATAAAAGGCAAAGAAAAGATCACACTCCCCACCACCAATCCCTCAAAGGTAAAAACCAGCTTCAAATGCAAAGTTTTTTGCAACCATGCACCTAGGGGGCTTGTGGGCGCAAATAAGATCAGGAGATAAAACCCTAGCACCGTGGGGGGCAAGACTAAAGGCATCCAAGTCAAGGTTTCTATGAAAGTTTTAAACAAGCCCCCCCTATGTGCCAAATACGCTCCTAGAGCCAACCCGATGGGCAATAAAATTAAGGTGGTGAGAGTGGCGAGCAATAGCGTAAGATAGAGTGTAGAGAAAAAGGCATGATCCAATTAGAGTCCCTCTACCAAATACCCATAGGCCTTTAAAATCTTTTTACCCTCCGGACTTAAAATAAAAGATTCAAACTCTTTGGCTAGCTTTTTATGCCCCCCCTGATTGGTGAGCACCATGGCTTGTTTAATGGGTGTGTAGAGGTGAGCGGGGACAATCAAGTAGTGTTGCGTGTTTTTCAAGTCCATTAACGAGAGTGCACTAAAACCCAAATCCGCCCCCTTGCTAGCGACATATTGGTTGGCCTGAGAAATGGAATTGGCTTGCACGATTTTACTTTTAAGCTGTTGATCTAAACCTAGCTTTTCTAACACTTCCATGCTGGCTTTGCCATAGGGAGCTAGATGAGGGTTGGCAATGGAGAGGTGGTTAAACGAACCTTTGAGTGCATCTAGCGATTCAACTTCGCGCGTGGCACTCCAAAGCACCAAAACACCCTTGGCATAGACCTTCACCTCATAGGGTGTGTATCGCTCCTCTTTGAGTTTGAGGGGGCGTTCTTGATCGGCAGAGATAAAGAGATCAAAGGGTGCGCCCTGTGTGATTTGGGCATAAAGCTTACCACTAGAACCAAAACTAAGCTTGATCTGGGCTTTGGGGTGATCAAGCAAAAATCTTGTCCGGATAGCCTTGAGAGCCATTGTTAAATTAGCCGCACTGGCCACTTGGATTTGCTCGGCTTGTGCCACCAAAAAACACAACAAGAAAAGCCAAAAAGCACGCATAAAACCCCTTTTTATTGGTATTATAAGCTCCAAAGTTAAACAAGCCACTTTGTGTTAAAATGCCCTCTTTTCAAGGATAAAAATGGATAATTTAGAGAGAATGGAACAAGCCTTGTTGGCGATCAAAAATGGCGAGCTCATTATTTTAATGGACGATGAAGATCGCGAAAATGAGGGGGATTTAGTCATGGCAGGCATTTTTAGCACGCCTGATAAGATCAATTTTATGGCAAAACACGCCCGTGGGCTTATTTGTGTGTCGCTCACCCAAGAGATCGCTAACAAATTTGATCTTAAGCCCATGGTGAGTCATAATGATTCCAAGCATGAAACCGCTTTCACGGTCTCCATTGATGCTAGAGTAGCTAAAACCGGCATTTCTGCCTATGAACGATCTTTAACCATTGAGCTTTTATGCAAGGAACACACCAGCGCGCAGGATTTTGTACGCCCCGGGCACATTTTCCCCTTGATTGCTAAAGATGAAGGCGTTTTGGTCAGAACCGGACACACAGAGGCAAGCGTAGATTTGTGTAAATTAGCCGGTCTCAAGCCTATTAGCGTGATTTGTGAGATCATGAAAGAAGATGGATCGATGGCAAAACGGGGGGATAAGTTTTTGCTTGATTTTGCCAAAACACATGGGTTAAAAACCCTCTATGTCTCTGATATTGTGAGTTACCGCCTGCAGAGCGAAAATCTCTTAAAAATCCTAAGTCAAGAGTACGCCCAGTTTCTTGAGTTGCCTTGCACGCATTTTGTCTTTGAGGATCATTTGCACCGCAAGCATTACGCCTACCAATTTATGGGCGATTTAGCAAGACCCCTTGTGCGTTTCCACATCATCAAAAGCGATTATGAATTGCTAAGTCAGGGCGATCAATACCGCTTTTTGATGGATGCCTTGCAAAAATTGAGTGCTGAGGGCGGGTTTTTGATCTTTATTGATCCCCAAGCAAAGACCTATGACACGCTCAAGAACTTTGGGATCGGGGCGTTGATTTTAAAAAGCTTGGGGGTGAAAAGCTTTAGATTGCTCACCAGTCAAGATAACCCCGAACACACGGCTTTAAGGGGCTTTGGTTTAAATCTACTAGAGACTTTGCAACCCTAGCACCTTGCACTCCTTTAGTTCTTGTGCTTTAGCTCCTTTAGGAGCCAACAAGAGGTGTCAAAACCCATATTGCAAGCCTTTTGGTAGTATTGGCGCGCTTTTTCTTTGTCGGGCTTGACACCTTTACCATGTGCATACATAATTCCCAAATTACTGTAAGCTGCAGGCTCCCCCATGTCTGCTGCCTTTTGGTAATATTCTTTGGCTTTGGCGTAATCTTTGGGGATGCCTTCATCACCCTCATACATCGATCCCGCATCGAGATAGCCTGCTGCATATCCCATGTCGCCTGCTTTTTTGAAGTATTGCAGGGCTTTTTTATTATCTGGCTTCACAGCGCATTCGAATCTATCGCAATCGCCACCCACTTCATACAGATAGCCTAGGCAAAAATAAGCCTCTGCACTCCCTAAATCCGCTGCTTTTTTGTAATAGAACAAGGCTTGCGCATAATCACTAAAACCACTATCATAGTCGCTATACAGATCCCCCAAACCGATATAACCCTTAACACTCCCCATATCTGCTGCTTTTTGAAAGTATGTGAAAGCCTTGTTGTAATTTTTGCGATGATAAGCCTTGTTGGCTATAGAGAGGTATTGTTTAATTTGCTGGGCTTTTGTTTGGTTGTCATGGGCAAAAAGACTTGCCATACAACACAGACTGATGAGGGCTATCTTAAGGATGTTTTTAGCGGTGCGTGTCATCTCTCTGCTTTTTAGGATCAATCTAAACCTTACGGGCAATCAAGAGCCCAAAATTCACCCACTTAAAGAGCACCTCTACATGCTTAAAGCCCGCTTGCTCCAAAAGGGCGGTGTTTTCTTGCAAACTATAGGGCACAAGCACATTTTCTAGGGCTTCTCTTTTAAAGGTGATTTCGCTTAGGGTGTATCCCTGCGCTTGCTTGTAAAGATAGTAAAGCTCCACCATTTGTTTATCTAAAATGCGATCCAAGCTCATCATTTTCTCGGCTACCACCACCACGCCCCCGGGCTTTAGGGCGGCAAAAATGCGCCCTATCAAGGCTTGGCGTTGCAAGGGTCTAATGAATTGCAAAGTGTAGAGCAAGACAACAGCCCCGGCATTGTCTAAAGAGGTGTTTAAGAGATCTTCGCAACGCCAAGTTATCTTGGCAGTTTGCAATTTTTCTTGCGCCTTTTCTAGCATGCTTGGGGCGTTATCCACACCCACTAAAAGCGCATCGGAGGGCAAGAGGGGGGCTAGGGTGGCTAAAAAATTGCCCGTAGAACAGCCTAGATCATAAACCACGCCCTCTAAGTCTTGGGCTACAAAATGGCTAGCAAGCTTTAGAGTTTCTTGGTAGTAGGGGATAGAACGGGTGAGCATGTCATCAAACATGCCCGCCACTTGGCTGTCAAACTCAAAGCGTTTGGGTAAAGCGGTGCTAAAAAGGGTGTCCTTCACAACTGCGCTAGCCCAAAGACGGGCGAGCTAGGACTCGCGTAAGCTTTTTTAGGGATACGCCCGGCTAAATAACTCTTGCGCCCGGCTAGCACGGCAAATTTCATGCTCTCAGCCATGAGCACGGGGTCTTTAGCTAGGGCGATGGCAGAGTTGGTGAGCACCCCATCAGCCCCAAGCTCCATAGCCATGCTCGCATCGGAGGCACAGCCCACGCCCGCATCCACAATCACGGGCACTTTTACAGCTTCTTTAATAAAACCAATGTTATAGCGGTTTTGAATCCCTAGCCCGCTACCTATGGGGGAGGCTAAGGGCATCACCGCGCTTGCGCCCGCGTCTTCTAGTTTCTTAGCCATGATGGGATCATCATTGCTGTAAGCGAGCACACAAAAACCCTCTTTAGCTAAGATTTCACAAGCATTTAAGGTTTCAATGACATCTGGATATAGCGTTCGATCATCCCCGATAATTTCTAGCTTGATAAAAGTAATCCCCGTGGCTTCTTTGACTAGCCTAAAAAGGGCGATGGCTTCTTTGGCGTTGGTGCATCCGGCCGAATTGGGCAAAAAGCTAATGTCCGTGTCTTTGAAAGTGTCTAATAAATTTTCACTACTAGGGTCGGTGATATTGACTCGCCTAACCGCCACGGTGAGCATCTGCGCCCCGCTGGCTAGCGTGGCTTGCTTGGTGGTGGCAAAATCCTTATACTTGCCACTGCCCACAATCAAGCGGGAGGCAAAGGCTTTAGAGCCGATGATGAGGGGGTCGTGCATTAGGCTTTCTTATGCACGATCTGGTTGATGTAGTAATCCACAGAGCCTACGCCCTCTTTTTTAGCCCACTCCAAGCACTGGGAGACAAATGCCCAGTTGATGTGTTCGTAGAATTTTTCTAGATACACGGGGCGGGCGTTCTTGTGGTCAATGTAGTAGGCATGTTCCCACACATCTACCACCAAGAGGGGGACTTTTTTGTCTGTAACGGGGGTTTGGGCGTTGCTGGTTTGCACGATTTCAATCTTGCCATTAGCGGGGTTGAAAACCGCCCAGTTCCAGCCCGAGCCAAATAGGGTGGTCGCGCTTTTGAGAAAAGCCTCTTTAAAGCTCTCCAAAGAGCCATAATCATGTTCTAGCGCGCTTTTGAGCTCATCGCTCATCTCTGTCGCTTTAGGACTCAAGCAGTCCCAATAAAAATCGTGGTTGTAGATTTGGGCGGCGTTGTTAAACATGCCACCGCTAGATTTATTCAAAATGGTGAATAAACAGCTGTCTTTAAACTCACTATCCTTGATGAGGTTATTGAGATTATTGACATAGCCTTGGTGGTGTTTGCCATGGTGGAAGTCAAAGGCAACAGGACTTAAGAAGTCCCCCATGCTATCTTTGCTGTAGGGCAGGTCTCTTAAAACAAACATGTGATCTCCTTGTTTTTAAAATTAGGGGGCTATTATAGTCATTTTAGTTATATTTTTGATAAACACAAGCGATCTGGCTAGAAATGCCATGCGTGTGAGATAAAAAACACCACCCCCCGTTCAAAGGCACTTTTGGGCTCGGGGTTTAAAAAGATTTTAGCCCCGATCTCCACATCTAAAATGTGCCAAGTGACAATGGTGCGGAATTGCACCCCAAAAGTCCCAATCGCCCGAAAATAAGCTACTTTGGAGCGCGTCAAATCGCGGAAGGAATTCCAAGTATTGACAATGATATTTTTAGCCTTTTGGTTGAGCAACCAAGTATTGGCTCCTAGTTGCAAACCAAAGAAAAACGCCCAAGTGTTGATCGGATTTTTATTGTAGGCGACCATAAAATCTCCCCCCACCCCATAGGTGAACAAATTCACCTGCCGCCCAGCCGGTGGTTCTAGCAACACATTTCCATAATCTAAAAACACATAATAACGCCCATAAGCCCAATCGTGTTTAGGATTGACTTCATACCCCCAAGTGATCGATGCCCCCTGCATAAATTGGGTAGTCCCCAAAGATTTTAAATAAATAATGCCCGCTTGGTAAGACGAGGACATATAGCTCAAATTCTTAGCATAAATACAACAAGTGGTACACAATAAGCAACACCACCTTCTTAAACTCAAAACGACCCTTGCAATTTTTTTTATACCAATTTAGCATAAATTGGCTAAAGCTTGGGTTTTTTTGTTAAGCTAAAGCATGCTAGAATGCCAGTTTGATTAATTTTTTATAAGGATGAGCTATGTTAGAGGGTACACTCAGGGGAGAACTTTTAAAATCCCAAAAAAAGGCGTTGCGTAAAGAGAGCTTTTTAATGGCAAACTTGTATGGCAAAGGCATGCCCAATGTCTATGCTACTTTCAAAACCAATGATTTTATCCGCTTTGTCAAAAACAAACCTGACCTAGATTTTGAGGTTAAGATCGCCGATCAAACCTACCATGTTGTGGTGCAGGCTTACCAGAAAGACCCAGTTACTAACGCCTTAGTCCATGTGGATTTGCTGGTCTTGCAAAAGGGCGTTAAAACCAAGTTCCATATCCCCGTGAAAGTGCATGGGACTCCTGTGGGGCTTAAAAACAAGGGGATTTTAATGCTCTCTAAGGAACGCGTACAAGTGGAATGTTTGCCCGAACACCTCTTTTCAAGTTTTGAGGTCGATGTGGCGCATTTAGATGTGGGCGATGCGATCTTGGTGCGGGATTTGAAAACCCCCACACAGGCTCATATTTTAGAAAACCCCAATAACGCCGTGGTAGGGGTGATCAAAGCCAAGTAATGCTCATTGTTGGTCTTGGCAACCCCACGCCCGCCTACGCCCATACCCGCCACAATGTCGGCTTTGATATTTTAGATTTACTCGCCCGGAGTTTGGGGATTTCTTTTACACATTCCCAAAAATACCAAGCCGATTATGCCAAAGTCGGTGTGCAGGGCTATTTGCTCAAGCCCATGACCTATATGAATTTATCCGGGCAGGCTTTAGCTGCCTTTTTGCGCTACCATGACACGCAATCCGTTTTGATCGTGCATGATGATTTGGATTTGCCCTTGGGAGCGGTGCGTTTTAAGAGTAAGGGCGGGCATGGTGGGCATAATGGGCTAAAATCCATTGAGCAACACTACCCCCACCCAGTTTATAAAATGAAAATTGGGATCGGACGCAGTGCCCTCAAACATGACACCATCGCCTATGTCTTGCAACGCTTTAGCCCCGAGCAAGAGAGTCTAAAAGAGCAAATTTTCACCCACGCCCTCAAGGCACTTGAGTTTTACCTCCAGCAAGGCAATTTTAGTGCCATGCAAAATCGTTTCACCCTCAAATCCTTATCCCCATGAAACTTTGGGTCTTTGTTGCCTCGTATTACCTCAAATTCTGCCTGACTATTCTCGTCGCCTTAGAATTTTTTTTCATTGGCATTGATAGCCTGCAGTATGCTGAGAAATTCCCCAGCGCGGCTAACCTCATCGTGTTGTTCTTTGTCTATGATGGTCTGTATGCGCTTAACTACACCCTCCCCATCTCACTTTTGCTAGGCTGGTACTCTTTTACATCGCCTTTATCCGCTCCAACCAATACACCGCCCTTTTAGCCATTGGCTATTCTATCAAGCAGATTTTAGCCCCCATGCTGGCGATCAATTTGTTTTTTATCGTGGTGTTCATCGGACTGAATGCCACCCCCTTTGTCTATATGCAAGAAAAAGCCGAATCCATCATTTACAAAGACAATGCCGCCAATATCTCCGAAAATCTCTTAGTTAAATACAATGATGATTATGTTTATTTTGAAAAGATCAACCCCCTCTTGCAAAATGCCCAAAATATCAAAATTTTTACCCTGCAAGAGGGCGTGTTACGCACCTTTGCGCAAGCCTCTAGTGCGGTGTTTGAGGATCGCTACTGGGTCTTGCATGGGGTCACCCTTTCAACCTTGCCCTTCCCCCTCACTTTAGGACAACAAGGCTTGCACGTACAAAAACTCCCCATCTTAAAAACCCTTAAGGGTTTCCGCCCCAAAGTCCTAGACACCATCTACCAAAACAAGCCCGCTGTCTCGATCACAGATGCGATCCGCTCCTTGCATGTCCTTTACAAACAAAAGGCAGACACCAAAAAGATTCGGGGGTTTTTATATGTTTCTATCCTCCTCCCCTTTTTTGTCCCCCTCACCGCTATTTTAATCGCCTACTATACCCCCAACCTCGCCCGCTATGAAAACTTAGCCCTTTTGAGTCTGAAATTTATTTTACTCTCCTTGATCCTATGGGGGCTGTTCTTTGCTTTAGGCAAATTTAGCATCTCAGGCATATTCTTACCCGAAGTGGGGATTTTAATGCCCTTCCTCACGCTTTTAGGCATCGCCCTTTATCACTACAACAAGCTCAACACCCGTTTATAACACAAACTCTCAAGTCCAAAAATGCACGCGCCCTTGACAGGGGGAAAGAAGGTGATATATAATGTGCCAGCTTTGAAAACAAGAAGTTGGCATGTTTTTAGGCACGTTAGAGCTAGAGGGGAAAAAGACGTTTTTACAGATCGCCCACCATTTTGCATGGAGCAATCACGATTTTTCAGACGCACAAAAGGGTGTGATCGCCACTTATTGTCTAAAAATACAGATTGGAGGTATTTACTAGAACTCACTTGAATGGAGAAAATGGGCAAAGTTATTATCTCACGCTCCACTAATCCCCAGCCTTTGAAACCATATATTTAAGTCTGACTTGATACTAAGAATTGTTGTTAAATCCCTGCTTTAAAAAGCGTTTGCCCTCTAAGTTGGTGGTTTTCCCCAAGCTGTCTAAATATTCCAAATAGGCGATTAGGAATTTGCGCGAGAGGGGCAAATGGGTTTTTAGGAGTTGGATGTCTAGACTGGGGTGTTCTTGGAGCAATTTTAAGATCAAATCTAACACTTGTTGCAGGGCTTGGCTCTCCAGAAAGACATTATGACTCAAGCGCACCACCTTTTTGGCTTGGCAGAGGGCTTTTAAAGCCCGATCGCCCATTTGGCGATCCACATCGAGGACATCATAGAGATTATAGGGGGCTTGGGGGGCAAATTGCCCTTGTTTGAGGAGGGCATAAAGCTTATCTTGAAGCTTTTCTTGCACCTTTTCTAAGATGAGCCCTTTTTGCACCCATAGCCCTTTTTGCTCCTCAATCTTGCCCTGATCTTGCAAGGTTTGAAAAGCTAGGGTGGCTAGGTAGGGGCTGATGTAGCTATGTTTGTGGGCTAAACTTTTGGCACTTAACAAGGCTTGGGGGTTGTTTTGATAAATGCTAGCAATGGTGTGCGTTACGCTTTTTAAAGTGCTTTGTGGGTAGAGCACATATTCTTGACAATCCACAACCACCCCGCCCACTTGGTTAGCAATTTCTAGAGCTTTAGTGGGCTTGAGTGCAAATCTTTGCAGACTAGAGAGCAGACCAAAGCCTTTTTTGTGCGCTTGGGCTAGAATACTAAAGGCTTGGATTAAATCTTGGCGATCGAGGGCTTTGAGCAAGTCAAGCTTAATGGGTTTTTTGAGCAAATCAGTGATGGGATTAAGAATCTGTGCTGCCCCCCAAATGCGCTGTTGCAGGCTTACAATCCCCACATCGCCAAAACAAGCAAAGATAGCTTGATCAAGCACCAAAGTCACATAAGGATATTGCAAAATCAGGACTTTTGCTTGGATTTTGAGCATACCTATTTGCAGGCTGATGCGTTGGTTGTGCTGGATGGGCAAAGATTGGGGAGCGGCTAAAAGCTTGGCATCTACACAATCAAATGCGCGCAAATAACCCTTTGTGCTTAAGAGCATGCCCATTTTGAGTTCTTCAGCCCTCACCCCTTGTAATTGCAACGCCACGCGCTGGTGTTGGTGGGCTTCTTGGATTTCTTGGGCGTGTTGGTGTAAGCTCTTAACCCCCACGACTCGATTTAAAGGGGCAATCCAAACTTTGTCATGTTCTTTAATTGACCCGCCTAAAATACTCCCGCTCACCGCCACGCCCCGCCCGGGCAAGACAAAAACCCGATCAATGTAGAGTCTAAAAAGGCGATCCAGATCGCCACCTTGTTTTCTTTTGTAAAAAGGGTAGTTTAATAAAAAATTTTTCAGGTCCTCTAGGCTTTGTGGATCGTAGATACTGCACGCCAAAAGGGCTAAGATAGTCAATTTGTAAGGTTTGAGGCTGGCTTGGATACTCTGTTTTTGTGCCTCCAAATCTAGGCACTTGTCCGTCTTACTCAAAACCACCACGCATGGAATCTTTAAAAAAGAGAGGGTACAAGCATGCTCTAGGCTTTGGGCTTTTAGCCCCTCATTAGCATCGATCACCAACAAGCCCACATCGAGCCCAAAACTCCCCCCCACCATTTTAAACACTAAATCTTGATGTCCGGGCACATCAACAAAACCCAAAGTTCTAGTTGCACTTTTCAGCGCGCTAAAGCTTAAATCAATGGTGATTCCGCGCTCTTTTTCATGCACGCTGGTATCCCCCTCAAAACCTGTAAGGGCTTTGATCAGCGCGCTTTTACCATGATCGACATGCCCACAAACGCCTAGTAAGAAGTATTCTGGCATTATCTTTCTTTGTAAATAGAACACCTGCCAGTAAGGCGTAAAATATCCCTCCCAAAAGTTTTGCCGATCACCTCATAACGGGGTAATAAAATAGTGTCGCATTTGTTTGCCGCAATGGCTTTGTTGAGCAATAATTCGTAAATATGCGGATCGGAGGCATCATAGCGTATTTGTGCGCTAACAACGGGACCAACGTCAAAATCGCTCGCATTAAAATGCATCGTATATTGGAACATGGGGACCCTAGCTGCAATCACAGAAGAACAACCCACAAATACCAGCACAAAAACACCTAAAATCCCCAACAACACCCTTGTATGCATGATCACTCTTTTGATGATTTAACACAACGCATTCTAACACAAAAAGAGCGGGCACTCAAGATTATTAGGGGTATTTACACACCACCCCAACCGATTGCACCCAGCCTTTAAAATAAATTTGTTCTGTTTGCACATGCAAAGATAGATGCTGTCCACTTGGGGGGATCAACACCGCTTGATCCAAAGTGTTATGTTTGCGATGGGCGGCAATAAACACCGCCGCCATGCCCGTCCCGCATGCCAAAGTGATGTCCTCAACTCCGCGTTCATAGGTGGCTAGTCTGATGGTATGGGAATCTTGGATATAGGCAATATTGACATTGGCATTAAAATGCCTGCGTAAATCTTGCATTTGTGGAGTCTTGTGCGTGGGGATTTGGTCAGGGTGATCCACAAAATGCACCAAGTGGGGCACACCCGTATCGATTAAGTGCCATAAACAACCCTCCAGTTCCAAGCTTTGAAGCCACGTATAATGCCCCAAATTGCTTTGCACCAACGCTTGTTGCCCTTGTAATTCTTGGATTTCCACGCTAATAACTTTAGTGTTGCTCACAAAAGAGTGTTGCAAGGGGGCTAAACCCTGCATGTAGGCATAGAAGGCTACACACCGACTCGCATTCCCACACATGCTAGCCACGCTCCCATCGGCATTATAAAAGTCCCATTCATAGGCATGTTTGGCATGGGGCAATAAGATCACCAAACCATCTGCCCCAAAACCAGAATGGCGATCACAAAGCTCTTTAGCCAAGCTGGATCGATCCTGCTTTTGGAATGGTGGGTGATCAAAAAATCATTCCCACTGGCGCAATATTTATGGAAAATCATCGCTCTCCTTTGTCTAGTTTGGGTATTATATAGCAAAAATCTAGGACTCCTGTGCGACCGGTGTATTTTTTCTGGCTACTTTTTAGCATTGCCTTTTATTGGATGCTCTACTTGTATGAGGATTTCTTAATGGATTTGCTCATCGCGGGTCTGCTCTGCGTAACCGTGTTTTGGCTCAAAGAGTTTTTTGATCGGCACATGAGCAATTTATTAAGCTCCCTGCTCTGCGTGTTGGCGTTGCTGAGTTGTCTTGTTATCCCCGTGTATTTCTTGGTTTATAAGAGCGCAGATTTCATTTTCCACCTGAATTTAGAGCGGGTGTCTTTCTTTATGGAGAAGTTTAAAGCCGATTTGTTGGTGCGTTTGGAGAGTTTCCCCGCTCTTAGCGAATACGCCCATAAAATTCTTGCCAATATCTCTGCACACTCGATCATGTCCTATGTTTTGCAGTTTAGTAGCGATATTGGCAAATATAGTTTGAAGTTTGCCAGCGACACGGTGATGGTGCTGGTGTTCTTGTTTTTGTGTTTTTTTTTACGGGCAAACTTTTTACCAATATATTCTAGAAGTTTTGCCCTTTGAGAAAATCCAAAGCAAGGGCATTTTTAGAGAGGTGGCGGGGATTTTGCGCGTGGTGCTCTTAACCTCCATTATCAATGTGGTCTTACAAGGTTTTGCCTTTGGAATCTTAATGGTCGTCTTTGGGCTTGATTGGCTCTCTTTGGGAATTTTATACGGACTAGCCGCGCTCATTCCCATTGTGGGTGGGGCTTTGGTGTGGGTGCCCGTCTCGCTTTATGAGATGTATTTGGGGCAGGGCACGCACGCGCTCATCATCGCACTTTACTCCATTATCCTCATTGGGGGCTTGATTGATAGCCTGATCAAACCCCTTTTAATTGGGGTGATCAAAGAGAAAGTTTTGAAAATCTCTCTTAAAATCAACGAGATTTTGATCTTCTTTTCTATCTTGGCAGGCATTAGCAAATTTGGGTTTTGGGGAATCGCGGTGGGTCCTACTATCACCGCATTTTTTATTGTGCTTTTACGCGTGTATGAAAAGTCCTTTATTAAGAAGCCCTCTATGCTACCGGCACAATCTGGGGGAAACCATAGGCAATGATGGTGATAGCAATCCCCATCAAGATCACAAAGATCACGGAATACTTCACCGTAAATTTAAACAGATCGGACTCTTTACCACTTAAACCCACCGCCGCGCACGCAATGGCGATACTCTGTGGGCTAATCATCTTGCCCAAAGTTCCTCCCACGGTGTTGGCTGTGAGCGTGAGCACTTCGGGGATTTTTAAATTGCCTGCTGTGAGCTGTTGGAGAGAGCCAAAGAGTAGGTTAGAACTGGTGTCACTCCCGGTGAGGAACACGCCAATCCAGCCAATGATGGGCGAGAAGAAAGTAAAGGCTTTGCCCGTGTGCGTGAGAGCTAAAGCCATCGTGGCAGAAATTCCACTGTAATTGGACACAAAGGCAAAGCTTAAAACTAATCCAATGGTTAAAATCGGGTAGCGCATTTCTTTGAGGGTTTCTACAAACACGCTAGTTGCCTCACTAGGCTTGACACGGAGCACAAAAATACTCAAAATTGCAGCGACAAAAATAGAAGTCCCCACGGTGTTAATCAAGGGTAATTTAAAGATCACTGGGATTGTCGCGCTCTTGCCTTCTACCACAAAAGGTGCGCTTTTAAAGATTTTTTGACTAATGCTCTCAAATTCAAAATAAAAATTAGAGAAAGCTAACGCCCCACCTTTAGCAAACAGAGATTTAAACCAAGGCTGAGTCCAAATCACAATGGTGATGATTAAGATGATAAAAGGTGCCCATGCTACGAAGACCTTACAGATATGGTGTTTTTGGTGTGTGTGGGCAACCTCTTTGCCATCGCTCCTAAAAATGTGCTTGGGTTGCCAAAATTTCAAAAAGATTGCTGTTGATACTAGAGATACAATGGCAGAGAGAATCCCGGGAAGTTCTGGACCTAGATAGTTTGAGCTTAGATATTGGGCGAGGGCGAAACTAAAGGCAGCCACAAACACCGCCGGAAAAGTTTCTTTGATGCCACGCACGCCGTCCATCAAAAACACAATAAAAAAGGGCACAAGCAAGCTGACAAAAAATAAAATTTTGCCCGCCATCGCACTGATCGCTAGCGCGCTCACACCCACCGCGCCGGCCATTGCGGTGATGGGAATGCCTACCGCGCCAAAGGCAACCGGCGCAGTATTGGCAATCAAACATAACCCAGCTGCATAGAGGGGATTAAGACCAAGGCCTACTAAAATAGCCGCCGTGATAGCTACCGGTCCGCCAAATCCAATCGCCCCCTCTAAAAACGAGCCAAAACAAAACCCAATCAAGATCACTAAAATGCGGTGATCTGGGGTAATAGATTGCACACTTTCCTTAAGAATCTCAAAGTAGCCGGATTTGACAGAGAGTTTATAGAGGAAAATCGCTGCGATGATGATCCACGCAATGGGCCAAAGCCCATATAAAAAGCCATAGATAAAGCTAGCCCCCACCATGCCCATAGGCATTTTATAAACCCCTACAGCAATCAGCACCGAAAGGGCGACACTCAAAAATGCGGCGATGTGCCCTTTGAGTTTGAAGACAATCAAAGACATAAAAAAGAGTACAATAGGCAAAACTGCCACAAAGGCACTCAACCATATATTATCCAGCAAAGGAGCATAAACCTGATGCCATTCCATAAACTCTCCTCACAATTTGCAATAGGAGGCAGTATAGCATGATTGCTAGAGTCCGCTTTTGATTCGCTGTCTTTTATACCCTTGTGCGTGTGTGGGTTTGTAAAATAGCAACATTTGGCACAAAACAGCGCGTGCCTGCAAAACCCTTTAAGCCCTTATCTTCTAAAAGACTTGCCAGCTCATAACCCATGCCCCCTAGTGCAAAAAGATGGGCTTTGACCTCTAGGGAGAATTGATCCAAATAGTCAAGCCCTAGGGGCGGGGGCTTGTTAGGCGTAGCACAAATGGGGCTGATGGTGCAAAAATGCGCTCCCAAATCCAGGGCTTGCAACACTTCCTTAGCGTTGTGTGCACTGTAAAAAATTTGGAGATTTGCTGGAATGTGTGGAATCCCTAAAATTTGTGCACCCTTGACATGCACGCCTTTAAAACCATGTTCTAAAGCCTTTTGGATACTTAGCTTTAAAGTGGGGAGGTTTAAAAAACTGGTGATGTAGTGGACATGGCAGGTTTTTGCAAATAAATCTAAGAGTTGCGGGGGGAAATTAGCACCCCTTAGAGAGGCTTTGTGGATGGTGTGGGCATCAAAGGTGGCTTGCAAAGTGGCTTGGAAAATTTGGGGATCGCTACTAAGAGGGGGGGTGATCCAATAGGTTTCTAGGCTACTCAAATACGCTTTTGGGAACTCTCTTTGAGTAGGGCGGACATGGATTTTGCCACAATGGCAAAAAAACTAAAGAGTCCCAAGACAAAAAGAGAGAAAAAGATCGCCACCATTAAACCAAATTCTTTAAATATAAAAAAGCACAGGACACCACACGCCAAGGCAATGCCCACAAACAACCCGGCAAAGAAGTCTAAAATGGAAATGATCGTTTCTTTTTTCATAGCTTAAATTTTAGTGATCCTCATCGACTAAAACCGCGCCGGCCAGATAGACATAGGTTAAGATCATGAACACAAAGGCTTGCAAAATACCCATGAAGAAGAGCACCATGAAGGGCGCAATGGGGATAGCCCATGGCACGAGCAAGAGCATGATAAGCAAAAACATGTCATCGCCCTTGATATTGCCAAAGAGACGGAAGGAAAGCGAGATGATGCGCGAAAAGTGGGAGACAATCTCCACAGGGAGCATGATAGGGATGAGCCACTTAACTGGACCCAAAAAGTGACTGAAATATTGGATCACCCCTTGGGTGCGAATCCCCTCAAAATGGTAGTAAAAAAAGACGATGAGGGCAAGCACGAGCGTAAAGCTCCAATTAGCCGTAGGGGCTTCAAAGCCCGGAATAATGCCAATCATATTGCAATAAAAGACAAAGAGGGCGATGGTGCCCGCTAGGGGGAAGTATTTACGGGCTAGCTCCTCCCCGATCACATCTTTAGCCACGTATAAAATCCCTTCAATGGTGGCTTCATAGATGTTTTGCAACCCAAAGGGCACCATTTGCAACTTTTTAACCGCCATCTTGCTAATCATCAGGGTAAAAAGCGCACACACGACCGTATAAAACCCGATGATAAAATTATGATCGGTGCTGATAAAACCTGCAAAAGTAAAAAGCCGATGATCCATGTTCTCTCCCAAAAATTAATTAGACAGGGTGCGCCCTTTTTCAATGGTCGCTTGGCATGCCTGCATCAAAATTCCCTTAAAGGCTTTTTGTTCCAACACGCTAATCCCGGCGATGGTCGCACCCCCCGGGGTGGTGATAGCCTCAATGATCTCTTGGGGGCTTGAAGTTTCTAAAAGTTTAGCAAAGCCGGCAAAACTTTGGGCAACTAGCTTAGAGGCTTGCTCTTGGCTCAAACCTGCACACACGCCAGCACTAATCAAGCCCTGTGCCTCCATGCCTAAAAAGGCTAAAGCACTCCCATTAGTCGCCAAAGAGGCATCTAAGAGAGTTTCGCTCTCCACCTCTACGACCTGTCCCAAGCATTCTAAAATCGCGCGCGCCTCGTCTTTTTGGGCACTGGGGGCATACATTGTAGTTGCTGAGAGGGCATGGATAGCAGCAATATTGGGCATGCACCGCACATAATGCGTGCTTTGCACATGGGTTTGCAAACTGGGCACGCCCACCCCAGCCAGGAGACTAATCACCATATACGCTCCGCCTTCATATCTTAGGCTTTTGAGTCCATAGGGTTTAATGGCTAACAGCACGATACTATCTTGCACCTCTATTTTCTTGCCATGCGGGGGGAGGATTTTCACCTCAATGGGCAAACTTTGCAAAAAAGGGCGGGCTTTTTGGGGGTCTCTGCCCGTGATTTGGAGCTGGTAATTTTCTAGTTTAGAGGCATTTTGTGCCAAACCCTTTAAAAGGGCTTGTGCCATGCGCCCATAACCCACCACGATTAAATTCCTCACTGATCCTCCTTTGGAGTCTGGTAAAAGCTGGCGATTTTTTCTGAAATTTGGTATTGGGGGTATTTGGTGTTATCTAAAATCACTTGTGCCATCAGTTGATCATCAAAGTTAAAGACTAGGGGAGCTAGAAAATTAATGGTCGATTCTCTTAAGGGGCTTTGGATCACCATGATATTGGCAATTAAAATATTTTCTGCCCTGTCTAGGTTGAGCAAGACTTGCAATGCAATGGGAATCTCAAATTCATAGGCGCGCAAGGCAAAGGGATTGACAAGGGTAAAGGTAGGCGTTGGGGAATCGGCGTTGCGTAGGCGCATAAAGACGGCATCAATTTTCTCCAAATCCATATGGGTCACATCCTCAAACCCTAGAATAGGGGATTTTACACTAAAAAGCATTCCAGCCCTTGAAAGTAGTTCGCAATAATCTGAGCCGATTTTACCACAATCTAATGGCAAAAATCAATGTGGTATCATGGGGGCGGATTTTTGGTATAATGGGTTTTTTAGAGCAATTAAGGAGAACGATGCGTGTCTTTTGGTTTAGTTTGGCGTGCATGGTGTTATTTTTAGGGTGCACGAACAAGAAAAAAGAAGCGATCTACAACCGCCCGGCAATTTTTTGGTATCAGGGGATTTTTCGTGAGATTTTGTTTATGAATTTAGAAACAGCGGACAATTATTATTCTTCTTTGCAGAGCGAACATATTAATTCGCCCCTAGTGCCTGTAGCGATGTTGGCTTTAGGGCAGGCGCATTTGAAAAAGAAAGAGTTTGTGTTGGCAGAGTATTATTTTGATGAATACATCAAGCGCTTTGGTAATCCGGAGAATATTGACTATCTCAAATATCTTAAGCTCCAAGCGCGCTACTATGCCTTTAAAAACCACAGCAAAGATCAGGAGTTCATGTCTAACACCATTGGCATGCTCAATGAATTTGTGGATCAATACCCCCATAGCCGTTTTATCGATCAAGTGGAATACATGCAGGTCAAGTTTATCTTGGGGCAAAATGAACTCAACCGGGCAATCGCCAATGTGTATAAAAAACGCCACCAAAAAGAGGGGGTGAAGCGTTATTTGGGGCGTGTCGATGAGGTCTTAGAAAAAGAGACCCATCCCAAAAAGTCCCACATGCCTTGGTATGTGGCAATGTTTAACTGGTAAGGATGAAGATGACAGAAAAGTTCCCAAGTATTGTGCCTGTGATTGTGGAAGAAGAGGCCTTTATGTATCCGTTCATGATCGCGCCTATTTTTATTAACAGCGAGGCAAATATCAAGGCGGCTAACAAGGCCAGCAAAGAGAAAAATGATTTAATTTTTGTGAGTTGCGCTAAAAATAGTGAGAGAATGGGGGAGGATAAATTTTACGATGTGGGTGTGATTGGTTCGATTGTGCGCAAGGTCGTTCTGCCTGATAACCGCATGAAAATCTTGTTTCAAGGCATTTGTAAGGGCAAGGTGCTCGCCATCGAGTCGCATGACCCTCTAGAGGCGATGGTGGATGTGATCACCTATCGCGAATACGACACCGACAAAATCAACGCCATCATTGAGATTTTAAAAGAAAAGGTCGCCAACCTTGCCAATATCAGCCAATTTTTCCCTCCCGATTTGTTGAAGGCTGTGGATGATAATAGCGATCCTAACCGTATTGTGGATTTAGTCGCCTCTGCCTTGCGCCTCAAAAAAGATCAGTCCTATAAGCTCTTTGCTAATGATAATACCGAAGAGAGACTCTTAGACCTTATTGATTTGGTGATGGAGGAGATCAAAACCCAAAAACTCCAAAAAGAGATCAAGAGCAAGGTTCATAGCAAAATGGAGCAGGTTAATAAGGAGTATTTTTTAAAAGAACAACTCAAGCAGATCCAAAAAGAGCTGGGGATTGACAAACAACGCGATGAGGAAATCCAAGAATACACCAAAAAACTCCAAGAAATTGAGCCTTTTATCACCAAAGAAATCCACAAAGAGATTAAAAAACAGATTGAACGCTTGAGTCGAATCCATCAAGATAGCTCAGATGTGGGGATTTTGCAAAATTACATTGAATGGGTGCTGGATATTCCCTTTGGGCAATACAGCCAAAAGAAACTCTCTATCAAAGATGTGGAAAAACAGCTAGACTTGGATCACTATAGCCTAGAGAAGCCTAAAGAGCGCATTGTAGAATACTTTGCCACGATGGAGCTTTTGCGCTTGCGCCAGCAAGAAAGCAAGGAGAGCAAGGGCACGATTTTATGCTTTTATGGACCTCCTGGGGTGGGCAAAACTAGTCTGGCTAACTCCATTGCTAGGGCTATGGAGCGCCCGCTAATCCGCATCGCACTAGGAGGCTTGGAGGATGTCAATGAGCTTAGAGGGCATAGGCGCACTTATTTAGGCTCGATGCCCGGGCGCATTGTGCAGGGTTTGATTGAGGCTAAGAAAATGGATTGCGTGATGGTGCTTGATGAGATTGACAAGTCGATAAGAGCATGCGTGGCGATCCAGCCAGCGCGCTTTTAGAAATTTTAGACCCCGAGCAAAACACCAGCTTTAGGGATTACTACACAAACTTTAATATCGATCTTTCTAAGGTTATTTTCATCGCCACTGCCAATGACATTGCCACGATCCCCGCCCCCTTGCGGGATCGCATGGAATTTATCAGTGTATCCAGCTACACCCCTCAAGAAAAAGAGCAGATCGCGCTTAATTACCTCATCCCCCAAGAGCTCAAAAAACATGCCTTAAGCCCTAATGAAGTGGTCTTAAGCCTAGAGTCTGTTAGACTTTTGATTGAAAAATACACGCGAGAAGCCGGGGTAAGGGGGCTTAGGCGTGTTATTGCTGCGATCATGCGCAAATGTGCTAAAAAGATTTTACAAGCCAACGAGGATAAGCCCCAAGGCAAGCGGGGCAGAAAGCGCAAGATTGTTATTGAACCGACCAATATCCCCGACTTCTTAGACAAGATCGTTTTTGAGATTGATCCCATCGACAAAGAAGATGCAGTGGGGATCGTCAATGGTTTAGCTTGGACGAGTGTGGGCGGGGATGTGCTCAAAATTGAGGCGATTAAAATTAAGGGTAAAGGGAATCTCAAGCTCACAGGGTCTTTAGGCGAAGTGATGAAAGAATCGGCTTATATCGCCCATTCGGTGGTCAAAACCCTTTTGGATGAAGAGGTGTTGATCCCCAAAAAGAAAAAGCCCAAAGAGGGTAGAATTTACAATCTCTACGATCTGCACTTGCATGTGCCTGAGGGCGCAACGCCTAAAGATGGACCCAGTGCGGGGATCACAATGGCAACCAGTATCGCCTCTATTTTGTGTGATAAAAAGGTGCGCGCCGATGTGGCGATGACGGGCGAACTGACCTTGAGCGGGCGGGTTTTGCCCATCGGCGGGTTGAAAGAAAAATTGATTGCCAGCTTTAAGGCGGGCATTAAAACCGCCTTGATCCCAGAGAAGAATTACACCAAAGACCTCAAAGACATCCCCAAAGAAGTCCAAGACAACATGGAAATCAAGGCCGTGCAGACGATCCAAGATGTCCTCAATGTGGCTTTGGTAAATCATTAGTGCAAATTGGCATCATCGGGCTAGGTTTGATGGGGGGCTCTTTGGGGCTAGCTTTGCAAGAAGTGCGCGCTCGGTTGCAAATTAAGCGTATTTTAGGCTTTGATAGTAACCCCCTACACGCCCAAATGGCTTTGAGTTTGGGGCTGGTGGAAGAATGCGTGGATTTTGCCAGTATCCAAGCTTGTGAGGTGCTTTTTTTAGCCATCCCGCTTGATGGGATCGTGCAGGTGTTGCAAAACTTAAAACCCACCCCCCACAGCACGATCATTGAGATCGGCGGGGCTAAAGAACAAATCATAGATGCCATTCCACCCAGCCTACGCCCCCAAGTGGTGGCTAGTCACCCGATGTGTGGGACGGAGTTTTATGGGCCAAAAGCTGCCCTTAGGGGTTTGTATCAAAATAAAATCGTAATCTTAGTGGATTGCCAAGATTGCGCACCCGAACATTTAGAGAGGGCTAAGGATATTTTTAGTGCCATTGGCATGCAGATGGTGAAAATGGGTGCGCACGAGCACGATGAACACATTGCTTTAATCAGCCACTTGCCCCATGTGCTCAGTTATGCCTTAGCCAATGTCGTTCTCTCCCAAGAGAGCCCGCAAAATATCCTCTCTTTGGCTGCTGGGGGGTTTAAAGACATGAGCCGTCTTTCTAAAAGTTCACCCATCATGTGGCGTAGCGTCTTCAAACAAAACCGCAAGCATGTGCTAGAAGCCCTCAATTTGGCTTTAACAGAACTCCAGCACGCTAAGGATTTGCTAGAAAATCAAGATTGGGACAACTTAGAGGCATGGATGGCACGGGCAAATTGTTTGCAAGAATTTATGTAGGGGGGTAGCTATGGAAGCCCAACTGATGAAGCTTGCCATTGAAACTTATAAAATCACCTTGATGATCTCTTTGCCCGTGTTATTGGTGGGCTTAGTGGTCGGGCTTATTGTGAGCATCTTCCAAGCCACCACGCAAATTAACGAAATGACCCTATCCTTTGTGCCCAAGATTCTAGCTGTGATCGCCGTCATTATCTTGACCATGCCTTGGATGCTCAATATGCTCTTAGATTATACAAGCATGCTTTTTAAGTTGATTCCTAAAATTGTGTCTTAGAGGAAAACCCAAGAATTCCGAATGGGAAACTTGGGACCAAAGATGTTTGCTAACTCACTTTGAAGATTCGATCTCCTCAATTTTGGATTTGACAGCCCGTAAATCGGTCTCAATGAGAGAAATGGTGGCTTTCAAGCCGACAATCTCAGTTTTAGCAGCTTTAAGTTGTTTATCCTTGCTTTGAATCTCTTTAATATATTTTTGTTCTCTTAGGTGTTTGGATACTGTGGGTTGAGAAACTTGCACATCCTCATGTTGGGCAATTTGTGTTTCGGTCAAGCCTTTTTCTCTGAGTTCGCACATACGCTGTATTTTTTCGTTAGATGTTTTTTTTCATTAATGTCCTTTTCTAAGAATTTTAAGAGGTTCTAGCGAGTTTGCTCGCACACTCTGCCTCATAGGCGTCCTTTATCAGAGATTCATGGCCAATAAGCTATGTTCCCTAGTTGTAACACAACTTAGCTTAAACTTGTTACAATGGGGGTTTGAGAGATTGCGAATTAAAGGTGTGTTGTGGTCTTAGACTTTTCTAGATATTCCAGCGTAAAAATCGGGGGCAAAGTAGAGGTGGCGTTGTTGCACCAATGTGGGCATTATGAAGTGCAGATGGTGGGCTTGGCTAATAACCTCCTAGTTGCTCCGGGGGCGCAAAATTTGGCGATTTTGGATCGTTGTTTTGACTACATAGACGATCGGGAGAGTTTTATTGAAGTGGGGGCAAAGACGAGCGCGCAAAAACTCTTTGGCTATTTTAGGGATCATAACTTAGGTGGGCTAGAGTTTTTAAGCGCGTTGCCCGGGAGTGTGGGTGGGCTACTTAAGATGAATGCAGGCATGAAAGCCTATCAGATAAGTGATGTTGTCCTACAAGCTAATATCAATGGGACATGGTTAGACGCAGAGGTGCTGGGTCTAGGGTACCGCTCTAGCGCATTTGAGGGTGTGATCTTTGGGGTGCGCTTGCAAAAGGTACTGGGTTTTAGAGAAAGCGTTTTGCACGAATGTAAGCGCATGCGCGCCCACCACCCCAAAAAACCCAGTTTTGGGAGTTGTTTTAAAAACCCGCCCGGGGATTTTGCCGGTAGGTTGTTAGAGGTGGTGGGGCTTAAGGGGTTTAGCTTGGGACGCGTGGGTTTTTCTAGCGTGCATGCCAATTTCTTGGTCAATCTAGGAGGCGCGCATTTTGAAGAAGCTTTAGATTTGATCGCACTAGCCAAAGAGCGGGTTTCACGAACTTTTGGGATTGTGTTACAAGAAGAGGTGTGTATTCTAACTTAGGGAGTTACTCACCACAAACACCACCGCCACAGCAAATCCTTGATCGTGGCTAATGCTTAAATGGAGGCTGTGGGTATTAAATAGGACTTGCTTGGCAGGGCTTAGGGTGATGAGGGGTGCACCTAGTTTGTTTTTAGAAAGCCACATGTCTAAGAAACCTAGCTTAGAACCAATGCCCACACCCAAAGCCTTAGCGCATGCCTCCTTAGCCGCCCAAGCCCCGGCTAGACTAGCAGGCTTGATAAAAATCTCTTGCTCTTGTGGGGATAAAAAGCGATCTAAAAAGTGTTGCCTGAAGCGCGCTACACTCCTAGCGATGCGCTCAACACTGACCAAATCAATACCGATCATTGGATTACAAAGTCAGTAAAAAAGACATTTTTAATAAAGCCATCGATGAGAAAGCTATTGATATTGCTTCTAATTTCTTCCTTGAGCTTGTTTTTGCCCTTGAGTGTAATGATCTCCTCATAAGATTTAGAGGATAAAATCTCAATGATGGTGTCTTTGATCGCCGTTTCTTTTGCCTTGATCTCCTCCAATAGTTTAGGATCGCTCAATTCTAAACTAATGCTCGTTTTGAGATAACGGCGACCATTATTACTGATCAAATTCACCACAAAAGGGTCACTTAAGGGAAAGAGAGGTCCTAGTGAGAGATAATCTGAAGATTTGACCATCAAATCCGATCCGCCTCCATTCTCATCAATCTTACTAGCCTCTCTAATCTGCCTTGCCTTGTTGGTTGCCGTGCCTTTTTTGTTGTCTTCATGTGTAGCATTCTTATTGAGCAATAACATTGCGATTACGCCGACCAAAATCAGCATCACCAAGATTGCGCCCACAACTACAAATAAAATTGCCTTGCTCTTCTTAGGGGCCTTAGCATCATCTGCCATTTATTTTCCTTTTAAAATATAGTAACTCAAGCTGGTTCTGCCAAACTTTCTTTGCTTTATTATACTAAACTTGGGGGGGTTTGTACCCATATGTTCGTTGCTTTGGTGCTCTAAGATGATTAAAACCCCATGTTCTAAAGCCCTCGTTAAATTGAGATTTTCTAAAAGCTCCCAACAAGCCGGGTAAAGATTGGGCTTAAATGGGGGGTCTAGGTAAAGAATAAGCAAGCCTTGAGGCTCTAAATTGGCCAAATGGATGGGCAGGAGTTGAAAAGCATCGCCTAAGTAACTTTGAGCGTTACAGGGCTTTAAGCGCGCTTGGCAGAGTTGGATATTTTGTTGCAGGACTTTAAAGACAAGCGGGTCTTTTTCAAAAAAAAGGGCTCGGTGTGCCCCCAAACTCAGTGCTTCTAGTCCCATGCTCGCACTGCCTCCAAAAACCTCAATAAAACTGCTATTTTGGATACTGGTCCCCAAGACATTAAACACCGATTGCTTGATGATCGCTTTTGTGGGGCGGGTGGTGGCTTTGGATGGGAGGTGGAGAGACAATCCTTTAAGTGCCCCGCCTAAAATCTTAAACAAAGGGGTTGGCATTATTGGCGGTAATCTTGGATCAAAGCTAAAAGCTTATGGGTGTATTCTTGTAATAAAGCTTGGACCCGGCTTTCCAAACTCTGGGTTTGGGCTTGGTCGCCATAAAAGGCGTGGAGCTTCTCAAGCAATTCGCTTTTAGTGAAGGGAGTCAAGATGTGAGCATTAGATTCAGAGCCGATTAAACAGGTTGCTTTGTAAGGGTTTTTCACCAAATGATCGCTCAAAATAAAATCGCAACTCTCTAGAGGGTATAGAAAATCTTGCAGGTACTGCTCCAACACACGCTTTAAGAGCAAAGAGTGGCAATCCAAAAAAATTTTCATCTTTAGCTCCGTTTTGCTAGAACTAAGCTATTATTACATATCTTGGGTTTATTTCTGCTTTCAAGGGGTTGTATGCAGCATATCCGCAATTTTTCCATCATCGCCCACATCGACCATGGCAAGAGCACCTTAGCTGACTGCTTGATTCAAGCCTGCAAGGCTTTGAGCGGTCGCGAGATGACCAGCCAAGTTTTAGACACCATGGACATTGAAAAAGAGAGGGGGATCACGATCAAAGCCCAATCTGTGCGCCTCAACTACCGCTACAAAGGACAGGACTATATTTTAAATCTCATAGACACCCCCGGGCATGTAGATTTTAGCTATGAGGTGTCGCGATCCTTGCATGCGTGTGAAGGCGCGCTCTTGGTTGTGGATGCCACGCAAGGTGTACAAGCCCAAACCATCGCCAATGTCTATATCGCCCTAGACAACCATTTAGAGATTTTACCCGTGCTCAATAAAATAGACCTGCCCAGTGCTGAGGTGGAAGCGGTTAAAGAGGATATTGAGGACACCATTGGATTAGACTGCAGTGAGGCCAACTGTGTGAGTGCTAAGACCCACCTGGGCATCAACAAACTCTTAGAAACCATCATCACCAAAATCCCCCCCCCAATAGGCGACAAGCAAGCCCCCACAAAGGCTCTCATCTACGACTCGTGGTTTGATAATTATTTAGGGGCACTGGCTCTCGTGCGTCTAAAAGAGGGGCGGCTGTGTGTCAATCAGGAAGTCTTAGTCATGGGGAGTGCTAAGACCCACCAAGTGCTAGGCCTTTACTACCCCAACCCCCTACATAAAATCTCTACAGACTCCATTGAGTGCGGGGAAATCGGGATTGTGTCTTTGGGTTCTAAGAATTTAACAGATATTGCCGTGGGGGATACCATCACCGATGCCAAAACCCCTACGCCCACACCCATAGAGGGCTTTAAACCCGCCAAGCCCTTTGTCTTTGCCGGGCTTTACCCCATTGAGAGCGATCAATTTGAGGAATTGCGCGAGGCCTTGTTAAAATTACAACTCAATGATGCGTCCTTGCAATTTGAGCCAGAAAGTAGCGTGGCTTTGGGCTTTGGTTTCCGTGTGGGTTTTTTGGGCTTGTTGCACATGGAGGTGATCAAGGAGCGTTTAGAGCGGGAGTTTAATTTAAACTTGATTGCCACAGCCCCCACGGTGCTCTATGAGGTGCATTTGACAGATGGGCAAATCATCAGCGTACAAAATCCTAGCCAACTACCCGTTGAAAACACCATCGCCAGCATTAAGGAGCCCTATGTCAAGGCAAGCATCATTGCGCCCAGCGAATACTTGGGCAACTTGCTAGGCTTGCTCAATAACAGGCGGGGGGTGCAAGATAAAATGGAGTATTTGAATCAAAACCGCGTGATGCTCACTTACGATTTGCCCAGTAATGAAATTGTGATGGACTTTTATGATAAGCTTAAATCTTGCACAAAGGGTTATGCCAGCTTTGATTATGAACCCATCGGCTACAAAGAAGGGCAATTAGTCAAGCTAGATGTTCGGGTGGCTAATGAGGTGGTGGATGCACTCTCTATTATTGTGGATCGGAGTAAAGCCTATGAAAAGGGCAAGGCCTTAGTCGAAACCATGAAAGCCTTGATTCCACGGCAACTCTTTGAAGTGGCGATCCAAGCTAGTATTGGCAATAAAATCATTGCTAGAGAAACGGTCAAATCGGTGGGCAAAAATGTAACGGCGAAATGCTATGGAGGCGACATCACCCGCAAACGCAAACTCCTAGAGAAACAAAAAGAGGGCAAAAAACGCATGAAAGCCATTGGCAAAGTCCATCTCCCTCAAGAGGCGTTTTTAGCGATCTTGAAGGTGGATTAGCCTCTCCATGCACCCTGTTTTTAAGATGCAAGCCTTCTTTAAGCCAGTTAGGATTACTATCACCCAATAAGAGGAAACATGATTATCACCGCAATAACACAGATAGTAGGCTCTACCCCTATTTTTAAATTCACTAGCCAACATTACCCTATCCCAAAGGATTCGGTGATCTATGCCAAATTAGAGTATTTAAATCCGGGAGGGAGCATTAAGGATCGCTTGGGGCAATACCTCATAGAGGAGGGCATCAAAGCGGGCAAAATCACCCCCCAGACGACCATTATTGAACCCACTGCGGGTAATACAGGCATTGCCCTAGCCCTAGTCGCCCTAGAACACCGCCTAAGAACCATTTTTGTTGTCCCAGAAAAATTTAGCCTAGAAAAACAACAAATTATGAGAGCCTTAGGAGCCGAGGTGATTAACACACCCACTAATCAAGGTATTAAGGGGGCGATCGCCAAGAGCAAGGAGTTAGCTCAGAATATCCCTAATAGCTACCTGCCTCTGCAATTTGAAAACCCGCTCAACCCGCAAACCTACTACTATACTCTAGGACCAGAGATTATCCAAGAGCTGGGCACACAGCTTACTAGCTTTGTAGCAGGAATTGGGAGCGGGGGCACTTTTGCAGGCACGGCTCAATACTTAAAGGAACACATCTCCACAATACGCCTCATTGGGGTAGAACCGGAGGGTTCGATCTTAAATGGGGGAAAACCCGGACCCCATGAGATTGAGGGGATTGGGGTGGAGTTCATCCCGCCCTTTTTTGCAGATTTAGAGATCGATGGCTTTGAGACCATCACAGATAAAGAGGGGTTTGATTGTACTAGGGAGTTGGCTAGAAAAAGTGGCTTATTAGTGGGGAGCTCTAGTGGGGCGGCTTTTGTGGCGGCTTTGCGTGAGGCGCAACGCCTCCCAAGGGGAAGCCAAGTTTTAACCATCTTCCCGGATATGGCGGATCGTTATCTCTCTAAGGGTATTTATCTATGAACAAAGGAAATCACATGCGCATGCAAACAAAACTCATCCATGGGGGCATTAGTGAAGATGGGGTAACTGGGGCGGTGAGCGTGCCCATTTATCAGACCTCTACCTACCGCCAAGAGGGGGTGGGTCGTCCTAAGGGCTATGAATATTCGCGCTCAGGCAACCCCACGCGCTTTGCCCTCGAGGAACTCATTGCAGACTTAGAGGGCGGGGTGAAGGGCTTTGCCTTTGCCTCTGGGCTGGCTGGAATCCATGCGGTGTTTTCTCTCTTGCAACAGGGCGATCATGTATTATTGGGCGATGATGTCTATGGAGGGACTTTTCGCCTATTTGACAAAGTGCTCACTAAAGGCGGGCTTACTTATAGCATTATAGACACCAGCGACACCTCTCAAATAGAAAGGGCGATTCAGCCCAACACCAAAGCCCTTTATTTAGAAACCCCCAGCAACCCCCTACTCAAAATCACCGATCTAAAACAATGCGCTAATATTGCTAAAAGTCATGAACTGATCACCATTGTGGATAACACCTTTGCAACCCCCTATTACCAAAACCCCTTATCGCTAGGTGCGGATATTGTAGTGCATAGTGGCACTAAATACTTAGGAGGGCATAGCGATGTGGTCGCCGGGCTTGTAAGTACCAATAACCAAGACTTGGCTACAGAGATCGCCTTTTTTCAAAACGCTATCGGGGGGGTGCTAGGACCTTGGGATAGTTGGTTATTACAAAGGGGCATGAAAACCCTCGCTTTACGCATGGAGGCACACCAAAAAAACGCCTTGAGTGTGGCTAAGTTTCTACAAGCGCACCCCAAAGTAGAGAAAGTCTATTACCCCGGTCTGCCCACCCACCCCAACCACGAACTAGCCAAAGCCCAAATGAGCGGTTTTAGCGGTATGCTTTCTTTCACACTCAAAGATGGTAGCCAAGCCAGTGCATTTGTAGAAAGCTTGAAACTATTTATTTTGGGCGAGAGTTTGGGCGGAGTGGAGAGCTTGGTAGGTGTCCCGGCATTAATGACCCATGCGAGCATCCCTAAGCAACAGCGCGAAGCTGTGGGGATTAAAGATGGCTTGGTGCGCCTCTCAGTGGGCATTGAAGATAGCCAAGATTTGCTAGAGGATTTAGAGCAAGCCCTTGCCAAATTAGATTAAAAGGAGTAAATCATGAAAATGAATGTTGAGAGTTTCAATTTGGATCACACTAAAGTTAAAGCCCCCTATGTGCGTGTGGCTGATCGCAAGAGAGGAGAACATGGGGATGCGATCGTTAAATACGATGTGCGCCTCAAACAGCCCAACCAAGAACACATGGACATGCCTAGTTTGCACTCTTTGGAGCACTTGGTCGCCGAGTTGATTCGCAACCACGCTGATTATGTGCTAGATTGGTCACCCATGGGTTGCCAGACGGGCTTTTATTTGCTGGTATTAAACCATGACAATTACAATGAGATTTTAGAACTCTTGGAAAAAACCATGCAAGATGTGCTCAAGGCTACAGAAGTGCCCGCGTGCAATGAAGTCCAATGCGGTTGGGCGGCCAACCACAGCCTAGAGGGCGCGCAAACCTTAGCACGCGCCTTTTTAGCCAAACGGAATGAGTGGAGCGAAGTGGGGGTTTAAAACGCAAATGCTTTTGCGTGGGTTGTTTAACTGAACGCCCCCACCACAGCACTAAACACCGGTTTAATCCCACTCGCCACAGATTTAACCACATTACCCACAAAACTGATAGCCAATCCGGTATGTAACCATACCCAAGTTACAATCCCGTTAGAGGGGCAAGCGTTACGCTTGCTTCCACAAGCGTAACTTCGGGGGTTTCCCACCCAGAAAACGCATCGCGTTTTTCCTTGATAGCATGCCCTTCATCTAGCATACCTAAAGCATAATTCCTAATGTGCAGTGGCTTTTTACCTGTGTTGCTCCCACAAGTAGAGCAGATTTGAGAGCTAGGAAAGTATTGGTCAATCTTTAGCAAAGTTT
>NZ_QXQP01000001.1 GCF_003660265.1 Helicobacter mehlei
GGGAGCTTTAACATGGGGGGTATGGGGGGTGGGAGTTTTGGCAACTTTGGGGATTTTGGCTTTTCAGAAAATTTAGATGTCCAAGTGGAAATCCAAATTGCCCTAAGAGAGGCAGTTTTAGGGGCAAAGCGTAAAATCCAACTCCAACATGATAGTTTTGAGATCAAAATCCCCGCTGGGGTCAAGGAGGGCGAGGTGTTGCGCGCACGGGGGCGCGGACACCAACAGGGCAGAATGCAGGGCGATGTGCTCTTAAAAGTGCATGTGCTGGAGGACAGCGAATACACCAGAGAGGGAGACGATCTCATTAAATCCTTTGATCTGCCCTTGAAGATTGCACTTTTTGGGGGCAAGGTGCAGGTGGAAACCTTGCACAGGGAAGTTAGCTTGAAAATCCCACCCAATACCAAAAACGCCCAAAAATTCCGCCTTAAAGAATTGGGGGTTAAAAACCGCAAAAGTGGGAACATGGGGGACTTATACCTAAAGGCTAATGTAATTTTGCCCCATACTGATAGCATGAGTGCGCAGTTTAAGCAAGTTTTGCAAGAACAATTAAAGGATTAGGCATGGTGGATTATGACGCACCGCTTTATTTGATCAGCGTGGTGGCTAAGATTTTAGGCGTGCATCCCCAGACCCTGCGCCAATATGAAAAAGAGGGGCTAGTAGAGCCTAAGCGCACCGATGGGAAAATGCGCCTCTATTCGCAACGCGATGTGGATAAGATCAAGACGATCTTGCGCCTAACCCGTGATATGGGTGTGAATTTAGCAGGGGTGGATATCATTTTGCGTTTAAAAGAACGCCTAGATGAGCTCGATAGTCTCAATGAGCAACTCCAAGCCCACGTGAAAAAACACGCCACTACCCCCACAGAAGCCAAACAAATCCAAAAAACTTCCTATGAGTTGATTTTATTTAAGAAGTCTTAAAGCACAGAGGGGGCTCAAACCCACTCTTTGACCTCTTATATGCCCTTTAATGTGATATGGGACTTGCACAACCACGCACTTTCACGCATTCACTGCCCAAAAGCTACCAAAACCAAGGATAGATTTCTTTGTTGCACCGATATCGATCAACTTCTCTTGCTTTGCACCAAATCCACTAGCATATATATTGGCCTGTTGTTGCACCTGTTGCATCGCCCGTTGCTTAAATCCTCCATTATGTGCCTTGCCATAAGGGCACAAGTGAGTTGTTGCATGCATACCCAAAAACAGAGGTTGTGTTATCCGTCAATGGCTGGTTAGGGTTAATGGCGTCTAACCGAGTGGTGCAACCCACAAAGAGGAGACCAGCGACTACCGCCCCTCCATATTAACAATGGATAACTAGCCATTGAAAAATGGCAAAATGATTGATTCGAGGGATTCAGGGTACTACTCCCCCCCTCTATATTCATAAACAAAAGGCACGGGGTGGTAATCCACCACCCTATCACCACAAGCTCCCATGCCAAAAAAGGCATCTTGCCAATTAGCCCATTTGTGTTCTTGGTGCTTCTCTTTGGGGCTAGAGCAATCAAGATTGACATAATCAGTGTCCTTAATGGCAAAATAATTTTGGAACAAGGCAATTTTAGCAGCGTTGTTTTGGCGACAACGGACTTGTTTGTTAAAGGTTTGGATATCGCCATTGTTATCGGTGTTTCTATCATCAGTAAGGATGATATGCAGATTTGCCTTTTTGAGCATATTGGGAAAATCCTCCACAATGCGCTGGCTTTGAGCGAAAATCTCCATATTACTATCAATCGCACTGGGTAAGACTATATAGAGGTCTTTAGCTTGGGGGTTTTGAGAAAGGATCGTAACGATTTGAGAGGTCGGAATGAGATCAAAAAGGGCGTTAAAATCACGGTGGTAGTAGGCATCATTAGCCTTTTGCATCTCTTGCATGCTCCGCCTAATCATTTGGCGGGCTTGCTTAAATCCACCAGAAGGGTCAGTGAGCTCAATAGCCAAAGTGTTGCCCTTGTCTAAAATCCATGTGCTATAAGTGGTGGTGCGCACACCCCAACCATAGAATGCGCCTTGATGTGCTTGGGCATAATCCTTGATCTGGGCGATGTTAAAATCTGTCCCTTCTAAGGGTTTTAGAGATAAAAGGGCGATGTCTCTGGGTTCATTTTCTTCCCCCTCATCATCCCCTTCAGGCACCTTATTGTTTAACATATCCCTAATCTTAGGGGGCGTGTTCTCATAGGCGCGCGCCTCTTGTATTCTCTGATGGATATAGGTTTTCTCTTGGGGCGTGGCGCGCTCTAAGAAATCCTGAGCTCTGTAAGCTTGGCTGTTATCTTTACTCACCACAAAGACATACAATTTGTCATATGCTTTAGAGCGCACGGCAACCACTACATCAAACTTAGCATTTAAACTCGTGCGCTCTTTTTCAAGGGGGTTAGTGCCTAAAAACTTAGACAACGCTTGTAAATTATCCTCACTAGTAAGCCCACCAGCAAGCAAACTACCCATACAAAGGCATAGTAACATTAACAAACGCATATTTAATCCTTTTTGGGGAGTGTGTAAAAGAGGGGCAAGAAGAAAGCAAGATCATCTGAATCTGTAACGCGATTTTTAGCAAGCCCCAATCTAAGGGTCAATCTGATGTTTTGCGTGATGCGCGCCATAGTTTTATGTTCCAATGTATGAGTCTCTGCTTCATTATCCAACACATCCGAGTCTAAAAACCGCGTGCATTGTTGCAAACGCGCTATGGTGCTAAGGTGTTGCGGGTTTTGTTGGAAATATTGTAGGCAAAGAGCTGCCCCCAAGAAGAGAGTATTCTCCACATCTTCACTAGGGTATCCTCCTAATAACACCACATGCACCCTTGCCTCTTTGGTGAGCTTTTCAAGCTTAGCTACAATCTCTTTGGACGGGACTCCTTTAGAGATGTAATAGACCTCCTTAACGGGGTGCTTGGATGGGGATTCTAGGGTGATGGTGTTTTTTGGAGGCAGTGCCTTGATAAATGCTTTAAAAGCTTTGGCATGCGTGGCGATAAAACGCTCCTTTTGCAAGGGGTCATTATGCTTTGCTGCTTGCTGACGCAACTCTAGGATTTGCTTGTAATCTCTTGGATCGGGCAAAACTAGCCCTCCATTGGCAGCCAACATTAAACTACTTTTGGGATCCCATAAAGACACTTCTTGCTCTTGGGTTTGCACATTTTGCGCTAACAGCACATTAAAAGAGGTGGCGTGTAAGGGCACTTGTTTTAAAATCATAAACACTTCCTTTGGTTTAGAAGAGGGGACAAAATGCAAATACACTTGTTTAGTGGTTTTGGTGTTAAAATCTGAGGGGTTGCCTAGGAGCATGGAACAAGACAAACAAACAAGACTTAAGATTTTTTGCACAGGCACTCCTTTTATTGGGGAATCGTGCATTATACTAAAAAGCGTTACACGCCACAAAATCTAAGGAGTCAAGAAAACTTGACAAATAGACAATGAAGTTGCTATAATATAAGTTTTATGCTGGCTTAGCTCAATTGGTAGAGCAGCTGCCTTGTAAGCAGCAGGTTGGGGGTTCAAGTCCCTTAGCCAGCTCCGGTGAGATACTCAAGTGGCCAACGAGGGCAGACTGTAAATCTGCTGGCTTTCGCCTTCCGTGGTTCGAATCCACGTCTCACCACCAGCGCGGGAATAGCTCAGTTGGCTAGAGCATCAGCCTTCCAAGCTGAGGGTCGCGGGTTCGAGTCCCGTTTCCCGCTCCAGTTAGGAGATTTGGCAAAGTGCCCATATAGCTCAGGGGTCAGAGCACTTCCTTGGTAAGGAAGAGGTCGGCGGTTCAATTCCGCTTATGGGCTCCAGTTGATGCAAATCCCTTAACGTGGCTTTTTAAAATTTTAGATAGGAGTCAAATATGGCAAAAGCAAAGTTTGAAAGAAATAAGCCCCATGTCAATGTCGGGACCATTGGGCATGTAGATCATGGCAAAACTACCTTGAGCGCGGCGATTTCTGCGGTGCTATCTCTCAAAGGTCTAGCCGAACTCAAAGATTATGACAACATTGACAACGCCCCTGAGGAAAAAGAGAGGGGTATTACCATTGCTACTTCTCACATTGAGTACTCCACAGAAAACCGCCACTATGCACATGTAGATTGTCCCGGACACGCTGACTATGTGAAAAATATGATCACCGGTGCCGCCCAAATGGATGGCGCGATTTTGGTTGTCTCAGCTGCTGATGGTCCCATGCCCCAAACCCGCGAACACATCTTATTAGCCCGTCAAGTGGGCGTACCCTATATCGTGGTGTTTTTGAACAAACAAGACATGGTCGATGACCAAGAGTTGTTGGACTTGGTGGAAATGGAAGTGCGCGAACTTTTGAGTCAATATGAGTTTCCCGGAGATGATACCCCTATCATTGCTGGCTCTGCTCTTAAAGCCCTGGAAGAAGCCAAATCAGGTAACGTAGGCGAATGGGGTCAAAAGGTTTTACAACTCATGGAAGAAGTGGATAAATACATCCCCACTCCCGAAAGAGATACTGAAAAAGCTTTCTTGATGCCCGTAGAAGATGTGTTTTCTATCGCTGGTCGAGGTACCGTGGTAACCGGTCGTATTGAACGCGGTGTGGTGAAAATCGGGGATGAAGTGGAAATTGTTGGCATTAAAGACACCCAAAAAACCACCGTTACTGGTGTGGAAATGTTCCGCAAAGAACTTGAAAAAGGTGAAGCTGGGGACAATGTGGGCGTGCTTTTGCGGGGCACAAAAAAAGAGGAAGTCTTCCGCGGTATGGTGCTTTGTAAGCCCGGCTCCATCACTCCCCATAAGAAATTTGAAGGCGAAGTCTATGTCCTCTCCAAAGAGGAAGGTGGTCGCCATACACCTTTTTTCAATGGCTATCGCCCCCAATTCTATGTCCGCACCACCGATGTAACCGGCTCTATCACTTTGCCTGAAGGCACAGAGATGATCATGCCCGGGGATAACACTAAAATTGTTGTGGAGCTCATTAGCTCTATTGCCCTAGAACTTGGGACAAAATTTGCGATCCGCGAAGGTGGTAAGACCGTGGGTGCGGGCGTGGTTACAAAGATCATTGAGTAGTTGGGGGATCATTGTGAAAGTTAAGGTAGGTTTGAAATGTTTGGGGTGTGAGGAGATCAACTACAGTACCACCAAGAACGCCAAAACAAACACAGAAAAACTGGAGCTCAAGAAGTTTTGTCGCAGAGAAAACAAGCACACCTTGCACAAGGAGATCAAGCTCAAGAGCTAGAGGATGGGGAGGGGTGAAGGTCAGTAGCTCCAATGGTAGAGCGTCGGTCTCCAAAACCGGTTGTTGGGGGTTCGAGTCCCTCCTGGCCTGCCAGTGGGTGTAAGATTTTAAAAGTGGGTGGCATGAAGAAGTTATTATCTCAGTATAAATTGACAAAAGAAGAGCTGTCAAAGGTGATTTTTCCGCTCAAAGAGCAGATTCGCAATGCCTTAGTATCCGTTTTGGTTGTGGTGACGATCATCACGCTATTTTTGACTTTGATAGATTTTGTTTTGTCGGCTTTTGTTTCTAGCGTGCTTTAGGGGAATTTAATGGGTATGGAGTGGTATGCGATCCAGACTTATTCGGGGAGCGAACAGGCGGTTAAAAAAGCCATTGAAAACATGGTGAGCGATCACAATATCGCCGATCGTGTCCAAGAGGTGATTGTGCCAACTGAGGATGTGATCGAGCTTTCTAAAAAGAGCAAGAATAAGGTTACTGAGCGGAGTTTGTATCCGGGTTATGTGTTTATCAAAGTCGATTTAGATGAAGTGCTTTGGCACAAAATCCAATCTTTACCTAGAGTGAGTCGTTTTATTGGAGAAAGCAAGAAACCCACCCCTCTAGGGGAAGCTGATATTAGCAACATTTTAGAGAAAATGACCCACCGGGCAGCCCCCAAGCCCAAGATTTATTATGAACGCGGGGAGGTGGTGCGCATCATTGAAGGACCTTTTGCGAATTTTACGGCTGTCGTGGAAGAATACGATGTCGAGCACCGCAAGTTGAAGCTGAATGTGTCTATTTTTGGGCGCAATACTTTGATTGAGATTTTATATTCTCAAGTTGAAAAAATCATTTAAGGAGCATGCATGGCAAAAAAGGTTGTCGGCGAGATCAAGTTACAAATCCCCGCAGGCAAGGCTAACCCCTCTCCGCCCGTAGGTCCAGCTTTGGGTCAAAGGGGTGTGAATATCATGGAGTTTTGCAAGGCATTTAATGAGCGCACAAAAGACATGGGGAGTTTTAATATCCCCGTGATCATCACGGTTTATCAAGATAAAAGTTTCACTTTTATCACCAAAAAACCCCCCGTTACAGACTTGATTAAAAAAGCCAGCGGGGTCGCCAAAGGCTCAGATAACCCCCTTAAAAACAAGGTGGGTAAGCTCACCATGCAACAAGTCGAGGAGATCGCCCAAAACAAGATGGAGGATCTCAACACCACCACCCTAGAGGCAGCTAAAAAGATCGTCATGGGGAGTGCTAGGAGCATGGGCATCGAGGTTGTAGAGTAGGAGAGAAAACATGGCAAAAGTGGCAAAAAGATTGCAAAAATTAGCAGAAAAGTTTGATAAAGACAAGGTGCATAGCGTTCAAGAGGGCGTTAGTGTAGTCAAATCCCTAGCTTCGGCTAAGTTTGATGAAAGTGTGGAGGTGGCTTTGCGTCTAGGGGTCGATCCCAGACATGCCGATCAAATGGTGCGCGGAGCGGTGGTCTTGCCCCATGGCACCGGTAAAAAAGTGCGTGTAGCTGTCTTTGCTAAAGACATCAAACTAGATGAAGCTAAAGAGGCGGGGGCTGATGTGGTCGGGGGCGAGGATTTGGCTGAGGAGATCAAAAACGGGAATACCAGTTTTGACATGGTGATCGCCACTCCGGACATGATGGCGGTTGTGGGGAAGGTGGGGCGTATTTTAGGCCCTAAAGGCTTGATGCCTAACCCCAAAACTGGCACCGTTACGATGGATGTCAAAAAAGCCGTGAGCAATGCCAAAAGCGGGCAAGTCAATTTCCGCGTGGATAAAAAGGGCAATTTGCACGCCCCCATTGGCAAAGCGAGCTTTAGTGAAGAGCAGATCCAGCAAAACCTGTTGGAGCTAGTCCGCACACTTAATAAACTCAAACCCAATACCTCAAAGGGCAAATATATCCGCAATGGTGTGGTGTCTTTGAGCATGTCCCCGGGTGTGCGTTTGGATTGTCAAGAGTTGATGGACACAAAATAATTTATCTTAGACTTAAGAAACAAGGGCGCAAGCTTGATTTACTTTGGTAGCCTTGTGGAAGTCAGGTCGGAAAGGAGGAAACCATGAATAAAGAGCAAAAACAAGAGCTTGTGGTACGCTTAAAAGAGGCATTCGCCAGCATGGATGCGTTGGTGGTGTGTGATTATAAAGGCTTGCCAGTCAAGCACTTAGAGCAATTACGTAATGCTGCTAGAGTGCAGGGCATCCAAGTGCAGGTGGTCAAAAACACCTTAGCCCGCCTAGCCCTTCAAGAAGCGGGTCTAAGTCCCTTAGAGCTTAAAGAGACTAATATCTTTGTTTGGGGGAGCGATCAGATCGCTTTATCTAAATTGGTGATGGGCTTTGCTAAGGACCACAAGGATCATTTTCACATCAAAGCCGGGCTTTATGAAAAGCAAGCTGTGGATCGCGCGCATGTGGAGGCTATCTCCAAATTACCCAGCAAAGAAGAGCTTATTGGCATGCTCTTGTCTGTTTGGATGGCACCGGCAAGGTATTTTGTTACCGGTTTGGACAATTTGAGAAAAGCAAAAGAACAAGAATAAAGGATGACTATGGCAATTAGCAAAGAAGAAGTGTTAGAGTATATTGGGGGCTTGAGTGTTTTAGAGCTCTCAGAACTGGTTAAAGCGTTTGAAGAAAAGTTTGGCGTGAGCGCAACACCTGTGGCAGTAGCTGGAGCTGTAGCCGGAGCATCTACTGAAGTGGCTGAGGAAAAAACCGAGTTTAGCGTGGTGCTCGCTGAAACCGGGGCGGAAAAAATTAAGGTCATTAAAGTCGTGCGCGAGATCACCGGGCTAGGGCTTAAAGAGGCTAAAGAAGCCACCGAGAAAACCCCGCACGTACTCAAAGAAGGTGTGAATAAAGAAGAGTCTGAGGCCATCAAGAAAAAACTCGAGGAAGTGGGGGCAAAAGTCGAAATCAAATAGCTTTTTGTCTTTTTACAAAAAGGAGGGGAAGGGAGGGGAGATAAGTGGCGCAAGGATGTAGCGTGCGTTATTTAGGTCAATCTACCCAAAGCTTCAAATCCACCAATAAAGGTTTATAGACATGGATACTTTAAGGAATCGCTTACGCGCGGATTTTACACGACTCCCACAAGAGCTAGAAGTCCCCAACCTCCTACTCTTGCAAAAAGACAGCTATGAAGCGTTCTTATACGCCAAAGAAGGTAAGGAGAGCGGGATTGAACGGGTGTTTAAGTCTGTCTTCCCCATCCATGACACCCAAAACCGCATCACCCTTGAATATGGCGGGTGTGAGTATGGGAAATCCAAATACACCGTGAGAGAAGCCATGGAGAGAGGGATTACCTACTCTGTTCCCTTGAAAATTAAAATCCGTTTGATTTTATGGGAGAGGGATTCTAAGAGTGGGGAGAAACTGGGGGCTAAGGATATTAAAGAGCAAAATATTTTTATCCGTGAAATCCCCTTGATGACCGATCGCACTTCCTTTATCATCAATGGCGTAGAGCGCGTGGTGGTCAATCAGCTCCACAGGAGTCCGGGCGTGATTTTTAAAGAGGAAAAATCTTCTACCAGCGCAAACAAACTCATCTATACCGGACAGATCATTCCCGATCGTGGATCGTGGCTTTATTTTGAATACGATGTGAAAGATATCTTGCATGTGCGCATTAACAAACGGCGTAAAGTCTCAGCCACTATTTTATTCCGGGCTCTAGGTTATAGCAAACAGGACATTATTAAAATTTTCTACCCGTTGTTAAAGGTGCGCTACAAAGCTATCAGCCCCACAGAGGGTAAATACTTTATCCCCTTTGAGAGCATTGATGCCAATAGCCGGGTAGATTTTGATCTCAAGGACGATCAGGGGAATATTTTACTGGCAGCGACCAAAAAGATCACTGCTAAAAAAGCCAGAGAAATTAAAGAAAGCGGGGTAGAGTGGGTCGAATACCCCACAAATATTTTGCTCAACCGCTACCTAGCCGAACCGGTTTTGGATAGTGATGGGGGCGTGTTGTTAGATACTCTAACCCAGCTAGAAGCCCCTAAACTAGACAAACTACGCGCCAGTGGCATTGAGGAATTTGTGATCGCCAATGATTTGGCTTTAGGGCATGATGCTTCCATCATCAAATCCTTTGGCACCGATGCCGAATCGCTCAAAAACGAATCGCTCAAATTGCTCAGACAGAGTGAGAAAATAGAGGACGAAAATGCCCTAGCGGCTGTGCGTATTTACAAGGTGATGCGCCCGGGGGATCCTGTAACCCCAGACGTGGCTAAGGCTTATGTGCAACAACTCTTTTTTGATCCCGAACGCTATGACTTAACGATGGTTGGGCGCATGAAAATGAACCACAAATTGCATTTAAAAGTACCCGATTATGTCACCGTGCTCACCCATGAGGACATCATTGAGACGGTCAAATACTTGATCAAGATTAAAAACGCTGAAGGGCAGATTGACGATCGCGATCACTTGGGTAACCGCCGTATCCGTGCTGTGGGCGAGCTCTTAGCAAACGAATTGCACGAGGGCTTGATGAAAATGCAAAAGAGCATTAAAGATAAGCTCACCACTATGAACACTGCCCTAGATACGCTCATGCCTCATGATTTGGTCAATTCTAAGATGATCACCAGCACCATTTTAGAGTTTTTCATGAGCGGGCAACTCTCCCAGTTCATGGATCAAACCAATCCGCTATCCGAGGTTACACACAAACGCCGTTTGTCCGCTTTGGGTGAGGGGGGGCTAGTCAAGGATCGCGTAGGCTTTGAGGCACGCGATGTGCACCCCACCCACTATGGGCGTATCTGCCCCATTGAGACCCCAGAGGGGCAAAATATCGGGCTAATTAACACCCTATCCACCTTTACCCGTGTCAATGACCTAGGTTTCATTGAAGCTCCTTATAAAAAGGTGGTGGATGGTAAGGTTAGCGATGAAGTGGTGTATTTGACTGCAATCCAAGAGGAAGGGCAGGTGATCGCACCTGCTAGCACACGGGTGGATAAACAAGGCTATATCCAAGAGGATTTAGTGGAAACACGTGTGGGCGGGGAAATTGTGCTCAATGAAAAACACAAGGTTACTTTAATGGATTTAAGCTCGCGCATGCTGGTGGGCGTGGCCGCCTCGCTCATCCCCTTTTTAGAACATGACGATGCTAACCGCGCGCTTATGGGCACCAACATGCAACGCCAAGCCGTGCCCCTTTTAAAGGCAGAAACGCCCATCGTGGGCACCGGCATTGAAAAGATCATCGCCCGCGATTCGTGGGGGAGCGTGAAGGCCCAGCGTGGGGGGGTTGTCGAAAAAGTGGATTCCAAAAACATCTACATTTTAGGGGAGGATGACAAAGAAACCTACATTGATGCCTATTTGTTGCAAAAAAACCTACGCACCAACCAAAACACCTGTTTTAACCAAGTTCCCATTGTCAAAGTGGGCGATGTGGTGGAGGCAGGGCAGATCATTGCCGATGGCCCCAGCATGGATCAAGGTGAGTTGGCTTTAGGGAAAAATATCCGTGTGGCGTTCATGCCTTGGAATGGCTATAACTTTGAAGATGCAATCGTGGTGAGCGAGAAGATCACCAAAGAGGATATTTTTACCTCCGTGCATATCTATGAAAAAGAGATTGAAGCTAGAGAGCTCAAACATGGGATCGAGGAGTTTAGCGCGGACATTCCCGATGTCAAAGAAGAAGAGGTTGCTCACTTAGATAGCGGGGGGATTGTCAAGATCGGAACTTATGTGAGTGCAGGCATGATTTTGGTAGGCAAGGTGTCCCCCAAGGGTGAGATGAAAAGCACGCCAGAGGAACGACTCTTGCGCGCCATCTTTGGGGACAAGGCTGGGCATGTGGTCAATAAATCTCTTTATTGCCCCCCCTCTTTGGAGGGGACGGTGATTGGGGTGAATATCCTCACCAAAAAGGGCTATGAAAAAGACGCGCGCGCCATTAGTGCCTATGAGGAAGAGAAGGCGGTGCTAGACATCGAGCACTACGATCGCCTAACCATGCTCAATCGCGAGGAACTTTTACAAATTAGCTCGATTTTCTCCAAAGAGCCCCTAGAGGAAGCCACGACTCTAAATGAGGTCGAATACGCTAAGGGTGATTGCATCCCTAAAGAGGTGGTGCTCGAGATCAACCGCTTTGCGCTCAATTCGCTCGCCAAGAAATACAAAAAAGAGGTCCAAGATCGCTTTGAGCAAATCAAAGCCAACTTCTTAGAGCAAAAGAAAATTTTAGGTCAAGAACACGAGGAAAAACTCTCGATCTTAGAAAAAGATGACATCTTGCCCAATGGGGTCATCAAGCAGGTTAAAATTTACATCGCCACCAAGCGCAAGCTCAAGGTGGGGGACAAAATGGCAGGACGGCATGGCAATAAGGGCATTGTCTCTAACATCGTCCCCATTGCCGACATGCCCTATACTGCCGATGGGCAACCGGTCGATATTGTGCTAAACCCCCTAGGCGTGCCCAGCCGCATGAATATCGGGCAGATTTTGGAAGTGCATTTGGGCTTGGTGGGCAAACAATTAGGGGATCAAATCAGCACCCTCTTAGAGCAACACAATGCGGACATGCTTAAAAAATTGCGCGCCAAAATGCTCGAGATCGCCCATGTGGTGAATGTGGATAACCATGATTTGGCTAAAATGCTGGAAAAGTGCAGCGATGAGGCACTTTTGGGCTATGCGCGCGATTGGAGTTCTGGAGTCAAGTTTGCCATCCCCGTTTTTGAGGGCATCTCTAGTGAGCAGTTCATGAATCTCTTTAAGCTAGCCCAAATTGATTTGGATGGCAAAACCGAGCTTTATGACGGGCGCACGGGTGAAAAGATGAAAGAACGGGTGAATGTGGGCTACATGTACATGCTCAAATTGCACCACCTGGTGGATGAAAAGGTGCATGCTAGAAGCACAGGACCCTATTCTTTGGTAACCCACCAACCTGTAGGCGGGAAGGCACTTTTTGGGGGGCAACGCTTTGGGGAAATGGAAGTTTGGGCATTGGAGGCTTATGGAGCAGCCCACACGCTTAAAGAGATGCTCACCGTGAAATCTGATGACATTAGAGGGCGTGAGAATGCCTATAAAGCCATTGCACGGGGCGAACATGTGGGCGAATCTGAAATCCCGGAAACCTTTTATGTTTTGACCAAAGAATTACAATCTTTGGGGCTAGATGTGAATATCTTTAATGAGGAAGTGGATGAATTTGGCGCGCCTAAACCCATTGTGATCAAAGAGGACGATCGCCCCAAAGACTTTAGCTCCTTCCAACTCACTTTGGCTAGCCCGGATAAAATCAAAGAGTGGAGCTATGGGGAGGTTAAAAAGCCCGAGACGATCAATTACCGCACCCTCAAGCCCGAGCGCGACGGACTCTTTTGTATGAAAATCTTTGGACCTACCAAGGATTATGAATGCCTGTGTGGCAAATACAAAAAACCCCGCTACAAAACCATCGGCACTTGTGAAAAATGTGGGGTAGCAATCACCAGCTCCAAAGTGCGCTCCTTTAGAATGGGGCATATTGAGCTAGCCACGCCCGTAGCGCATATTTGGTATGTGAGCTCTCTACCTAGCCGCATTGGTACGCTACTAGGGATCAAGATGAAGGACTTAGAACGCGTACTTTACTATGAAGCCTACATTGTCAAAGAACCCGGCGAGGCTTTTTATGATAGCGAATGCACCAAACCCATTTGCAAATACGACATTTTAAATGAGGAGCAATTCCAAAGCGTGGCGCGCCTCAATGAAGATAAGGGTTTTGTGGCACACATGGGCGGGGAGGTGATCAAGGACCTTTTAGAAGAGTTGGATTTAGTCGCTTTGCTCAGAAGCTTAAAAGAGGATGTCAAGGAGACCAATTCAGATGCCAAGAAAAAGAAACTCATCAAACGGCTTAAAGTGGTGGAGAGTTTCTTAAATTCAGGCAATCGCCCCGAGTGGATGATGCTCACCGCCCTGCCCGTGCTACCCCCCGATTTGCGCCCGCTCGTGGCTTTGGATGGAGGCAAATTTGCTGTCAGCGATGTCAATGAGCTCTACCGTCGCGTGATTAATCGCAACCAACGCCTGAAACGACTCATGGAATTGGGTGCGCCGGAAATCATTGTGCGCAATGAAAAACGCATGTTGCAAGAGGCCGTAGATGCCTTATTTGATAATGGCAGAAATGCTAACGCCGTTAAGGGTGCCAACAAACGTCCCTTAAAATCGCTCTCAGAGATCATCAAGGGCAAACAAGGGCGTTTCCGCCAAAACTTGTTGGGCAAACGGGTGGATTTCTCGGGGCGTAGCGTGATTGTGGTGGGGCCTAATTTGCGCATGGATGAATGCGGGTTGCCTAAAAACATGGCCTTAGAACTCTTCAAACCCCATTTGCTCTCCAAGCTAGAGGAAAAGGGCTTTGCAACCACCCTCAAGCAAGCCAAGCGCATGATCGAGCAAAAAAGCAATGAAGTTTGGGAATGCTTAGAGGAAATCGTGCAAGGCTATCCTGTCTTGCTCAACCGCGCCCCCACTTTGCACAAACAATCAATTCAAGCCTTCCACCCCAAACTCATTGATGGCAAGGCGATTCAGTTACACCCCTTAGTGTGTTCGGCTTTCAACGCCGACTTTGATGGGGATCAAATGGCTGTGCATGTGCCCTTAAGCCAAGAAGCCATCACCGAGTGCAAGGTTTTAATGCTAAGTTCGATGAATATTTTATTGCCTGCTAGTGGTAAGGCGGTCGCCGTGCCCAGCCAAGATATGGTGCTAGGACTTTACTACCTCTCTTTGGAAAAGAGTGGGGTATTAGGGGAGCATAAACTCTTTTCCAGCGTGCATGAGGTTTTGATGGCTGTGGATACCAAGGTGCTAGATTTGCATGCTAAGGTGCGTGTCTTGCACGATCGCCACATTTTACACACCACTGCTGGGCGTTTGGTTTTAAAATCCATTTTGCCCGACTTTGTGCCCATACACCTATGGAATAAAATGATGACCAAAAAGGACATTGGGGCATTGGTGGATTTTGTGCATAAAGAAAGCGGGATTGGGGCGAGTGCGCGCTTTTTAGACAATCTCAAAATGCTAGGCTTCCGCTACGCCACTAAGGCTGGAATCTCCATTTCTATGGAAGATATTATCACACCCAAAAATAAAATCCGCATGGTGGAAAATGCCAAAGAAAAGGTGCGGGCAATCCAAGCGCAATTTGAGGGTGGGCATTTAACTACACAAGAACGTTACAATAAAATCATTGACATTTGGACGGAGGTCAATGATTTGATGAGCAAGGAAATGATGCAAGCCATTGCGGAGGACAAAGAGGGCTTTAACTCCATCTATATGATGGCTAATAGCGGGGCACGTGGCTCGGCTGCCCAAATCCGGCAACTCTCTGCGATGCGTGGGTTGATGACCAAACCGGATGGTACGATCATTGAAACGCCTATTATCTCCAACTTTAAAGAGGGTTTGAATGTCCTAGAATATTTTAACTCCACGCACGGGGCACGTAAGGGGTTAGCCGATACGGCATTGAAAACCGCCACGGCTGGTTATCTCACCCGTAAGCTCATCGATGTTTCCCAAAATGTCAAGGTCGTGCAAGAGGATTGTGGCACGCATGAGGGAATCGAGATTACAGACATCACCGTAGGGAGTGAGCTGATCGAGCCCTTAGAAGAGCGCATTTTTGGGCGCGTCTTAGTTGAGGACATCATCGATCCGCTCACAAATGAGGTTTTGTTAAACGCCGATACAATGGTGGATGAGGAGAAGGCTAAAAAAATCATTGAAGCGGGGATCAAATCCGTAACGATTCGCACGCCCGTAACCTGTAAGGCACAAAAGGGCGTGTGTGCCAAATGCTATGGCTTAAACTTGGGCGAGGGCAAGATGGTCAAACCCGGGGAGGCTGTGGGCGTGGTGGCGGCCCAATCCATTGGGGAGCCGGGCACACAATTAACCCTAAGGACTTTCCATGTGGGCGGGACGGCTTCAAGGAGCCAAGAAGAACATGAAATTGTGGCAAACAATGAGGGTTTTGTGCGCTTCTTTAATATCAAAACCTACCAAAACAAGGAGGGTAAAAATATTATTGTCAATCGCCGCAACGCAGCGATTCTTGTGGTTGAGCCCAAGATCAAAGCCCCTTTTGCTGGCGTGTTGAAAATTGATAGCGCGCATGAAGAGGTCGTTTTGAGCGTGGTGGGTGAGGGGCAAGAGGCTAAGTTTGTGCTTAGAAAGAGCGATGTGGCCAAACCCAATGAGTTAGCAGGCGTGAGTGGCAAGATTGAGGGCAAAATTTATTTGCCCTATGCCAGCGGGCATGCCGTGCGTGAGGGTGGGAGCATTGCTGACATCATTAAAGATGGCTGGAATGTGCCTAACCGTATCCCCTATGCAAGTGAAATTGCCATCAATGATAACGACCCCATCACTCAAGAAATCAGTGCCAAAGAGAGGGGCGTAGTGAAGTATTACCACTTGGTAGGCGATCACTTGGAACGCTCTAGGGGTATTCGGGCAGGTGATGTGGTGCAAGAAAAGGGTTTGTTTGCTGTGGTGGCCGATGAGAACGATCAAGAGGCAATCCGCCACTACATCGCTAGAGATTCGGTTGTGGAAGTTGATGACAATAGTCCTGTTGAAAGCGATACGCTCTTAGTCAGACCCAGTCAAGACACTAAGAATGTGATCGCCTCTTGGGACCCTTACAACACGCCTATTATTGCTGATGCCAGCGGGGTTGTGCGTTACATGGACATTATTTCTGGAGTGAGTGCAACTGAGAGTGAGGATGAAAATACGGGGGTGCGCACTTTGGTGATCAATGAATATATCCCCAGTGGTTACAAGCCCAGTCTATTATTGGAGACAGATGGGCAGAGTATCCAGTATTTGCTAGAGCCCAAAACCTCTATTGTGGTCAATGAGGGCATGGCCGTTGAGGTTGCCGACATCTTGGCTAAAATCCCCAAAGCCACCATCAAATCTAAAGACATCACGGGGGGCTTGCCCCGGGTTTCTGATATTTTTGAGGCTAGAAAATCCAAGCCCAAAGACATCGCGATTCTTTCTGAAATTGATGGGGTGGTGAGCTTTGGCAAGAGCGCGCGCAATAAAGAGCGGGTTTTGATCACCTCTGCTGATGGGCGTAGCGTGGAATATTTTGTGGATAAGGGCAAGCAGATTTTAGTCCACGCCAATGAATTTGTGCATGCAGGCGAGGCGATCACTGATGGCGTGGTGAGCAGTCATGACATCTTGCGCATTAGCGGGGAAAAAGAGTTGCACAAATACATTGTGAGCGAGGTCCAACAAGTCTATCGTCGCCAAGGGGTGAGCATTGCCGATAAGCACATTGAGATCATCGTCTCCCAAATGTTACGCCAAGTGCGGATTTTAGATAGCGGGGATACTAAGTTCATTGAAGGCGATTTGGTGAGCAAAAAGCACTTTAAAGAGGAGAATCAGCGCATCTTAAGCCTCAAGGGTGAGCCTGCCATTGCTGAACCCGTGCTTTTGGGAATCACCCGCGCTGCCATTGGGAGTGATAGCATTATCTCAGCAGCCAGCTTCCAAGAGACCACAAAAGTGCTCACAGAGGCGAGCATTGCGATGAAAAAGGACTTCTTGGAGGACTTGAAAGAAAATGTCGTCTTAGGGCGCATGATCCCTGTAGGCACAGGGCTTTACAAGGATAAAAAAGTGGGGGTTAAAATTGAGGAGGAGCGTGCCAAACACTAATGAAAATCCCCCTTGCCCTATAGGGGCACAACTGGCTAACTAAAATTCTGGCATGTTTTGGGTGTTATAACCCCCATGCCATGCTGGGTATTTGGTGGGACTATCACAACCCAAGAATATATCTTCCATACACCCGACCCTAGACAGTTCCCAAGTTTCTAAGCCTTTAAAGTTTGTGCGCTCTGGCTGATAAAACAACCAACTCGGGTCCCTTAAGTCTCCAATATCAACTCCAGCCAAATGGACTTTTTTATTTTTGATTAATTTCTGAACACAACCATTAGCCTAAGTTTTGCCCATTTTGAGCTTATTAGCTTGAATTAATCTGTATTCACAAAATGCAATGGCTCAAAGCCGTTTTTGGGGCGTGATCTGCTAAAATAGGTTTTTATCCCTCATCTTAAGGTTTGCCATGGAAAAAGTTGCTGTGTTGATGGGGAGCCAGAGCGATACGCCGATCGTGCAAGAGGGGGTCAAAATCTTACAAGATTTTGGCGCACCCTTTGAATGGCGCATACTCTCAGCGCACCGCACCCCCCAAGCTCTCAAAAGTTTTGTTTTGGAGAGTGGTTGTAGCGTGTTTATCGCTGCTGCTGGCAAAGCCGCACATTTAGCAGGTGTGATCGCTTCGCTCACCACCCGCCCTATCATCGCTCTACCCATTTTAACCTCCGATCTAGGCGGGCTAGATTCCTTGCTCTCCAGTGTGCAGATGCCTAAAGGTATCCCAGTTGCCTGTGTGGGGATCAATGCGGCTAGCAATGCTGCACTACTGGCTTTACAAATACTCGCCCTAAACGATCCCCTTTTAGCCCAAAAACTCACTAAGCACCGCCAAGAGCAAGAATCTCAAGTCTTGCAAGCCGATCTTGAACTCCAAAGGCTCCTATGAAACCCACAACTCTTTTATACGAAGGCAAGGCTAAAAAAGTCTATGCCACCAGCGATCCGACTCTTTGCATTGTAGAGTATAAAGACAGCGCGACTGCTTTTAATGGAGCTAAAAAAGCCACTTTAGAGGGCAAGGGCGCGCTCAATAATGCCATTAGTAACCAGCTGATGGCGTATTTGCACGATCAAGGCGTGGCAACCCATTTTGTGGAAACACTCAGCCCCACCCAAAGCCTCGTCAAAAAGCTGGAGATGTTTGCCCTAGAGGTCATTGTGCGTAATTTGTGTGCGGGCTCGATGGCACAAAGATTGGGTATTGCAGAGGGCACAAGCTTTGAGAGCCCAGTTTTAGAGTTTTGCTACAAAAATGATTCTCTTGGCGATCCACTCATCAACGATCACCACGCCCTAGCCCTCAAACTGGCTAGTTTGGATCAATTAGAGCAGATCAAAGTCCTAGCCTTAAAAATCAATGCCCACTTGCAAGAGTATTTCAAGCCAAGAGGGATTATTTTGGTGGATTTCAAGTTAGAATTTGGGCACTCTGGTGGGCAGATCATCTTAGGCGATGAGATTTCCCCAGATACTTGCCGTTTTTGGGATAGCCAAACTCGCCGAAAACTCGACAAAGATCGCTTTAGACAGGATTTGGGCGGGGTGTGTGAGGCTTATGCGCTCATCTTAGAAAAGGTCTCTGTTAGGAGTTAGCATGGTTAAGGAAGAATGCGGGGTGTTTGGGGCTTTTGCCCCCACAAGTACCCAGCTAGCCCCCCTAGCTTATAATGCTCTGTGTGCCCTGCAACACAGGGGGCAAGAGGGCTGTGGGATCGCGCTCACACACAAGGGGCATATCACCTATTATAAAAATACGGGGCTAGTCAGCGAGGTTTTCACCCCCACTATCTTAGAACGCCTAGGTCAGGGGGAAATTTGTATCGGGCATGTGCGCTATGGCACCACAGGGGAGAATAACCGCACCAATACCCAGCCCATTGTGTTAAATCATATTAAAGAGCCCATTGCCATCGCCCATAATGGGAATTTGGTTAATTCTCTAGCCCTACGCTACGAATTGGAGCTCAAGGGCTGTATTTTCCACACCTCCAGCGACACAGAAGTGATCGCCTATTTGATCGCCAAGCACAGATTACACACCTCTAGCCTAGAAGAGGCGATTTTAGCCGCTGTGCCTAGCTTGCAAGGGGCTTACTCTCTAGTGATCATGACCGCTGATAAACTCATCGCCCTTAGGGATTGCTTTGGCTTTAGACCCCTATGCTTGGGGCAGACCCCTAGTGGGACTTACATTGTTGCCTCTGAGAGTTGTGCTTTAGATGCCTTAGGGGCATCTTTTATTAGGGATATCGATCCGGGTGAGATGGTGAGCATCGATTCTAGTGGCCTGCACGCCTGCTCTCTAACCCCCAAACAAGAACGCAAAATTTGCTCCTTTGAGTATATCTATTTTGCGCGGGGCGACTCTATGCTAGAGGGTAAAAGCGTGCATTTGGCGCGCTTGCGCGCAGGGGAATATTTGGCTCAAATTGCCCCCGCTCAAGCCGATGTCGTGGTGGGCGTACCTGATTCGGGGATTGATGCGGCTTTGGGCTATTCTAGAGCATCTAAGATTCCCTACGCTTTGGGCTTTATCAAAAACCGCTACATCACACGCACTTTTATTGCCCCTGAGCAAGAACGCACAGAGAAATTACGCCTCAAACTCAACCCGATCATTCCCAATCTACAAGGCAAAAAGATCGTGTTGATTGATGACTCCATTGTGCGGGGGAACACCACCAAACGCCTAGCCCAGCTATTGCGGGGGGTGGGGGTGCAAGAAATCCACATGCGAATCTCCTCCCCCCCCTTTTTGCACCCCTGTTTCTATGGGACAGACATTGATTCTCAAGAACATTTGATCGCCCACAAGCACAGCATTGAGGAAATCACCCAGCTTTTAGGTTTGGATTCGCTAGCCTACCTGCCCTTAGAGGGGATTGATTTTATGCTGGAGGGTTTGGGCTGTTGCAAGGCGTGTTTTTCAGGGCACTACCCCACCCCCACGCCCAAAGAAAAAATCACCCTCAAAGCCCCCACCCACATTTAAAGGAAAATTATAATGGAATCTTACAAGCAAGCGGGCGTAAATGTCCAAGCCGGTTATGAAGCGGTGGAACGCATGAAAAAACACATTGCGCGCACCAAAATCCAGCCCCTCAACACGATCGGGGGTTTTGCCGGGCTCTTTGCGCTGGATTTAAAGGATTATAGCCAGCCCGTGCTGGTGAGCGGAGCTGATGGCGTGGGGACCAAGTTAAAGTTGGCCTTCTTGTTGGAAGATCACAGCAGTATCGGGATCGATTGTGTGGCGATGTGTGTGAATGATGTTTTGTGCATGGGGGCTAAACCCCTGTTTTTTTTAGATTACATCGCCCTTGATAAAAACGAGCCTAGCAAGGTGGAAAGCATTGTCGCGGGCGTAGCACAAGGGTGCATCGAGGCGGATTGTGAGCTTTTGGGCGGGGAGAGTGCGGAAATGCCTGGATTTTATGCGCCTAAAGAATACGATTTAGCCGGCTTTTGTGTGGGGATTGTAGAACAATCCCAAATCTTAGACTCTAAGAGTGTGCAAGTGGGCGATGTGTTGATTGGGCTAGCCTCTAGCGGGTTGCATTCTAATGGTTTTTCTTTAGTGCGCCAAATTTTAGCCAATCAGAGAATCGATGCGCTACACACCGATTTTGAAGGGCAAAATCTAGCCCAAGTCTTGCTCACCCCCACGCGTATTTATGTTAAGCCCGTGTTAGAACTCTTGGCTAAAATCCGGGTTAAATCCATCGCACACATCACCGGTGGGGGTTTTTTGGAAAATATCCCCCGGGCTTTGCCTGATGGGCTAAAAGCTAAAATTGATCTAAAAGCCTTCCCCACCCCGCCTATTTTTGATTTTTTGCGCTCTTTAGGGGGGCTGGGGCTGTTGGAATGTTTTAGCGTGTTTAATATGGGCGTTGGGATGGTGATCGTGCTAGAGAGCGGGCATGCCAGCCAAGCTTTAGAGATTTTAAAACAAGCAGGGGTAAGTGCTTATGTGATCGGAGAAGTTGTTAGTGGGGAGGGGGTGGAGCTATGCTAGGCAAACAACGATATTTTGGGCGGGGTATTCTCATCGGGGCGAGTGGGGATTGTGTCTTTTTGGGGTATTTTTTGATGGGCAGGAGTGGGGCTAGCCAAAACCGATTTTTGAGCCTTGAGGGGGACAACGTTAAAATTTCTCTACTAGAACCCACAACTCAAGACACAACGCTCATCCTCTACCCGCCCTTAGTGCATGTGGGTGATCGCCAAATTGTGATTAGCAATGGGAGTCAAACTGAGGCGATTGTGCAAACCCTACAAGAGGAGGGGAGTTTTGAGGGGGCTTTGCGCACCCAAACTTTTGAGCCTGATGCGCCCCATTTCACGCCCCGCATTAGCGCGTTGGTTTGCTTAGATGGGGCAGACTTTAGTTACCAACTTAGCTTGATCAAAGCTCTAGAGCCGCCCGCTTGTGCGCGCTTTTTTTATAAATACGAGAGCGTGGCTGGGCGGGGGCATTTCTTGCATACTTACGATCATGATAACGACCCTTTGCCTGCCTTTTGTGGCGAGCCTAAGCCCCTTACAATCCCGCCTAGTTTGACTGAGTGGGGCGAAAGCCTATGGGAGGCACTGGATAGTGAATATAAAGTTGCGCTTTGTGTGCAGAGTGTGCATTTAAAAAGTGGCCAAGTGAAAACCCTCATTTTTAATAGGAAAACCCATGCCTAGTTTGCCCCTCAAATACGGAATCAACCCCCACCAGCTCCAAGCCTCTTTAAGTGCACCCACCCTCCCGCTTAAAATCCTCAATGGCAACCCTAGTTACATCAATTTTTTAGATGCGCTCAATGGCTACCAGTTGGTCAAAGAATTGGAATACGCTCTAAAGTGCCCCGCTGCCACCTCGTTTAAACATGCTAGCCCCACCTCTAGCGCGCTGGCTAGACCTCTTGAAGAGGCGCGTTTAAAAGCCTATTTTTTAAGTCCGGCGATCAATGATTCGCCTATAGCCACTGCCTATGCACGCGCACGGGGGGCGGATCGGCTAAGCTCCTTTGGGGATTTTGTAGCTTTGAGTGCACCTTGCGATCTGGCTTGTGCGCAGATGTTAAGCGTTGAGGTGAGCGATGGGATCATCGCTCCTGACTTTGAGCCTAAAGCCCTAGAGTTGCTTAAGCAAAAGAAAAAGGGGGGGTATGTGATTTTACAAATCGATCCGAGCTACACCCCCCCACTTTTAGAAAAACGCGATGTTTTTGGGCTCACACTCACCCAAGAGCGCAACCATGCCCCCATTAACCTAGATTGTTTAAAAGACATTGTGAGTCAAAAAAAAGAGTTGCCCACGCAAGCTAAGGAAGATTTGATTTTGAGCCTCATCACGCTCAAATACACCCAGTCTAATTCCATTTGCCTAGCCTATGAGGGGCAAGCCATCGGGGTGGGGGCAGGGCAACAATCCCGCATTTATTGCACCAAGATCGCCGCTGATAAAGCCGATTTGTGGCATTTAAGAGTCCATCCCAAAGTCTTAGATTTGCCCTTTAGGCCCAAATTGCCCCGCCCCACTAGAGATAACCTCATCTATGCCTATCTCACCCACGGGCTTTCTCAAGCTGATTTAGAGCATTTCACGAGCCCGCCTGAACCCTTGAACCTAGAGGAAAAAGTAGGCTATCTCAAAGGGATTTGTGGCGTGAGTTTGGGGAGCGATGCGTTTTTTCCATTTAGTGATAGTTTGGAGCGTGCCGCCTTAAGTGGAGTGGGCTATGTGGCTCAAAGTGGGGGGAGCAAGCAGGATAAAAGCGTGATTGCCACCAGCGATGCACTGGGCATGGTGATGATCTTTACCCATTTGCGTTTATTCCACCATTAGGAGAATTGATGAAAATAGCCATTATTGGGAGCGGGGGGCGTGAGCATGCGATTTTAAAAAAAATTGCCTCTAAGGATCGCCAAATCTTTATGATCCCGGGCAATGCAGGCATGCAAGCTCCATGCGTGCCTCTGAGTGTAGGCGATCAACAAGGCATTTTAGAGTTTGCCCAAAAAGAGCGACTAGATTTCATTATTGTCGCCCCGGATAACCCATTGGTGGAGGGATTGGTGGATGTGCTAGAGGGGGCGGGCTTTGCTTGCTTTGGACCTAGAAAACAAGCCGCACGCTTAGAGGGCAGTAAGATTTTTGCCAAGGAGTTCATGCAGCGGCACAACATCCCCACTGCCCCCTACCAAGCTTTTGACAATTTCAAAGAGGCTCAAGCCTTTTTAGAGAGAACGCATTTCCCCCTAGTCATTAAAGCCGATGGGTTAGCTTTTGGCAAGGGGGTTATGGTGGTTAAGAGTGTTTTAGAGGGAGTCCAAGCCCTAGAGCAGATGATGGTGCATAAAATCTTTGGGAGCAGTGGGGAAAGGGTGATCATTGAAGAGTTTTTAGAGGGGGTGGAGGCTTCTATTCTTGCCTTTTGTGATAGCCATAGCTTAAAGCTAATGCCCTCTAGCATGGATTACAAGCGGGCATTAGAGGGCAACAAGGGCTTAAACACGGGCGGGATGGGTTGCATTGCCCCCAACCCGCATTTCACCCCCCAAATTGCCAAAGAATGCCAAGAGAAAATTTTTGCCCCCACCCTAAAGGGTTTGCAAGTGGAGGGGCTGGATTTTAGAGGCTGTCTTTACTTTGGATTGATTTTAACCCCCCAAGGGGTCAGGGTTTTAGAATATAATTGCCGTTTTGGTGACCCAGAAGCCCAAACTCTCTTGCCCCTACTCCAAAGCGATTTGCTCCAAGTGATGCAGGCTTGCTCTAGGGGGGAATTAGAAAAACAAGAAGTCATCTTTAGCCCGCTGGCCTCTTGTTGTGTCGTACTCGCCTCTCGAGGGTATCCCCAAGAGTTTAGAACAGGGCACGCCCTCACCTACCCGCCCCATTTGGATATTTGTTTTGCAGGGGTCAGAAACACCCAAGAGGGGCTAGTCAATGCTAGTGGGCGGGTTTTAAGCATCACTAGCATAGCCCCTAGCTTAGAGCAAGCCCGCACCCTAAGTTATGAACGCATCGCCCAAATCCAGCTAGACAATGGCTATTACCGCCCCGATATTGGGAAAAACCTATGATCATCTATGTACAAAAAAAACCTGATTTTGATTTTCTAGCCCAAGAGTTGTTAGCCAAACTCCAAACCCTCTTAGTCCCCCATTTAGAACAAATCCGCTTGATTAACGCCTACTTGGTTGAAAATGTGTCTGCTGAGGATTTAGAACGCGCGCGGGGCATTGTTTTTTTAGAAGCCCAAGTGGATGAATATTTGCCCGAGCTGGATTTGAACGATTGTGCGGGGTATTTTGCCCTCCAAACTCTAAAGGGGCAACTCTGCCCTAGAAGTGAGGCAGCGCAACTAGCCTTGCAGGTGTTAAATCCCAGTGCACCCACACCTCTAGTTGAGCATGCCAGTATTTACAAACTCTATGGGAATCTCAGTACCGAGGATATAAAATCCATCTGCACCTACTTAACCAACCCCCTAGAAAACCACGAAATCCCCCTACCCCTTAGCCAAGCTCAAGCAAGCATGCCCACCAGCCCCAAACTAGAACTAGCAAATTTTGCCAACCTGTCAGATTTTAGCCATTTTATCAGACAGCACCAACTTTGCCTCAGTCCAGAGGATTTAAAAATCATCCAAGAGCAACTCCCCAACCTCAATCTCTTAGAACTCAAAATTTTAGACACTTATTGGTCTGATCACTGCCGCCACAGCACTTTTTTAACCAAACTAGAGGTGCATCTAGATCACCCCATAGCCCAAGAGATCTATGATCAATACCTCCAAGTGCGCCAAGAACTCGGGCATAACAAACCCATTAGCTTGATGGATTTATCCACCATCATGGCCAAATACCTAAGCGCACAAAACAAACTCCCCCAACTGGTGCAAAGTAGCGAAAATAATGCCTGCACTTTATCTATCAAGGTGCAGACCCCCCAAGGAGCTAAACCCTATTATCTCTTTTTTAAAAACGAAACCCACAACCACCCAACTGAGATCGAGCCTTACGGAGGGGCTTCTACTTGTGTGGGTGGGGCAATCCGCGATGTGCTTTCCGCCCGGGGTTATGTCTATGCGGCTTTACGCATTTCAGGCTGTGGCGATCCTTTAGAACCCATTGGCAAAACCCGAGCAGGCAAACTCCCACAAATTAAAATCGCTAAGCAAGCCACGCAGGGCTTTAGTAGCTATGGTAATCAAATTGGCGTGGCTACTGGGCTTGTCCAAGAGGTCTATCATAGAGGCTATAAAGCCAAACATTTAGAATTAGGCGCGGTGCTAGGGGCTGCCCCTCAAGAATGCGTGCAGAGTTTAGAGCCTGCTGTGGGCGATCTGATTGTATTACTAGGTGGGCGCACGGGGCGGGATGGCTTGGGGGGGGCTAGTGGGTCTTCTCAAGCCCACCAGATTCAATCTTTGGAGCTTTGCGGGGCGCAGGTACAAAAGGGCGATGCCTTGCAAGAGCGCAAATTGCAACGACTCTTTGCCAACCCGCATTTTACTAAGCTCATCAAGCGTTGTAACGACTTGGGGGCGGGCGGGGTGAGTGTAGCCATCCCGGAGTTAGCCAGCATGGGCGTGATCGTGCAACTAGATAAAATGCCCATAAAATATGCAGGTTTGAGCGCGTTCGATCTAGCCCTAAGCGAGTCTCAAGAGCGCATGGCAATTCTTATTGACCCCAAAGACTTAGACATGATCAACAAACTTTGTGAGAGTGAGGGGGTATTAAGCGCATGCGTGGGGCAGACAACGCCAAGCGGGTATTTTGAACTTTTTTATCACCAAAAACGCCTAGCACATATCCCCATAACACTTTTGCAAAGCGGGGGTGCACCCAGATTAGCCCATGCGCACATCAGCCAGAGTGCACACCTGCCTAAATGCGTCCATTCTTTTACCCTCAGTTTTGAAGCTCTCGCTTTGGGTTTGAATACTTGTTCTCAAAAAGGACTGGTGAGCCAATTTGACTCCACCATTGGGAGTAACACAATTTTTATGCCCTTAGGGGGGGCTTACCAAAGCACGCCCATCCAAGTGATGGCACACACAATCCCCTTTGAGCAAACCCATACTTGTTCGCTAGTGGCTTTTGGTTTTGATCCGCATGCATGCGCGCAAGAGCCCATCAAGGGGGGGTATTTTGCCGTGGTTACAAGTGTGTGTAAGCTGATAGCTTGTGGGGCGCAATTCAAAGATATTTATTTGAGTTTTCAAGAATACTTTGAATGTTTGGACAGCCCATCTAAATGGGGAAAGGCTTTAGGCACGTTGCTAGGCGCATTTTTAGCCCAAAAAAGACTGGGCATTGCCTGCATTGGGGGTAAGGATTCGATGAGTGGGAGTTTTGAGGATTTAAGCGTACCCCCCACTTTTATTAGTTTTGCCTTCTGTGCCCAAGAAAACCAACGCCTGATTAGCCCCGAATTCAAGGGTGCAAACCATTATCTCTATCTTTTGACCCCACCCCTAGATTTGCATGGTCTCCCCTATGATTTTGCAGAACTCTTCACTTATTTACACGCCCTGATCGTCCAAGAGGTGATCCTCTCCGCTTCTGCTTTGGGGCGCAAAGGCGCAGCGCAGGCGATTTTGCAGATGTGTTTGGGGAATAAAATTGGGGTTGAATTAGAAGAAGTGCCCCTAGATTTGCTCTTTGATCCGTGTTTTGGGGGCTTTGTGGTGGAATGCACACAAAAGTTGGATCGGGGGATTCTCTTGGGACACACCACAGCTAAAGCCCATATCAAACGCGTGTCTGCATGTTTGCCATTAAGCACCCTGCTAGAACTACTAGAACAACCTCTAGAACAACTTTACCCCACAAAAGCCCCCAAGGCTTTAGACCTACACACGCCTGCTAAGATTTTCTGCGATTTACCTAAAAGCCACACCAAGATCGCCAAACCGCGTGTACTCATCCCTGTTTTTGCAGGCACTAATTGTGAGATAGACACCCAAAAAGCCTTTGAGAGGGCGGGGGCTTTGGTGCGCTCTCTTGTCATCAATACTCTAACTCCTGAGTCTAGCACCGGATCAATACTAGCCATGCGCCAAGCTCTTAGAGAGTCCCAAATTTTATTTTTAGCTGGGGGCTTTTCGGGAGGCGATGAACCCGATGGGGCGGCTAAGATGATCAAAGCGTTTTTTTCCAACCCCAGCTTACAAGAGGCGATTTTAGCCCTTTTAAAACATCAAGACGGCCTCATTGGGGGGATTTGCAATGGGTTTCAGGCTTTGCTCAAAACCGGTCTCTTGCCCTTTGGGCGGTCTGTCCCTTCACAAGAAAATCACCCGACCTTACTGCCTAATTCTCTCCTACGCCACCAAAGCCAAATTGCCTATATCAAGGTGCGCTCAAATCGTTCGCCATGGCTGGCACGCACGCAAGTGGGGGAGATTTACGCTGTGCCCATCTCGCATGGGGAGGGACGTTTTTTTGCCCCACCTGCCATGCTTGGCGATCTAGCCCAAGGCGATCAAATTGCCACCCAGTATGTGGATTTGCAAGGCAATATTGCCCTAGAGACTCCCTTTAATCCTAATGGCTCACTCTGTGGCATTGAGGGGATCACCTCGGCTTGTGGGCGTATTTTTGGCAAAATGGGGCATACTGAGCGTTTTAAACCCGGTCTTTATCAAAATGTCCCGGGTCAGTTTGCCATGCCCATTTTTCAAGGTGCGGTGGATTATTACGCTTAAAGCTACTTGATAATTTGGGAGATGGTCTTAAACTGCGGGTGGGTGTAGGTTTGCATGCATTCAAAAGCGACAATTTCAGTCGATAAAATCCGCACCCCCAAGTGCCTTAACTCCTCTAGGGCTAGAGTTTTATTTTGCAAATCCCTAGAACTGGTGCAATCAGCTAACAAAGTTACCTCAAAGCCATGTTTTAAAAAATCTTTAGCACTCTGATAGACACAAACATGGGCTTCAATCCCCAAAAGGATGAGGGGGGATTTGTGGGTTGCGCTAAAAACGGGATAGGCACTAAAACTTTCTTTGTTCCAAGCCTCTTGAGCAAAATATTCCTTGATGGGGGCTAGAGTGGGGCCTAATTTTGCCGGGTTTTGCTCGGTGGCATAGATGGGGAGCTCTAAAGTGCGTGCAATTTTTAAAAACCGGGTGCAATTTTCTAGCAATAGATCTTTATTGGCCATCACGGAGAATAATCTTTCTTGAATATCAATCACCAACACACAAGACATGGAGGTCCTTTCTTTTTGCTATCTTAGCGTATATACTTAAAATTACATGTTATTTTGGCAGAATGGGTCTTATCCTATGGGGCTATTTTAAGCATGCCCCATTGATCACCTCAATAATAAAGCGTGTGGCCTCCAAGCTTTGGGTAGGGCTGATGGGCAGGCTCAAAATTTCTTGGCTAAAGCGTTGCGTGTTAGGTAGGTCTATGTGGCTGTATGTGCTTAAGAGTGGTTGTAAGTGGCAGGGGATGGGGTAGTGGATACTGGTTTCTATGGAATGCTTGGCTAAGTATTTTTGGAGCCGGTCTCTAGCGTGTGTGCGGATCACAAAGAGATGGAAAACATGTTCGTCAAAATTTCTAATCGGGGGCAAAACAATATGGGGGTTTGTAATGCCCTCCAAATAGAGTTGCGCCACCGCACGCCGTTTAGCATTGTCGCAATCTAAATGGGGTAGCTTGGCGTGTAAAAAGCTGGCTTGCAAACTATCCAAGCGTGAGTTAAAGCCCGCATAAAGCGCGTGATCTCTGCGTGGTGCACCATCATTGCCCAAAATACGCACCATTTCGATGACTTGTGGATCAGAGCTCAACACACAACCCCCATCGCCCAATGCGCCTAAATTTTTACTGGGATAAAAACTAAAGGCACTAGCATGCCCTAAGGAGCCTACCTTTTGACCCTCAAAGAGCGCACCATGCGCTTGGGCGGCATCTTCAAGTAACAAAAGTTGGTGTTTTTGCGCAACCGCTTGCAAGGCGCGCATATTAGCACTCTGCCCGTATAAATGCACCACTAGAATCGCTTTGCTTTGGGGCGTGATGGCAGATTCTACCAGTTTGGGGTCGAGCAAATAATCCATCCCCACATCGACAAATTGGGGGATCAAATCATTATGCAGAATGGCTAAAATGGTGGCAATAAAAGTAAAAGAGGGTACGAGAACACCCGCCCCCTTAGGGAGTGCCCCTAAGATTTGATAAGCCCTTAACATCAAGGTGAGCGCATCCAGTCCGCTATTCACACCGATTCCATAATCGCTTTGGCAATAATGGCTAAAGGCATGTAGAAAATCGGCACTAATGGGGGCATTGATGAAACTAGAATCGTCTAAATGATGGTCTAAAATCTGTTTAAAGCGTTCCTTGTAGGGCGCATGGAGAGTGTTTAAGTCTAAAAAAGGGTATTGGTAGGGCATGCACAACCTTAAGACATAATAATTTATAATGATACACCATCTTTGTAGGAAAGCCATGCGCATTTTTGTGATTCATCTCTCTAAACAGACTTGTTTAAAATATGGGCTTCGAGAGCGCAACGCCGAGCCCTTGTTAGAAAGTCTACAAAACCCTAAACACCCAGTAGAGGTCTTTGATGCGATCTATGCAAAAATCTCTAAGGGCTTACACCCTTTAGTACAACAACATGCCCACCCCTATTTTGTGCATACAAGCGTGCGACAAGATTTGGTGGGTAGAGTTTGTGGGGGGGGGGGGGGGGGTGAGCGCATGTTTTTATGCTTTAAAATATGAGGCGCGTGTTTTGAGTGCGGGCGAGTTGGGGGCATATGCGAGTCATTACTCTTTATGGCAAAAATGTATCCAGCTAGATGAGCCCATCGTGATCTTAGAAGATGATATTTATCTAGAACCTTACTTTTTTGAGAGTCTGGACTTTTTGCAAGAACATATAGCTAAAATAGGTTATATACGCTTGTCGCATAACACACACCACAAAATTTGCAAGAGGCCTACAAAATTTCCCCATATATTTGAAGTCGTCCAATTCACGCTAGGCATTGGGACGATGGGCTATTGCCTCACACCCAAAGTAGCGCACAAGTTTATCCAAGCGAGTCAAAAGTGGGTCATGCCCGTGGATTGGGTGATGGATAACCACTGCTTACATGGGGTTAGAAACTTGGTATTTGAGCCCTTTATTATTGGTGAAAATGAGCAAGCCATGCAATCTAGTATTGATAGACCGCCTTCAACCCAAAAGGTCTCCCCTCTTGTGTGGCTGTGTAACAAAATAGCCCATTTTCGCTTTGAACTCTATTTTTGGTCGTATGCTAAAATGAGGGTGAGCTAATGCTTAGCCATCTCCAAGATGCGCTTTTAAAATGGTATCCCTTGCATGGACGCATAGACATGCCCATCCGCCATTTGAGTGGGGAAAATGCGCCCTATGAGATTTATATTTCTGAGATCATGTCTGCCCAAACCCAAATTAATGTGGTGTTAGACAAGTTTTACTATCCCTTTTTACAAGCCTTCCCCACGCTCAAAGACTTAGCCCAAGCCCCTTTAGAACAAGTTTTGATTTTATGGAAAGGGCTTGGTTACTACGCTCGGGCTAAGAATTTACACAAAGCCGCTCAAATTTGCATGGCCCAACATGGCGGGTATTTGCCAAGAAGTTACCAAGCCCTACTAGCACTGCCCGGCATTGGGGCTTATAGTGCGGGTGCGATCTTGTGCTTTGGCTTTAAAGAGGCGGTGGGTGTGGTGGATGCCAATGTATCCCGTGTGCTCTTGCGGCTATTTGGGATGGATATTTCTAGCAAAACTTTAAAAACAGACTTGCAAAACCAAGCCAATGCCTTTGTGAATGTGGCTAACCCCTTTGATCACAACCAAGCCCTCATTGACTTAGGCGCGCTCATCTGCACGCCCAAAAATCCCCAGTGCCATCTTTGCCCCCTACGCTTTGCTTGTCAAGGTCAAAACGACACAGAACGCTTTAGCCTGCTGAAAAAAACCCCCAGTATCGCGCTCACCCAACATTATGGCGTGTGTGTGGATCAAGGTGGGTTGTATTTGTCCTTGCCCCAAAAGGGCTTGTATGCTGGGCTTTACCAATTCCCACTCTTAAAAGAACAGGAGCTTGTGAGTCTGCCCTTTATAGGGACCATCAAGCATAGCTACACCAAATACCGCCTACAAATCAAACTTTACCAAGCCAACTTGCACGATTTGGTGCCCACCAATCTTAAAAAGATGCCTTTAAGCCAGCTTGATCAAATCCCTACCAGCTCCATGACCGCTAAAATTTGGCATCTTTGCCAAAAAAGAAGAATATTATCCTAAAACCTTGACAAGTTTATTGAAATCATTATATAATCGGGTTTTGTTGATCCAGATTAGCTCAGCGGTAGAGTAGGCGGCTGTTAACCGCTTGGTCGTAGGTTCGAATCCTACATCTGGAGCCATTTTTAGGTTTCCCTTTATCCCCTTAGTTTGAGCGTTTTCTCCTTGCTGATTTACTTTTCTGTGTTAGTTTTGCCGATATAAGAGGGCGCAGTGTGGATAAGTTGGAACACTATTGGCTTACCTTGCTGTGTCCTAATTTAAAAGAAGGAGTTTTCATGGTTTTGAGTAAAAAATTGGGGGGCTTGGCTCTCTCTAGTTTGATGGCACTTGGTTTAGCTTCGTTTGCACAAGCAGATGAAAAAAATGGCTTTTTTATGGGGCTTGGTTACCAACAAGGTAAGATCGGGGGTGGTGCTTACCACACTGCTTTGACCAAGGGTACCCCCGTCTATGGTATGGATATCCAACTAGGGGGCGTGGGCTTTGCTAATAAATGGTTTGGCGGGCAGGTTTATGGGTTCTTTGATTGGAACAATAGCCATATCATGGGATCCAATGATCGCGACAAGTGGAATGTCTATACCTATGGTGGCGCAGCCGATGCGATCGTGAATCTAGTCGCCACTAATCCCTTTGCCTTTGGTCTAGTAGGCGGTATCCAGTTAGCGGGCAACAGTTGGAATTTTAACACCTTCTCGCACACTGCGTTCCAATTCCTCTTCAATGTGGGTGGCCGTATCCGCATGGGTACACACTCTGCTCTCCAAGCAGGGATCAAGTTCCCCATGATTCCCCAAAAGCTCACACCTGAAATCAAAGACATGCGCCGTTATGTGTGGTATGTCAATTATGTCTTCACTTTCTAGGCTGACCTAGAGATTCTAGGAGGGGGTTTAAGCGGGGCTTTTTAAGCGTTCTTGCAAATTTTCCAATAAGCTTTGCAACACTTCCGAGTCGTCTTTGCTAGGAGCTAGAATTGTGTATTGTTGGTTGCCCTTAAAAATGGTTGTGCGTTGGGCGTATTGGGAGATTTTGTGGATACCCAACAAGTTAGCCAAAATTTTAACACGGATGATCTGCAAAAATTGCGCACTCATAGGATCAAGCGGACCAAAGCGATCCACGATCTCCTCTTGGATGGCGCGCACACTGGATAAGTCGCTACACAAGGACAGCCGGCGGTAAAGTTCCAAACGCAAACTATCATTTTCAATCAAATCTGCGCTCAAATACCCACTCACCGCTAATTTCAAATCCACACTTTTTAACTCCACTCTCTCTCCGCTCTTTTCCCTGATGGCCTGTTCTAGCATTTTGCTATACAGACCATACCCGATATTTTGGATATGCCCGCTCTGATCTTGGCCTAAAAAATTCCCACTCCCCCGAATTTCTAAATCATGCAAAGCTAGACTCGCGCCCGCCCCCAAATCGCTATTTTTTTCAAGCGCAACTAAGCGTTTGAGGGCATCTAGGCTTAAATCCTTTTTGTTTTCCACCAAGCAATAACAAAAGCCCTCTTTGTGGCTTCTGCCTATACGCCCCCTAAGCTGGTGCAAATCGGCTAAACCAAAGCGATCGGCACGATCAATGATGATCGTATTGGCATTGGGGAGATGCAATCCCGATTCCACGATCGAAGTGCAGACTAAAATATCTAATTGCCCTTGCTCAAAGGCTTGCATAATATCCTGACTCTGTTGTAAGGGGGTTTTGGCATGCAGGGTTTCAATCTGCAAATGGGGTAAGAGATCAACAAGAGTTTTTTTAGCTTGGGGCATGCTCTCAATATGGTTGTGGATATAAAAGACCTGCCCGCCCCGTCTGCGTTCCCTTAAAATGATCTCTTTGAGCAAACTGGGGGTTTTTTCTTTCACAAACGTGCGGCTAGGGACTTTATAGCTAGGCGGAGTGGCTAAAAAACTCATGCCCTTGATGTGGGAGAGTGCCATGCTAAGGGTTCTTGGGATGGGAGTTGCAGACATGCTCAAACAATGCACGCTTTGGGCTAAAAGCTTGATGGTCTCTTTTTGCTTGACTCCAAATTTATGTTCTTCATCCACCACCACCAGCCCCAAGTTAGCAAACTCTGCCCCCAAGAGGGCATGCGTGCCAACCACCACATCTAAACTACCCTGCTTTAAGCCCTCTAGGATGTGTTTTTTTTCCGTGGGCTTGCTAGAACGATCAAGCCTGGCTACCCGCATGCCAAAGGGTTCTAAGCGGGTTTTGAGGCTATTAAAATGTTGGTTGGCTAAAAGCGTGGTGGGCACAAAAAATGCACTTTGCTTATCGGCTAAAAAAAGCGCATAGATGGCGTGCATAGCAACCTCTGTCTTGCCAAAGCCCACATCTCCACTTAAAAGCCGATCCATCACTTTCCCACTAGCCAGATCTTGTAAAATCTCGGTGATGCTACGCTCTTGATCAGCAGTGAGGGCAAACCCACTAGCGCGTTTGAAACGCTCTAGAGCATGCGTGGGGGGCGCGATAACCTGCCCAGCGATTAAATTACGCGTGGCTGCTAGATTAATAATATCTGTTGCCATGTCTAGTAATTTGGCTTTGAGTTTGGCTTTGAGTTTGGCAAAACTGCCCTTGCCTAGACGATCTAAAGTTGGGCTACCCGGGGCGATGTAGCGATCCAAGAGGTGCAAATTTTCCACTGGGAGCAAGAGGCGATCGTGGTTGCCATACTCTAGGGCTAAAAAGTCGCGTACGCTCCCTAGCACGCTATTTTGCACCAAGCCTTGAAATTTGCCCACACCATAATCTTCATGCACGACATAATCGCCCAAGCTAAGTTCATCTAGGATCAATTTGGAACGCCCACGCACCCGTTGCTTAATATAGCCATGCAAGGATAAAAAAATCTGTGTGGGGGTGGCAAAATGCAAGACACAATCTGAAATAACCACATCAAGTGCCATTTTAGGCAAGGGGGGGACAAGGCTTTTGTCTTTGGCTAGCAAGGTGATTTTGCGGTGCTGGTTGAGTTCTAAAAAACCATGGAGTTTGTCTAAATCCACTTGGATATCTTGGCATTTAGGGGGCGTAGCCAACACAGGCAAATTTAAAGCACGCTCCAAACTCTTTAAAGACTCCAAGCTGGAGAGTTCGCGCGCCTCCTCTAGAGCTTTGGGTGTGAGGGTGGCACTATATGTACTTAAAAAATCCACCCCTAAGTCGCCCAGCACCCAAAAGCCCAAAGAGGCGATATCTGGGATCAAGGCATCGCTTTTTAATGCCTCTAGGCGTGCTTGCATTTGCACCATCTGTTGCTTGGTGAGGCTAAAAAGAGCGGGGGTGATTTCTATGCTCTCGATGAGTTCAGGCTGGCTAAGTTGGGTGCGTGGATCAAAGCGTTTAATATCCTCGCAAGCATCGCCTAAAAAGCCCAAACGATAGGGTAACTCTTGTCCGGGGATAAAAATATCCACAATGTCGCCTCTAAAGCTAGCTTCCCCGGGCAATTCCACCACTTCTACAAATTCGTAACCATAATGGATCAAATCCTCTTTGAGGACGCTCAGATCATAGCTCTCTAAACACTCTAGGCGAAAGCTTTGGAGCAAGCAAGATTGGGGCAAGGGGTGCAATAACGCGCTTAAAGGAGCAACCAATAAGCAATCTTGCCCGCGCTCTTTAGCTTGATAAAACAAGCGCAACTGGGTTAAAAGTTCTTGAATCTCCGTGCTAAAAGCGCGCATGTCATCCAAATAGCGGGCGCGCAAATCAGGCAGGGTAAAGGCTAAAGAATGATCCCTAAAAAAGTGCCATACCTGCAACGCCTCCCTAGCCTCTAGGCTATCTTGCACGATTAAAATTTGGCTAGAAAAGGCATGTTGGAGGGCGGCATAAAAACTAGCTTGGATCATTGGCTTTATCTTTGGGGGCTAAAATGGGGGTTTCTGGACTTTTATCTTGCAATAAATTAGAGGACATCTCACCCTTGGGGCGGCTTTCCCCCGATAAAATACCCTTGCGCTCAATCACCAGCTCCGCGCTTACAATCTTGCCATCCACATATCCAAAGGGCATGATTTCAATCAAATCGGCTTGGGCATTGCCCATAAACTTCCCGCTCACCACCAAACGCGCTGCCACCAAGTCGCCCACCACCACGCCATTTTTGCCAATCACCACTGTGCTAGAGGAGTGAATCGTGCCCTCCAGCATGCCATCGACATGCAAGTGGCAATCAATATCGACCTCTCCTTTTACTTTGGTACCTTGGGCGACGATGGTAACCGATCCATTAGCAGGTTGTTTATAATCGTTAGTAAAGATGGCCATGCGATATTCCTTTCTTGCGTAAAAATGAAGTCAAAATTCTTCATGTTCCATTTGATAAAAAACATGGGATTAATAGGCTTGTCCATGAAACGCACCTCATAATGCAAGTGGGGTCCGGTGCTCATGCCACTACTCCCACTATAACCGATGAGTTGCCCTTTTTTCACAAATTCCCCATTCTCGACCACAATTTTACTCAAGTGGGCATAATAAGTCTTGAAACCAAAGGGGTGGAAGAGTTTAACAAGCCGCCCATACCCGCCATTCCACCCGTTATTGGCTAACCCCACCACCCCATTAGCAGTGGCATAAACGGGTGTCCCAACGGGCGTGCTCAAATCCACACCGGTATGCTGGTGCATGGTGTGCAAAATCGGGTGGAAGCGTTTATAAAACCCGTCGGAGACACGTACATATGAAACCAGCGGGGAGTCATTGGGGATAAAACGCATGATGAAGGTTTTTTGTGCACCGGTGATGCTGGCGACATCCAAACGCGCGCTCAAAGGGGCATCGTCCTGCTGATCCTCCACACTCTCAATACCCACCAAATCTTCTAAATCATTAATGCGATCGCCCGCCAACATCATCTCTTCGATATAGCCCTGCACTTTTTGGTGTAAGCGTGAATTGGTTTGGGTGCTCTTTTGGTATTCAGCTTTGAGGGTTTTGGTCTGATCTTTGGTGGCTTTGATTTCGTGGTTGAAGGTATAGAGCGCGCTACCCAAAAAGATCAATACGCCCAAAATGAATAATAAAAAATAGTAAGCCAGTTGTTTATAGATAATGGGGACATTGATAAATTTACTCCCATCGGGGTGGGTGATCATCAAAATCAGCCGTCTATTGAGCCACATTCAAAACGCTCCCCTTAGATTTTTGCGTGAGCTGATCGGCATTTTGGTAGCCCTGTATTTGCGCCATGTCGCTGATACTATAAAAGAGATTCTTCCAATTCACTTGCGAATCTTCCTTGAAAATAGATTCAAAGTGCACCAAATCCCAATTCAAATACCGGGGCATATCCACAATCTGCCCCAAAAAGCGGATTTCATAGTGTAATTGTGCGCGCTTCAAACCCCCGCTATTCCCGCTATAACCCAAGAGTTCGCCCTTTTGCACAAAGGCGTGCCTTTTAACCACAATTTGACTCAAATGCGCATAAATGGAGCTAAACCCAAAGGCGTGATCCAAACGCACTACATTTCCATAACCTTGGTGTCTGTTTAAAAAGATCACATCCACAATCCCGCTGGCGGTGGCATAAACGGGGGTATCAAGGGGCGCGCTAAAATCATAGCCTTCATAGTTCCCATTTTTCTTTTTAGCCGTAGGGGCTTTAGAAGTGTAGGATTTTAAAGGCTCGCCATTGGGGATTAGGGCTAGGGCTAGGGTTTTGTTGGCTAAAGAGAGTTTGTTTAAATCCACCCCGCTATAAGCATCTGCCCCATCGCTCTTTTTGACCTCTAAGATTTTCTTTAATTCCCTAATCCGGTGGGTGATGATGGCGATTTCTTGGGTTTTTTGGGCAATCTCTTTTTTGAGGCTGTTATTTTTATGGTAGAGGCTTTGGTAATCCGATTCCACGATGTGCTTTTCCAAATTCAAATGCCCGATTTTTTGCACCAAATAGCTTAAAAACCAGCCCCCAGCCACCATGCCCGCTACAACAAACAGCGCGCTCAAGAATAAATGCCGTTTGATTTTTTTGGAGAGTCTGAGCTGTTTAGAGCCATTCTCATCAATGATGGTTAAAACTAATTTGTCATGCATGCATGTGCCTATAAGATTGTATAAATCCTCCCACCACACTAAAAGAACCCGTTACCAACCAAAGCGTATTGGGTTTGGGTTTAAAATGCTCCCAGCTAAAGATACTAAAAGTTACTTTTAAGTCTTGTAAAATGCGTTCTAAGTCCTCTTGGGGGATGATTTGGGGATCATCGATCTGAAAAATAAACACATGGCTTATCAAGGGTTTTAAACAAGCAAGCACGCCCCGCACATCTTTTCTAGCATAGCTATTATATACCAAGTTGGCTTTGGCTCCTTTGAGAGCTTGGGCTAAGACCTGTGCACCACTGACATTGTGGGCACTATCGGCAATTAAATTAGGTGCTATGCGTTCAAAACGCCCCCCTAAATTCAAAGGAGGAAAAGAATCAAGGTTATAGGCAATCCCCAAAACTTCTAGGGTACTCAGGGCACTTTGGAGATTTTGGGCTAAAAAGGGCGGGTAGTGATGTTTATAGGCATAATCACAAACTAGCTTGGAGGGTGGGGGGGCTAGGGTTAGGGGCAAATGGGCTTGGCTTGCCATTTCCTTAGCTAGTTGGAGCACTAAATCCTCTTGGGGGGCACAAATGATCGGGGTGTGGGGCTCTAGGCTTTGCATCGCTTTTAACTTGGTGGTGGCAATGGCTTGAAGAGTAGTGCCCAGTCTGTCGGTGTGATCAAAACTAATGGGTGTGAAGACAATAGCACAACGCTTATCTAAACGCGTGGTGCTATCAAACTCCCCACCTAGGCCTGCCTCTAGCACCAAATAATCACAATCTCTAGCCAAGACAACCGCTAAAAGCGTGGCGTATTCAAAATAGCTAATTTGGGGCTCTAGGGACAAACTTTGCAAAAACTGGTGGGCATCTTCTAGCTCATGGGCTGTAATCACCGCCCCTTGTTTGTAAAAACGCTCGGCAAAATCACACAAATGGGGCGAGCTAAAATGCAAGACCTTAAAACCTGCATGTTCTAGGCCCAAAGTTAAAAACCGCCCCGTGCTGCCTTTGCCATTTGTGCCGATGATTTGGATTTTGGGTACGCAATCCTCAAAGTGCGCCCTAAATTGCGCATAAATACGCTTAAAACGCGTTGGGTCAAAGTGGGCTAGTTCATGCGCACGGGTGTTTAAAAAAGCCTGTAGAGTCATTTGACCTTGCCCTCATAGGCGATTTGGGAAACAAATTGCGTCATGGTTTGATCTAAGGCTTGGGAGATCGCATACAAGCGGTTATTATAGGTGATCAACGGGTTTTGCAAGGAGACGGCATAGTTGTAATACCCGCTGAACTCAAAACTCTTGGTCGTGCCCATTTTGTTATCATAAGTGTAGGTAACATAGACGGTTACGCGGTAAAAGGTGGTGAAACCCTCTTGGTTTTGGCTAATGGAAGTGTCTAGCACCTTATTCATCTCAATGGTGATGATCGAATCGGCTTGTTTTTCGCTGGTGAGAGTGTTTTGGAAGCGTTGGACCACGACACGATTGATCATGTCTTTAAATTCCACCGAGTTTTTGGGGTTGGGCATATTCACCACCAAGCGCACATAAACCCCCTTACCCAAGACTTTATCCGCAAAGTTCGCAATGGGTTTATAACCACAGCCACCCAAACCCAAGAGCCATAAAACAAGCAAGACCCGCAAAGATCACTTCACCACAAAATTCACTAACTTTTGGGGCACGACAATTTCTTTGACAATTTCTTTGGACTCCAACCATTTTTGCACGCTAGCTCTAGCCTCTTGTAAAAGGGTGGCGTTATCCAAGTCCTTAGCCACCACAATCTCCGCGCGCCTTTTGCCATCCACGCTCACGGCCATGCTGATTTGTTCTTGTTCTAATGCGCTTGAATCGACACTCAAAGGCTTAAAATTGCGCCGTTCAAAAAGGCGTTTTGCAATCTCAGAACACACATGGGGGATGATGGGTTCTAAGATGTGGGTTAGAATATAGTAACCCTCTGTCCATAGTTCCGTGTTGGTGGTTTTTTCTAGGGCGTTGAGGGCTTCCATGCAAGTGGCAATCAAGGTATTAAAGGGGTAATGGGGCTGATCCTTTTCAAAGATGGCATGGCATTTTTGCAAAGCCACATGGATTTTTTGGCGGGCTTGTTTTTCCGCATCGTTTAAATTTTGTGGGGTGGGGCATTCTTGGCTAGGCTTAGCTAGAAAAGATTTTTCATAAAAGCGTTTGATAAAACGCGCTGCCCCCTCTAGAGCTTTGTCATTCCACTCTAGTTCTTTATTGGGCGGGGCGACAAAGTGGATATATAATCGTGCAATGTCTGCGCCGTATTTTTCTAAAATCTCCCTGGGGGTCACAATATTGCCCTTAGATTTGCTCATTTTCGCCCCACTTTTAAGCACCATGCCCTGCGTGGTTAGCGCACTGAAGGGCTCATTAATCTGAAGATAGCCCAAATCTCTCAAGGCTTTAGTAAAAAAGCGCGCATAGAGCAGGTGCAAAATCGCATGCTCGATCCCGCCGATGTATTCATCAACCGCCATCCAATAGGCCAGTTCTGGGGTATCAAAGGCTTGTTTATCCCAAAGTTCTTTGGGCGTGGTGTAGCGCAAAAAATACCAACTGGATTGGAAAAAGGTATCCATTGTATCACATTCCCGCACAGCTTCCTGCCCACACTCGGGGCACAAACAATCTTTAAAGGTCGGGTGTTTTTCTAAAGGGTTACCCTCCCCATCAATGCGCACATCCTCAGGGAGCAAAATGGGGAGATTTTGGGCTTTTTCACACACCAGCCCACAACTAGGGCAATGCACCATCGGGATGAGTGCACCCCAGTAGCGTTGGCGTGAAATGCCCCAATCTTGTAAGCGGTAATTGATCACCAAATGCCCCAATTTGCGTTCTTCAAACAAAACACTTAATTTTTCTTTGGCTTGCGCGGTGCTTAGACCACTATATTCTTGGCAATCTTGCAAGATACCCTCTATGCAGGGGACCTCTTGGTTAGCAATAATGGCTTTGATGGGGATATTAAGGAGTTTAGCAAAATCATAATCTCTAGGATCGCATCCGGGCACGCCCATTAACGCCCCGCTTCCATAGCCCTCTAATACAAAGTTAGCCACATAGATCGGGATTAACTCTTTTGTGAGCGGGTGGATTGCCTCTAGGGGCAAGGCCACGCCCCGTTTTTCCAGCGATCGGGTGCGCATGTTGGTGTTTTGGATGTCTAAAATCTCTTGTTGGCTAGCTGGATTGAGGACATTTTGATCTAAGAGGGCTTTAACAATGGGGTGGGTGGGGGCTAGAGCGATGAAGGTTACGCCAAAAATGGTGTCTATGCGGGTGGTGAAAACCTCAATGCCTGTTGCGCCACTGAGTTGCACGCTCTGGGGGGTGAGCTCAAAGCTAAAAGCCATGCCTATGGACTTGCCAATCCAATTTTCTTGCATGCGCAACACTTGGGGGGGCCAATGCCCTTTTAATACCTCCAAGCCCTCTAAGAGTTCCTCGGCATACTGGGTAATTTTGAGGTAGTATTGGGGCATTTCTTTTTGCTCGACCACACAATCACAACGCCAACATTTCCCATCGACCACTTGTTCGTTAGCCAAGACCGTTTTATCATTAGGGCACCAATTCAGCCACGCCTTTTTTTGGTAAATCAGCCCCTTTTGATACATCTGCAAGAAAAATTCTTGTTCAATTTTGGTGTAATGTGGATCGCAGGTGGCAAATTCCCTCTCTTTAGAAAAAGAAAAGCCTAAAGCTGAAAACTCCTCCTGCATTTTTAGCATATTGTCATAGGTCCAGCTCTTGGGATGGACTTTGTGCTTGATGGCGGCATTTTCAGCAGGCATGCCAAAGGCATCAAAGCCCATCGGATGCAAGACATTATAGCCCATTTGGCGGTAATAGCGCGCTAGAGCGTCCCCGATGGCGTAATTGCGCACATGCCCCATATGCACCTCCCCACTAGGATAGGGCAACATGCTCAAAATGTATTTCTTGGGCTGACTAAAATTGCGACTAGGTTCAAAGGCTTTTGTCTGCGCCCACACTTTTTGCCATTTTTTTTCAATTTCTTTGGGGTCATAATGTTTCATTTAGTATTCCGTATCTGTATTTTTGGTGCTATCAATGATAAGCAAGATCAAGCAAAAAACATTGCTAATCAGTGCGCCAATCACCAGCACATAGGGAAAGATGCTATTATTTAAAATCTGCAAGAATACAAAAGCAGGCAAGAGGTGCAAGAGCGCAACCAAAGAGCCTCCCATCAGTTCAGAGGCAAATTGTTTTTGCACACCAATTTTAAGCGTGGTGGTGATAAGGTTAATGGCCATGGCTGTAAATAAGATCACAACATTAGGCTCGTATAAAAAACCCGCCAAAGAAGTGGTGCTCAACAAACTAAAGATCGTAAAGATTACCCGACCCCAATCCATGCCAATCCTTATATTACGATTTTAAAGCCGCCCATGTTCATATTGACGGCGCAAACGCTCCTTTTCTTGTTTGCGCTTGATCTTTTTTAATTCATTGTCATGGTAGCGTCCCAAATCAAAACCCAGTAACACCGCAATTCTAGGGGCTAGAAAGATCGAGCTATAAGTGCCCACAATCGTGCCCACCAGCATGGGCAAAGAAAAACCCACGAGGATTTTAGAGCCAAAAATATAGAGCACTAAGAGCACCAAAAACACGGTCAGCGAGGTAAAAAGCGTGCGCGTGAGCGTGCTTGAAATGGCCTCATTGATCACAGCATTGAGATCACTAGAACGCCTAGCCAACATGCCCTCACGAATGCGATCAAAAATGATGATGGTGTCATTGATGGAGTAGCCAATGAGGGTCAAAAGCGCGGCAATCACCTCTAAATTCAGATCGATGTTAAAAACAATCACGCTAGTTGCGGTAATCAAGGTATCATGGACTAAAGCCAACACCCCAGCCAAAGCAAAACGCCACTCATAGCGGAAACTCACATAGATCATCATTGCCACGATCGCCAAGACCAAGGAGAGTATTCCTTTTTCCCGCAATTCGTCGCCCACTTTGGGGCCCACGCTATCCAGCTTGCGAATCTCAAATTTGCCTAAGGGAGTTAAAATTTGGCTAATCTGTTCGCCTAAATCCTTAGCGTGGTTGGTGCTTAATAAAGGGATTTTGATCACCACCTCGCTAGAAGAGCCAAACTCGCTCACCTGCACGCCACTAAAGCCCGCTTGTACAAAAGCCTTGCGGATAGATTCTAAAGGGGCTTGCTGGCTAAAGCGCACCTGTGCCACGCTCCCCCCAGCAAAATCTACCCCTAGATTAAAACCTTTAAAAAAGATCAGAGCCAAGCAAATTACCAGCACAGCAAGAGAAACCCCCAAACCCCACTTAGAATACTCCATAAAATTTAAAATACGCGCGCGCTTAAAAAGTTCCATGCAAAGCCTTTTTGGAGTGCTTGGGAGAAGTTTGCACTCCAAACCAAAAATACAGATTTTTCTTGCGGGAGAGCTTGGGCAAAATGGCTTGGTAAAAGCCCTGCGTGCCCACAATGGCAGTCAAGATCGAGGCTAAAATCCCAATCCCGGTTGTGAGCGCAAAGCCCTTAATGGGTCCTGTGCCATAGGCATAGAGCAAAAAAGAGGCGATCAAAGAGGTGAGGTTAGAGTCAAAAATCGCCCTAGAGGCGTTTAGATAACCTGAATACAGAGCTTGGGCGACACTTTCATTAGCCCGCAACCCTTCGCGGATTCGCTCATTAATGATGATATTAGCATCCACTGCCATCCCCACGGTGAGCACAATGCCTGCCATACCCGGCAAAGTCAAGGTTGCCCCAAAGAGTGCCATCACGGCGATAATCAAGAACAAATTCACAATCAAGGCCACGCTGGCTATCACGCCCGCCATCGCATAATACACAATCATAAAAGCCATGACCATCACAAAGCCCCCAATGAGTGCCACAATGGAGGTTTTAATGCTATCAGCCCCCAGACTGGGCCCAATAATGCGCTTTTCTAACACCACGATGGGCGCGCTTAAAACCCCGCTTCTAAGTGCAATGGCCAAATCGCTGGCTTGCTCCACGCTGAAACTCCCGCTAATCTGCCCGCTCCCCCCGCCAATGCGTTCGCGAATGTAGGGGGCTGAATAGACCTTATTATCCAGCACGACTGCCATGCGCTTACCCACATTAGCCCCAGAAAAATCCCCAAAAATATGTGCCCCTTGGGCATTCAGCGTGAAACTCACCACGGGTTGATTATTTTGGTCATAGACTACTTGCGCATCGGTGAGCATCTCCCCATCCAGGATTGGTACCGCCTTTAAGAGCAACTTGCCCGCTCTGTTATCCGCATAGGACAACACCACATCACCTAATTTTTGAATCTCCTCCTCGCTCAATTCATGCACATACGGGTCTTTTTCCTCATCAACTGCCATCATCTGCAAATGTGCGGATTTGGTGATGAGCCCCTTAGCCCGTTGTTCCTCTTGGATCGTTTTAATCCCGGGTAATTGCACCAAAATCGCATCTTTGCCTTGCTGGAGAACGGTGGGCTCAGCTAGCCCGAATTGATCCAAGCGGTTTCTAATGGTGCTGATCACCTGGGCGATTGTCTGTTGGTGGAACTCTTGAATTTTGGGGAAATCTAGACCTAAGGTGTAATGATCCTGCTCGATAGAAACCTGCACGCCATCTTTACGCAAACCCTCCAAGATTTGGTTGAGGGCTTTGACATCGTCTTTATCAGGCAGGTCAAATTCGACACCCTGCAAGGAAGAGCGCAAGTTTTGCACCAATAAGTTACCCTTTTTAAAGGCATAGTCCAAAGAGGCTGCCATAGAGCTGTATTTATTTTTCAAGGCTTCCTCTAATTGCACACCTAATAGTAAGCTCAACCCCCCCCTTAAATCCAAACCCAAAGTAATCTTGGGACCCTTAGTTTGCAACAAACTGGGTAGAGAAAACCCCACCCCCACCACTAGGGCGATCAAAAAGGCTAACAAACGCGTGTTTAAAACCCGTCTCAAAGGCTAGTTCTCTTTTTGTAAAGATACCTTAGAATCGCCCGACTCTTTTTCCAAATCCTCTAATTTGTAGGCCACATGGTTTTTGGCTAACCTAACCTCTGTATTGTCGTTGATTTTGACCTTAAAAAAGGTGTTTTCAGGCTTGATCACTTCACAGATCAACCCCCCTTGGCTGACGATTTTATCGCCCTTTTGCAAGTTATCTAACATCTCTTTATGCTTTTTAGCCTGCACCCTTTGGGGGCGGATAATCAAAAAAGTAAAAAATCAAAAAAAGCACCAATAAGGGCAACAAAGAGGTTAAGAGCTCCTTAGTCTGACTCATCGCAATCCTTTATTTTAAAACCTAGCATTATAGCCATTTTTCTTAATTTTTGGCTTTAGACCTTGGGCTTGGAAAACATACCCAATACAAAGAGATAGAGCGTGCCTAAGACCCCGGAGATGATCGAGCCTAGTAAAATAGCGATTTTAGAAACCTCCATGCTTTCTTGGCTATTAAAAGCCAAATTAGAGATAAACATAGACATTGTGAAACCAATACCAGCCAACATACCCGCACCCAAAATTTGCCCCCAGCCCACCCCCTCGGGGCGTTTAGCAATGTGGAGTTTTTCAGCTAAAAATGTGATCCCCAAAATCCCCACAGGCTTACCAACCACCAAGCCCAACACCACACCCCATAAGATTTCATCAACCCCAAAGTGCATTTCTTTACCCACATGCACCCCAGCATTGGCCAAAGCAAACAAGGGCATAATAAAGTAAGCCCCGTAAGGGTGCAAGAAGTGCTCTAGCTTTTCTAGGGGGCTTTGTAGGCTCTTAGTGGTGCTTTGCAAGGCGTAGAGAATGTCGCGTTGATTTTGTTCTAAGGGCTTGTTGGCGTGGTAGGTGTGTGGATCAAAGGTTTGTTTAAAATTATCCACGAGTTGGGAAAATCCATATACTAGTTTTTTATCTTGGGGGACTTTAATGGGAATTGTAAAAGCTAGGGCGACCGCAGCGATAGTGGCATGCACCCCGCTACTATGTGTAGTTAGCCAAAGAATTGCTCCTAAGAGTAAATAGGGCCACAGGCTACGCACCCCTATTTTATTGAGTAATGCCAACACCAGTAGGATAATCCCCGAGCCTACCAACCAGCCCACTTGTAAATTGGTGCTATAAAAAATGGCGATCACCACTATTGCCCCCAAGTCATCGGCTACCGCCAGAGTAACTAAAAAAACCTTTAGCGATGTGGGGACTCTCTTGCCTAAAATCAAAATCACCCCCAAAGCAAAGGCAATATCAGTTGCCATGGGAATCCCAAAACCATGCGCGCTATTGGTGCCCGCATTCAGGCTATAATAGATGATCCCGGGGGCTAGCATGCCCCCTAGGGCGGCAATCACGGGGAAGGCAGCCTTTTGAAACCCGCATAATTCCCCGTACAAAACTTCCCGCTTGATCTCCAAGCCCACCATCAAAAAGAAAAATGCCATCAGCACATCATCAATCCACTGGTGTAAGGAAAACCCAATAAAGGTTTTGCCAAACTGGAAGCCTACCTGGGTGTGCCACAGCTCAAAATAATAGGTGGATAAAAAAGAATTGGCATAGATCATCGCCCACACGGCACTAACAAATAAAAAAATCCCACCAAAGGATTCGCTTTTAATAAAATCTAAAAATATATTCCTCTTGACTACCGAATCTGGCATGGCAATCCTTTCTTGTTCAAATCATTTAAATCGGGCGCACTTCTATTTGATTGGATAAGACATAGATTAGGGCAGCTTGCACATGGGCATGGGGGTAAATGCGCCCAACACGCTCCCTATAACCCTGCACTTGCGCGCGGTTTTCCTCAAGGTTGCCCTCTCCACTTTTAAAATCCAAGATCGTGATCTGATTGCCTGCAAATAAAAGCATGTCCATACGCCAAATATCGCGTTGGATTTTAAAGCCCACCTCAACTTCCATGTGCCCCTTTAACAACTCCAAAAATTGGGGGGCTTTTTGCAAGTGTTGGACGCGCGCAAGCACCTTGGCGATCTCTATGCCCCCAAAGCCATAATGGTGGGTCAAATAGGCTTGCGCTTCCTCCAAATTAACCCCATAACCATAGTGCAATTCTAGGGCTTTGTGCAAGATGATCCCAAAGAGCATCCCCAGCGCGTTTTCCTCTATGGGGGTTTCTTGTCTTAAATGATCGCTTTGTTCCCCAAAGGACTCCTGGCTCTCTAACAAAGAGGGGGTATTTTGGCAATCACAAGATTTTAACTCATCTTGTAAGCACTTATCTTGGCGTGTCAAACTACCTCTTTGCAAGGGATTAAGATTTAAGGACTTAAAAGCACTTTTGTCGGGCTTTTGGATGATGATTAAGCTGTGCTTGGCGCGCGTGCAAGCCACATAGAGGACATTGGTATCCTCGCGTTCTTGGGTTTTTTGGTATTCCTCAAGGGCTTGCTTGTAATCCCCATCCACCAACTTTCTATGTTTTTGCTTGTAAAAAACCTGCATCGTGCCGTGTTGATAGGTGGTGAAAAATTTGTTGGTATCTGGGCGTGCCCCACCTAAGCGATCTACCAAAATTACATGCTCAAATTCCAATCCCTTAGACTTATGGATGGTCATGAGCGTAATCCCTTGCGTATTGCTTTGGCCAAAAGCGGGTTTTTCTTTCTCTAGAGTATCCAAGAAGTCTAGGGCGTTGGTGTATTCTAAAGAGAGTTCTAGCAAATAACAAGCCCCGGGGCTATATAGCCCCAATTCTTGCATGAGTGTAAAAAGATAGGGGCTTAATTCTGTAAAGGGGGGTAAAGTTAGGGGCGTATCCAAGTTTAAGCCCAACAACTTGAGGATACAGGCTTGGTAATAGGGTTGGTGTTTGGGGGTAGCTAGGGCGTGTTGGAGCGCATAGAGCATGATTTTAACTTCTTTTTGCGCCAATAAGCCCATATCTGCATCGCTGACAATTTCTATCCCCTGCAATTCTGCGCAATTTTCCCGCATTTCCAACAAATGATCTTTTAAGGCGCGCACATCGTCATTTTTAAAGCAAAGTAGGGTGATTGTGCTGGGTTCTATGCCCGCCCTTAAGAGAATTAGCACTTCTTGAGAAACCGCTTCCAGCATTTCGGCTTGGGCTTGGATCACCTTGACATACCCCCCTTGTTTGTGTGCGGGGCTCTCTGGGGGCAATGCTTGGTATTCATACCCCCCAATGGAGTTTTTAAAACTCTCATTGACAAAATCCATGATCACTTTATCGCTTCTAAAGTTATGGGGCAAGCTCTGCGGGTGGAACCTAGAATCGGCACAAAGGCGATCAAATAAGAGGCTATAGCTCCCCCGAAAGCCATAAATGCTCTGTTTGGAATCCCCGACTAAAAATACACTCCGCCCTTCCTTTTGCCCCTTACCCGCTAAGATTTCATCAATCATGGGTCTTAGTATTTGGTATTGCAAGATGCTCGTATCTTGGAATTCATCTAACAGGATATGGCGGATTTGCGTATCCAAGCGGAAGTAAAAAAAGTTAGCAAAACTCTCCCAATCGCGTTCTTCTAAGAGTTGGTAAGCTTTCAAGGCAATGCTAGCGAAGTCAAGATGTTGGGGGCTATGGGTGTGTTTGTCATAGCGATCCAATAGATCGCCTAGTTTTTGGAAGATCGTAGCTTCTTTGAGGATATAATACTCTTTGAGTTGCCCTAGCAAGGCTTGGAACTTGGGGTCTAAATCTTGCAACTTGAATTTTTTAAAAAATTTGTATTGTGAGCCTTCTATGAGGGGGTTTAAAGAGTCTAGCAAACCTTCTAAATCGGGCTTGAGTGCATTTGTAGCTATTTTGCCCTCCACACGGCTTAAAACCTCTAGTCTTAGGGCTTGCCAATTTTGCTTAAGCTGTTCTTGCAAGGTTTTTAAACTCTGTTGTTGGGGTGCAATTCTCAAATGCTGTTTCTTAATGCCTTGGTAGTAGAGTTCTAAGAGGGGCTCTAAAATTTGCGCCACTTGCGTGCTTTGGCTCAAATCTAGGGCTTGGAGACAAAATTGCTCTAAGTCTTGCAATTCATGGGGTTTGAGTGTGGCGATAAAGGAATTGAGTTTATCTTGGTTATCTAAATGCCCGACCTTAAAATGCGCACTCACCCCCACAAAATAGCTAAATTTACGCAAGATTTTTTGCAAAAACGCATCAATGGTGGTGATTTGCAAGCGATCTTGCAGGAAACTTTGGTAAATGGACTCCATATACGGGGCGATTGCCTCTAGCGCGATGCCATACTTGTTTTTGAGTTCAGTAATGAGGGGGCTTGGGTGCGTTGTATTAGGGTCAAAGGCACTTGGATTTTGCAAATACGCTTGGCTTTCTATTAGCAACTCGTGCAAAGCCTTCCCAATGCGTTCGCTCATCTCAGCCGCTGCTTTGTTGGTGAAAGTCAGGGTTAAAATTTCAGAAGCTCTAGCGTTATTTTTAAACATTAATTTTTCTCTGAGTAGCGAGGCGACAAAGCGTAAAGTGAGGTGGAAAGTTTTCCCGCTCCCAGCAGAAGCCCTTAATGCCAAAGATGAAAAATTGCCCCTTAACATCACACTCTCTTTAAGGTTTTAACAAATGATACTCAAAAAGCCTTAATTTAAAAAACGCCTTTGCTCCTTGCTTAATACCCTCCCTTAGCATGTCCATGTTATAATGAGAGCATACAAATTAAAAAGAGAGTGCCATGCGATATATCAAGTTTTATCAAGAGCTCAACAATAGAGATATTGCCCTAGTTGGGGGCAAGAATGCCAGCATTGGGGAGATGTTCCAAGAATTAGTGCCCAGTGGGATCAAAGTGCCCAATGGTTTTGCTATCACCAGCGAGGCATATTGGTATTTGTTAGAGCATGGGGGCATTAAAGAGCAGATCATCCAGCTGTTAAAAAATGTGGATGCCACCGAGCTAGATGTGCTTAAAATGCGCTCCAAGCAAATCCGCGATCTGATTTTTGGCACTCCCTTTCCGGCAGATTTACGCGATGAAATCTTGCAAGCCTACAAAATGCTCAGCGACGAATACAATATGCGTGAAGCCGATGTTGCCGTGAGGAGTTCGGCTACCGCTGAAGACTTGCCAGATGCCTCCTTTGCCGGGCAACAAGATACTTATTTGAATGTGAAGGGCAAGGCGGAGTTGGTGCATTATATTAAGGCGTGTCTATCCTCGCTCTTTACCGATCGCGCCATTAGCTACCGTGCCTCTAGGGGCTTTGATCACCTCAAAGTTGCCTTGAGTGTGGGCGTGCAAAAGATGGTGCGTGCTGATAAAGCCAGCGCGGGCGTGATGTTCTCCATTGATACCGAAACCGGGTTTCAAGATGCCGTCTTTATCACGTCTAACTGGGGCTTGGGGGAAAGCGTAGTCGGTGGGTTAGTCAATCCGGATGAGTTTTATGTCTTCAAACCCACGCTTAAGGCGGGCAAACAACCCATTATCAAACGCCAATTAGGGGATAAATCCCAAAAGATTGTCTATGCCTCTAGGGGGAGTGAGAGCCCCACCAAGAGCGTGGTTACCCCAGTTGATGAATATTATCGTTTTTCCTTGAGCGATGAGGATATTTTGAGTTTGGCACGCTATGGCGTGATCATTGAGGAGCATTATAGCAAAGAGGCTGGGCAATACCGCCCAATGGACATTGAATGGGCTAAAGATGGAGATAGCGGGGAGATTTTTATCGTGCAAGCCCGCCCAGAAACCGTACAAAGCCAGCAGATGGAAAACCGCGTCTATGAAAAATACCGCTTTAAGGATAAAGCACCCAAGGAGGTTTTACTCACCGGTAAAGCCATTGGGAGCAAAATTGGCATCGGCAAGGTACGTGTGATCAATAGTTTGGATCACATGAATATTTTTAAAGAGGGCGAGGTGTTGGTAACTGACAACACCGATCCGGATTGGGAGCCCATTATGAAAAAGGCGAGTGCGGTTATCACCAATCGGGGTGGGCGCACTTGCCATGCCGCTATTGTGGCGCGCGAAATTGGCGTGCCCACCATTGTCGGGGCACTGGGTGCTACCGAATCGCTCTATACGGGCATGGAGGTTACGATCTCTTGTGCTGAGGGCGAACAGGGCTATATTTATAGTGGGGCGCATGCCTTTGAGGTAGAACGCATTGCTTTAGATCACTTGAACGAACCTAAAACCAAAATCTATCTTAACATTGGCAACCCCGAAAAAGCCTTTAAATTCTCGCAATTGCCCAATCACGGCGTAGGGCTAGCGCGCATGGAATTGATTATGCTTAATCAAATCAAAGCCCACCCCCTAGCCCTCGTGGATATGCACCACAATAAAAGCGTACCCGATCGCGAAAAGATTGAAAGCTTGATTGCGGGCTATGAGGGCCCTAAAGACTTTTTCATTAAAAAGATCGCTGAGGGGATGGGAATGATCAGTGCTGCTTTTTATCCTAAACCCGTGATTGTGCGCACCAGCGATTTTAAATCCAACGAATACATGCGCATGCTTGCCGGGAGTGCTTATGAACCCCATGAGGAAAACCCCATGCTCGGTTTCAGGGGGGCGAGTCGTTATTACTCCGATCTTTACAAAGAAGCCTTTGCTTGGGAGTGTGAGGCTCTGTGTTTGGTGCGCGAACAAATGGGGCTAACCAACATGAAAATCATGATCCCCTTCTTGCGCACCATTGAGGAAGCCAAAAAAGTCTTGGAGATTTTGCGTAAAAATGGACTAGAATCGGGTAAAAATGGGCTAGATATTTATATCATGTGTGAATTGCCCGTTAATGTAATTTTAGCCGATGACTTTTTAAACCTCTTTGATGGCTTTTCCATTGGCTCCAATGATCTAACCCAGCTCACTTTGGGCGTGGATCGCGATGGGCAGTTGGTTAGCCATGTTTTTGATGAGCGTAACCCCGCCATGTTGGAAATGTTTAAACGCGCCATTGTGGCATGCCAAAAACATGGCAAGTATTGCGGGATTTGCGGGCAAGCCCCCAGCGATTATATTGAAGTCGCCGAGTTTTTGGTCAAACAGGGCATTAGCTCCCTCTCGCTCAATCCTGACTCGGTCATCACCACTTGGGAGCAAATCGCTAAACTAGAACAAAACCTTTTGTAATGCCTTCTTTGCTCTTGCTCTCTAGTGCATGCTATGCCGGCACTTTTCTAACCCACGCCTTAGATAACTTGCAAGATTTTATTGGCCAACACCGCCTAGAGGGGCAAACAATCGCCCTTGTGCCCTTTGCTAGTGTTTTAAGGGATTATGCAACCTACACACAAGGCGTACAAGAGGCCCTTAAAAGTTTGCCCGTGCAGATTATCAGCGTGCATACAGATTTAAGCCTAGTGGATACTTGCGGTGGGTTTTTAATGGGTGGGGGGAATAGCTTTAAACTCTTGCACGATCTCTATAAATACAATCTACTAGACAAGATCGCCCAAAGGGTCAGGCAGGGCGTGCCCTACTTGGGTTGGTCAGCTGGGGCTAATGTGGCTACTCCTAGTATCCACACCACTAATGACATGCCCATCATCTACCCCCCCAGCCTAAAAGCCCTTGATCTTTTCCCCCACCACATCAACCCCCACTTTGTGGGGGGTAAACACCATCAGGGCGAGAGCAGGCAAGAGAGACTGGCCGAGTTTTTAGCCCTCAATCCCTCTAGCGTGGTGGATGCTCTGCCCGATGGGGCTTGTTTGTGGGTGCAAGAGGGGCATGCACGCTATTTGCACCCCCACAACACCCCCATGCTACAAATTACACACCCCTACAACGCCACACCCTTAAGCCCAGGGGCTAGCTTTGAACTTTGAGGGGCAAAAATTATTGGTGATCCGCAATGACAAATTGGGCGATTTTATGCTAATTTTCCCCGCTCTTGCTATGCTCAAAAAGAGCGCGCCTAAGTTACAACTCATCGCCCTTGTACCCGCATACACCGCCCCCATCGCGCAAAATTGCCCCTATTTAGATGGTGTGATCCTTGATCCGGGCAAACAAGCCAGCAAGCAGGCTAAACGAGATTTACTGGCACGCATCAAAGACCATCATTTTGACTATGCCATTAACTTTTTTTCTAACGCTTATAACGCTCTGTTGGTGTGGCGGGCTAAAATCCCCCACCGCCTAGCCCCGGCGACTAAATGGGTGCAGATTTTCTACACCCACCGCCTCACCCAACGGCGATCACGCTCGCTCAAACCCGAATTTGAATACAATTTAGATTTAGTCCGTTTCTTCCTCAAACAGCGGGGCGTGCTAACCATAGAACCACAAGCCCCCTTTTGGGTGCTAAATCCGGATGTTTTGACTAGACAAAGAGAAAAGCTAGCTCAAGAGTTAGGTCTTAGCACCAAACCTTGGGTCTTTTTGCACGCCGGATCGGGTGGGAGTGCCCCCACTTTAACCCTAGAACAATATGCCCACTTAGCTAATACGCTTTTAGAACACTTTACTATTGACTTAATTTTAAGCGCAGGACCTACAGAGGGTGCATTGGCACACCAACTAGTCAAAATGATCACCAAACCGGTGGTGGTCTATGAATCTAGACAAGGCTTGCTTGATTTTGCCCACTCTTTGGCATGTGCTAGGCTATTGATTTGCGGATCAACCGGTCCCCTACACTTGGGGGCGGCCTTCAATGTCCCCACTTTAGCCTTTTATCCAAGCCATGCCACCTCTAGCGCGCTACGCTGGCAACCCACCAACACGGCACATTTGAGCTTTTCAAGCCCAGTAACCCCCGCTAATGACTTAAGCGGACTAAAAATCCCTCTTAGTCAAGTTTTAGAATTTGTGCAAGGTGTTTTAACCCCCACAGCCCCATAAAACAACTCAGACATTGTCGCCGATCCCCTACTAACTCAGGCTGGCGATCATCTTCTTAATTTTGTCTTGATAGGCTTTGCGCGCCTGCAACGCCTCCTCCATCTCCACCTTTTTAAAGCGCACCTTTTGATTAGGGGCAAACTGCCCTAGTCGATCCAAATCGCAACTAATCAGCGTGCAATACATCGCAAACCCGCCCCCACTGGGCGCATCTCTTTGGAGCACAATAGGTTCATTGCCCCCGGGGGCTTGCATAGAGCCCACCGGATAACACGCATCGGCGATATTGCTAGGATTTGAGCCCGCCCCAAAGGGCTGGGGTAGGTCTTTATAGGTGAATTTCTGCCCGTTTTTAAAGCGATAGCCCAGCCTGTCTGCTTGGGTGGAGACGACATAGACATCATTAAATAGATTGTGCAAACTCTGCTCTGTGAGCTTGTAATCTTGCAGCCCCAAGATCACGCGCAAGGACTCCACCTCTTCAAGCTTTAAGTGAAACTCTTCTGCTAGAGGCTTGCTACTGGGTTTGCCTGTGGGCTTGCCAATTTGTAACACATCGCCCTCTTCTAATTTGCGCCCCTTAAAGCCCCCAATGCCCCCCAAAGGATAGGTAGAGCGCGAGCCCATCACTACGGGCACATCTACTCCCCCGGCTATGGCGATGTAAGCGCGCGCGCCTTTTTTCAAATAACTAAAGCCAAGTTTACCCCCAGCAGGCACTTTGAGTGCGGTATTACTGGGCATTTCTTGGTTATTGATAAGGGGGGTGGTGTGCGCGCCCGTAACCGCCACATAAGTTTCTTGCTCAAATTCTAATTCGGGTGCCATCAAAGCCACTTCTAAAGCCGCGGCGTTTTGCTCATTGCCCACCAAGACATTTGCCGCGATGAAAGAGGCTTGATCAAGCGCGCCCCCGGGGGGGATGCCCAAGTGGTAGTAACCATAACGCCCCAAATCCTCTACATAGGTCGCAATGCCCGGTTTGATCACTTTAAAAGAGTTCATGCAAGTGCCTTTAAGATTTTTTGATTATAACCCTTAGGATCGCTCTGCCACTCCTGCAAAGAAAAGAGAGTGGGGCGAATCTTGAGATCAAAAGTGCCCGCCTCTACCTCTTTGACATAGGCATCATACTGCTCCTTAGTGCAGGGGGTGAATTTGATGATGTCCCCCGGGTTTAAAAACACCATGCTCTCTTTGAAATAGGGCAGTCTCTGCTTGGGGTCCCACACGGGCGCGGGTGTAATGCCCATCATCTGATACCCCCCACCCCCACGCACCGCATAAACACAGCCAAAACACCCCCCATGCCCGATGGTCAGCGCCGGGGTGTCAATGCGCGCCACCGGGTATTTGGGCACTTCAATTTGGGCTTGTCGTTCCACGAGTTGGTATAGCCATGGCAGTCCAGCCACAAAGCCAATCATGCTCACAAACCATGGGCTTTCTGAGTGGGCTTTGATAAAAGCCTCTACACTCTCATAGCCATTGATTTGGCGGGCGTATTCAATGTCGGTGATATTGGGATCGAGCGTGGATCCCGGTTCGCGGCATTGGTGGTTGTTGCGGAAACGCATTTGGCATTCATGGGTGTAGGGGTCATTGTAAAAAACGGGCATTTCTATCAGGCGGGTTTGAATTTCTGTGCGCGCCCCCACAATTTCCTTTTCTAAGGATTTTAAAATCTCTAGGGCTTTGGTGTGGGGCAGAATGTCCGGATTGAAAGCGATCATATAGGACGCGTTAGCCGGGCAGATTTCAGTAATGCCCTCAATTTTCATCTCCCTTAGCTTGTTGCAAATTGCCATGGCTAAGAAAAATGCCTCCAAAGACATCCCATCCTCGCTCACCTCCACAAATAAAAAGGTGTCGCCACCAAAACTATATCTAAACGCCATCTTCAGCCTCCCAGTTTATAGCTTTCTAAAAAATTGATGTCGTAATCGCCCTTTTGGATATGCGGATCGTTTAAAAGGGCTTTAAAAAGCGCGGTGGTGGTCTTGACTCCCTCGATCTTCAGCTCGTTGAGCGCGCGTTTGAGCTTGCTAAGAGCAAACTCGCGGTTTTGATCATAGACGATGAGTTTAGCAATTAGCGAGTCGTAAAAGGGGGGAATCGTGCGCCCACTAAAGAGCATGCTATCCAAGCGCACCCCAGAGCCCGTAGGGCATTGCAAGTGGGTGATCTCCCCGGGGCTTGGGAAAAAATTATTTTGGGGGTCTTCGGCGTTGATTCTGACCTCAATAGAATGCCCGCGCAAAGAAATGTCCCCTTGTTGGTAAGCCAAGGGCTCGCCATCGGCGATGCGCAACATTTGGCGCACGATGTCAATCCCGGTCACCATCTCTGTAATGGCGTGCTCGACTTGGATACGGGTATTCATCTCCAAGAAGTAAAACCCCTTGCTTTGCGTGTCGTATAAAAACTCCAAAGTCCCCGCGCCCTTATAGCCTACATCGCTAGCCATGCGCGCCGCGCTCGCGCACAAGGCTTCTCGTGTTTGGCAATCTAGGCTAGGGCTGGGGGCTTCTTCTAGCACCTTCTGCCTGCGCCGTTGCAAAGAACACTCGCGATCGTACAGATGAATCACGCGCTCCCCATCGCCTAGCACCTGTACCTCAATGTGTTTGGCGTTTTGCAAATACTTTTCTAAATACACGCCCCCATTGCCAAAAGCCGCGCGCGCTTCAGCGGTAGCGATTTCAAATTGAGTGATGAGCTGGGCTTCATCTTGCACCAACCTAATCCCCTTGCCCCCACCCCCTGCAATGGCTTTAATGAGCAAGGGATAGCCAATGGCACGCGCCTCTTCTAGAGCCTGATTCACATTCTCTAGCACGGGACTATTTGGCATGGTGGGCACTTGGCTTTTTTTTGCCTGTTGCAGGGCTTTTGCCTTGTCGCCCATTGTCTCAATAAGTCTGCTAGAAGGTCCTACAAAGATGATCCCCGCCTCCTCCACCCGTTTAGCAAATTGGGCGTTCTCGCTCAAAAAGCCATAACCCGGATGAATCGCATCCACCTGCGCCTGCTTGGCGATCTCTAACACCTTGTCTATATTGAGATAACTCTTATGGGCTAGGTTCTCGCCCACGCGGTAGGCTTCATCGGCAAGTTGAGAAGCCAAATTGCCCTGATCGGCATCGGTGTAGATCGCCACGGCTTTCATATTGAGCTCATGGGCGGCTTGGATGATGCGCACGGCGATCTCGCCCCGGTTAGCCACCAAGACTTTTTTAATTTTCTGAGGGGTGTAAGCCATGGGTTACTCCACGACAAACAACACATCGCCCGGATTGACAAACTGCTCGTTTTCTGCCCTAATCTCTTTGATCTTGCCCTTGGCTCCGGCTTTGATCTCATTGAAGGTTTTCATCACCTCCACTAGGCAGACAATGGTGTCTTCATGGACTTCAGAGCCCACCTCTACAAAGGGGGCGGCATCGGGGTTGGGTTTGCGATAAAAGGTCCCGGGGATGGGGCTAATCACTTCGTGCATGATCTCTCCTTAAGGGTGGTGGATGGTGGGTTTTTGGATGGCAATGCCATGTTCTTCTAAGAGTTTTTTAGTCGCGCTGATCAAAGAGAGCGCCCCGGGGGTGTCGCTATGGATACACACCGAGTCAAAATCTACCTCAATGACCTTACCGGTTACCGTTTTGACTGTGCCCTCCTTGCAGGCTTGCAAGACCTTATTAGCGACCTCTTCAGGGGTGTAGGCGCGCGCACGGCGCACCATCACCAACTGCCCATCCTCGCCATAATCGCGATCCCCATAAAACTCGCGCACAAAGGGTTGTTTGAGTTCTTGAGCGACTTGGTGGGTGATGGTGCCTTGCATGCAATACAGGGGCAAATGGGGGTCAATTTTGTGCAGAGTGCTGATAAGCTCTTCAGAAAAGGCGCGATCCTTGCTTGCATGGATGTACAAACTCCCATGGGGCTTGAAGTGGTGCAGTTTGCCCCCTAGAAAATGCACAAACTCACGCAACGCCCCTAGCTGGTAGAGGCAGTCGTTGGTTAGCTCGGTGGGGTTAGCCACGATATGCCGCCTCCCAAAGCCCACTAAATCCCTAAAACCCGGGTGTACCCCAATTTCTACGCCATTTTCTAAGGCATTAGCCACGCAGTGGCGCATGATACTAGGATCGCTAGCATGAAAGCCGGCCGCGATATTGCAACTGCTAATGAGCTTCATAATTGCATCATCCACCCCATCCCCAATAATCCACGGACCAAAACACTCGCCCATGTCGCTGTTCAAATCAATGTGTTGTTTCACCTGTATCTCCTCTCTAAAGTTGCCGGTGTGCTATTGTGGCACAAGAATCACAATCAAAGGGTATGGATCGGGGTTTTTGGGTGAAAAATAGCCACTCGGAGCTTGTCTGTGGTTTTTAGTAACAAGATATAAGGGGAACGCTAGGAGGCAGATGCGTATTTATAAGTTAGAGTTAATTTTACTTGTGTTAGAATGCCACTCCTTTTTGGCGGAGTATGGCGCAGCCTGATTAGCGCGCACCCTTGGGGTGGGTGAGGTCGTGGGTTTGAATCCCGCTACTCCGACCATTTCAACGCTTCCCATGGATAAGTGTTTTTTGATTAGCCAAAGATTTTTCTTCTTGTTTGTCTTGTTTGGTCTGTGGTGTGCAATGGCAACAACCTACCAGCACAAAAGCAAAACCAGCTAAACACAAAAACTCCCTCATGCCCTATTTTTCACCTTGCAAGAGTGATTTTTCTTGCACAGCAGGTTTATCTTCACCTGCACCCTGGTGTTGTTTAGTACTATCTTGCGACTCGTGTGGGTGGTTTTTAGGCGTGTTTCCCTCTTTGTGGCAAGCGACCAGACCTAGAGCGAGCAGAGCGGACAAAAAAACATTTCTCATAACAATCCTTTAATAAAAATGAACCGCCATTTTAACACTCATTGGTAAAGTTCTGTTGAATCGTTGGTAATTTTTGGTGATTTTGAATGAGAGCCCAGAATCAATCCCTTAAAGCGTTCGCCAAAACCCTCGGGGCTAATGAGCGATCGAGCTTTGAGGGCTTCTTTGGAATAGAGGGTAAAGGGGGTGTTTTGTTCTAATAATTCCAAAAGCCGAGTCAGTCCCATTTTAATAAGGGCCGCACTTTGTGTCCCGTAAAAAAGCGTGTGGGCTCCTTGTTTGTGGAATAACGTTTCTAAAAGCTGGAAATCAATATCATAGGTCAAATCCACTTGTTGGTAGTAGCCCTCTAGGTTTGCTAAAATATCGGCAAAGTCTAGCACCCTGTGTTGGGTGTAAGCCCGCAAATCCACGCCCCCGCGCGCGCCATATTGCCCATAATCAAAACCCACCAGCACCCATTTTTGGCTTTGTTGCAAACTGGGGATCAAATCTTTAACGTAGTCCTCCCATGTGAGGGGCACACAACCTTTAAAATGGGCGATCTTTTCTGGTGGGTGTGTGTGGGACAAAAAATCTAAAACCTCTTGGCTAAGGGGTCTCCAGATGGGCTTGAAAGAATCCACATAGAGCATTTGGGAGTCTTGGCACACTTGACAGGGGAAACTATCCCATAACTCATTGCAATAGACAAATGTGCTTTTTCGGAGATGGGGTCTTAACGCCTCTAGGCTGGGCACACCGATTAAATTAGTTTGGATTTTTTGGAGGCGTTGTTGTTGCAAAGTGGCCAATGCGTTCAAGGGCTCGACGCTTAAAAAGGCAGTATGTTCCAAAACGCCACAACTCAGATCACGCAAGAATAACACCACATCTTGCAACAGATATCCCTCCCCTGCGCCAATCTCCACCACGCTTAAGGGCAAATCCAAAACCCCTTGTTCTAAGAGAGATAACAAATAAAAAGCTAAAGTTCCGCCAAAACAACGACTCGCATTCACAGAGGTGTAAAAATCCCCCTGTGTCCCAATTTTGGCAGTTCTATAATAGCCTTGATCGCCATAAAGCCACTCTTGCATGAGCGTGCTAAAAGTTTGCATGAGTCTCCTATCGTTGGTGTGTTCCCATGTTAGCTAGAATGACCTAATTTGCCAAATTAGCTGATCTTTTGTTAAAATAAACCACCTTGTCATAGAGAGCTATGGATGGAATTACCACCAGATTTGTATTTTAACCGCGAACTCTCATGGTTGCGTTTTAACACACGGGTGTTGGATCAGGTTTGCGATGGGGGTTTGCCCCTATTGGAACGACTTAAATTTTTAGCCATCTATGGCACAAATCTAGACGAGTTTTACATGATCCGTGTGGCAGGCTTGAAGCACCTTTACGATCATAGCGTGGTGCAAGAGGGTTTGCAAATGGGGCATGGCAAGCAACTAGAATGCATCCGCAGTTATCTAGTCGCCGAACAAAAAATCGTGCAAGAGCAGTTTTTACAACTCAAGGAGAAATTAGCCCAGCAACATTTGGCGATCCAGAGTGTCGAAGAGTTGAGTACCAAGAACACCGAAAAGCTCCGTGCCTATTTTGATAATTATCTTTATCCAGTTGTTGTCCCCATCATTTTAGACCCCGCCCGCCCCTTCCCCTTTTTAAGTAATTTGAGTTTTGGGCTCATTTTGGGCTTGCAACACCTCAATTATGCCCATAAAGCCTATGGGATCATTAAAATCCCCGCCCTTTTAAAACGCTTTATCCCTGTTGAAAAGGGTGTCTTTGTGCCTGTGGAACAAGTGGTGAAACAATTTGCTCCTTTACTTTTTGAAAAACACAGTGTGCTGGAGAGCATGGTTTTCCGTGTAACTTGTGATGCAGACATGGAGATTATCGAGGATGAGGGGCATGACCTAGCTGAGCTGATTAGCGAGGGTTTGCGCACGCGGGATCGGGGTGATGTAGTGCGTTTGGAAGTGAGCGAGGGTAATGCCGATTTGCTGGAATTTATTGAGCATAAGATGTTTGGGGTTACAAAGGATATTTATAAAAGCGATATACTGCTTAATTTAGGCTCTTTGTGGGAATTAGTTAATCTTAGGGGCTATGATGCGCTCAAATCCCCCACTTTTTACCCCAAAATCCTAGCCCCGCTGAATGGGATGGATTTGCTCACAGACAACGCAGCAATCTTCGAGTTGCTGGACAAACAAGATGTTTTTTTATTCCACCCATATGAGAGTTTCGATCCCATCGTGCATTTTATTGAAAACGCCTCTAGGGATAAAGATGTCGTGGCGATCCGCATGACTTTATACCGAGTGGGCAAGCAATCCCCCATTGTCAAAGCCTTAACAGAGGCTGCCCACACCAAACAAATTAGCGTTTTGGTCGAGCTCAAAGCCCGCTTTGATGAGGAAAATAATTTGCACTGGGCACAAGCCCTAGAAAATGCTGGGGCGCATGTGATCTATGGCGTACCTAGACTCAAGGTGCATGCCAAATTAGCCATTGTGGTGCGCCAAGTGGGGGCACAGCTTAAAGAATATGTACATTTGAGCACGGGCAATTACAACACCGCCTCAGCAAAAGTCTATACCGATTTAAGCCTACTCACCTCCAACAAACAAATTGCCTATGATATTTTAAAGCTCTTCCACTCCTTGAGCACCGGCGTGGCGGCTGAAATTGGGCTTAAAACCCTTTATATGGCTCCCATGCAGATCAAGCCCAAAATTATGGCGATGATCGCTGAAGAAATGCGCTTCAAACAAAGAGGGCGCATTATTTTTAAAGCCAATGCGCTTGTTGATCCCACCATTATTAAATGCCTGTATGAAGCCTCATGTGCGGGGGTTAAAATCGATCTCATCATTCGGGGGATTTGTTGCTTGCGCCCACAGATTAAGGGTTTGAGCGAAAATATTCGGGTTTTCTCTATTGTGGGCAAGTATTTAGAGCATGCTAGAATCTATTATTTTGCCCACGATCGCGCCAAGGTGTATTTTTCCAGTGCCGATATGATGCCCAGAAACCTAGAAAAACGGGTCGAATTGCTCGTGCCCGCCACTTCTAAGGCAATCCAACAAAAACTGATGCGAATCTTGCACATCCAGCTTAAAGACAATGTGAAAGCTTATGAGCTCAACCCCGATGGGTCTTATAGTAAAATGCCCAGCGTGGGCGAGTCCTTTAACGCCCAAGCCTTTTATGAGCAAGAAGTAGAAGAGCATGTTTGATTATGGTCAACTTAAAAAGGGGCTTTTTTGTTTGGAGGCTGAGCACGCGCATGCCCTAGCCACCCAAGCTTTGCGCATTTTGGGAGCATGCCCTTGGTTCTTTAGCCGTTTTGAAAGCCCGTTGTTAGAGACTAGCTTTTTAGATTTAAAACTGCCTAACCCCATCGGCCTAGCAGCTGGCTTTGATAAAGACGCGCGCATGCTAGCAGGTTTAGATGTGTTGGGCTTTGGGAACATTGAGGTGGGCAGTGTTACTCCAAAGGGGCAATTTGGCAACCCCAAACCTAGACTTTTCCGTTTTGCCAAACAAGAGAGCTTACAAAATGCGATGGGTTTTAACAACCAAGGCATTATACCCCTTGTATCCCGTTTGGAGCACATCAAGCCCTTAAAAAGTGTTGTGGGGATCAATTTAGGCAAAAATAAAAATACACCCCTAGAGCACGCCCTAGAGGATTACAAACAAGGCTTGCAAGCCAGTTTGGGCGTGGGAGATTACTATGTGTTTAATCTCTCCTCGCCCAACACCAAAAATCTAAGAGATTTGCAAAATGAGAGCTTTGTGGGCGAACTTTTTAGCATGGCAGTTGGGTACACCCACAAGCCTTTATTTTTAAAAGTTGCCCCCGATATGCCCATAGACACGCTTTTAGCAATCTGCCAAATTGCCCTAGACAAGGGTGCGCGCGGGATCATCGCCACCAACACCACCACAGATTATAGCTTGTTATCCGGAGCTAAAAACTTTGGGGGGATTAGTGGGCGTGTTTTGGAGGCTAAGGCTAGGGCAGTGTTTGCAGAGGTGGCTAGGGCGTTTTTTGGGCGGGCCATTTTGGTGGCGGTGGGGGGGATTAGCGATGGTAAAGAAGCCTATGAACGGATCAAAATGGGGGCGCATTTTGTGCAAATCTTCAGTGCTTTTATTTATCAAGGACCGCTAATCTGTAGACAAATCAAGCAAGATATAGTAAAATTACTCCAAAGAGATGGTTTGCGCTCTATTCAAGAAGCTATCGGGGTCGATCATGGGTAGGATAAGACGGGGATTGAGGACTTTTTTGGGGCAGGTTTTAACTTTAGCACTAGCAGGAGTGATCATGCGCGCAGAAGCAATACAAAAACAAGAGCACCACACTTATTTGCCATCACACTACACCACAATTTTAGACAATGGCTTACAAGTCGTGGCAGTACCCCTGAAAAATAAAAGTGGCGTGATTGAGGTAAATGTTCTTTACAAGGTAGGCTCACGCAATGAAAGAATGGGCAAGAGTGGGATCGCCCACATGCTGGAGCATATGAATTTCAAGAGCACCAAGCACTTAAAAGAGGGCGAGTTTGATGCCATTGTTAAGAGTTTTGGAGGGGTGAGCAACGCTTCTACTAGCTTTGATTACACCCGTTACTTTATTAAAGCCAGCAATGAGAATCTGGAAAAGTCTTTGGAATTATTTGCCGACATGATGGGTTCTTTGCAACTCAAAGAAGATGAGTTTTTACCCGAACGGCAAGTTGTGGCAGAGGAGAGATTATGGCGCACGGACAATTCCCCGCTAGGGTATCTCTACTTCCGCTTTTTCAACACGGCTTTTGTCTATCACCCCTACCACTGGACACCCATTGGCTTTATGGAGGATATTAAAAACTGGAATATTGAGGACATTAGGGCGTTTCATTCCCTCTATTACCAGCCCAAGAATGCAATTTTGCTCGTGGTGGGGGATTTAGACTACAAACAGGTTTTTGATCAGGCTAAGAAATATTTTGGTCCCATCAAGAACAAAACCACAACCACCATCCCCAAAGTCTATACCCAAGAGCCCATCCAAAATGGTTTGCGTGAGACCGTCATTCACAAAAAAGATTTATCTTTAGAGTGGATCGCCCTTGGGTGGAAAGTCCCGCCGTTTTTGCACAAAGATCAGGTTGCCCTCAATGCACTGGCTAAGTTGCTCAGCGAGGGGGATAGCAGTTTGTTGAAAAAAGGCTTGGTGGATCAAAAACGCCTAGCCTCTCAGGTGTTTGCCCAAAATATGGAGCTCAAGGATGCCAGTGTGTTTTTATTTGTGGCGGGGGCCAACCAACATGTGGAGGCCTCCCAAATCCGCAAAGAAATCTTAGCCATTATTGATAACATCAAAAAAGGGGGTATCACCCAACAACAGCTAGACAAGGTCAAGGTGAATAACCGCGCGGACTTCATCGCTAGCTTAGAAGATTCCTCTGATGTAGCCGAAATGTTTGCCGAATACTTGACACAAGGAGACATCAAGGACATGGCACAGTACCAAGAGGAATTTAACGCCCTAGAGATCAAAGACATTGTGCGTGTAGCTAACGAGTATTTTCGCGATGAAGCCTATAGTGTTGTAACACTCAAACCCTAAGAAGTGCCCATGCATGCCCTCAGTGCCCTAATCACACCCTTTAAGGAAAATTTGGAAGTGGATGAGAGTGCTTATGCCTCCCTTATTGAGCGCCAAATTGGGCTAGGTATGGATGCTTGCGTGCCGGTTGGCACCACAGGCGAATCAGCCACACTCACCCACCAAGAACACATGCGTTGCATTGAGATCGCCCTAGAGGTGTGCAAACCCAAAGGCATCAAGGTCTTAGCTGGTGTGGGGAGTAACGCCACCAGCGAGTCGATCATGCTTGCTAAGTTTGCCCAAAAATGCGGGGCTAGTGGGATTTTATGCGTGAGTCCCTATTATAACCGCCCCACTCAAGAGGGGCTTTACCAACATTACAAGAGTATCGCTCAATCTGTGGAGATTCCTTTGATTCTCTATGATGTGCCCGGGCGCACAGGCGTACAAATCGAGGTTTCTACTGCAGTGCGTTTGTTCCAAAATGTGGAAAATATCATCGGGATTAAAGAGGCATCGGGCATGGCCCAAAGACTGGTGGATTTAGTACACTTTGCCCCGGATATCCAAATTTACAGCGGAGAGGACAAATTAAACCACATCATCATGGCAAGTGGCGGGGTGGGGGTGATCTCTGTTACAGGGAACTTGCTTCCTAATAAAATTGCTGGCATGGTGCAGGCGTGCTTGGAGAAGGATTGGGACACCTCCAAGGAGATTCAAAACGAACTCTATGAGATCAACACGGCTCTTTTTTGTGAGACCAATCCGATTCCAGTGAAGGCACTAATGTACATGGCGGGTCTGATCCAAAATTTAACTTATAGACTCCCGCTAGTGGCACCCAGTGCTGAGCATATGCAGTACTTGGAAACCATTTTAGAGAAATATGAGGTATTAAAATGAATGAGATGGGCATGCGGGGTAAAACCCTAGTGGTGAGTGGAGCGACTCGGGGCATTGGTAGGGCTATTTTATACCGCTTTGCCCAAAATGGTGTGAATGTGGCTTTCACCTACAACAAGAACCAAGAGGAAGCCCAGCGGATCGCCACCGAAGTGCAAGAACTCTATAAAATCAAAGCCAAGCCCTATCATTTGGATATTTTAGAGCCCGAGCAATATGTGGATCTTTTTAAGCAAATTGACACCGACTTTGAACGGGTAGATTTTTTTGTATCCAATGCGATCATTTATGGGCGCTCTGTGGTGGGCGGGTTTGCCCCTTTTATGCGTCTTAAACCTAAAGGTCTAAACAACATCTACACCGCCACGGTCTTAGCCTTTGTGGTGGGGGCGCAAGAGGCAGCTAAACGCATGAAACTTGTGGGCGGGGGCGCGATTGTGTCCTTAAGCTCTACGGGCAACCTAGTTTATATGCCCAATTACGCTGGGCATGGCAATTCTAAAAATGCGGTCGAAACGATGGTCAAATACGCCGCTGTGGATTTGGGCGAATTTGGCATTAGGGTGAATGCCGTGAGTGGCGGGCCCATCGACACGGATGCACTCAAAGCCTTCCCCGATTACACTGAGATCAAAGCCAAAGTGGAGGAGCAATCCCCTCTAAAACGCATGGGCAACCCCACCGACCTAGCCGGGGCGGTGTATTTCTTGTGCGACCCCGAGCAAAGCGCATGGCTTACAGGGCAGACCATTGTGGTCGATGGGGGCACCACTTTTAAATAGGAACAATGTTTTATTATACAAACTGGCAATACAGAGTGTTGAAACGGGGTGCGATGGGACTTGATTTAAAGAGGGAACTCGGGCAGTTTTTTTCTCCTCAAAAGCTTGTAAATCAGTGTTTATCGCTCATCCGTTACAAAAATGGTCGGTTGCTAGAACCCTCTTGTGGCAATGGGGCTTTTAATGCACGGCTGGATAACAACGCTGTTTTCATTGAATTAGATAGGAGCGTGATTTGTGATGAAAGGGTGCTCAACATTGACTTTTTTGACTACCCCGTCAGCGAAAAATTTGACACCATCATTGGCAATCCACCCTATGTCGATCGTAGATTATTTAAGATCGCTCATAAAACAGCGATCAGAGCGCGCACGAACCTTTACCTTTACTTCCTTGAAAAATGCTTCCACCATCTCAAGAAGCATGGTGAGATGATTTTTATTGTGCCTAGAGACTTCATCAAACTCACTTCTGCTAGATATGTCAATCATTTGCTCTATGAACACGGGACGATAACCGATTTCTATGATTATGGTGATCAAAAGTTTTTTGGCGGTGCCTGTCCCAATGTGTGTATTTTTAGATATGAAAAGGGCAATTTTTCTTATTTAACCAATACCTTCTATGGTAAGCGGCACTTGCTCATTAGGGATGGTATCCTCTCTTTTCATAAGACAACAAACGTAAAGCCCATTGGTGCCTACTTTGAGATAAAGGTAGGGGCGGTCAGTGGCAAGGATGAATTATTTGAACATGAAAATGGCGATGCGTTTGTGTGTTCGCAAACAGCCAAAAGTGGTAAGCTTAAAAAGATGATTTATGAAAGGCCTGATCGGGTCTTAGAACCGTATAAGGAAATTTTGATCCAGCGCAAAATCAAGCACTTTACAGCAGAAAATTGGTGGGCTTGGGGGCGGCCTGTCAATTTCAGATTTAATGAGCCGCGGGTTTATGTGAATTGCAAAACAAGGAATGCAAACCCTTTTTTTATCAACGAGTGCAATCGATGGGATGGATCTGTGTTAGCACTCTTCCCAAAAAAGGGATTGGATTTAAAGCATGCTCTCCATACATTGAATGAAATTAATTGGGAAGATATGGGATTTGTAACGGGTGGGCGCTACATTTTTTCTCAAAAATCACTTCAGGAGGCTTTAGTTGATGCTAACTTATTTGAATAATATCATCGCTTACCTCAAACAAAAGCCGGTCGTTTTGAATGCAAGTAATCGAGATGGACGCATCAATTCCATTAGCCACGAGGACCAAATTTTGGCTGTCTTGACTGACAAGTTTTCAGAGGTGCAAATGTCCCCCCCTCGTTGTTGGTATGATTTTAAGATTGTCAAGGACTCCCAAGGGATTTTTGTCAACATCAAGGTCTCGGACCTCAACAACAATAGCGCAGACAACATTTCTGCCAAATTGGGCATGGGTTATGCCTTAACGGGCGTGCAAAACCTGCCCACCCCTTGGGAGAAATTCCATGCTATTTTAGCCGAACAACTTAAATTGGGCTATGACTATTATTTTTTGGTTGTGAATAAAAATGACCCCAAAGATTGTTTTTGGACTTCCCTAAAACGCATTGAAACCTTAAATTCTACTGGCAATAACCTACCTTTCCAATGTAAGTGGAACAAGAATCGGGGATTTTCTAAGCGCAATGAGATCGAAGCCACGCGATACATTTTAAACGTTTATTGGGAAAGCTGGAAGAAAAGAGTGGAGGGCTATCCCTCCCATGAGATCTCATCTAGCATCGATCAAAAAATCTGTAATTGGTCTTTAAACGGTGCAAATACTTAGTCCATCCATGATTTTAGCGTGGTAGAGTTTCCATGACCATCCACATCCAAGAAAACAAGGACTTCCAGATTGCCCGTAGGACTATCTTAGTTGCCCATGTTCTCTTAGCTCTCACCACCTTAGGGGCATTCTTTGGCTTGGCTGCTTGGTTGCAAAAAAGCGGGGGGCATGCAGAGCAGTTGGGCGGATTTTTCACCTCTCCCCTTATGCGTGTGTTGCTATTTTGCATGTTAGTCGTGTTTGTGTTCCAAGTTATGGGCTATTACAAGCTGGCAAAAGTGAGCCGTAATTTGTTGATTTTTCGCTGTATCGCCTTCCCCTACATTGCCGATGCGATTCTTTCCTTGGTAGCCCTAATACTTTTCCCCAAAGCCAGCTTAGATCAATTGTTCCACATCAAATCCATTACTTTTCTTTTATACCTCTACTATAGCTACCGACTTTTTGATGAATTGAGCCGTGTAACCCAAGATCGCGCCTTTAAACGGGGTGTGTTGCTCATCGGGGGGGCTTTGGGGTTGTTGTTCCTCCTAGCCAATCTAGGACCCACTCTTGTTGCAAATTGGGGTATTTTACTTGTTGCGAGTATGGTGGTTGGCTGGGGCATGATCTTTTTGGGTTTTGTCAGACTCAAACAAATCTCCACACCTTAAAACGATGCGAGGCATGATCCGCCACATCCCCAATATCCTCACCATTTTGCGCATTGTTTTGGCTATCTTTTTACTGTTCTTTATCCTCCACGCCCCCCATTTTTTTAAGGCATCCCAGACGACCTTAAATTCTATGGGAGCCTTGATTTTTTTACTCGCTGCGCTCACAGATTTTTTAGATGGTTACATTGCCCGCAATTATCAGCTCAAAACTCTTTTTGGCGAAATCTTTGACCCTTTGGCCGATAAGATTTTGATTTTGGCGGCTTTTTTGGGTTTAGTCTATTTGAACCGCATTAATCCGTGGGTGCCCTTTGTGATTTTAGGGCGCGAATTTTTCATCGCTGGTTTGCGCGTTTCTGTTTCTAATATGGGCAAGCACATTGCCGTGAGTCGCTTGGGCAAGTATAAAACATTCTTGCAAATCTGCGCGATTAGCTCTTTGCTGGCTGATTGGCGTATTGGTAGTGTCGTGGTGGGGCATTATTTGGTCGCCCTAGCACTGTTTGCAACTCTGTATTCGGGCATGGATTATGTGATCAAATATTACCAAATGGTGCGCAATCCATGAGTTTGTTATTTTCTTTAGTGGCTCTGGGTTTTTTGATTTTTTTCCATGAATTGGGGCATTTTTTGGTGGCGCGGGCGTGTGGCGTGCATGTGGAGGTTTTTAGTATTGGCTTTGGGCGGAAAATTTGGGCTAAAATGCATGGCGAAACCCAATACGCCCTCTCGCTCATCCCTTTGGGGGGGTATGTCAAACTCAAGGGACAGGACTTTGAAAACCCCTCTTTAGAGCCAGATAGCTACAATAGCAAGACTCCCTTGCAAAAAATCGCTATTTTGATGGCTGGACCCCTATTTAATCTCTTGTTAGCCTTTGGGATTTACTCAGGTTTAAATCTAATCGGGCAAAAGAGTCTAGCCCCTATTGTGGGGTCTTTGATACCCAACATGCCTGCTGTGCAAGCTGGATTGCAAGCTCAAGATCGCATCTTAGCTATCAATGGCGACCCCATTGCTGATTGGCAAGCCCTCACAAAGGCCGTCCAAAAATCTCAAGGCACTTTACAAGTAACCTTCAAGCGTGGCACACAAACCCTAACCCTCCCCATCACACCCATCACCCAAGAGCGTACAAATATTTTCCATGAACATGTGGCAAGCAAAGCCATTGGGATCGCACCCGCTCAAGCCTTTGTGGTGTTGCGCTATAGCGTATTAGGGGCCTTTAAGCACGCTGGAGCGCAATTAGTGGGCATGGTTGGCCTTGTGCTCCAAGGCTTAGAAAAGTTAATTGTAGGCGTGGTGGGTGTCTCAGAGTTAAGCTCTGTAGTGGGTATTGTGGATTTTATGGCGCACCAAAGCGATTGGAGTATTTTGCTCTTGAGTGTGGCGTTTATCTCGATCAACTTGGGCATTCTCAATCTTTTACCCATTCCCATGCTCGATGGTGGGCAGATTTTATTTGTTTTCTATGAAAGCTTGGCGCGCAAAAAGATCGGTCTTAAGAGTATCCAAGCTCTCAACATGCTTGGTTTGGGGATTTTAATTACACTGATGGCCATTGGGCTTTTTAACGATCTAATTAGACTCTTGCACGCCTGAAAAGCCCCCCATAGCCAAACTTGGCGATCCTAACCGCCCCGCATACCGGATCAATGTGTGTGGAAAAACTCTTGAATTTTGGCCACATCCTTGGTTTTTAACAAGGCTAGTTGCAATAAAACCCGTGCCTTTTGTGGGTTGAGATTATCGGGGGTGATAAAACCATATTTGGCATCATCAACCTCTGTAGAGCTCACAAGTCCGCCCCCTGTGCGGCTCGCACGCACAACAACCACACCTTCCTTAACCGCCTTGCCCATCGCATTTAAGAGTGCACTCCCCGGATTGCCATTCCCCATACCCGCAACCACAATCCCCTTAGCCCCATTGATGATCGCATTTTCTAACAGAGATACTTTGCAATCCACATGGGTATAGATCACCACTACCTTAGGCAATTCTTGGATTTTCTCCAAACCCAGATCGCTTTGCAGGGTGTGTTTTCTCAAAGACTGCATGTAAAAATGCACCTTCCCATAATAAATACTCCCTATCTTGCCACAATTAGGCGAGCAAAAAGCATGGACACTACTCGTATGGGTTTTCACCACCTCGCGCGCGCAATGGATTTCATCATCCATCACCACCAAAACGCCCTTACCCACACTTTCTTTATTCAAAGCCACTGCTACCGCATTGTATAAATTCAGTGGGCCATCAGCACTCATACTTGATCCATTACGCATCGCCCCCACTAGCACCACAGGCTTAGAAGTTTTGAGCGTGAGGTGTAAAAAATAGGCACTCTCTTCCATGCTATCTGTGCCATGCGTGATCACGAAACCTTTGATCGCCTCTTGTTGCGCCAAGGTTTCAATGCGTTCTAATAATTTAAACCAAATACCCCAATCCATATCTTGAGAGCCCACATTGGCAATCTGTTCACCCTCAATATCTACGACATGGTGGAGTGGTGGCAATGCCTCTAATATGCGATCAATGCCCATTGTGGCACTAGTATAAGCCCCACTAATCTGACTCTCACTCCCTCCAGCAATCGTCCCGCCTGTGGCTAACACCATCACTTTTGCCTTCATTTTGAAGTCTCCTTTAAGTTTTTTGGGCATTTTAGCCTAAAAGGCTAAATTTAGATACAGGCATGGTTAGCACGGGCTTATTTTGCCCTCTACGGACTTTTTTATTCTTTAATAAATGCCATTTATAGCAAGTATTATTAATTAAATAAGTAATATAAATTGATATAACTGCTATCAAGTTTTGGATTTTAAGCCCTAAATCTTAGCAATATTTGAAAAAGAATGCTAAAATTTGCAAATTCCATGCTATAATGCACTTGGTTTAAAAGATTTGGAAAGGTTGGATTTGATGAGTGTCAAAAAAGAGTGGCTTTTAGAGGCTTTTATTAAAGCTTACCTAGATAGCCACACGCCCATTGGATCGGAGAGTTTGCGTCTGCTCTTGCAAGGAGAGGACATGCAGATTTCTTCTGCCACCATCCGCAATTATTTTAAACGCCTCACTTCTGAGGGAGCATTGCGTCAAAGCCACACCAGTGGTGGGCGTATCCCCACCACCCAAGCCCTCAAAGACTATTGGCGTGCCAAGTTAGACACCGCCACACTCTTAGAAGTGGATCTGAGTAAAATCCAAGAAGCCAGTGTCCGCTATGGAATCTTTAGTTTTGTTGAGCGTTACAAACAAGCCATCTTGCTAGGTGTCTATAACTTCCAAGAACGCTTTTTGATCCTGGATTTTGGGGCGACTCAGATGTTGCTAGCCTATAGCAAGAAACTCGAGTCCTTTTTAAAAGACTTGGTGGGGTTGGGGTGTCAGGCTATCCAAGATGCTGCGTTATTAGTGTGTATCACCAGTCTGGCCAAGCAAATTAAGAACTTCTATCAAGAACGTTTTTATTTTGGACTCTGTGCTCTAGCCCAGCTCTTGCTAGCCCAAACCAAGCATGAAAAGCTATTTTTGGAAATTTGCGAGGGGAGTGTTTTTTGGCATCTCAAGCAGGGCTTGCACTTTGAGCGTATTTTGCCCTTGGGCTTTTTGGGGGTGGTGCAATCCATCACAACACAAGGGCTAAAAAGTAAAATGCTTTGTGTGGGGAGCTTGGAGCGGGATTTTGAGGGGTTTTACAGCGCGATCACGCGTGCATCTTAAGTGAAAGGGAAGAGAATGGCAGAAAATGAAGAAGTGGTGGATCGAGAGGGAGAGATTATCCAACCTAATTTGGATAAATCTGAAAAACCAGAGATTGACTACCAACTCAAATTCAAGGAGGCGCAAGATTTATATGTGCGCACCCATGCGGATTTTGAAAACGCTAAGAAAAGGCTAGAAAAAGACAAGGCGATGGCGTTAGAATACGCCTATGAAAAAATCGCTAACGATCTTTTGCCCGTGATTGATGCGTTGCATGCCGCTTTGCAGAGCGCACAAAAAGAGGAGGAAACCAGAGAGGCACAACCCATCTCTAAAGGGTTAGAACTCACCTTGCACAAAATGCATGAAGTACTCGCCAAACATGGCATTGAGTGTGTGGAGTGCGTGGCAGAATTTGACCCCAGCGTGCATAATGCGGTCATGCATGTGAGCGCAGAGCATAAGCAGGAAGGGGAGATTGTAGAGGTCTTCCAAAAAGGCTACAAGTATAAAGAGCGTTTATTGCGCCCTGCGATGGTGAGCATCGCTAAAAACAATTAATCTTAATACAAAGGATATAAAATGGCAAAAGTGATCGGTATTGATCTAGGCACAACAAACTCTGCAATGGCAGTTTATGAGGGCAATGAGGCAAAAATCATCGCTAACAAAGAGGGCAAGAACACAACCCCCTCAGTGGTGGCTTTCACCGATAAAGGTGAAATCTTAGTGGGTGAGAGTGCTAAACGCCAGGCGGTTACCAACCCGGAAAAAACGATCTATTCGATCAAACGAATCATGGGGTTGATGAGCAATGAAGACAAGGCACAAGAGGCTAAAAAACGTTTGCCCTATAAAATCGTGGATCGCAATGGGGCTTGTGCCATAGAAGTTGCGGGCAAAACCTACACCCCCCAAGAAATCTCGGCTAAAATTTTAATGAAACTCAAAGAGGATGCTGAGAGCTATTTAGGCGAACCTGTTACAGAGGCGGTGATCACCGTGCCCGCTTATTTTAATGACAGCCAAAGAAAAGCCACTAAAGAGGCGGGCACCATTGCGGGTTTAAATGTGTTGCGTATCATCAATGAGCCTACTTCAGCTGCCCTTGCCTATGGCTTGGACAAAAAAGAATCTGAAAAGATCATGGTTTATGACTTGGGCGGAGGGACATTTGATGTTACTGTGCTTGAAACAGGCGACAACGTCGTAGAGGTTTTGGCCACTGGTGGGGATGCTTTCTTGGGAGGCGATGACTTTGACAACCGCGTGATCGACTACATCGCCAAAGAATTTGAAAGCGAGAACGGGATTGACATTAAAAAGGACATTATGGCGTTGCAACGCTTGAAGGAAGCTAGCGAGAATGCTAAAAAGGAACTCAGTTCCGCACAAGAGAGCGAAATTAATCTGCCCTTTATCACAGCGGATGCGAGTGGTCCTAAACACTTAGTTAAAAAAATCACCCGTGCCAAGTTTGAAAGCTTGATTGATGATTTGATTGAGGATACCATCAAGAAAATTGATAGTGTGATCCAAGATGCGGGCTTGAGCAAGGGGGATATTGCAGAAGTGGTCATGGTGGGGGGTTCTACGCGTATCCCAAAAGTGCAAGAGCGGGTTAAGGAGTTCATCAACAAAGATTTAAACAAGTCGGTTAATCCCGATGAGGTTGTGGCTGTGGGGGCGAGTATCCAAGCGGGCGTGTTGAAGGGTGATGTCAAAGATGTCTTACTTTTAGATGTGATTCCTCTAAGCCTAGGCATTGAAACTTTGGGTGGGGTGATGACTAAGGTCATTGAAAAAGGCACGACCATCCCGGCTAAAAAAGCCCAAGTATTCTCTACGGCTGAGGATAACCAGCCTGCTGTGTCCATCTTGGTCTTGCAAGGTGAGCGCGAATTTTCTAAAGACAACAAGTCTCTAGGTAAGTTTGATCTCACCGGGATCGCCCCAGCTCCTAGAGGCGTGCCCCAAATTGAGGTTACCTTTGACATCGACGCTAATGGAATTTTGACCGTCTCGGCTAAGGACAAAAACACCGGCAAATCCCAAGAGATTAAAATCTCTGGTTCGAGTGGCTTGAGCGATAGCGAAATTGAAAAAATGGTCAAAGATGCGGAGTTGCACAAGGAGGAAGATCGCCGCCGTAAAGAGGTGGTGGAGGCTAAAAACCAAGCCGAGAGCCTCGCACACCAAACCAAAAAGAGCTTAGAGGAGCACAAAGCCGGTCTAGAGCCCAGTGATGTGGAGAAAATCCAAGGCGCGCTCAACGATTTAGAAGCCACTCTTAAAGATGAGAGTGCAACTAAGGAGATGGTAGAAGCCAAGATGAAAGCCTTAGCGGAGAGTTCGCACAAGCTCACCGAGGCGATGATGAAAAAGGATCAAGGGGCAGCACAAACATCTAAGAAAAAAGAGGATGATGTGATTGATGCTGAAGTAGAGTAGGGGGTGGAACCCACGCATTTAGGGAGTCTTAGCACCCAAGGTAACCCTTTCTGTGGAGGGGGGAACACCTTGCGTTGTCCCAAGCATGGATGGGTTTTTAGACTCCAATTCTCTTACCTACGCCAATGGGGCATGTAAGAGCCCACTTGATCCGACCAGCTACACTTTAGACAACCACACCCTAGCCCTAACAAACGCAACGAGTCTCACCAATCCCTGCCTCCTCACCAAAAAGGGGATGATGCACACATCTCCAAGGATAGACTCTTAATCTGTGCCAACTTTGAATCCCAAAGCACCCAAAAGGCGTTAAAATCTTGGATTTACCAACCCACCGTAAAGCCTCTAGCTTTAGTTGTGGGGAGTATGTCAAGAGATCATGTCTTGCACTTCAGCACGTAAGGCTTGAGAATAGAGGCCAATTTTGCTAGCCAAACTTTCCACACACTTGAACTCACAGAAGAGATTTTAGAATCTCAAGAGAGCTTTAGGGTGATGGTGCTCAAAATCTGTGCCGAAGTTCTTGCTTGCGTGGTGGAAAAACATCTGCCTTTTGAAGACTTCTCAATTGGCTTTACCGGCAATCCAACACATATGAAAGTGTTTTTTGGTTCCACTTCACCAATGTCTATACACACACTTACTGGTGTAGTTGCGGGGTTTGTTCGTGCAAGATTAGGGCACAATTAAGCTTATATTTAACTAGGACTAGCTAGAATAGCGATCGTTTTTTATTTCAATCACAAAGGGTCGGTTTATGCGTCGGTTTTTAGGAATTTTTTTGATGGGCATGTTGTCTTTGGGTGTTGCAAACGCTAAAGATTACTCTAGTCTAAGTGGTCCAGAGTTGCTCAAGTTAGCCGGTAAGGTGCCAGCTGAAGATGCTTTGGATTTGCGTGCAGCGGTCCATAAGCATGTTGAGAGCTTAAAAACAGCCAAGGCTAAAAATAGCTTCAAATGGAAATTCAAGCAAGCAGCTGAAGCCCACTTTAAGAAAATGAAAAAGAAAGATTTTGTGGCTATGCGCGAAGAAATCCGCAAGGAATTTGAAAGTGCCACAAAAGAGCATTCTCCTGACGAACTCAAAGAAATGGGTCTAGCCGGAGTCCATGTTTGTAAGGGTGAGGTGCGTAAAGTGTGGTGTGCTTCTAAAAAGAAAAGGGGAGCGCATAAGGAAGGTGCTCACAAAGAGGGCAAAGCCCACGGACACCATGGCGGACACCATGAGGGTGGTCATAAAGGCATGGAGAAATCTGGTACTGGTAAGGGCGGATCTATGGAACACATGGAACATGGCGACAAAGAAATGCCAAAAGCCCCTGCTAAGAGTGGTGGTGCTGGAGAACAAGCTCCAAAATCAGAGGCACAACACTAGTAGTCTATAGTCTGGAACTTTAGGGTCCTTTGGGACCCATGCTTTTATTCCTTTCTGTCTTTTTCTCTTTTTTAAATTTTCAGTGTTGGGAGGTGTGTATGAAATCTGTAAAATTGGGCTTATCGTCTTTGATCTTGGCTGGTTTATGCACAGGCTTGTGGGCAAATGAGGTCTCTTTTAAAAATAAGAGCAACCAAGAGCTAATCGAGTTAGCGGGCAAAGTGGCTCCCAATGAGGTCCCAGATTACCAAATGGAGCTCTTTAAGCGCATGAAGGGCATGGGTGCGGAGCAAAAAAAGGAATTCCATGACCAACTAAAAAAGGCCGCGGATAAAAACACCGAAAACATGACCATGGAGGAGTTTGAAAAACGCCGTGAGGCTATCCGTGCAGCTATCAAAGCGCGCATTGCTAAAATGACGCGTGCAGAATATAAAAATAGCGGTTTATCTGTCAAGTCTTGTAATTGCCATGCTAGGTGTAATTGCGATGTTGCAGGGCTTGTACCTGTGGCAAACACGGGCACAAGCACGATCGCAAACACAAACCCGGGCATGAGCACCACGAGCACGAGAATAAACACGAATCCTAGTCGCATTCTAGCTTTTCTTGAAGACCCGTCTAAAATGGGTCTTTTCTTATAATGACCACATAGTTACCATACATAACATTTTGAGAATTTAGTTGGGTTTTTGTTTCCTTTTAAGGCTTAGATAGAGTGTTTTTGTGCTACACTTCTGGGTGAATCCACTAGGGTTCTAAATAAAATATAAAGGATTTTCCCAATGAAACACAAAGAAGTTGTTTTAACCACCGCAACGGGAACGCCCATTGCCAATAACCAAGATGTTTTGACTGCAGGTCCAAGAGGTCCAGTGCTCTTACAAAGCACTTGGTTTCTAGAAAAATTAGCCCATTTTGATCGCGAGCGCATTCCTGAGAGGGTGGTGCATGCCAAGGGTAGCGGGGCTTATGGCACTTTTACAGTTACCAAAGACATCACTAAATACACCAAAGCTAAAATCTTTAGTAAAGTGGGCAAAAAAACCCCTTGCTTCTTCCGCTTTTCCACCGTGGCAGGTGAAAAAGGCTCTGCTGATGCTGAGAGGGACCCACGTGGCTTTGCGATGAAGTATTACACCGAAGAGGGCAACTGGGATTTGGTCGGCAATAACACCCCTGTGTTTTTCGTGCGCGATCCCATCAAATTCCCCGACTTCATCCACACCCAAAAACGCCACCCACAAACCAACCTACGGGACAACACAATGGTGTGGGATTTTTGGAGCAATGTGCCTGAGAGTTTGCACCAAGTTACCATTGTGATGAGCGATCGGGGTATTCCCGATGGTTATCGCCACATGCACGGCTTTGGTAGCCATACCTTCAGCTTGATCAATGCCAAAAACCAACGCTTTTGGGTGAAGTTCCACCTTAAAAGCATGCAAGGGATCAAGAATCTCACCAGCGAAGAGGCTGCTAAGGTGCGCGCACACGATCTAGATTCCGCCCAAAGGGATTTATTTGAAGCCATCGAGCGGGGCGACTACCCTAAATGGAGAATGTCTATCCAAGTGATGCCTGAGAGCGAAGCCAAGACCTATCGTTTCCATCCTTTTGATGTTACCAAGACTTGGAGTCAAAAAGATTATCCGCTGATCGAGGTAGGGATTGTAGAGCTCAACAAGAACCCAGAAAACTATTTTGCCGAGGTGGAGCAATCCGCTTTCACCCCTGCTAATGTTGTCCCGGGTATTGGCTATAGTCCCGATCGCATGTTGCAGGGCCGTCTTTTCTCTTATGGGGACACACACCGCTACCGGCTAGGCGTTAATTACACCCAATTACCCGTGAATGCGCCCCGTTGCCCCTTCCATAGCTCTTCTAGAGATGGTTTTATGACCAATGGTTATTATGGTTCCATGATTAACTATAACCCTAGTTCTTTCCCGGGCTATAAAGAGGATCCCAATGCCAAAGAGCCTAAACTAGACTTAGCCAAGCTAGAGGATGAGTTTGCTGCCTATGACTATAATTTTAGGGATTATGACACAGACTACTACACCCAACCTGGCGATCTCTACCGCCTCATGCCCAAAGATGAAAAGGAGAGGACTTGCCTTAACATCGTGCATTCTATGCATGGCGTGCCCGATAACATTGTAAAACGCCAAATCGAGCACTTCAAAAAAGCCGATGCTAATTATGGCAAACGGGTTGCAGAGCTGTGGGCACAAATGAAACGCATGCATAAAAACAAGGCATAGATTAGGTTTGGAGCAAATATGCAACGCAGAGATTTTATCAAAACGGGCATTATGGGAACGGGTATGTTGGTTGGGGCTGGCTTTTTGGGGGCTAGCCAGTCCCCTTCTCCGAAGTCTAAAAGACACCGCCTCCACCTGGATTATGAAATCCATGTAGCGTCCTCCAAACAAACAAAAATGTGGGTTCCCCTCCCCCTAGCCACAAACTACCAGCAACCCAGCAATCTTCGTGTGCATGGCAATTATACCCATTTGGAGGCTAGGGACGCTGATCAGGTGCCCATGTTGCATGTGGTGTTTGACAAGCAAGAGCCCGTTAAGCGCGTGCAGATTCAAGTGGATGTGTGGCAACTAGATGCTATTTCTGCCAGCCAAGATTCACAAGACTTGGCGCGCTTTTTGGAACCCACGCGCTATATCCCAGTCAATCTAGAGACTATCAAACAAGCAAAGGAGTTGGCCGGGCTCTCTGCCAAACAGAGCGTGGATCGCTACTATGCGTGGGCTAAGGACCATGGGACAACCGCTACCTTTGTTTCACTATGCAGGAGTGCAGGTATTCCAGCTAGAGAGGTGCAGGGTTTTGAGTTAGGGCATAAGTTGGCTTTAGGCGTGAAAAGCGAGGTCTTTTTGCCTAGTGCGGGTTGGGTGCGCTACGATCTGCAAGGTGCGCGCAATTCCAAATTAGATGGGCGAGGTCGCTGGATAGGGGATTTTGTTGCGCTCAATTTTCAAAAAGATACGCCCTTGGATCGCTTCTTAATCGATTCGTTTAACGGGGCGTTTGCTCTGATTGATGGGGATAATTTGGCTTACTACGATGCGAGCTATTTTATCCAAGATCTGAGCTATAAGACACTCCACGCCGTTTAAAAAGAGTGGAGGCGGGTTGGCGTAGGCTTAGTATGGGGATCGGATGGAATTTTTAAAAAAACTCCTTATGGAGTATAAAACGAAACTCTTTGTGATTTACTGGCTCCGTTGGATGCTTTCCGCTGTGGTCATGTTGCCCTTCATGCTTCTGTTTGAGTGGATGCACACCCCCCTTTGGCTCAATCTTTTCTTAGGGCAGACCATCGGGGCCGTCATTTTCTTTAAGATCGATAAATTTATCTTCCGCAAGCAAGATTAGTTTTAGTCTTGCCTGAGCAACCGCGCCACAGACTCCAAGTTTAGAAATCCCAGCGTGGCACTGGATTTTCTTTAAACACACTCCAACATTAAACGTGCCATTAAGGATAATTCCAACTTGTCAGAAAAGTGTTCTTTGTTTTGAGCAGGCAGAGTGCTTAAGCGTGTGGTGGGGTTATTCCCATAGAGATCAAGATGTTGGATGTGGCATTGCTTGCCCAGTTTTTGTGTCCAAAAAGTGGCTTGTTTTTGGGCTTTTTGCACCAAGACACCTTGCAAAGAAGTCCAGTCTAAATCTTCTGTTTTGAAGTGCAGGGCTGGGGTATTGAGCACAAAAAGCGTGCTCTTAGCCGCCACTTGTGCAATTTTATCGCGCAAGGTTTCATATTGGGATAGCGCGGAGGCTTTGAAGCTACAGCCCATATCCGCATAGAGTTTATAGCCAGTCAAAACTTGCCTGTTGTCCTTATCAAAGGTGTAGTTGGGCTTGAGGCTATAACTGGTCGCATGGCACAAGTTGGCATTTTTAACAAGCTTATTGATCTCTGAAAAGCCCGCTTTGATACTTTCCTCTTGTTGGGGGCTTAGAACCGGCGCACTCAGTAGGGCATTTGCACTGCTAAAAACAAGGTGTGTAGTGTAGGTTTTGGGTGTAACCTCTTGGGTGGTTTGGATTTCTAAGGTGATTTGGGTTTTATCCTTGTTGGATGCGTGCTTACTCAAGACAAAACGCTCAAAGGCTAATCCGCCTATGAAAAAACCCAAAAAAACAAGCCCCATCCCGATCGTAGCTAATTTCTTCATGTCATCCCCTTAAGTTAAATGGGGGTGATTCTAGCGATCTTAAGACAACATAGCCTTAAGAGACAGGCATTGCATCTAGACTCCGCAAACGCGCTACCATGTCATCTACCTCGCGTGTGTTATAATGTGCTTTGAGATGTTCTAACACCTCATTAATAAGGGACAGTCCATCTTGGCTGACCGCCTTTTCTAGCTCAATATTGACTTGCTTGTTGGTCACCACGCTCCGATAAACATTCATTTTCAAAATGATCCACTCGATGTGGCGCATCACATTTAAAAGCCCCATTTCCAATTCCTGATTATTGCTTAGGCTCTTGTGGCTATCGGTTACAAATGTCTGTAAAATCTTTAAAAACTCATCAAAGTGGGTGTTAATCCCCGTGCTCAGTTGGGCAATTTCTGTAAATTCCTGCCCTAACTTGTCAATCCCTCCTTTAAACTCGCCAAAACTGCTTTTAATGCTCCCCACCTCCTTAGCCACCCTCTCAGCTAATTTTCTAATCTCATCAGCCACCACCGCAAACCCACGCCCATGTTCCCCGCTACGCGCAGCCTCAATGGCAGCATTTAAGGAAAGCAAATTGGTCTGATCGGCGATGTCGCTAATCACATTAGTAACTTGCATCACAAAATCCATGCCACTTTCCAACTCACCCATCACAACATTAATGTTGGTGCAATTTTCATTGAAGTGGAGCAAATCGGTATGGATTTTTTGGATCGCATCTTGGTTTTTTAGCGAGTTTTTTTCAATATTTTGTGCCAACTCCTTATTCTCTATACACTGATCGATGCGTGTGCTAAGCTTGGTCAAAACATCTCTAATGCCCTTAGCACCACCATCCATATCGGCTAATTGCAACACAATGGCATTGTTATTAGAGGCAATGATTCCCTCTACATGGGACTCGGCATGCTCGGCATATTGTTTGAAAACCCCACGATAACCCCCATAAAACATATTGCGGTAATCCTTGCCATCTTTGGCTGCCTGCACACAAGCATTCATCTCTCTAAAAACCGATTCCACTTGATCTAAAAAATCATTCAAGCCATGCATGATGTTTTTGTATTTGCAATTCTCATCAATATCGATAATGCGCACTTCCAAATACCCATCTTTAATGGCATTAACAAATTCCTCGATCTTGCTTAATGCTGCATCTTGTTTTTTATCAAACAACCCTAACATGTGCGTCCTCTATAATCGTTGTAGTTTATTGACCCATTCTTCGTAGCCACAGCCTTGTTTGTCTAGTAGCTCTTGCAAACGCGTGCCACTTGTCTGCATGCCATGCCTTTTTTCCATCTCGAGCAAATCCGCATAAATGGGCGTGATAATATCCAAGGCTTTTCTGTTGGGCGCGCGCCGCACAGAGTAATAACCAATGGGTTTGCCATCACCATCAATAGAGGCGGTTACATTGGCAAAGACCCAGTAAAAATTCCCATCAAAGGTTTTGTTTTTGATGTAGGCAAAAATCTCTCTTTTGTCCATGATCGCCTCCCAAAGCATTCTAAAAATGACCTTGGGCATTTCTGGATGCCTCACAATATTGTGTGGCTTGTGCAAAATCTTTTTTTCGCTACAATGAACAATGTCCAAAAAAGGCTTATTGGCATAGGTAATAGCACCTTTTAAGTTGGTCTTGGTAACCAAAAAATGATCCGGCTTAACAAACTTTTCCATAACTGCGTCCTATTTAAAGAAGTGTAGATTCTGGTGCAATCCACATTTTATAATCCTCAAACAATCGCCTCTAATTGTAACAAAACATGCTTACCTATAGGTAAAGCCGCTGTAGCTGCTGGGCTAGGCGCATTGCATACATTGACCGTGCGTTGCGTGTTGTAAAACAAAAAATCCTCAATAAGTTCTCCACTCCCACTCACCGCTTGGGCACGCACACCAGAGGGGTGGTGTTCTAGGTCCTCAAGCCTTAAAGAAGGGCAGTATTTTTGCACCAAAGAGAGATAACTTTTCTTGCAACAAGAGTGTTTAAACTCGCATAAGCCAACTCTAAAGTGCTTCTTGATCACGTGCCGCACACCCTTGTGCCCTAACATTTCCTTACAATCCCGCCAACTCACATCAAGTTTAGAATACCCCTCTCGCTTGAGTGCCAAGATGGCATTAGGCCCCACGGTGATACCCCCACCAACCATGGGGGTCAAATGCACGCCCAAAAAGGGCATATCCGGATCGGGAATGGGGTAGATCAAATGCTTGACAAGATTATTACGATCGTGAGTGAGTTTGAAATATTCCCCCCTAAAGGGGCAGATTGTAAAATCCGGTTTTAAGCCTAGCATTTTCACCATGCGATCGGCATGCAAGCCCGCACAGGTGATCAAATAATTGCACTCAAACACCCCGCGCGTGGTGGTGATTTTCACCCCCCTAGCATGCTCGCTCAAACCCACTACTCCAGCATTGTAAAAGACCTCTCCACCTTGTTGCGCAAACAAAGTCCGCATGGTCTGCACAATAGCCGGGTAACTCACAACCGCACTGGTGGGGAAGAAAATCCCCCCCAAGCCGGTGATATTGGGTTCTTTCTCTCTGAGCTCCTGAGCATCCAAACGTACCCGTTCCAAGCCATTTTCTTTAGTGCGCTCCCAAAGCTCCTCCATGCGTTGCATTTCTAGTTCATCGCTGGCTACTAGTAGCTTCCCACATTCCTCATAGATAATCCCATGATCCTCACAAAAGGCCTTAGTCGCTTTGTTGCCCTCATAGCAAAACTGCGCTTTGAGCGTGCCGGGGGTGTAATAGACTCCTGCATGGATCACCCCGCTATTGCGCCCGGTTTGGTGCAACGCACTGGCATTCTCTTTTTCTAAAAGGGCGACTTTGGAGTTAGGGTATTGTTCCAGCAACTGCATCGCCACCGAATGCCCTAAAATGCCCCCTCCGATGATGATGAAATCATAGATAACAGCCATGCTAAAAATTTTTGAAATTTTTATAACGGCTAAAGGGGTTGGTGCTGAAAGAAAAATAACCCCTTTGGCGCATCAATTCCCGGCGTAAGCCCGCATGGGGTTTGAATTTATCCCGCCCATGCAACCAAAAAAGATTGTTGATCAGCAAAAACTGCCCCACGGGCACGGGGAAAGAAAGCTTATGTTTGGAACTCTCTAAAGAATCGCCCAAATCTGCCAAATAGACTCCCTCTTCATAGTCTTTGGGCTGGGCAAATTGATCGATGTAAAGCATGACCGGCTTGGCATGGCTGTCGGCCTCAAAGACGGGGTGGTAGACATCTTGGGTAACATTCTTGCTCGGTGGGGCCGCCCAACGCATGACCCTTTTGGCCATGTGATGGTTGTAAAACTTACCTAGATCCTCCCAATCATCTAGGTGCAAGAGTTGCGAGTCCCCACCCTCCATGTTTTGCTCATCGATCTTATACATCAACACATAGTCGGTAACCTCATTGACATAAGTCCCGTCATTGTGCAATTCTAGGGGTTTGTCAGGTTTCCTTAGGTAGCTGTCCGAATTGTCCGTATTGAGCACCGCCCAGCGGGCATAATATTGCCCGGTCATCTGATCGAAGTTGGATCGTCCGATCAAATGCACAAAAGCCGTGGCGATTTTCACCATCTCATCGCCCTGCTCAGCACGATTAATCCCCTCTGGATTGACCAACAACGCCCCCGCATCCCGATCGCCTAAAGCGCGTTCCAAAAAAGGTTTGAGCTGGTGATCGCAGATTCGATCTAAAATCTGAGCCACCCGGAAGCGCAAGAAAGATTTGTATTCCAAAGCCTGCACCGGGTAAATTTCAATTTCTTTCAAAAATTGCGCAATGCCCTCTTTGCTGATCGTAACCTGCAAGAGTCTATCAGAATAAGGAGTGGGTTTTACGCATAAATTTTGAGATTGGATATGATAAGCCATTTGTTCTCCTTTTCATAAAATCAAAGTCAAAATGCCATGACACTCCATATATGCGCTGGTATTCTACCACAAATGTAGCTGGTTGCTTGTTTGGTGAAATCCCGTGCATGGCATGGGATTAAAATTGGGAACAAACTTAACACCAAAACCCCACTATGCCCGATAGCCTTTGACAAGAACCTAGCCTCTGGCGCTACTTTTCCTCTAAATCCACGCACATGTATTTGAGCTCCAAATAATCCTCCATGCCATATTTAGAGCCCTCTCTGCCCAATCCGCTCTGCTTGACCCCGCCAAAGGGTGCGGTTTCTGTCGAGATGATCCCCGTATTCACGCCCACAATCCCATATTCTAAAGCCTCGCTCACGCGGAAAATGCGCGCAGGGCTTTGGGTATAAAAATACGCCGCTAGCCCGTATTCTGTGGCATTGGCTTTGGCAATCACCTCTTCTTCATCCTCAAAGCTAAACAAGGGGGCTAAAGGCCCAAAGGTTTCTTCTTTAGCAACCAACATCTCTTGATTGACATGGGTTAAAATCGTGGGTTCAAAAAAGCTCCCCCCTAAAGTGCTGGGCTTGCCCCCGCTTAAAATTTTTGCGCCCTTAGAGGTGGCATCGGCGATGTGTTCTTGCACCTTGTCCAATGCCTTGAGATCGATTAAAGGCCCTTGCGTGGTGCTCTCTTGCAAACCATCGCCCAATTTCAAGCCCTCAACTTTTGTTTTCAGCATCTGGCTGACTGGGTCATAAATGCTCTTTTGCACATAAATGCGGTTAGCGCACACGCAAGTTTGCCCGCTGTTACGGAATTTAGAAGCCAAAATCCCCTCCACAGCCTTTTCTAAGTTGGCATCCTCAAAGACAATGAAGGGCGCATTGCCCCCTAGCTCTAGGGATAATTTTTTGATACTAGGTGCACTTTGTGCCATTAAAAGCCGCCCCACTTGTGTAGAACCTGTAAAGCTGATCTTGCGCACCAAATCGCTCCCACACAGCACCCTAGAAATCATGCTAGCCCCTCCACTCACCACGCTTAATACCCCGCTAGGCACGCCCGCTTGCATTGCTAAAACCATGAGTGCATACGCGCTTAGGGGCGTTTGGGTAGCGGGTTTGACAATCATCGAGCACCCACAGGCTAGGGCGGGTGCGGCCTTGCGCGCGATCATCGCACAAGGGAAGTTCCAAGGCGTGATCGCCCCACACACCCCAATAGGTTGTTTGAGCACCAAGATTTTTTGATTTTTTGCTACACTGGGCAGAATATCCCCATCAATGCGCCGGCATTCCTCAGCAAACCAGCGCAAGAAATTTGCCCCATAGACAACCTCGCCCCGCGCCTCTTTTAGGGGCTTGCCCATCTCTTGAGTTAAAATACGCGCCAAATCCTCTTGGTGCTCCAACACCAAAGCATACCACTTGAGTAGAATGTTGGCACGCTCTAGGGCTAACTTGCCCGCCCATAGTTTTTGGGCTTTATGCGCTTGCTCAATGAGTCCTTCTAGCTCCTCTTGGCCAATATCCTTCACAAAGGCTAGGGTTTTGCCCGTAGCCGGGTTAGTGACCGGAATAAAGCCCTCTTTTTCCTGCTGGCTCACAAAGGGGTGATCTAGGAGTTTGAAATTCATCTTACAGCCTTTTTAATGGAGTGTTCTAAAATCTCAAGGGCGCGATCAAATTGCTCTTGAGGGATGGTGAGCGGGTAGAGAAAGCGAATCACATTCCCATAACCCCCACAGGTCAAGAGTAAGAGCCCTTGATCCATCGCCTCTTTTTGCACCCCCTTAGCCAAATCTGGGCTAGGCTTGCCCTCTTTAAAAAACTCCATAGCCACCATGGAGCCTAGCCCCCTAACCTCAGCAATCTCCTTAATCTCTTGTTGGAGGGTTTGGAGCTTCTGGGTGAGTTGCACGCCTAGGTTTTGGGCTCTTTCATTTAGCCTTTCCTCTTTGATGATCTCTAGCACCTCGAGGGCGGCAACTGTGGCTAATGGGCTACCCGCATAAGTCCCCCCTAGTCCCCCCGGACTAGGTGCGTCCATGATCTCTGCTTTACCCACAATCCCCGAAAGGGGCAAGCCCCCGCCCAAACTCTTAGCCATGCAAATCAGATCGGGGCTGACATTAAAATGCTCCATTGCAAACATCTTACCTGTGCGTGCAAAACCAGTCTGCACCTCATCGGCGATCAGAACAATCCCATGCGTGTTGCAAAACTCCCTAAGCTCCGCCACAAACTCCACAGGTGCGGGGTTAAACCCCCCCTCGCCTTGCACGGGTTCAAAGATGATGGCCGCCACATCTAGCGGGGAAATTGAGCTTTTGCAAATGTGCTCCAAGCTTTTAATACTATCGCCTACACTCACCCCGTGCAAGGCATTGGGGTAATAGGCGTGATAAACCCCCGGGTTACCCACACCCAGCTCGGCTTTATAGGGCACGACCTTACCAGTCATGCTCACCGCCATCGAAGTACGCCCATGGAAAGACCCCCCAAAGGCAATCACGCCATAGCGTTTGGTGTGGGCTTTGGCAATTTTGATCGCATTCTCGGTAGCCTCCCCTCCTGTGGTGAAAAAGCATGTCTTTTTGGTCCCCTCAATGGGCGCTAAGGCATTGATCTTTTCGGCTAATTCAATATAACTCTCATAGGGACTGACTTGGTAGGCGGTGTGTGTGAATTGATCCAGTTGTTTTTTGACCGCCTCAATCACGCGCGGGTGTCTGTGCCCCACATTCAAGACCGCAATCCCACCCGCAAAATCAATAAATTCACGCCCATCGCTACTTTTCAGCGTGGCATTATATGCCTCCTGCACGAACCAATCACACACAATCCCAATCCCCTTGGGCGTTGCGCTTAATCTACGGCCTAACAAATCTCCCATGATCGATCCTCAAATACTTAATTTAACGGGGGATTGTATAGCAACTAACTAAACAAATAACAAGTCCCCCCAAAAAACACCAGCCCTTAATGGGCTTTTCTTGTATAATAACGCCTCAAAAAAGGAACATGATGCCCGATTCCCCGCGCACGCTTTTATTAGTGGCTGCCCACCCCTTAAATAGCCCGCGCCCTTATCGCCTCAGAAAACTCTTAAAACCCTACCACCAAATCAGCGTGATGGGCATTAGCAAAATACCCCTGCCCCCTCAAGAGGATTTAGAGATTTTCACTTACCCGCCCTACCCTAAGCGCAATTTTTTACAAGAATGCAAGCTTTATATTGATGTGTGGTTGCAAAACGATCACGCCCTCATCTACACCCAAAACCGTGCCCAAATTGTGGAAGTGTTGCGCGAACATGCCTTTGATTTTATCTTTTGCTTTGATCTGGTGCTCTTGCCCATCGTGCTAGCTTACAAGAAAAATGCCAAGGTGATCTTAGATGCGCGCGAATACTACCCGGCACAAGATAGCAGTAATATCCGTTGGCGTTGGCTCTTTAAAGCTTTTTTCACCCGTTTAACCAACACCTACATGCCACAATGCGATCATATTTTGAGTGTGTCTAAAGGCGTACAGGGGCTCTATGAGAGTGAGCATGGGATTTCCAGTAGCGTATTTTATTCCTACCCCTTTTACCACAAACTTAAGGCCACACCCACCAAGCCCGATCAAATCCACTTGATCTACCATGGGGGTGCGAGCTATAACCGCAGTTTTGAGGGGTTGCAAACCATGATGGAATATTTGAGCGATCATTTAGGCGATTGGCGCTTTTGGCTGACCTTGATGCTGGTTGCCCCCCCTGCACGCCTAGAGGAGCTCAGAGCCAAGCTCACACACACCCGCATCAAAATCATCCCCCCAGTGGAGTTTAAAAAGATCATTAGCTTTAGCAATGCCTTTGATATCGGGCTGTATTTTAGCCCGCCTATCAATCTTAATATCAAGCACGCCATGCCCAATAAGTTTTTTGAATATATCCAGAGCCGTTTGGCTCTGTGTGCTGTGCCCAATGTGGAAATGCAGGCCGTCATTGAAAAATACCAAATCGGGGTGGTGAGCCAAACCAGTAGCCCACAAGATTTAGCCCTCACACTGCACAAATTACGCCATGAGGATATTGAGTTTTACAAGCACAACACCCAAAAAGCCGCCCAAGAACTCTGTGCCCAGCAAAACCAACTTGTGCTCTTAGAGTTGCTCCAAAAAATTTAAAGAGGTGTGCTAACATAGGTCTTTGGAGTGCGCATGGATATTAGATTGGGTCTGCTTTACATGGCTTTGAGTGCTTTTAGTCTAGGGGCAATGAACGCCCTGATCAAAATTGCCAGTGCCTATTATTCGCCCTTGGAGAATATTTTTTACCGCGCCTTTTTCACGCTCCTTTTTTTGGGATTCTTCTATTTTATCAAGCCCTTTAGCTTCCGGGCTTACAAAAAGGGTGGCGGGGTTTTGCTATTTTGGCGCATGGTTGTGGGGGCTTTGGGCATGACCTTGATGTGCTACAATGTCTATACCATGCCCCTAGGCATGGCTAGTGCCTTTAACCAAAGTTCCCCCCTATATGCAATTTTAATCTCTTTTTTAATCTTTAAAGAACCGGTGAGCTTGCGCTTGATTGGAGCTGGTGTAATTGGCGTTTTGGGTGTGGTGTTTGTAGCTAACCCCCATACCAGCGGGCTAACTTGGGTGCAAGTTGCCTCTGGCGTGCTCAATGGGGTTTTAGTTGCCATCGCCTACACTAGCTTGTATCGCCTCAAGGAATATTATAACGGCGCATTTGTCGTTTTTATCTTTAGCTTGTGCTTGAGTTGCATTGGTTTTGTGGGGCTCTGGATTGACTTTCCTCCCTTTGCCACAGGTTATCACCCCATGCGCTTTAACGGAGCTTGGTGGCATTGGGATCTTTGGGTGTTAATGGGGATGGGTTTAACCGGGACTTTTGGGCAATACTTTTTAACCAAAGCCTACATGATTGCTCCAGCCGGGGCGATTTCGCCCATGATCTATAGCCGTTTGTTTTGGAGTGTGAGTTTTGGGATGTTGCTAGGTGATCCATGGCTGGGCTTTTGGGAGGGGCTTGGCATGGGATTGATTGTGCTTTCAGGCGTGCTCATCGCTTCTTATGCGCGCAAAAAGTGATATTAACATTCTTGGGATATAATGATTCTTTTTGCAAAGGATTAGATATGGATTTTGACATCGAGCATGGCGATCGCTCCACTCCTGCGTTGATTTTGCAGTATAAATATTTGGCCATTGTAGGTTTGAGCCCCGATCCCTCTAAAGAAAGCCACCGAGTCGCTGCATATCTGCAAGAACAAGGTTACCACATCACGCCCATTTATCCCGATGACTCCCAACCCATTTTGGGGCAAAGGGTTTATAAGACCTTGAGTGCGGCCCTACAAGATAAACACAAACAGGGTGAAACGATTTTTGTGGTGGTGGTTTTTAGAAAACCAGAAGCGGTGTTGGAGATTGCTCAAGAGATGTTACAAAATGATCCCATCCCTCTTGTTTTTTGGATGCAACTAGGCATTAAAAATGCAGAAGCTAAAGCATTACTAGAGCAAAATGGGGTGGTCGTGGTGGAAGATAAGTGCATGCTTGTAGAACACCAAAAGCTATTTTGAGCGCGCCCAACACGCTCCCTAAAAACATTCTTTCCAAGCCCCTTTACTACATTCTCCTAGCTTTGATTGTGGGGGTTTCCCTGTCTTTGGGTATCTATAAAAGCCTAGAAATCTCGGTTAGCTATAAAGAAGCATTATTTTATTTTAGCACGCCTCGTTTCTTAGCCGATCGCCTCTTGCTCCAAGCCCTGCATGCCTTTGTGGAAAGAGTCGGGTGTACCTTGCCAAAAGATTTGGTATTGCGCTTGCCCGGTTTGTTTTTACACGGGCTCAACATTATTTTAATTTACCACATTAGCCACAAAATGCCCCTTAAAAAGCCCTATGATCCCCTTTTTGTGGCTCTCACCTTTGCTTTGCTCCCGGGCGTGCAATTAGGGGCGATCTTGCTAGGCAAGGTTAGCCTCTTGCTCACCCTCTCATTTTGTGCATTATTGGGTTTTTATACATGGGTTTTTTACCCCCTTGTGGTGGTGATTGCCCTTGCAGATGGGAGCACAATAGTTTTGTTAATGGGTTTATGCCTCTATACGCTCAAACAACGCTACACGCTAAAGATGGCGCTTTTGCTAGGGGCTTTGGGTTTTAATCTCTACTATTTTAGGTCTATCAAGGGCATGCCAGAGGGTTTTTTTATTGATACCCTAGTGGTGATGTTTGTTCTCTATTCGCCTTGCTTGTGTCTTTACTACCCCTATGCCCTCTATGCCCAAGTCGTGAAAAACTACAAACAAGATAGCCTAATAGGCATCGTGGCAACAACTGGGTTTGCTCTGCCCTTGTTACTCTCCTTGCGCCAAGAACTCCCGCCCCAATTTTTGAGCTATGGGGCTGTGGGCATGCCCATTTTGCTCCAAAAAGTCCTCTCGAGTATCCGCTTACATTTGCCCGTCTTTAGAAGCCATTACTATATCCGCTATAGTTTAGTTTTTGGCACACTTTTTTTAGAGAGCGCGTTTTTATGGGGGGGATATAATCCTTTTGTCAGCACCCACTATATTGCCAAAGAATTAGCCACGGCCCTCAAGGCAAAGGGCATTGATGCCATCCATGTGGATTCTGAACAAATGGCTTTACGTTTGAAGTTCTATGGCATCCAAGAGCGTCCTGATCTTTTTTTGATCAAACAAAAAAAGCAAGGAGAGATTAAAATCCGCTACAAAAATAAAGTCGTGGCTTCCTATGCGATCACAAACCACAAACCCTAATGCATCCTGCTTTTTTATTGCTCGCTGAAAACCCCCTAAGTGTTAGCCCTAGAGCCTACCGCTTGAGCCTAGCCCTACTAGCCCTCTACCCCCACACGCCCCTATTTGTGTTATCCCCCCCTCCATGCCCTCTATCCCCATCGGTAACCTTTTTGAGTTTCCCCCCCTTAGATAAAAGCCTGCTAAAAACCCAAAAAATCACTGACTGCATTGCCAAAAAACACTTTAGTCCCCTGCTTTTCACGCCCAACCGCCTAGAACTTGCGCGGCAACTCAACCAACTTGAAGCGCGCTTAGAAAGACAAAAAATCTATCTCAAGGCTGTTTTTGTGCAAGATTTGGCTTTGTTGCCCACCCTTGTAGAACACACACGCCTGCAAAACCTCATTGTGGATTTGCGCGAGTTTTACCCCGCACTGGTTAATCCCCAGCACTTCAGCGCGCCCCTTTTCCACCATATCTGCACCCACTATTTAAGCTATGCCCACAAGAGTCTTAGTGTGAATGCCTCCATCGCCAAGCTTTATGCCCAAAATTACCCCCACTTTAACCCCGCCCATAATTTGATTTGGCATTCGACCCCTTTTTATGCGAATCTGCGCCCTAGCCCCCTAAGCTCCCCTATCCGCTTGCTCTACCATGGGCTAATCGCTAAAGAACGCGATTCGCACAATCTTTTAGATTTGGCCCAAAATTTAAAAGATTTACCCCTACCCTATCATTTAAGCTTGATGGTCTTAAGCAAACACCCCACCTTTTTTCAAGATTTTAAGGCTAGGGCTACGCGCATGCAAGCTCAAGGTGTGCCCATCAAACTCCTTAAACCTGTGGGATTTTTAGAGATCATCACCACAAGCCAACCCTTTGATTTGGGACTTTTAAGCCTGCCCAACAATTCTCTTAATCACTTGTATGCCCTCCCCAATAAGTTTTTTGAATACATTCAAAGTGCCTTGGGTGTGATCAGCACACCCTTAATGGAAGTAAAATCCCTGCTAGAAGCCCACCAAATGGGTATAACCAGCCTTGATTTTAGCCATGCTAGCTTGCTAGAGACCTTGGCTGGTTTGAACATGGATCAAATCCGACACTACAAGCAACAAGCCAGCCAAGCAGCTAAGGTACTTTGCATGCAAGCCCAACTGCCTAAGCTAGCCCGCTTTCTAGGCGATCTGTGATGCGTTGTTTGGTGTGTGGGAAATGGGTTTTAACTTTGATGTGTGCACGCTGTTATGCAGACTTGTGCCCCTCTTTGGTGGTGCGCTCCTTGGAGGGCGTGCCCATTTATAGCTTTTATGTGTATGAGGAAATTGAGTGGCTGATTAAAAGCAAGTACCAGCCATTGGGTAGCCGTGTTTTGGCTCTTTTGGCGCGCCGTTGTGCTGTGCAGCTAGCCCCTCACCTGCCTAAGACCACTCTTTATGGTGTGGGGATTGATGATCATGTCAAAAGGGGTTATGCGCACACTGCCGTTATTTTGCACGCTCTCTGTGCCGCTCTCAAACCTTACCTAAAAGCCAAATACAACCAACTTAAAGCCACAAACCCCATCACTTACGCTGGGCAGAGTTTAAAATTCCGCCAAGAGAACAAGAAAAATTTTGTTTTTAAAGGCGATCCCAACTTGCCCTATTTTTTAGTTGATGATATCCTCACTACGGGCAGTACCATGCAACAAGCCATAGAAACTCTCAAAAATGTTGGGGCACGCGTTGTCTTTGCCTGCACACTGGCGCACGTCTAAAACCCTTTAATTTGCTTACCCCATAAGATTTTTGGACTAATGGATTAAAAATCTGCTATCATTAAAGAGGTGGGATGGTCTTATATAATCTCCCACGACAATCACTTAAAGGAGATGTATGTCCAATTTAGATTGGAACAACCTAGGTTTTACTTATGTCAAAACTGATTTTCGTTTTGTTGCCCGCTACAAGAACGGGTCATGGTCTGCTGGAGAACTAATTGAGGATAACCAAATTACTTTACATGAATGTGCCCCCGCCCTGCATTATGGGCAACAATGTTTTGAGGGTCTTAAAGCTTATCGCTGTAAAGATGGATCGATTAATCTATTCCGCCCTGAAGAGAATGCCAAACGTTTGCAAGCTTCTTGCAAACGTCTTTTAATGGCACCCGTGCCCGTTGATTTTTTTGTTGATGCGTGTATCCAAGTGGCTAAGGCTAATGCTAAGTGGGTAGGTCCCTATGGTTCGGGAGCGACACTCTATATCCGTCCATTAGTCTTGGGCGTGGGAGCTGAGATCAGTTTGGCTCCCGCACGAGAGTTTTTATTCATTGTCTTTTGTATGCCTGTAGGGCCTTATTTAAAGGGAGGCTTGCAACCGGCTAATTTTGTTGTTTCTGACTATGATCGCGCTGCACCGCAAGGCACAGGAGCGGTGAAAGTGGGGGGCAACTACGCAGCTAGCGCACTCCCGGCCAAACTGGCTAAGGAGCAAAATTTTAGCGATTGTGTTTATTTAGATGCCGCCACGCACACCAAAATTGAAGAAGTGGGGGCGGCTAATTTCTATGCGATTTCTAAAAAGGGTGTGTTGGTAACCCCCGCATCGCCCTCTATTTTGCCTAGTATCACCAAATATTCCCTCTTGTATTTGGCTAAAGAGCAATTGGGGATCGAAGTGCTAGAAGGTGATGTTTATATCGATTCCTTAGATGAATATAGCGAGGCAGGAGTGTGTGGGACGGCTGCGGTAATTGTGCCTGTGGGCGGGATTTTTTACAAAGACAAAATGCATGTCTTTTATAGCCAAACAGAGGCAGGACCAGTTACCAAACAGCTTTACCACGCCCTTGTGAATATCCAGTTAGGTGATGCGCCTGCGCCCGAGGGTTGGATTGTTAAGGTCTCTTAAAGGAGCTTAGATGAAAGATTTTTTACTCAAGCTTTTATCGGGGATGGCAATAGCCGTGGTGATCGCTCTAGCACCCAATGCAATCTTGGGGGGCTTGCTCAAGCCCTATGCCCATATCCATGCCGTTGGGCTCTTTGTAGATGCGCTGGTGATCTTGCAAGCCTTGCTCTCACTCATTACCGGCGTGTTAGTGGGGCTTAATTTTAACTTTAATCCCCTAAAATCCAGCATTATCGGAGCAGCAGCCTTTATTGCCTCTGGAGTGGTGAAACACACGCCCAATGGACTTGTACTAGCCGGCGTGGGGGATTTGCTCACCGTCTTAGTTGTGGTCGCTTTGGCTGTGAAAATCACACAATGGCTAGGCGATAGGTTTGGATCGCTCACCATTATTTTACAGCCCATTGCCGTGGGGGTTTTTTGTGGCTTTGTAGGCTTGCTTATTTTGCCCTACACCACTGGCGTAACTCTGCAAATTGGGCAAGCCATCATGTATTTCACCCAGCTACACCCACTTTTAATGTGCGTACTCATCTCTATCTCTTATGCCTTCATCATCATCTCGCCAATCTCCACGGTCGCGGTGAGCTTAATCATTGGCATTAGCGGTTTGGCTTCAGGAGCGGCTAATATGGGCGTTGTGAGCACGACAGCCGTTCTCATTGTAGGCTCGCTCTTGGCTAAGAATAGGGCAGGAGTGAGCGTGGCGATCTTGCTAGGAGCGATGAAAATGATGATCCCCAATTTTTTCAAATCTCCCATTATGAGCACTTGTGTTTTTGCTAATGGCGTGCTAGCAGGTCTTATCACTTATTTTTTCCAAATTACTGGTGATGCCAAGAGTGCGGGGTTTGGGATTGTAGGACTCATAGGACCCATCAAAGCTTATGAAGAGGCGTTGCTAAACCAGCTGGATTTACCTTTAATGCGCGTGGTGCTCACCTATGGTGTTTTACCCTTTGTGGGGGCGATTATCTTACACCTTTTGTGTTGCAAACTCTTTAGGGCTTACCACCATAAGATTTATTATTTCCAGCAGGCGGCCTAAAAATAGGGGCGGGAGGCTAGCCCGCCCTTTTTTAAGCTAAGACTTGCTATAATGCCCGGCTTGAATGCGATTTTAAAGGACCATGATGACGCGGACCCTGTCTATTATCAAGCCCGATGGTGTGAAAAAGAAAATCATTGGGAAGATCATTACCCGTTTTGAGGAAGCGGGCTTGGAGGTGGTTAAAATCAAGCGCATGCACTTGAGTGTAACCCAGGCGCAGGATTTTTACGCCATTCATAAAGATCGCCCCTTTTTCAAGGATTTGATCGCTTTTATGACCAGTGGGGATGTGGTGGTGATGGTTTTAGAGGGGGAAAAAGCGGTAGAAAAAAACAGAAAATTAATGGGGGCTACCGATCCTAAAAAAGCAGATCCGGGCACGATTCGTGCGGATTTTGCGGATAACATTGATGCCAATGTGGTGCATGGGAGTGACAGCAAAGAAAATGCCCAGCAAGAGATCGCCTTTTTCTTTGGCAACTAGAGGGTTTTTTGCGTTTAGAGATGAGGAAAATAGGCATGCGTGCCAAGCCCTTTACCTGCCAGTTGGAACGCATAGAGTTAGAAGGGTTTGTCAGTCGGGTGGGGAGCAAGCTTTACTTGCTAGAGGGTCATTTGCATGGGGTTTTGAGCGTGCCATGCGCTTTGAGTGGGACCATCTTTGATAAGCCCATTTCTCAGGACTTGCGCTTGCTTATCTCTGATGGCATTTACAAACCCGCAAAGGCACAAGAGCCAATTTACTTAGAAAATGGGTTCTGTATGGAAACAATGGATGTGGTAGAAAGTTTAGATGGGTGCATTGATTTAGAGGCCTTATTAGACTCCGAAATGCAGTCCATCCAAGCGGACTACCACTATTTGCCTAATTCATAAACAAAGGAGAAACAATGGCTGTTCCTGATAGACGCGTGAGCAAGACAAGAGCGAGGAAGAGACGCACGCATTATACTGCCAAATTGGCAACACCCGTTAAAGATAAAGATGGGAGCTGGAAGCTCCCTCATTTTATTAACAAATTTACGGGCAATTACAAATAGAGTCTAGCATGAGGATTGTGATTGACCTCATGGGAGCGGATTTAGGTATCCTCCCCATTGTTGAGGGCGTTGCTAAGGCTCTAGGTACGCAAGTGTTTGAACCGGTTTTGGTGGGTGATGCCACCAAAGCGAAGGCTTTGATCTCCAAAGATTTAGCCTCTAAGGTCGAGATTATTGATTGTCCCGATTATATCCGCATGGAAGAGCAGGCCACCGATGCGCTCAAGCGTAAAGAAACCTCGATCTTTGTGGGCATGGACATTTTAAAAAACGGGGCGGATGCGTTGGTTTCTGCTGGGCATAGTGGGGCGACTATGGGGCTAGCTACGCTCAAGTTAGGGCGCATTAAAGGGGTTAGTCGCCCAGCACTTTGCACGCTCATGCCCTCTGTGGGGCAACGCGCAAGTATCCTGTTAGATGTGGGGGCCAATACAGACTGCAAGCCAGAATACTTGTTGGACTTTGCCATTATGGGCTATGAATATGCTAGGAGTGTCTTGGGCTATGAGAACGCTAGTGTGGGGTTATTGTCCAACGGGGAGGAGGATAGCAAGGGGTCTTTAGCCACTAAGGAGGCTTTTAAACTCATTAGTCAATATCCACTTTTTCACAGAGAGCCCAACAACGCTAATGCCTCGGCTTTTAAGGGCAATGTGGAGGGGAATGATATTTTTGTCAATGCCGTCGATGTTGTGGTGTGCGATGGATTTGTAGGGAATGTGGTGTTGAAAACCACAGAGGGCGTGGCTAGCGCGATCAGTTCTGTATTTAGAAATGAAGTCAAAAATGGCTTGGGGGCTAAGTTGGGGGCGTTGTTGCTCAAAGGGGCCTTTAGCCTCATTAGGCAAAAAACTGACTATGCCGAGTATGGCGGTGCCCCCTTGCTGGGTGTGAATAAAACGGTGATCATCAGCCATGGCAAGAGCAACGCGCGTGCGATCGAGTGTGCTATTTACCAAGCCATTAAAGCCAAAGAAAGCAATGTGTGCGAAAAAATGGCACTAGCCTTTAGCCATAAGCCTTTAGATGAGGAAGCCTCCCATGAGTCTTGAAAGGAGAAACATGCCCTATGCGATGCTAAAATCTGTCGCTGCGTATGTGCCTGATAAGTGCGTGGATAACAGCACCTTTGAGGGCTTGTTGGACACAAGCGATGAGTGGATTCAAAAACGCACAGGGATCAAGACCCGTTATTTTGCCACGCCCGAGCAAAAAAGTAGCGATCTAGGTGTCAAAGCTGCTCAAACCGCTATTGAGCGGGCTGGCTTAAGCAAAGAGGAAATTGATTTAGTGTTGGTGGGTACGCTCAGCCCAGACTATTTAGCCATGCCCTCGACGGCTTGTACCCTGAGTGCTAAATTAGGTTTAGAGAACACACCTAGCATGGATATTGTGGCAGCTTGTAGTGGGTTTATCTATCTTTTAGCCACTGCCAAAGCCTTTGTAGAAAGTGGCATGTATGCGCATGTTTTGATTGTGGGGGCGGAGAAGTGTAGTAGTGTTTTGGATTTTGAGGATCGTAGCACTTGCGTGCTTTTTGGTGATGGAGCGGGGGCATGTGTGATTGCGCGCACAGACAACCCTAAAGAGAGTATCTTAGATGTTAAGATCGCCTCTAACGGAGCTTATGCGGACTATCTTTACACGCCCAGAACACTCAAACAAAGTGCTTTCATTGAATCTTGCGATCAAAGCCAAACTTTACGCATGAAGGGCAATGAAGTTTTTAAGCTAGCCATTAAAACTTTGCTTAAAGATGTTGAAGATATCTTAGGTGCCAATAACATTAGCCCCGAACAGATCACCTATTTTATCCCCCATCAAGCCAATTTGCGCATCATCCAAGCCGTGCAAAACCAGCTAGCCTTTAGTCAAGAACAGGTGGTGCTCACCGTGCAAAAGTATGGTAACACTTCGGCAGCCAGCATCCCCATGGCGATGAATGAGATTTACGAACAAGGGAAGCTCAAAAAGGGCGATTTGATGCTTTTGGATGCTTTTGGAGGGGGCTTGACTTGGGGGTCAGCATTGGTTTATTATGGCGGAGATTAATTTTAGCATGAAAGGAGTTTTGGATGACAACAATTAGATTAACGCGCGTGGGGCGTAAAAAAAAGCCCTTTTACCGGGTGGTGGTTACTGATTCAAGAAAACGTCGCGATGGGGGTTGGATTGAATCCATTGGTTACTACAACCCCTTGAGTAATCCTAAGGTGGTGCAGATTGACCATGTGCGTTTGGGTTATTGGAAGGGTGTGGGTGCCAAGATGAGCGAGAGGGTGGAAAAGTTGGCTTCCCAAGGCTCAAAGGCTTAAGGTTTGCCAGAGCAAGAGAGCAAAATAGAGGGGGATTTTTTTGTCGAAAAATTCGTGCAAGAGTATTGCAAAAAGATTGTAATCTACCCACAGGTTTTAGAGGTCAAATCAAAGATGCTTGAAGAAGGCACTAAGGAGCTTTGCATTTACACTAACCCAGTGGATATGGGGCGGGTCATTGGCAAGGATGGCAAGATGGTGAGCGCGATCAAGGCTTTTATCTCGGGGGTAAAAGCCAAGAATGGTTTGAATTATAAGATTGTGGTGCTCGCCTCTGAAAACCCCTATGTTTTGTGATGCAAACAGATGATTTATTGGTGGTGGGGCGCTTAGGGCGTAGTGTGGGGTTGCTGGGGGGCTTGAAACTCTCTTTGCAAAGCGATTGTTTGGAGTGCTTAGTGGCTGGAGCCCATGTTTATGCCTACACATCTTTAAGCCCTGTACATGCCCTGACAATCAGAAACTACAGTCATGACCTTGCACTGATTTTTTTTGATGAGATCGCCAGTAGGGAGCAGGCAAGGTTGCTCAGTTTGCACACTTTGGCGATGAGTCAAGAAGAGACGCTAAAATATTGCCACTTGCAAGAGGGTGAGTTTTTATACTGCCAACTCTTAAACCTAGAGGTGTTGGACGGGGAGGAGGTCTTGGGTCGGGTGGCTAGCATTGAGCGTCTGGCTGGCACGGATTATTTGTATGTGCAAACCCCTAAAAAGTTATTTTTAATCCCCTACATTGATGTCTATATTCTGCACACAGACTTAGAAAATAGGCGTATCTACACCCAGCACGCCCGTGGGCTTTTAGAACAATCCTAAGAGTTGTTGGTATGCGTTTTAGCATTTTAACCCTTTTTCCCGAACTGGTTGCCCCCTATTTCCAAGCTTCCATTTTAAAGCGTGCTTTAGACAAGCAGGTTTTTAGGTTGGAGATTGCCAATATACGGGATTTTTCCCCACACAAACACCAACGCGCCGATTTTGCGCCCATAGGCGGGGGGGCTGGGCAGATTTTAGACCCCTATATGCTGGAAAATGCGCTAAGGAGTGTGGGGCAAGGGCATGTGATCTTTTTAAGCCCCAGTGGCAAGCCCTATAATCAAAGCGATGCCAAACGCCTAGCCACCTATCCACATTTAGTCTTGGTGTGTGGGCGTTACGAGGGGTTTGATGAGCGTGCGATTGAGACTTATGGCGATGAAGTGTTGGGCATTGGGGATTTCATTTTAACTGGGGGGGAATTAGCCGCACTGTGTGTGTGCGACAGCGTGGCGCGCCATTTAGAGGGCACTTTGGGCAATAGCCAATCTTTAGAACATGAGAGCTTTGAAGAACATCTCTTAGAAGCCCCCCATTTTGCCAATACCGATCGCTTAAATACGCCTAGTTGTGCAGATATGCCCACTATTTCAGAGTATTCAAAGGGCAACCATGCTAAAATGAGATCGGTTATGCGTGATTTATCTATTTGCAAGACCCAATACTACCGCCCTAGTCTGTATCGTCTCAATAGGTCGCAACGCATGGTATTCGATTCACTTTATCAAAAAGGCCAAGTATGAAAAACCGCTATATCCAGCATTTTGAGGATAACCAAATCAAAACCCAACCCCCCCGCTTTAAAGCCGGCGACACGCTCAAACTGGGGATCCGCATTAAAGAGGGTGATAAAATGCGGACTCAGTTTTTTGAGGGAGTTTGTATTAGTTTACGTGGATCGGGCGTAGGTTGCACTTTTTGCGTACGCAAAATCGGCGCAAATGGAGTCGGCGTGGAGAGGATTTTTCCCCTTTATTCTGAAAGTCTAGCTAGCATTGAGGTTTTACGCGTGGGGCGAGTCAGACGTGCCAAACTCTACTACTTACGCCACCGCAAAGGCAAAGCCGCCCGCATTAAAGAGGTGCGCAAAAAAGAGGCCTAATTTGCCTTTGTGGAGGGTTGTGTGCTAGGTTTGCGCCTCTTGGGGGCTTTGAGTATCCTCGTGTTTAGGCTTTGTGCCCAGTCTGTGTCCGAAGAAGAGGAACAATCCCCTACCCCCTCTATGCAAGACCTCAAAGCTATTCAGGGGAGTTTTTTCCACAAAAAGCGTACAGAGCTTGATAACACGCTTTTTATTGATTACCACTTGGGGCAGACTTATAAGATCCGCCTGCGCTATGCAATGGTAACCACGCTGGTTTTTAGCGAGCCTATCCAAGAGGTGATCTTAGGCGATCATGTGGGCTTTAGCACAAAGTTACTAGGCGAGGAGAGACACGAAGTAAGCAATGTCTTATTGGTCAAGCCCTTACAAATTGGCATTGATTCGAATTTAACCATCATTGGCAAGAGCGGTAAAATTTACTCTTTTTATATTTTTTCCACCACTTTTACTAGCTCTAAATACCCCACACTCCATGTCTATATTTCTAATGAACATTTTTTGGATCAGGCTTCTCAGGTCCAGCAACCCCTAGCCATTTTAGAACCCCAAGAAGAACCCCTAGAGACAGAAACTCCAGAGAATTTGCCCAAAGAAAAGCAACCTAGCTTAGATGATGAAGCGCATTATCTTAAAATTGGTAAGGGTGCGCATACGATATTGATCCCCAAAAAGGAGATTGAACGTGGGTATCGCATCTTAGGGCATAAAAAACGCGCTTGGTTTTGTCTGTGGCTGTGCAAAGTCGCCACCTCCCAGCCCATCAAGCCTCTAGAGATTTTTAATGACGCACACTTTACTTACTTCAAATTTGATCACCGCGCCTCCCAAATCAAATTCCCTGTCGCTTATAAGGTGATTGATGGGTATGATAACCCCATCAACACGCGCATTGTGGGGGATTATTTGGTCGCTGAGGATATTGCGGACAAATGGACTTTAAGAGAGGGCAAGCAACACACCTGTATTAGGCGCAATCTTAAGAAAAAACCCTAATGTGGCGCAAAATATTCCTTTGGAGTTTAGCCGGGGTGGGTATTTTTAGTGCCTCTCTTGTCATCCATCATAAACCCAAGCCTCCCCAAGCCCCCAAGTTACAAGAAGTGAGCTATCCGCTCTCCGATTATATTTTATCCCTCCCAAACTCACAGCCTCAGCTCCCATGCCCCAAGATTACCAACGCCTCCAAGAGCAACTAAAAGCCGATGCACTCAAAATAGAACAGCTCCAAGCCCAGCTAGAAGCCCAACGCAAAGCCCCCGTTCCAAAGCCCTCTAAGCCCCCGCCCCAAAAGCCAGAGCCCTTAGAAGACCCCCAAATTTTAGAGGTTCTAGCTACGCGTATCCAGCCATTTGCCCCCCTAGAGCCCCAATCCCATAAAGAAGAGACCCATACAACCGACTCGATAGATTTAACCGACTATGGTACACATGGCTTTGATAATCTCTCCCAAAAAGATACAGCGACCCATGAGAATAAACTATTGAGGACCATGACAGCTGATAAGCTCATCCCAGCTTTTCTCATCACCCCAATTAGCTCCCAATTGGCTGGCAAGGTGATCGCCCAAGTAGAGAGCGATGTTTTTGCCAACATGGGCAGAGCCGTGCTCATCCCCAAAGGGTCTAAGGTGATTGGGTATTACAATAACACCAACAAAATTGGAGAATACCGTCTAGACATTGTTTGGACACGCATCATCACCCCACATGGCGTGAACATCATGCTTACCAATGCCAAAAGTGCAGATGTAAAGGGTTATAGCGGATTAGTCGGCGAGATGATGACCCATAATTTCCAACGCTATGGACTCCCTCTTTTAGTCTCCACTCTCTCAAATGGACTCTTAATTGCGCTCACAGCGGGTATTGCTAACAAAACCGGGCGTAATAACTTTTTTGGGGATTATCTCTTGATGCAACTCACCCGCCAAAGTGGCATGGGTTTGAACCAAATTGTCGCCCAAATCCTCAAAGATAAGAGCAATTTAAAACCCGTTGTGGTGATTAGGGAGGGTAGTCGCGTTTTTATCTCCCCCAACCTCGATATCTTTTTTCCTATTCCCAAAGAGGGAGAAATTTTGGCAGAATTTTTTACCAATTGAAACACAAATTAGCTATAATTAGGGATATGATGAGTTTTTAAGGATGGTTATGAAAGTTTATTTTTTTGCCACATGTCTAGGTGGGGTGGTCTATAGTCAAACCATTGTGAATTGTATCAAGTTGTTGCGCAAAGAGGGGGTGGAGGTGATCTTTAAAAAGGATCAAACCTGTTGTGGGCAACCCAGTTACAACTCGGGATACTACGATCAGAGCAGACAAGTCATTTTGCACAACCTCAAGCTTTTTAACGAGGATTATCCCGTCATTGTGCCTAGCGGGTCTTGTGTGGGCATGATGGCGCATGATTACAAAGAACTTTTTGAGGATAGCCCCCATTATGACGAGGTAGCGCACTTTGCAGGGCGTGTTTTTGAACTCTCGGAGTTTTTGGATCAAAAATTAGGGGTGCGCTACACCGATACTGGTGCACCGGTCAAAATCACTTGGCATTCTAATTGCCATGCTTTGCGGGTGGCCAAGGTGATTCAGAGTGCTAAAAAAATCATCGCCCAACTAGAAAATGTCGAACTGGTGGAGTTGGAGCGCGAGGAGGAGTGTTGCGGGTTTGGGGGGACTTTTGCAATCAAAGAACCCGAAATTTCCTTTGCAATGGTGCAAGATAAGATCAAAGACATTGAGAGTCGGCAAGTAGAGTATGTCTTAGCCGCCGATGCGGGTTGTTTGTTAAACATCAGTGGGGCGATGAGCAAAATGCAAAGCCAGACTAAAGCGATGCATTTTTATGACTTTTTAGCACAAAGGGTGGGGGTTGCTCCGGGGGGTCTAGCATGATAGCCCATAGCGCACAAGAGTATGAAGAGGCGATCAGGGCAAAGCTAGGAGATGAGCAGTTACGCACGAATTTGCGATCGGCAATGGACACCCTCATCACAAACCGCAGAAACTTGATCGCTAATCGTTACCACGATTGGGAGGAGCTCAGAGAGTTGGGCAAAAATGCCAAACTCAAGGTGTTGGCTAGGCTGGATCACTACTTGCAAACCTTTGAGGAAAAGGCTAAAGCCAATGGCTTTATCGTGCATTATGCCAGCAGTGCCAAAGATGCCAATGAGATCATCTATAATCTAGCCAAAGAAAAAAAGGTCGATCGCATCTTAAAAGGTAAGTCGATGGCGAGCGAGGAGATCGGATTAAACCATTTCTTGCAAGAAAAAGGCATCATCGCCAAAGAAACCGATTTGGGCGAGCTGATCATCCAACTCATTGATGAACACCCCGTGCATATCGTGGTGCCCGCCATCCACAAGAACCGCTATCAAGTGGGCGAGATTTTCCACCAAAAATTAAACGCCCCTTTGGAGAGCGAGCCTGAAAAGCTCAACGGCATTGCCAGAAAACACATGCGCGAGGAGTTTAAAAGCTTTAAAATGGGGATTTCGGGTGTGAATTTTGCCATTGCCAACGAGGGGGCAATTTGGTTGGTGGAAAATGAGGGCAATGGGCGCATGACCACCACCGCCTGTGATATCCATGTCGCTATTTGCGGGATTGAAAAGCTAGTTGAGAGTTTTGAAGATGCTTCTATTTTGGTAAGTTTGCTAGGACCTAGTGCGGTGGGTGTGCCCATTACCTGCTACCAAAATATCATCACTGGTCCGCGCCAAAAGGGGGATTTAGACGGACCCGTAGAAGCCCATATCATTTTGCTGGATCACAACCGCTCCAATATCCTAGCTGATGAAAAATATTACCGTGCACTGAGTTGTATTCGCTGTGGGACATGCCTTAATCACTGCCCAGTTTATGACAAAATCGGCGGGCATGCCTACTTGGCCACTTATCCCGGACCTATTGGCGTGGTGATCACCCCCCAACTCTTTGGGCTGGATAATTACGATCACATTGCTAATTTGTGTAGTTTGTGTGGGCGGTGTGGGGAGGTCTGCCCGGTGAAGATCCCCTTGCCTGAACTCATTAGGGATTTGCGTTGTGAGAAAGCCCATGAAGGGCGGGGCGTGGTACGTGGCTACAAGGACACCAAACACAGCAAGCTAGAGGAGTTAGCCATGAAAGCTTTTGCCAAAATGGCTTCTAATGGAGCTTTGTGGCGGGCGTTTTTAAAAATCAATGGCTGGCTAGCACCTTTGGGCAAATGGTTAGGCGGTTATACTCCAGTGCTTAAAATTTGGCTCAAACATCGCAACATGCCCGCCATTAACGCCGGTCTGCATGCTAAAGTCAAGCAGTTACAAGGAGTGGTTTATGAGTAGCAAGCCTGTTGTCTTAGAGCGCGTGCAAAATGCCCTCAAAAGGCACACCATCGCCCATGAGGAAGTGCATTTTAAAAATATGTTACGCGATGAAAAAGAGAGTTTGCTCGAGGAGTATATCCACTTCCAAACCTTGAATCGCGCCCAAGTGGTGCAATCTAGCCCAGAGAATTTGGCTCAAGATTTAAAAGAAGTTTTGGTGGGTTTTGAGAGTGAAAAGATTTTGCACGCTACTGACCTGCCACTAGATTTAGATGAGTTAGATAGCCAGCATGCATGGGTGAAAATCCCCTATAACCAAAGTGTGGAGGAGATTAAAGACACTCTTTTTCATGTCGATACTTCGGTGCTCAAAGCCACATGTGGGATTGCTAACTTGGGCATGGTGGGCGTGCTCTCTTCAAGCTTTGCGCCCAGATTAACTTCGCTTATTACACTCAAATGTGTTTTCTTGTTGGAAAAAAGCACGCTGGTTAAAAGCCTCCATGAAGGCATAGAAACCCTCAAGGCCCAAAACCCCGATCGCTTGGCGACTAATATGCTTCTCATTGGCGGGCCTAGCCGCACAGCCGATATTGAGCTTAAAACCGTCTTTGGCGTGCATGGACCTATGGAGGTGTGCGTGATTTTGTATTAAGGAGAAATGATGTGCTTGCAAGCAAAAACCACGCTCAAAGCAGAGGGAAAAATGATCTATGTGGCACTGAAAAAATTGTTTTTATGTGGCTCTATTTTGGTGTTGTTTTATGGTTGTGCTACAGTGAGAATAGCACCATCATCACTTGCTCAAGAAGCTAAAAAATTTGTTGCGCCTGAAATGGGTCAAGCCGGACTCTATGTTTATCGTGATGGTATTTTTGGTAGCATTCTAAAAAAAGATATCTGGGTTGATGGCGAATGTTTGGGCGAGTCGGCACCTAAAGTGTTTTTCTTTATGCGGTTGCCAGCAGGCAAACACACCATTGCAACCGAATCCGAATTCTCCCCCAATGCCTTAAGCCTTGATATGGAATCTGGCAAAAATTATTTTGTCCGCCAATATATCAAAGTCGGGGTATTTGTCGGGGGTGCGAATTTGAAATTAGTTGATGAAGAAAAAGGTCGGGTAGCGGTAGCCAAATTAAAGATGGCTGAACCGGGACATTGTAGCGATCCACATCCAAAGTGATTTTTATAGAGCGGTCGCAGTGATCTTGTATTAAGGAGTGTATATGACTTTACAATTTGGGCACAAAGCCCCTAATTTTAGTTTGTTGGATTCTCAAGGCAAACAAGTTTCTTTGCAGGATTTACGCGGGCAAAAAGTGGTGTTGTATTTTTACCCCAAAGATAACACCCCGGGTTGCACCCTTGAGGCACGCGATTTTACCCAGCTCAAAACCCAGTTCCAACAAAGAGGGGCGGTGATTATCGGGATCAGCCCCGATGATACCAAGAGTCATTGCCATTTTATTGAGTCTGAACAACTAGGGATCACGCTTTTAAGCGATCCGCATTTGGAAACTATCAAGGCTTATGGGGCTTATGGGGTCAAAAACATGTATGGCAAACAGATCGAGGGGGTGATCCGCTCAACCTTTGTTATTGATGAAGAGGGCGTGATCCTGCATGCACTCTATAATGTCCGTGCCAAAGATCACGCTAAAAGAGTGCTTGTTTTGCTTTGAATGGACGGGGTTTTTGTTATAATGTGCATTATTTTATAAAGGCAGTGTATGCAAATTTTCATTAACGGGCAAGCCCAAGAGGTCATTGCATCCAATATCGACTCGTTGATCCAGACCTTGGGCATTGAAAAACGCGTTTGTGCGGTGGCTTTGAATGAAAGGGTTGTCAAAAAAGAAGAATGGGGCAACACCTCTTTGCAAGAAAATGATCGCTTGGAGTGTTTGCAATTCATGGGCGGGGGATGAGCCTTTGTGGAGACTTTGGCGGAGGGGGCGATCTTTGTTGCCGATGCACACCACCAAGAGGGTAGCCCCCACCTCCCTTGTTTGCTTGATGGCTTAATTGCCAACCCTCCTCCCCAGTTTTTCCTGATGGGGGATATTTTCCAAATTTTAATGGGGAGTGTGCGCAGTAGCTATGAGCCCCATGCCTTAATTTTAGAGCAACTGCGTGTCCTTAGCCAAAAAAGCACTCTTTTTTACTTAGAGGGTAATCACGATATGGGACTAAGGTATTGGCAAGGTCTAGCCCAACATGCCCAAATTTACCCACGCAACTGCCAACCTCTAGCCTTTTCCTACCAAGACAAAACCTACCTACTGGCCCATGGCGATTTGTTCCTAGGCTGGGGGTATGAATTGTATATCCGTCTTTTATCTAACCGGCTATCATGCAAAATTTTAGGCTTTTTGGATCGTATCAGGCAACTTTACCCCTACATTGCCCGCCCCATCAAAAAGAAAAAGATCAGAGAATGGCATCTAAGTCCGGCAGACTGGATATGCTTTAAGCAAGAGCGTTTAAAACACTACCACAAAGGTGTGTGTGGTAAAGAGGGGGTCATTGAGGGGCATTTCCATATCCAAAACGCCCCACAAGATAGCCTGTATTGTCCCCTGCCCGCATTTTATTGCACCAAGCAAATTGCTACCTTCACGCCCAAGGGCCTGGTGATTAGCACAATCCCCTAAAATAGGGGGTCGTCCATCACGCTAGGAATGGGCAAACCCATCAGCTTGAGGACACTAGCAGCGACATGGTTGAGTGCCCCGGACTTGATCTGTTTGGCATCTTGACCCATCACAAAACAATAAACCGGGTTGGTCGTGTGGTTGGTGAGCACGCCTTCTTTGGTGCTGTGCATTTGTTCGCAATTCCCATGGTCACTAGTTAAAAGCATGGCATAGCCCAATTCCTGAGCCACTTTGAGCACCTGACCTAGCGCACTGTCCAAAGCCTCTATGGCTTGGATACAAGCCTCAAAATTGCCGGTGTGCCCAACCATGTCTCCATTGGCAAAGTTGGCGATGATTAAATCCTTGCCTGCGCGCATGCTAGAGATGATCGCCTGAGCGATTTCAGGTGCGCGCATCTGCGGACAGAGATCGTAGGTGGGGACTTGGGGGCTAGGGATTAAAATGCGCTCCTCATTGGGGAAGGGTTCTTCAATCCCGCCATTGATAAAGAAACTCACATGGGCGTATTTTTCACTCTCAGCAATATGTACTTGGCTTAAGTTGGCTTGAGAAACCACTTGGGCAAGCGTATCTGTAATCTCCAGCTTAGGGAAAAATACCGGATGCTTAAAATCTGCACTATAACTGGTCATCGTGGCGATCACCAATTCGGGTGCACCCGCTCCACATTCTTTTAGCCCCCTAAACATGTCCAAATCCCCGCTTAAGGCTTGGGTGAGCTCCCTAGCCCGATCACTGCGGAAATTCACAAAAATAGCCCCCTCGCCATCAAACATGCCCTTGTAGTGCCCAAAACTAGCTGGCTGTATAAACTCATCGTAAATATTGCGTGCGTACATGGATTCAATGTAGGCTGAGGGGCTCAACATGGTTTTATTTTGGGCATGCACGATACTTTCATAGGCTGACAAAATGCGCTCATAGCGTTTGTCGCGATCCATGGCAAAAAAGCGTCCAGAAATCGTGGCAATGGCGATATTGTGGTTGCAAATGCAAGAGATTAATTTGAGGTATTCTAGTGCACTGGTGGGCAACACATCGCGCCCATCGGTAATCAAGTGCAACCATACCTTCTTGCCCACCCGCTCTAAGAGTAATGCCATGCCAATGAGGTGATCGATATGGGCATGCACGCCCCCATCGCTCATCAGGCCCAGCACATGCACAATGTGGGAGTCTTCCACCACATGCCTAAAGGCGGGGTTATCCTCCATACAATCTTCTTCAAACGCCTTTGAAATTTTGACTAAATCTTGATAGAGCACACGCCCCGCCCCAATGCACATATGCCCCACCTCAGAATTGCCCATTTGCCCCTCTGGCAGACCCACGCTAAGACCATGCGTGCTTAATAAACTATGGGGCAAATGAGCCAACATCCAATCATAGGTGGGTTTTTTGGCATGGTAAAAGGCATTGCCCTCTTTTATGTCGCTATACCCCACCCCATCGGTGATGATCAACAATGTTTTTTGCATTAAAATACCGGGGCTTCTTGCATCAAGAAAATTCCATCGTCTTCTTGACGCTTTTTAGGTTTGGGCTGTATGTGGTGGGTTTGCTCCACTTTAGGCTTGGGTTTGTGGTGCTGGGTTGTTCTGGGTTTAGAGGGTTTTTTATAGGTTTTTCTAGGCGGTTTTTTTTTTGGTTTGTTTGGGGGGCTGGTAGGGCAATTCAGATTGGGCGTAGAGGGGGGTTTTGGGCTTATGCTCATGTTCTTTAACAAAATGCTCTAAGGTGGGCATAAGGCTTTGTAGGGTCTTGATCTTGATTAGGAGGTCTTGGTAATATTCATCGGCTTCTTGGTTAGCCATAGCGGGGTGTTTGGCTCTTTGGATATAGTAGGCCCGAATCATCTCTTTGAGGTTACCTTTGTGGATACGCTTGAAACTGACCAAAGTATCTAGGGCGATTCGGGAGGCAAAATTGCGATCCCTAATGAGTAGATCACCATAGTAACTTTTCATAAAAGGAGTCTGCCCCTCGTTGTAAAACTTTAAGACAGCTGGGATATAGGCATGGTAAATCCCCGCACTCGTCTCATCAAAATCGACTCGATAAGCTCCCGCACACGACTCTTTCCATGCAATGGCCGCCATCTCATAGCCTAAATTTTCTTTAGAACCATAATGGTAGGCATAGACCAAGACTTTTTTTTGCTCCAAATTAAAGTGACTAGGATCCATACACTCTGCCAAGTTTGGCTTGGCTACTACCCCACTCACCACCGCACCACTCAAAACTGCCAAAACAAAAACATGGCGGAAGAATCCCCAAGCCCACATTGACAAACCTTTAAGAGTTTTTCACTTTAAGTTTTGCTATAATCTTAACATAAGTAACCCTTGATAACTATTAATGGCTAGCCTGATTCACGCATAGGAGCTTACTTGAACCCATTACTCATTGAAGTTCTAGTTGAAGAGATGCCCGCTAAGGCTCTGTTGGCAGAATTTAAACACATCCTAGACAAGTTCCACCAAGCCCTACAAAACCATCAAGTGGATTTTAAAGGCGACCTGCGTGGCTATTACGCACCCACACGCCTTGTCCTCCATGCCCTAGATTTCCCCACCCACATCCCAGCTAAACAAGTCGAACACTTTGGTCCCCCCTTAAGTGTGGCTATGGAAGACAACCAGCTTAATCCCATTGGGCAGAAGTTTTATACCAAGTTGGGCTTAGACCCTTTGCAAGCCTTTAGTACGGTGCTAAAAAACCAAAAGGAAGTCTTGCACGCCATTTTACACAGCCCGCCCATCTCCACTGCTACGCTTTTAGATGGTATTTTGTTGGAGTTTTTGCGATCGCTAGATTTTGGTAAAAGCATGGCGTGGGGTAGCGTGCCAGAACGTTTCATCCGCCCCATCCATAATCTTTGCGTGATCTTTGCAGATGAGCCTGTGTCTCTAGAGGCTTGCCAACAAGCTTATGGTTGCACCGCTAGGCGTGCGACCAAAATCCATGCAGCTAAGAGTTTTGCCTACCATGAGACACCCAGCATAGAGGATTACTTTCAAACCCTGCAAAAAGGCTTTGTAATCTTAGACCCCAACAAACGCCAAGAAAAAATCTTGCATGAGATTAAGACTCTAGAGCAAGAACATGGCGTGCAGGTCCAGATTGATCCCGAACTTTTAGAGGAGGTGGTTGCCATCACTGCCTACCCCACAGCTCTTTATGGGCTTTTTGATCGCGCCTTTTTGGATTTACCCACAGAGGTTACCACCACTTCCATGAAGGAGCACCAACGCTATTTTGCCACTTTTAAAGAGGGCGTGCTCAACAATGGCTTTATTGTGGTGAGCAATGCACCCCTGCAACACCCCCAAGATTTTGCCACCATTTTAGTGGGCAACCAAAAGGTCTTGCGCGCGCGTTTGAGCGATGCGGTGTTTTTTTACCAAAACGATTTGGAGCAATCCATGGAATGGGAAAATGTGGCTCCAGCCTTAGACAAGATCGCTTTTATGCAGGGTTTGGGGAGTTTGAAAGACAAGGTGGAGCGTGAGCAAAAAATCGCCCTTTTTTTAGCCCAAAAATATGCCCCCCACGCTCAAGAATCCCAAGAGATTTTGCAAGCCAAACTTTTAGAGTCCTTGTGCCTAGCTAAGGCGGACTTGTTGAGCGAGGTGGTCTATGAGTTCCCCGAGTTACAAGGCGTTATGGGCTCTTACTATGCCAAGCACCACCACAAAAGCCCCGATATTTGCACCGCACTCAAAGAACAATATTACCCCATTGCTGAGGGCGCGCCCTTGCCCAGCACTTTTTTAAGTGCGCTGTTGGCATTGAGCATAAAGCTAGATAGCTTGTTGGCTCTTTTTAGTGTGGGCAAAATTCCCACGGGCTCTAAAGACCCCTTTGCCCTGCGCCGTGCGTGCAATGGCGTGTTGCGGATTTGCTTGCACTACAATTTGCCCTTCAATCTCCAAGCCGATTTGCAAATGCTTGGCACCCACTATGCCCCCTTTGATCTCTCTTTGTTAAGGGAGTTCATGTTGGAACGACTCTCCCATGTTTTAAGTGTCAAGTCCCCCAATCTTTACAAAAGCGTACTAAAAGGCATTGAAGCCTTGGGGGGGCAAGATTATGAGATTTGCCAATTGGCTCGTAAGCTCTATGCTTTGCAAGATTTTTTAGACCAGGTGGAGGATTCTAGGCAATTGGTGAGCGTGTTTAAGCGCGTGGCTAATATCACCCAAGATATACAACAAGCCAGCAACCCCGATCCGCACCTCTTTCAAGATACGAGCGAGCAAGGGCTTTATGAAGCTTACTTAAACTTGCAAAAAAGCACATTTGCCCATTTGGGCGATAAAATCCACGCCCTATTTGCCCTCAAAACCCCTCTAGAACTCTTTTTTGAAAAAGTGCTCATCAACGATCCCAACCCCCAAATCCAAAATAACCGCAAAAGCTTACTCTTTTTAATTTGTCGGGAATTTTTGAGTGTGGCGGATATTAAGGAATTGTAGGGCTTGTATCTCCAAATTCTTTGGCTAACTGCGGGTCTTTTAGCCAGCTTTTTAAGTGCTAAAACCTTTTCTGTAGAGGAATTTTTCAAGCGAGTCGAGCATAACTCTATGGAATTAATCCAAAAAAAGGCCGAGTTTATTAGCCTTTTGGAGGAGCAAAAATCCACCAATGCTTGGGATTTTCCCTTTATATCCAATGAAACCTCTATGGTGCGTAACTTCCAAGGTATCGCTGAGGCCCAGCCTCGAACCGTGTTGATGATCAAACCCAAACTCCCATGGGTTAGCCGTCTGCTTGCCCAAAGCCTCTCTATTAAAAATGTGCAATACCGCAAGAGTTATGAATTGAGCCGCAATCTTGCCTTTATTGGGGCTAAACGCCTCTACCTGAATTACATTTTAAACATTGAAAAACACAATATTTACGCCCGTCGCGAACAGATTTTTTTATCCCAGCTCAATGCTGCCCAGCGCAAAGTTGAAGCAGGGAGCATGTCTGAAAAGGACTATATCAACTTTAAAAATTCCTACTTGGAGTCCAAATTAGCCAAAATCAACATGGAGACCTTGATCATCAATCAAGAAAAAACGCTCAACACCATGTTAGCCATTGTGCATCCTGTCGTCTCCAAAAATGCCGATTTTAGCACTTTTTTAGACAAAGATCATCTCATCAAGATTCCGGGTTTGCAATTTGAATATGTCCGCATTGGGGAGTATGGCTTACAGCGAATCTTGGATCATTCCTTGTATGTGGAAGTGCTGGACTTGAGCGCAAAAGATTATAAAGTGAATGCGAATCTGGCTAATCGAGATGTCTTCAAAAACTTTGAATTTGGTTTGGGGGCGGAGAGTTATAACTCGGCGACCAATTTTTCCATTGAGTTTAATATCCCCCTGCCCGTTACGCCTAAAAATATCCACTTGAAACGCAAGTTTTTGGCCCTAGAAAATGGTACGCGGGCTAAAAATGTAGTGATGAAACGCAACATAGGGATCAACGCCCATGCCTACCTCAACCAGCTCCAGACCAAAGAAAAATACATGAAAATCCAAATTGAAGCCATCGACAACAAAGCAAAGCTGATGGAGATGGGGCGCATTGCCTATGAAGCCCAAAAAATCGGGCTCTTTGAATATTTGATCTATCAAAACTCTTATATGGACGCGCTGATCGCTTTGGCAGAGGCTAAGATCGAATATGTGGATATCACTGCGCTTTTAGAAGAGACACTAGGCCAGACTTTCACACGTATTAGGGGACCCCAGTGAAAATCTGGGTCTGCTTGTTGCTCTTTTTGGGAGCTTTGGGAGCTTTGGGGGCTTATGATGAAATCGTTTTGACCCAAAAACAGATTGATAGCTTGGGGATTAGTGTCGTGCCTTTGGATAAGAAATTGGGCACAAGGGGCTTGCCCTTTAACGCCGTGATTGATTTTAATAACTCTAACCCTAAGCACACGGTGATTCAAAGCTTGAGTTTTAACGCCACTGTGGTGGCCATTTACAAAAGCGAGGGAGAATATGTCAAAAAGGGCGATCTCATCTGTGAGATTAGCTCCATTGATTTGAGTAACCTTTACTTCCAATTACAAAATAGCCAAAACAAGCTCAAGGTTGCCCTAGATGTGAGCTCCAAAGACTACAAGCTCTATAAACAAGGCGTGATCGCAAAAAGAGAGTATCAAAATAGCCATTTGATCAGCGAAGAGATGCGCCTAAGGGTGCGCCAACTAGAAGACACTTTCCGCAACTTTGGGATTGACCCAAAACGCCCGATGGGGCTTTATGGCTTTAAGATCATTGCACGCAATAGTGGTATTTTATCCATTGCCCCCAAAGTGCTGGGAGAAAAAATCCTCCCTTTCACCACCTACATCCGCATCGCTGAAAATAACGACTTGATCGCCCGAATCAAATTGCCCGTCAGTCTCTCTAGGTACATCAAAAAAGGCTCGCATGTGTTAGACGCGTTGGGGAATAAAATTGGGGTGATTCAGAGTATCTCTGTGGTGCTGGATCGCAACTCTAACACCATTTTAGCCACCGCCTTTATTGATGCACATAATTACCATGTGGGTGAGGTGGTGGATATTTACATTGAGGGGATCAAGCCTAAAAACTCTTTGATCGTCCCCTCTAGTGCGATTATCCGCAATGATCAAGATTACTTGATGTTTGTGCGCACACCCAAGGGCTTTATGCCCACCCCTGTGCAAATTATTGAGGAACGCACCCGCGTTTTTGTGATTAGCAATAAAAATATCGACCCGCATGCCAAAGTTGCGGCAGGAGCACTGGTGAGCCTGAAGGGCATTCTCAATAATCTAGGTGATGATTGATGTTGGCTCCCATCATTGAGTTTTCTCTGCGCCAACGCTTGATTATCCTCATCTGTGCCTTTTTGCTTTTGCTCTCTGGGCTGTATGCCTTTTTCACCACCCCTGTTGATGCCTTCCCTGATATGTCCCCCACCCAAGTTAAGATCATCTTAAAGCTTCCGGGTAGTTCGCCCGAGGAGATGGAAAACAATGTGGTGCGCCCCCTAGAACTGGAGTTGCTAGGCTTAAAAGGGGAAAAATCCTTGCGGAGCACTTCTAAATACGCCATTTGTGACATCACAATTGACTTTGAAGATGGCATGGATATTTACCTAGCGCGCAATATTGTCAATGAAAAACTCGCCCTTGTGATGCCAGATTTACCCCCAGAGGTGGATGGAGGCATTGCCCCCATTGTAACCCCGTTATCTGATATTTTCATGTTCACCATTGATGGGAATTTGCCCGAGGTGGAAAAACGCCAGCTCTTAGACTTTGTGATCCGCCCCATGCTAAGAACGATCCCGGGGGTGGCTGATGTCAATTCTATTGGAGGGTTTAGCCGTGCCTTTGTAGTGATCCCCGATTTTAATGACATGGCAGGCTTGGGCATCTCCATTAGCGATTTGGAAAATACACTTAGAGCCAACTTGAGCAATAGCGGGGCTGGGCGTGTGGATCGCGATGGGGAGACCTTTTTAGTCAAAATCCAAACCATGGCACTCACCCCCAAAGAGATCGGGGATATCGCCATCTCAACCAAAATGGGTTTTTTGCACATCCGCGATTTTGCTAAGGTGGTGGTGCATTACCGCACCCGCTTAGGGTTTGTTACCAAAAATGGCATTGATGAAACCACAGAGGGGCTTGTGCTCTCCTTGAAAGGGGCAAACTCCAGCGAAATTATCAAGCAGGTGCGCCAAAAACTCGATCAAGACATCAAGCCCTTATTGCCCGCAGGCGTGCATACCCATGTCTTTTACGATCGCTCAGAATTTACCCAAAAGGCTATTGATACCGTAACCCAAACCCTTATAGAGGCGGTCGTGCTGATTGTGATCACCTTGTTTTTATTCTTGGGTAATTTCCGCGCCAGCGTGGCGGTGGGGGTGATCTTGCCCCTAAGTCTGAGCGTGGCTTTTATCTTAATTAAACTCAATGGGATCACGCTCAATTTAATGAGTCTGGGCGGGCTCATCATTGCCATTGGCATGCTCATCGACTCGGCAGTGGTTGTGGTAGAAAATGCCTTTGAGAAATTAAGCCACAACCGCACCACCACTAAGTTACACACGATATATCGCTCGTGTAAAGAAATTGCGGTCTCAGTGGTGAGTGGGATCATCATCATCATTGTCTTTTTTACGCCCATTTTGTCTTTAGAGGGCATTGAGGGCAAGATGTTCCGCCCCCTAGCCTCTAGTATTGTCTTTGCCCTACTAGGCACTTTGGTGCTCTCTATCACGGTGGTGCCCGTGATTAGCTCGATGGTGCTCAAAACCCAGCCCCATAAAGAAACCTACCTCACACGCTTTTTCTATTTTATCTACACTCCCGCTTTGCGTTTTGCCTTAAAAAACCCCAAAACCATGCTCTTAGGCGCATTGATCTTTCTAGCTGGGAGTCTCTCGCTCTTCCCCTTTGTGGGCAAGGCGTTTATGCCTAGCCTAGATGAGGGAGATAGCGTGCTGAGTGTGGATAGCGTGCCCTCTATCTCACTCAATCAGTCTAAGGATTTGATCTTGCGCATTGAAAAGACCATTAGAGAGAATGTCAAGGAAGTCAAAGCAATCGTGGCGCGCACGGGCTCGGATGAACTGGGGTTGGATTTAGGAGGGTTGAATCAAACCGATATGTTTATCTCCTACATCCCCAAAAAAGAGTGGAGTGTCAAAACCAAACAAGAGCTTTTAGATAAAATCCTAAAGGTTTTGGAGGATTACAAGGGGATTAGCTTTGCCTTCACCCAGCCCATTGAAATGCGTATCTCAGAGATGCTCACGGGTGTGCGGGGCGATTTAGCCATTAAGATTTTTGGGAATAGCATTGATAAGCTCAATGAGTTGAGCGCGCAAATTGTGGAGGTGATTAGGGGGGTTAGGGGCTCTAGTGAGGTTTTTACGGCTCTTAACAAAGGACTAAACTACCTTTACATCACCCCCGATCGGGATGCGATGGCTAACGTGGGGATCACCAGCGATGAATTTGCTAAGTTTCTTAAATCTGCCTTAGAGGGGATCATTGTGGAATTTATCCCAACGGGTATCTCAAGAACTCCTGTCATTATCCGCCAAAAAGAGGACATCTCCACCAATATTACCCTCATCAAAAGTTTAGAGATGACCTCCAAGCGTGGGATTGCCGTGCCCATCACCTCCATTGCCACCATTACAGAAGTGGATGGTCCCGTGGCGATTGCGCGGGAAAATAGTACGCGCATGAGCGTGGTGCGCTCTAATGTTGTGGGGCGGGACTTGGGCGGATTTGTAGATGAGATCAAGGCTAAAATTGCCCAAAAAGTGCAACTCCCCCCCAACTACTACATCACCTATGGCGGGCAGTTTGAAAACCAAGAACGCGCCAACAAACGCCTATCCACGGTGATCCCCATTAGTATTGTGGTGATCTTCTTTATTTTATTTTTCACCTTCAAAAGCGTGCCTCTCTCGTTACTCATTTTGCTCAATATCCCCTTTGCCATCACTGGTGGGCTCATCGCCCTTTTCTTAACCCAAGAATATATTTCTGTGCCTGCCAGCGTGGGCTTTATCGCTCTCTTTGGGATTGCCGTTTTAAATGGCGTGGTGATGATTGGGTATTTTAGAGAACTCTTAAATCAGGGTAAGAGCGTAGAAGAATGTGTGTTTGAGGGGGCGTTGCGGCGTTTGCGCCCCGTTTTAATGACTGCTTGCATTGCGGGCTTGGGGCTCATCCCCTTGTTGCTCTCCCATGGCGTGGGCTCTGAGGTACAAAAACCCCTAGCCATCGTGGTTTTAGGCGGGCTTGTAACTTCTAGCATTTTAACGCTTTTGCTCTTGCCCCCGATGTTTATGCTGGTGGCCAAAAAAATCAAGGTCGTTTGATGGTGATCTTAGAAGTCTATGTGGATATGAAACTCAAAGACATGATTGTGGACTATCTCTTAGAGCATGGCTATGATTACTTTTACTTTTTTGAGTGCTTTGAGTACGCGGCTATTTCTTTGTTAAAGAGTGAAAAAGAGCAGGTCAGCGGGCGTAAGGACTATGGCTTGTTTAAACTCTACCTTGAAGAGGAGCAGGCAGATAGTCTAGCTCAAGAATTGCAAACCTTGAGCCAAGAGATCGCGCTCTATCTCTTGCCCGTCTCTAGGGCTCTACGCCATTAGTATTGCTATTTTTCAACTTATTTAGCCCCATCACAACGGAAAGATTGCGCTGGGAATGATGTGTTGGAGAATTTTAGGACGGCAACATCAGGAGTTTTTGGGGTAGACCCAGCCCCCCGCTTATGACAAGCGGGGATAGCTCTTAGTCTTGTTTGTTGCTGTTGTTGCAACTATTGTTGTTTTGGTTGCTGTTGTTGCAACTATTGTTGTTTTGACTATTGCTATGGTTGTGGTTGCTACAGCTATTGTTGTTGCTATTCATAACTATCTCCTTTCTAAGATTTTGGAAGATTACACCTCCGTGCTCAAGTATAACACAAGTTACCTTGCGCAACCCATGCTTGTAACTTGGCGCAGGCCTTAGCGTGGTTTTCTAAAAACTGGGCATGGGCATTTTGATCAGCCCGATTGGTGGTGCAAAAAATCCCAAAGCTGGGTAGATTAAACGCTCTAGCCACGCTTAGGACGCTAAAAAATTCCATATTTTCTAGTGCAATCCCAAAATGGCACATGTGTCTTGCAAACTCCGCATTTGTGTGGATATAATTACTCGAATTGACCTTGATGGGTGGCAAATCTAGAGCTTCAAAGTCATTTGTTTGGATTTCTAGGGCATTTTCTATAGGTGTGTAGCTGTGTTGGGTAACAAAACTCTCTTCAATTTGGAAGGCGTGGGCACTTTTATACAAAGATAACAAAGGTAGATCAAAATCATAGGTCCCTGCACTCCCAATAAAGATTAAAGAGGCCGGTTTTTCTAGTAAGCACAGACGACTCAGCTCCAAAGCACTTTGCACCAAACCCACCCCGATACTTTTGGCAAAACTAAAACTCTCCATTTTCCCGGCACACACAAACATGCTAATCCTTATCATTTTCTTTATTTTACCACTTTTAAGCTAGCCTGTGCTAGAATGCGCCCCAAAGGTTTAAAGTTAGGAAGATGGCACTTTTAGGGCAACACTTTTTACATGATGCCCGCTATTTAGAACAGATTTTGCAATCCATCCCCTATGAGCACTTTGGTGATCATGTGCAAATGGTAGAAATAGGGGTTGGCTTGGGAGATCTCACCACCAGACTTTTAGGGAGACTACCTAAGGGTCTGTTAGCCTATGAAGTGGATAGCAAATTGGCTCAGAGGTTAAAGGTTTGCCTAACACCCTCTTTGTTGGCGCGTTTAAAACTCGTGGTGGGCGATGTGATGGAACGCAAAAGGGTTAAAGATGGATCACAGCAGGAAAAATACCAAGTGGAACTTTTTAAAGGTTACCCCCTTGCCCTGTCTGCTTGGGGATTCTTGCATGATGGACCCTATTTCTTGGTCTCTAATCTCCCCTACTACATCGCCACACCCATCATCACCCAAGCACTTAGGGACTCTCTATGTTTAGGAATGGTCGTGATGGTGCAAGCGCAAGTGGGCATTAGATTTTGTGCGTCAAGTGGCAGTAGCGATTATGGAGCTCTAAGCGTGTTGGCCTCTAGTGTGTGCAACCAGCGATCCTTGCTCTTTGAAGTGCCTCCTAGTGCCTTTAACCCCCCGCCCAAAGTGCAATCGGCTGTGATTCGCTTGCTCAAAGCCCCTTTGGGTCCTGATTTTGGTGCACCTTCTTTGGAGGTCTTAGAGAGCGTGCTTAAGATTTGCTTTAAAGCCAACCGCAAGACTCTTTTTAACAATCTTAAAAGCACCTACCCTCTAGAGTGGGTGCAAGCATTCTTTGCCAAGCACCAGCTTAATCCCACTCTTAGACCCCACCAGCTAAACCCTATCCACTATCTAGGCTTGGCACATCTCTCCCAAAATTTCACAGGAGAACAACATGGATAATCCTTCCAAAGATAATCCCCCCAAAGTTAATTTGAGCAAAGAGTCCGCACAACCCCACCCCAACACGCACAAACCCAAGAACAAGAATTTTGGGGAATTTGGGCGCAAAAACCGCATCAAGCATGGCAGGAAACAAGCGGGCAACCCGGCTATGAGTCATCCGCACATGCAAGAACAAGAGGGCGTTAAAAACATCACAAAAGCCAACGAGCGGGGGAATTTGGGCTTTCATAAGGAATTAAAGCAGGGCGTGGAGACCAACCACAAAATCCACATCAACCACCTAAACCCCCATTACAAATTAGACCTCAATGTCAAGGCACGTGTCAAGATCACGCCCTTAGGCGGTTTGGGTGAAATTGGCGGGAACATGATGGTCTTAGAAACCATGCAACAAGCCATTATTATTGATGTGGGGATGAGTTTTCCCAGCGAGGACATGCATGGCGTGGATATTTTGATCCCTGATTTTAGCTATTTACACAGCATCAAGGATAAGATCGTGGGCATTTTGATCACCCATGCGCATGAAGATCACATCGGAGCGGTGCCCTACTTGTTTAAGGAATTACAATTCCCCCTTTATGGCACACCCTTAAGTTTGGGGATGATCGGGAATAAATTTGATGAACATGGACTAAAAAAGTTCAAAAGCTATTTTAAGATCGTGCAAAAACGCCAGCCTATTGAGATCGGGGAGTTCATCGTGGAGTGGATTCACATCACCCACTCCATCATTGATGCCAGCGCGCTAGCGATTCAAACCAAAGTGGGCACGATCATCCACACGGGCGACTTTAAGATCGACCATACCCCCGTGGATAATATCCCCACGGACCTTTACCGCCTCGCCCACTATGGCGAACAAGGGGTGATGTTGTTGCTCAGTGATAGCACCAACTCTTATAAACCCGGGATCACCCCCTCTGAGAGTAGCATTGGTCCCGTGTTTGAAAATCTTTTCAAGAATGCCAAAGGGCGCGTGATCATGAGCACCTTTTCTTCTAATATCCATCGGGTGTATCAGGCGATCCAACATGCCATCAACCACAACCGCAAAGTCGCTGTGATCGGGCGTTCCATGGAGAAAAACCTAGACATTGCTAGGGAGTTGGGCTATATCCACCTGCCCTTTAAAACCTTCATTGAAGCCCATGAGGTCGAAAAACTCCAAGATCATGAAGTGTTCATTGTTACCACGGGCTCACAAGGGGAAACCATGAGTGCCCTTTATCGCATGGCAACTGATGAGCACCGCCACATTAGCATTAAGCCTAGCGATCTCATTATCATTTCGGCTAAAGCCATTCCGGGGAATGAAGCCAGTGTGTCTAGCATTCTAAACTTGTTGATGAAAAAAGAAGCCCAAGTGGTTTATCAAGCCTTTGATGTTCATGTCAGCGGGCATGCCGCCCAAGAGGAACAAAAGTTGATGTTGCGCCTCATCAAGCCTAAATTTTTCTTGCCCGTACATGGGGAGTATAACCATGTCGCCAAACACAAAGAAACCGCGATTGCGTGTGGCGTACCTGAAAAAAATATCTACCTCATGGAAGATGGCGATCAAGTGGAGGTCAATCCCAATTTTATGCGCAAGGTTAAAAGCGTGAAAAGCGGGAAAAGCTATGTGGATAACACCAATAATGTGAGTATTGAGCAAAAGATTGTCCAAGAACGCTTGGAGATCGCCAGTGCGGGCTTTTTAAGTGCCGTCCTCTTTATCTCCAAAGAGGGGCAGGATTTAATGCCCCATTCCAAGATCACCAGTGTGGGGATCGCCAATCTCAAAGAGGAGCGTGCCTTTGTATCTGAATTGCAAGGCTCATTGGGATTGCACATCAAAGCCTTGCGCCAAGATGTCTTGAACAATAACAAGAGCCTAGATGAGAGTGTGCGTAATTTTATCCGCAAGGCTCTTTTCAAGCACACCAAGAAATATCCGGCTATTGTCAGCCATGTTTTTGTGCATTAGGGGTTACCATGCGCGCGATTCTCTTGTGGCTCTTGTGCCTTGTCCCTCTTGGTTTATTTGCTAAAACCCATCAGGAGAAACCTATGCAACATACGATTTATTTAGCGGGGGGGTGTTTTTGGGGGCTGGAAGCCTATATGGAACGCATTTATGGGGTCAAAGATTCTCTAGTGGGCTATGCCAATGGCAAGAGCGATCAGACCAGTTACCATGAACTACACAACACCGATCATGCCGAAACCGTCAAAGTTACCTTTGATCCCGCTCAAATTAGTTTGGATAGACTCTTACTTTATTATTTTCGAGTCATTGATCCGACCAGCATTGATAGACAAGGCAATGATCGCGGTAGGCAGTACCGCACCGGGATTTACTACACCGATCCCAAAGATCGCCCCATCATCGCCCAAGCCCTAGAGCAACTACAAAAACACTACCAACAAAAAATCCAAATTGAGCTAGAACCCTTGAAAAACTTTGTGGTGGCTGAGGAATACCATCAGGATTATTTGAAAAAGAATCCGGGAGGTTATTGCCATATTGATTTGAAAAAAGCTAATGAGCCCTTGATCGATCCCAATGACTACCACAAACCCAGCGATGGTGAGCTCAAAGCCAAGCTTAGTGTCCTGCAATACCAAGTTACCCAAGAAAGCCATACAGAACGCCCCTTTGATAATGAATATGACAAACTCTTTAAACCGGGCATTTATGTGGATATCACCACAGGCGAACCGCTCTTTTTAAGCACCGATAAATTTGATAGCGGTTGTGGGTGGCCTGCCTTTAGTAAGCCCATTGCTAAGGATGTGGTTAATTACCACGATGATACGAGCTTAAATCGCTTGCGAACTGAAGTGCGTAGCCGTGTAGGCAAAGCGCATTTAGGGCATGTTTTTGAAGATGGTCCCAAAGAGTTAGGCGGTTTGCGCTATTGCATCAATAGTGCTGCCTTGAAATTTGTACCCTTAGAGGACATGGAAAAAGAGGGTTATGGCTATTTGATCCCCACTCTCAAGGCTGCCATGCTCAAGCGTGAGGTGCGTCAAAAATAATGCTAGATTATGCCAGCCACGCGCGCCACACCCTAGAGCTACAAGCCAATGCGCTTTTAAAGGCTATGGGGGCACTGAGTAACCCCATTCTAGAGCCCATAATCCACGCCCTAGCCGGTGCACCTTTGGTCGTGGTGATGGGGGTTGGCAAGAGTGCGCATGTGGGGCACAAGATTGCGGCTACGATGACTAGCACGGGCACAAAGGCGATCTTTTTGCACCCCACAGAGGCAATGCATGGAGATATGGGGATTGTGGGGAGTCAAGATGTCATCTTGGCCATTAGCTATGGGGGCGAGAGTGTGGAATTGCTCGATGCCTTGCGGGTAATTCCCTACAAAACTTTGATTGCCATGAGTAAAGATTCGCAAAGTTCTTTGGGCAAACTGGCCACCTATCATTTAAAGCTAGAAATTGAGCAAGAAGCCTTCCACCTTGTGCCGACCACTTCTAGCACTTTAAGTTTAGCTCTGGGTGATGTGTTGGCGGTGTGCTTGATGGCCCATAAGAACTTCCAAAAAGAAGATTTCGCACTCACCCACCCGGGGGGGTTACTGGGCAAACAATTACGCTTGCAAGTTAAGGATGTTTATCGTACCCAAAACCTGCCCTTAGTGGGCGTAGATTGTTCTTTGCACCAAGCCTTGTTGTGCGCTAATGATAAGGGCTTGGGCAATGCCCTGCTCTTGGATCGAGAGCAAAGGTTGGTGGGCGTGCTCAGCGATGGGGATATCCGCCGCGCTCTGCTCCAGCCCGCAAGTTTTGATCTCAATGCCCCGGCCAAAAATTTTGCCACCCTAGAGCCTAAGTGTATCGATAACCCCCACATGCCCTTAATCCAAGCTCTAGAGTTCATCGAAACCCACCAAATCTCGCTATTAATCGTACTAGACACCCAACAAAGGGTGCTAGGTGTGTTGCACCTACACACACTTTTAGCCCTAGGGCTTAGCAAACCCACTTAAAGAGGAAACATGTTTGAAAAATTGGAACTTATCATTAAAAATATTGAAAATTCCAAAGAAGAGATTGAAGTGCTCTTAAAGATCGCCAATATCAGCTTGGGTGATTTTATTTTGATGAAACGGGGGAGCTTAGACATCCCCGACACGCTCAACATGGCCTTTTACACCCAAATTGGCGAGCATGTGGAGGAGTTAAAGGAGCACATTAACGCGCTCAACAAATACAAACGCGAAATGCTGGTATTTTAGGGGATTGCCATGTGTGGGATTGTTGGTTATATTGGCAAGCAAGAAAAAAGAGCCCTTTTGATTGCAGGACTCAAAGAGTTGGAGTATCGGGGCTATGATAGTGCCGGGTTAGCCACTTTGGAGAAAAAATGTCCGGTGCTAGAGATTTATAAGACCGATGGGAAAATCAATGCGCTGGAGAATCTGACTCAGGATTTCACTTCAAAGGGAGAGGGTGTTGGAATCGCCCACACGCGTTGGGCAACCCATGGTAAACCTAGTGCCACCAACGCCCACCCACATGTTTATGCAGGTAGTGCGATTGTGCATAATGGGATTATTGAAAATTACGCCACCCTCAAAGAAAAATTGCAAAAAAAGGGGCATGTTTTTAGTAGTCAAACCGATAGTGAGATCATCGCCCATTTATTTGAAGCCCAATTGCAAGCCCAGAACCTGCAAAGTGCACCCACCAAAGAACAGGCTTTACAAGCCTTCCAAAAAACTATCGCCCAGCTAGAGGGGGCATATGCGATTTTGCTCATCAACACCCATTTTCCCACTTGTATTTTTTATGCCAAAGAGCGATCGCCCTTGCTCATAGCTCTTGCCAAACAAGGTATCTTTTTTGCCAGCGCGCCCAGTGCCCTAAGCCAAGCTAGCCAGATGGTGCGCCTAGAGGATGGGTCTATAGGCGTGCTGGATTTGCACACGCCCTTTAAGCTGGAGGATTTAGGTACGCCTTCTGCCGTGATCCAAGATAGCACACAGAGCGATTTAGAGGGCTTCCAGACACTTATGCAAAAAGAGATTTATGAGCAATATAAAGTGCTCACATTGCTAGGACGAATCAAAGCCCAACGGGTGCATTTAGAACTCCCCAAAGGGTTTTTAGAGAATCTATCGTGTTTGAGTGTAGTTGCATGCGGATCGAGCTACCATGCGGGTTTGGTGGGCAAATACTTGATTGAAGACCTAGCCCAGCTTAAAGTGCAGGTTGAATTAGCCAGTGAATACCGCTATGCCCACTTTGCCACCCAAGCCAAAGAACTTCTGATCGCCATTTCTCAAAGTGGGGAGAGTGCGGATACCCTAGAGGCTTTAAAGTTGGCTAAAAGTTTGGGCCTAAACACGCTTGCCATTTGTAACACGCAAAATTCCACCATGAGTGCTTTAGCGCATGCCACCCTTTTAACCCATGCGGGTTTGGAACGCAGTGTAGCCTCCACAAAAGCCGTTGTGAGTCAAATTTTAACGCTGTGGCTCTTGGCCCTAGAGTTAGGGCACAAGCGATTGTCCAAGCAAGCCTTGCAAGAGCAAATCCAAGCTCTGCATGCGAGCATGCAAGCAATCCAAGATGCCCTAGAATTGCACCCCCAAATCCAAATTTTAAGCGCGCAGATTTTAAAGCAAAACCCCAAGGGGTATTTTTTCATGGGTAGGGGGGTGTTTTACCCCCTAGCCCTAGAAGGCGCGCTCAAGCTCAAGGAATTAGCCTATGTGCATGCGCAAGGTTATGCCAGTGCAGAGATGAAACATGGACCCATTGCCCTAGCCGATTGCAGTTTATTGAGCATCGCCCTTTTGCCCCAAAATCTCCTCTTCTCCAAGAATCTAAGCAATGTTGAGGAGTTACGCGCCCGCGACGGACTCATCTTTGCCATTAGCCCCACGCCTATTGATAACGCCACCTTCCAAATCCAAACCAAGCCCTACCCACACTACATGCCTGAATTTTTTAGCATGCTCGTGGTCTTGCAACTCTTTGCGCTAGAGATGGCGCAACTCAAGGGATTAGATGTGGATAAACCCCGCAATCTAGCCAAAAGCGTTACGGTGGAATGAGTTTGAAATCCTCTTTATACGGACTCCCTTTAGAGGAGCTCAAAAGTTATTGTGCCCAACACAATTTCAAGCCCTTTGTGGCTAAACAAATCTTTAGTTGGCTTTACCAACGCTATGTCTCTAGTTTTGAGGCGATGCACAATCTCCCCAAGGGCTTTAGACAACAAGCCATGCAAGATTTTGATCTAGGCACGCTAGAGGCAGTTGCTCATGAGTGCAGTGCCGATCAAAGCCAAAAATACTTGTTTAAAACCCCCGATGATCACACCTTTGAGAGTGTCTTTATGGTGATGAAAGACAAACAATTTGGTGGTCATGGGCAATTAATCGCCCAAGAAAAGCTGACCTTTTGTTTGAGTTGCCAAATTGGTTGCAAGGTGGGCTGTGTGTTTTGCGCAACCGCTAAGGGGGGCTTTGTGCGTAATTTATCAGCCGCTGAGATCGTGCAACAAGTGGTGTATCTCAAACGCGATCACAATTTAGAACCCACGAAGGGGATTAATTTAGTCTTTATGGGCATGGGCGAACCCTTGCATAATTTTGAACAAGTCGTGCGCGCCATCCAGATTTTAAGTGATCCAGCAGGACTAAATATTGCCCCTAGACGCATCACCATCTCCACAAGCGGGGTTACACCGCTCATTGATGCGTTGGGCGCGCTCAATTTGGGCGTGCAATTGGCGATCTCTTTGCATGCGGTCAATGATATTTTACGCTCCAAATTAATGCCTATTAATAAAACCTATAACATCCAAGCCTTGATTGATGCCATCAGGCGTTTTCCTTTAGACACCCGCAAACGCATCATGTTTGAATATCTCGTTTTAAAAGATCTTAACGATGGCTTAGAGCATGCTAGGGCGTTGTTAAAATTGCTCAATGGACTAAGAGCTAAGGTCAATCTCATCCCCTATAACCCCATGCCAAATAGCCCCTTTGAGCGTCCCGATCCAGAAAAAGTGCAAGCTTTTGCGGACTTTTTGAATCAAAAGGGTTTGCTTTGCACAATCCGCATCTCTAAGGGGCTAGACATCAGTGCGGCTTGCGGGCAACTGCGTGAAAAACGGCTTAAGGAGCATGGATAAAATATTGGCAACGATAAAAGCGTTCGCCCAGTTTCGGATCGGTTAAAAGTGCATGCAAGCCATCGCGTTTCAAGGGCTTGGCATTGCCCAGTTGCTTATAAAGTAATTTTTCTCTGCGTGTATTGATATGGGGGGCTAGGCGTTTGAAAAAGGGGCTTTTTAGCAAGGCTTGTTTTTCTGGGTAGGTGTTGCAAGCACTCACTAGATCTTGCAAGAGGATTAAAACCCGCGCTTTTTTTTGGTTGATGGTAGCATAATGTTTGTTGAGCACGCTAAAGTAGTGGTTTTGCAAGCGGATACAGCGTTTTTGCTCGTCTGTTTTGATTTTAAGCTGGGCTCCTAGTTCATTGAAAAGATCGTTTTTGGCACAGTCGTTTAACTTCGCATGGAAAGTCTCGGGTGTGTTTGCCTTGTCTTTGCGTTTTTGCTCGCTATCTTTAACCTCTTGGAGTAAGTCGCTTCTTTGGATTTCAACCCCATTCACCGCCGTGCCCCTAATGTCTTGGGAAGACAAGCCCACATCTTGTTCGATAGGGTGTCCTGAAGGATCTTCAAACATCGGTGGCTCTAAGCGAGTGTAGTAAAGCACTTCTTGGGATTGGCGATCGCCATTGATGGGATCATCCCCAAATTGGTCTAACTGGTTTTGGTTATCTTGGGAAAGGGAGGAAAAAAACATGGGCAAAAACATCCCCATGCACCCCAAAAACCCCAAAAGAACAAGGCTTAAAAATGCCACATACACCAAACGCATGCCTACCCCAAAAGTTGCTCTAAGTATTTTACCACTAAATCCGCGCTTTGCTTAGCTTTGATTTTTTGGGTGATCACGCGCAAGATCGATCGCTCCTCTAGCATGGTTTGTAGCCGATCGGGACTTTGCCAGAGTTTTAAGAGTTCTAGGGCTTTGCCCACGTAATCCTTAGGGCTAAAGGCGATCACGCTCTGGGCTTCTTGGTGGTAATAGCGTTGGTAATCCTCTAGACTGATGGCATGGGCAACGCAAAGTTCTTGAATGGCGGGCATGTGGGTGCGCACAAAGGCATTAAAATTTTCTTGGCGTGCTTGGGGCGTGCTCTCTGAGAGGGTTAAGACCAGTTTATTTTTAGCACTAAACTCCGCCTTGCTCTCGCCTTGTTGCATGGGGAAAGTATCTAAGAACAAATCGATCACATGCCCATACAAATGTGCATCTACATAGCCCACAAATTTAAAGCGTTCCAACAAAGAGGGCGGGAGGCTGTGTTTTTGGATGAGTTGCTCTAATTTTTCTTGGATGGCTTGGTTAGGACCAATCCCGCATGCCAAATACACGCTTTGGGGCACTTGGTGCAGGATTTCTAACACACTGTGCAAAAACTCTAGGCTATCTAGTTTAGTGAGTCGCCCAATTGTACCCAAAATCAGCGCATCGGGATTAGACACATAAAACGAACGGGTTTTTTTAATGAGGTGTTGGCTATAGGCATCTAGAGGGGGGTTATAAAAAAAAGAGAGCATAGGGACAAAAATACCCAGATAGGGCAGATTTGACTCGCTATAAGCCCCTATGGTGGGTGCAATGTGGGTCATATAACCCTCTAGAGTATCCAAGTGATAAGCCTTGTTGCCATGGCTATAGTAAATTTGCACCGCACTGGAACGGGTGGCAAGCAAAAAATCACTGATCCCATAGCCATTATTGGGGCTAATCAAAACACACACTTGGTGGGCATGGAGCAATTCTTTTAGCCTCAAGGCTTTTTCTAGGTGGCTTTGATAGAAGGCATCGCCTGTTGGGAGGGTGATGAGCTCAATCCCGCCCTCAAAGCTAGCCCACTCGCCCAAATTTTGCAACAACGCGATCGCTTGGGGGTCATTGGGGCTTTTTTCATCATAGTCCATGCTAAAGACCTTGATTTTAAAGCGTGCGCTAAAGGCAGGGTGCTTGGTGAGCATCGCCATTAGCGAACATTCCACCTTGAAGGGTGAGTTTTCCACCAAGCGATCCCGCAAAATACCAATCACAATGGGCGTGCTACGATCCAAGCAATAAGGGTAGCTTTTGGCGTGCGAGGCTAGGTATTGCTGGAAGAGTCGGGGGTAGTGCTTGGAGGCGATCAAAGTGATATGGGTATTAAAATCCTCCCATTGCGCCTCATCACTAAAGGCATTCCCACACACATGGTAGATGAGAAATTGCAAAAATAGGGCATGATCTAGGGCATTTGCCTCCAAAAGAGCCATAAATAAAACTTTGTAAGTTCCATAGAGTCCTAACCATTCTTTAGAGGCGAAAAAATGCGGGACATTCCAAAGCAAATGTAATTGGGCGTTTAAAATGTTGCGTTGGGTCTTGTGATTGTGGGCTAAAAAGTAGGCAGGGTTTAAGAGCTTGTCAAGCACGCATTTAGGTGTGCTAAAGGGGACTTTTAATCTTGTAAAAAGATCGATTATCAAGGCATTGTAGTGGCATAAAAAGGCACTATCTTGCAAACAAAGTTGTTCGGTTAAAAAGTGCAACGCCTCTAATTTTGCCCCGCTCATCAACTTGGCAATGCAAGCCAGCTCAAAAAACATGCGTGTCTCGATTGGGTTGTTGCTAGCTTGCATGGCTTGCTGGGCGAGGCTAAAATAGCGTTCAAAGTCCATATCTAGGGCGATCATATCTGGAATCAACAAGCCCAAATACAAATATTTGATTCCCAACACCTCACCTTTTTTAAACAAGTGGAGGGCTTTAGAAGTGAAAACCTTAAAAATTTCTAGTTGTTTGTCTTGGGGGATGGGTGTATCTAGCAACGCATCTAAACTATTTTCTAAAAAAAAATGCGCCCTCGCTCAAGAGCAAATCTTGGTAAAAACGCGCAAAATCTGGCATTATGGCATACTCACTAAGGTGGTGTAAAAAATCATCTGATCGAGGGGATCGACTTGGAGCAAGGCTCTTTTATAAAGGTAGTGATCTTCTATGCTGGCGACTTTGCCGACATAAATTCCCGTGCTAAAGATGTGATCCATGCCACTGGTAAAAACGGGGTCTCCCACTTGGATGGGCGCATAGGCGGGCAAAAAGCTCACATAGGTATTAAACGACTCGCTGGTGATAAAACCATAATAGACTTTCCCGCCATTTTTAACCATCACACTATAGCTAGTCTGCGGATCACCATGCAAGAGTCCCACAAAACGCCCATCTCTTTGCACAGCAATCCCTATGGTGCGGTTAAATGCCACCATGCCCAAAATCTGATCTTTGGGATAGGAGGCTTTGACATCTAAGAGTAACTGGTGGGTATCGCCCAACTTGGCAAAGCCATAAACCCGCGTGAGTGTAAAAAGCGGAGAGGGGATCAAGGCCGACTCTAGGGGGATTGTACAAACATGTGGGTTTTTAGTGGTGTTAGAAAGGAGGGCGGACAGATTTGAGGTGTTGGGCGCATAGGTCTTTTGGAGATTTTCTAAATTGTCAATCGCCACCATTAGAGCTTTGTTTTTGCTGATGAGGTCAGCATAGGCCAATTTGAGATCGCGATAATCTTGTAGTTGTTGCTGGTAATCCTCAATCATTTGGGCTTGCTGGAAGTGCTTTTGGTAGCCCAAAACAAAATAATCTTTGGTGTTTAAAAAAAAGACTTTGATTTTATCGCTTAAATAACTGCTAGAGCCACGGATGTCTAGCAAATACAAGATAGTGAAGAAAACGCCTAAAACTAAAATGCCCCGCTTACCAACCAAACTTGATCCTACAAATCCCCTAGACTGCTCAATAAATCTAAATCTTCAATGGCTTTACTTGTGCCCCTAGCCACCGCTAAAAGTGGTTCTTCGCCCACAAAAACGGGCAACTTGACAATATTGCTCAAATATTTATCTAGCCCACGAATCAAAGCCCCCCCACCTGTGAGCACAACCCCATTTTCCACAATATCCCCAGCCAAGTCGGGCTTAACCTCTTCTAAAACAGATTTTAAGGCGTTGCTGATCTCTTTAATCTGTTCCTTGATCGCCTCTCTAACATCTTCGCTATTGAGCTCAATGGTGTTTAAAATCCCGCTCACTTGATCGCGTCCGCTGACTTCCATTTTTAAAGGGGGATCTAGTTCAATGGCGGACCCAATGGCGATTTTAATTTCCTCGCCCGTGCGCTCCCCGATCTGCAAGTTGTAGGTTTTGCGGACATAATCTACAATGCTAGCATCTAACTTATTACCCGCCACACGGATACTCTTACTCACCACCAACCCCCCAAGACTAATCACCCCAATTTCTGTTGTGCCCCCGCCAATGTCCACAATCAAGCTCCCTTGTGGGTCTTTAACCGGCAAGCCCGCCCCAATGGCTGCAGCCATGGGCTCCTCAATCAAAAACACCTCTCTAGCTCCCGCACTCATTGCACTCTCTTTAACCGCCTTGCGCTCCACGCTGGTTAGCCCATAGGGCACGCATACCATGATTCGGGGGCGGATCAAGGATTTGCGTTTGTGGGCTTTTTCAATAAAATAACGAATCATTTTCTCGGTGATGTCAAAATCAGCAATCACCCCATCTTTCATGGGGCGAATGGCTTGCACGCCAGCAGGCGTTTTGCCAATCATCTCCTTAGCCTCGCTCCCCACCGCTAACACCTCTTCCATGCGGTCGTATTTGTTGAGTTTGACGGCGACAATGGAAGGCTCGTTGATGATGATACCCTGTCCCTTGACAGATACCACGGTATTAGCCGTGCCTAAGTCAATCGCTACATCGTGAGAAAAGACACCGATTATTTTATCTAGGATCATGAAACTCTTTCTTTTGGATTTTAAGAGGGCATCAACAAGGGCTTATTTTTTTTGATCAACAAGGGCTTTTCCTGCTTGAGCACGCACTCTTTAGTGATGATAACCTGATAGTCCTTGAGACTGGGCAGATCAAATCTAACATCTAAAGTGAGATCCTCCATGATGGCTCTTAAGCCTCTAGCCCCGACTTTGCGTTTGATGGCTAAATTGGCAATCTCTTCTACAGCATCTTCTTCAAACACCAATTCCACATCGTCCATTTTAAACAGCTCTTGGTATTGTTTGATGAGGGCGTTTTTGGGTTTTTGCAAAATATCGATCATCGCCTCTTTGGAAATGGGTTTGAGTGCGGAGATCACGGGCAAACGCCCAATTAGCTCGGGGATCAAACCATAGGAGATCAAGTCTTCTGGTTCTACAAGGTGCAAAATATCCTCAAGTTGTTCTTTGGTCTTTTTTTCGCTCCCAAAGCCTAAGACATTGCTATGCACGCGTCTTTTAATGATGTCAATGATCCCATCAAATGCCCCGCCACAGATGAATAAAATATTGGTCGTATCAATTTGCACAAAATTTTCATTAGGGTGTTTGCGCCCGCCTCTAGGGCTCACATTCACCACCGCCCCCTCAATGATCTTTAAAAGAGCTTGTTGCACGCCTTCCCCAGACACATCGCGCGTGATGGAGCGATTCTCTGAGAGTCGGGCGATCTTGTCAATCTCATCAATAAAGACGATCCCGCGTTGGGCGCGCTCTACATCCCCATCGCTAGCCTGTAACAAGCGCGTAAGGATATTCTCCACATCCTCGCCCACATAACCTGCCTCAGTTAGGCTAGTCGCATCGCTAATGGCAATGGGCACATTTAAAAAGCGCGCTAGGGTTTGTGCCATCAAGGTTTTACCACTCCCCGTGGGTCCTACTAAGAGGATATTAGATTTGGAAATCTCCACCTCTAGGGCGGTGCTTTCCGTGTGCTTTTCTTGGTAATTGAGCCGTTTGTAGTGATCATAGACGGCAACGCTTAAAACCCTCTTAGCCTCCTCTTGCCCGATCACATAGTTATCTAGTGCTTCTTTGAGCGTGCTAGGGGAGGGGATCAAAGCCATGGAGGGGGTTTTGCTTGGGGGGAGCATGCCCCCAATGTGATCGAATTTGCGCGTGTGCAGAGTGGGCAATTCTGCGTGGAGTTCCTTATAAAGATATTCTACACAATATTCACAAATGTGGGTGTCTTTGCCAGATTTGCGCGAAGAAAAAACCAAGCGACGGTGGTGGTGCAAGGTGCTTTCGGGCTTATTGCAAAAACTACAATAACGGGTATTCATGTTGCCTCCTCATCTTGGAAGTATCCCTCTTTAATGGCAATGCCCCGATTGCTTTGCAAAACAAAATTACAAATCTCTTGGGCATGTGGGTTATCTGGGTATTGCTCTAAAATTTTAAGCGCATTGTTGCGGATCGAAGTATCTTTGAGATCAAAGAGTTTTTTATAAAGGACGCTGATAAAGTCAATCTCGCTTCTTTCTAAGAGTTTGCGCATGCGGTATCTGTTTAGCCCTCTAATGAACGCTCGGTTGCCCTCAGCATTGCAATAAGGGGGGACATCTCTACCCAAAGCACTCGCCCCAGCGACCATGCACCCTTTAGCGATCCTTGTGAATTGGTGGATTGCAGTCAATCCGCCAATATTGACATGATCGCCAATCTCAATATGCCCGGCTAAGGTTACCCCATTAGCCAAGATGCAATGATCCCCGATTTTGCAATCATGGGCAACATGCACATAAGCCATCAGTAAATTATGGTTGCCAATAATGGTTTGATTCCCCCCACCCTTAGTGCCCGGGTTAATCATGCAATACTCACGGATCAAATTATGCTCCCCAATAATGAGCTTAGAGGATTCGCCCTCGTATTTTAAATCTTGGGGGATTGTGCCTAAAGTGGCGTAAGGAAAAATAGTGGTGTGTGCTTTGATCGTGGTGATCCCTAGCAAAGTAACATTGTTGTAAAGTTCCACTCCCTCCTCTAGCACCACATCGGGTCCAATGACACAAAAATGCCCGATCTTAGCCGTGCTATGGATTTGCGCGCGCGGATCCACAATGGCACTAGGAGCGATATTCATGCCTTTTCCTCCTTGCGATCCACAATCATTGCTTTAAGTTCAGCTTCAGCGACAACTTTGTCCCCCACTTTGGACACGCCCGCTACCTGCCAAATCATGCCCTTGTGTTTTTGGACTGTCAAATGATAATGTAATTGATCCCCCGGGATCACCGGATTTCTAAACTTAACCCGATCAATAGTCATGAAATAGACGATTTTGGTACTAGCTACACCCGGATCAAATCCAAAGAGGCTAATAAAAGCCAGTAACCCTCCTGCTTGCGCCATGCCCTCCACAATCAGCACACCCGGATAAATGGGTTTGCCCGGGAAATGCCCCACGAACACCTCTTCGTTATAGGTGATATTCTTATATGCATGCACATCTTTAAAAGTCTCCAAGTGCACCACCCGATCCACCAACAAAAACGGGTAGCGGTGTGGGAGAATTTGACTGATCGCATGGATGTCAAAATCAAAGACAGAACCCTCTTGCATCTCCAACCCTTTTTTATTTTTCAGCACCACTTCAAATGTAAATAGCCCCCGATCCTAACATACCTAAGTTTAAAACCCAATGAGACTAACGCGCACGCATTTGGGGGTATTTGAACTCTACACGCCCCAAGCCTAAAATATGCCCACGCATGGCATCGTGTAAGTGGTTAATAAAAAAAGGAGGTTTTAGATCCAAATGCGCCACATCGAGGGCATAGACTTGAATTAAATAATGGTGATCGCGATCGGGGGGCATGGGTCCAATATAGTCGCTATTGTCTAGGTTGGAAGCCTGCTTTTGCTCTGGACTTAAAGAGGAGCGCCAATAGCCCTCTGTGAGCGAATTGATCCCTTGTAAAATGTTTTTGTCCTCTTTGGAAGCATTTTCAGGCAACTCAGTGCTCATAATGTTGCCCACCACCCAATGGATGAAGGGTTTGCCCATCACCGCGCTGGCATCATAATCCACGATCTCTAGGGCATAGCTCTTAGCTCCGGGCACTTTCTCCCAGCTAATTTTAGGGGATCGCTTGGGTAAGCCACGATCTAAAAACGCTACCTCTGCATTCCCCCCAAACTTAAGGTCCAAAAACCCCCGATCATCTGTTTTGATAAAAACTTTAAAAACCTGCATGTGTTCTCCTTGACTAAATTGGACTGAGCCTAACATTAAAATCCCAATAAAGAGTAGCCACCCCGCCCTAACTCGCGTTTTCAACACTAGGCTAATTGCTCTTTAAGCACTTGGGCGACATCAAAACCCGCATTCAGTCCGATCCCAATACTCGCCCCCGATTTATAAACGATGTCCCCTACGATGTACAGATGCTCGATATTGCTTTGGTGTTTATCATCCACAATGGGCAAGTTGGACGCATTTAAGGATACTTGGCATTTTCTCAAAAACTCCAAAGGCGTAGAACCCCCAATGGCAAATAAAATCCGATCATAGACTCCATGCGATCCGTCATTAAAATTCACTTGGATACGCCCCTCCAAAGCCTCTAGACCTTCAATATCCACGCCCAATTTTTGTTTGAGATTATGCGCAAAAGCCTCTTCTAGAGCACTTAAATTTTCCGCATTCACACGGCTAAAAGTCTTTTGCCTGTAATTTAAAGTGGTGTGGTTAGTGTTGGCTAGAGCAATGGCGTATTCCACGGCTGAATTGCCCCCACCCACCACCAACAATTCCTCCCGCTCCTTGCAATCATTGATCGTATAAACCACTTGGCGCATCACCCCCACTGGAATGGGATAAGAGGGGCGATTGGGTTGCCCCATTTTACCAATGGCGATCACCACAGCGCGCGCCTGCAAGATTTCATTGCTGCCCGTTACGACCTCAAAGAGATCGCCTTTTTTTTGCACGCTTTCAATGCCGCATTTGTAACGCACCTCTGTTTGGTGCTCCTCTAATGCCTTTTCAAAAACCGCTAAAGCCCCCTCTTTGTCCGTATCCACAAAGGGGATATGCCCCCTAATATCCACAACTTGCTTGCGGTAATCTTTATCCACCCTCTTATGCGCTTTGTAGTATTTGCGCAACATGCCACAACATTGTTCCTCTTTTTCGCACAACAAAACTTTATGGATTCCATTCAACTGGCACTCTACAGCGGTGGCAATCCCGCTAGGTCCTGCCCCCACGACCAACACATCGTAAATTGTAGTCATATTACCCTTTCTTTTTCTTCAATTCCTCTTCTTGTTTGGCAAGGTTAAGATCATCTGGACCATCGTACAAAAGCGACTCTAACATTTTTTTCTCATCGCTAAATTGCTTGCCCTTCAAACCCCACAAGAAAATGAGCAAGCCCACCAACCCCAAGATCAAGGACACAAAGAGCATTAAAAAAAGAGTATTGGTATGCACTAGCTCTCCAAACTTTTGAGCGCAACTTGGCACAACTCTTGGGCTAGGGCTTGGATTTCTTGTGCCCCCCATTCTGCTTGATCTTTTTTGCTAATACTCAAAGACGCATGGTCTTTTTTGCCCCCACCCTTTGTCGTGTAGCCCAAACTCTGCACATGCGTTTTTAAAACCTCTAGCAAAGCTAGCATGTCATGAGCCCCCACGCTTTTAAGCACCACATCTAGCGCATGTTTTTGGGCGTTATGGTGCTTAAAAATCGCCACCAGGGGCTCTTGATTTTTTTTATACTGATCCACAAAGGCAAAGAAAGTGTTCAAATCTTGTTTTTGTGCCAACAACACTGCTAGTTGGAGCTTTTTATGGGCAATGGGATAGAGCTTGAGGGCTTCTAGGCAAGCATTCGCCCCTTTGGATTTTGTCCCTTGCTGTTCTTTTTGCTCCAAGGCTTTTAGCAGATCGGGGTTTTTAAGCCTTTGGCGCGCTTCTTTGAGCACGGCACGCTCCTTAGCCACAAAGTCATAATAAGCCTTCCCACATACCGCCTCCAAACGGCGCACTCCAGCACTCACGCTCGCACTTTTGATTACCGCAAAGCCCCCAATATGCGCACTATTACTCACATGCACCCCCCCGCATGCCTCCAAGCTCCCGGCGATCTCCACCACACGCACCTGTTCTAAATACTTATCCTCAAAGAGCATCACCGCCCCACTGCTCTTAGCACACTCAGCCCCCATACTCTCTATAGCGGTGCTTGCCCCCGCACAGATTTTATCATTCACAAAAGCTTCAATTTGGGCAATCTCGGTGTCCTCCAAGTTACGATAAAAGCTAAAATCAAAGCGCAAGCGGTGGGGCTCAATGTGGCTACCCTTCTGCTGGATTTGGGCGTTTTTATGTTCCTGTCTAGCCACAGCCCCTAAAATCTCTCTTAGGGCAAGGTGTAAAAGGTGGGTCGCGCTATGGTGTTTGGCAATCTCAGCGCGATCAAAGACTTGGGCGATCACTTCATCGCCCACCTCCAGGCTAGCCCTAGACTCAAGTTCGATTAAGCTGGCATTGATTCCCCCCACCTTTTGGGTATCCAAAACCTGAGCCAACAAAACATGGTTGGTATCCAAGATTGCCCCCCTATCCCCAATAGGCCCGCCCCCTTGCGCATAAAAAGGGGTTCTATCCAACACAACATATGCTTTGCGATCCACACCCATGTAGAGTGCCACAACCTTAGCACGCACCTCATCATAGTCATAGCCCACAAATTCATTGGGCTCAAGTGCACTTAAATCCAACGCCTTTAAACCATCTTTGGCATTTGTTTGCTTAAAACTATGCATGGAGCGTTGTTTTTGCTCTTGCATACAAGCTTGGTATTCTGCCATATCGACATGCATTTGCTTATCGCGCAACATGTCCATAGTTAAATCTAGGGGGAAGCCATAGGTGTCATAGAGTTTAAAAGCCACCGCCCCGCTAAAGCTCGACCCGCTACACTCTTGCAAGGCACTTTCAAATAAATGCATGCCCTTATTGAGCGTGGCTAAGAACAATTCTTCTTCAACACGGCATTCGGCTTGGATACTCTCTTGGTGCTCTTTGAGTAACGGATAATCAGGCATAGAATCGCACAAATCCCCTAAAATCTTATGGAAAAAGGGCGTATCCAATTCCTTGCCCTTACTAAGTTCCAACAAATACCCATGCCTGAGTGCCCGCCTCAAAATGCGTCTGAGGACATACCCCCGCCCCGTGTTTTCAAAATAAACCCCCATCGCCAGCAAAAACGCCACGCTCCTAGCGTGATCGGCTAGCACCCTAAAGGATTCCAAATGGTCGTTATAGTTGAGATCAAATACATTGGCAATGCTAGCCATCAAGGGCTTGAAGAGTGAGCTATCAAAGTTATTATGCACGCCTTCTAAAAGAGCCTGCACACGTTCCAAACCCATGCCCGTATCAATGCAAGGCTGGCTTAATGGGTTTAAGACCCCCTGTTCGGAGCGATCATATTGCATAAAAACCAAGTTCCAAATTTCTAAAAAGCGATCCCCCTCACCCCCAAAATAATCCTCGCTAGAGTGGAAATAACGATCCCCTTGATCAATATAAATCTCACTGCAATACCCACAAGGCCCCGTATCCGCCATTTGCCAAAAATTATCCTTATCGCCCATTTTTTTAATGTGATCGGGGCGGACAAATTTTTGCCAAAGTTCATAGGCTTGTGTGTCCTTTTCATGCACACTGACATAAATATCTTGTTGCTTAAAACCCAACTTTTGGACAAAAGAAAAAGCATAGGCGATGGCTTCCTCTTTGAAGTAGTCAAAGAAGGAAAAATTACCTAACATCTCAAACAAAGTATGGTGGCGGTTGGTATATCCCACATTCTCTAAGTCGTTGTGCTTGCCCCCCGCGCGCATGCACAGCTGGGCACTGGTGGCGCGCTTGGTAAAAGGCTTGGTTTTGCCCAAAAAAATATCTTTGAATTGCACCATGCCCGCATTGGTGAAGAGCAAAGAAGAATCCACAGGCACGAGGCTAGAACTTGGCACCTCCATGTGATCGAGATGCTTGAAATGATCTAAAAAAGCTCTCTTGATCTCCATTACTTCCCATATTGCTTAAAATAAGGGCGATTTTAGCCCAAAAAAACTTAGTTTCAGCATAAGGTCGTAACCTTGACCCCGTTTTGGTGCTTTTGGTAGGCCTACATTTGTTCCAAACCCAACCACGCTTTGGCTTGGGCTTTAAGCATAACCACATCTCCACTGGCAAAAAAGCGCACTTTGGGAGGGTTAGACAAGGGGCTTAGGTGGTGGTGCTCTTGCAAATGTCGCACGATGGCATTCCCGGAATGTACAAACTTACAAGCGTGCTTAAAATAGTGGGTAAAGTAGCCTTGCAAACTAGAGATGATCAAGGGAAAATGCGTGCAACCCAGCACCACCACATCGGGGGCATTTTGGAGATCTTGAAAATAATGGTGCATGCAAGCCTCCAGCAAAGGACCTTGCAAAATTCCCTCTTCAATCAAGGGGACAAAAAGCCCAGTGGCTAGGCTTTTAATAGAGGTATAGCCCTGTGTTTTGAGTTCTCTTTCATAGCGTCCTGAGCTAATGGTTGCGTTGGTGCCTAGAACTAAAATAGACGCATTTTTGGGTGTGTCCTGTGTAATAGCCAGTACCCCGGGCTCAATCACACCCACAATGGGCATGTCTGTACGCGCGCGCATAGCCGGCAGTGCCCACGCACTCACGGTGTTACACGCCACGATTAACAAATCGATTTGGTGGGGCTTGAAAAAGTCCAATGCCTCTAGGGAAAAGCGTTCAATTGTGATCTGATCCTTAGGGCCATAGGGCACGCGGGCGGTGTCGCCATAGTAGATCACCTCTGCAAATAAGCGCGCCTCCAGCACGCTTTTAAGCACGCTCAAGCCCCCAATACCGCTATCAAAAACCCCCACACGCATCAGGTGTTTTCATGCATCAGATTCAAAAACTCTTGGTTATCCTTGGTGGTTTGCATTTTAGAGTAAATAAAATTGAGGGCTTCCACATCGTCCATTTGTTGCATGACATTGCGCAACACCCAAACCTTGGTGAGTTTGTCCTTGCCCAGCAAGATATTATCTTTACGGGTGCCGGATTTAAGCACATCAAAGGCGGGGTAAATGCGCCGATCGGAGATACTGCGTGCGAGCACGATCTCGCTATTGCCTGTGCCTTTAAATTCCTCAAAGATCACCTCATCCATGCGCGATCCGGTTTCAATCAGGGCGGTAGCAATGATGGTTAAGCTCCCCCCCTCCTCAATGTTGCGTGCGGCTCCAAAAAAACGCTTGGGCTTGTGTAGCGCATTAGCATCCACGCCTCCGGTGAGCACCTTGCCACTAGAGGGCGTTACGGCATTGTAAGCACGGGCTAGGCGGGTGATAGAATCTAACAAGATCACCACATCCTTACCCATTTCTACGCGCCTTTTAGCCCGCTCTAGCACCAACTCAGCAATACGGATATGGTTAGTGGAGGGCAGATCGAAAGTGGAGCTAAAAACCTGCCCGCGCACGCTCCTTTGCATGTCGGTCACTTCCTCAGGACGTTCATCCACCAATAAAACAATCAATTCCACTTCGGGGTGGTTGGAGGTGATCCCATGGGCTAATTCTTTCATCAATTCGGTCTTGCCCGTGCGGGGTGGGGCGACAATAAGCGCGCGTTGTCCCTTGCCAATGGGGCTAAAGAGATCGAGCATGCGTCCGGTTACTTTGATAGGCTCGTATTCCAATTTGATTTGTTCGGTGGGGAAAAGCGGGGTGAGATTATCAAACAGCGGGCGGTTACGGATTTCATCTAGGGGCAAGTAATTGACCGCTTCAATTTTAAGCAGGGCGTAATATTTTTCCTGATCTTTTGGTGGCCGCACCTGCCCGGTTACCACATCGCCATTTCTAAGCGCAAAACGCTTGATTTGGGAATGACTCACATAAGTATCATTTTGGTTATCTGAAAAACTCCCATCCATCCCTCTCAAAAAGCCATAGCCTTCATTGGCGGTTTCTAAAATTCCGGTAAAAAGAATATACCCGCCCTGACTCACTTGATTTTTGAGGATTTCAAACATCAAATCTTGCCGTTTGAACTCTTGGGGGTTTTCCACCTTTAATTCATTGGCAATCTCTAGGAGTTTTTCGGTGGGCTGGGCACGCAACTCCTCGATGCGATACCCGCTCACAGGGGTGTGTGTCTTTTGCTTGTGGTGCTCTTGCGCCATTAATATCCTTAACTTACATTGGTTTTGCGTTTTGACAGACTGGCAACGCTATTAAATCGGTTAAGAGGAAAACAGGTATGCCCAAATTCTAGTGAAAAAATGGGCAAAAGTCAAGGACTGGCTAGACCTTAGCCATCACTAATTTACGCTTCAAGCCCGCTAGCAAAATTAAGATAAAGGTCGAGGCCACAAAGGGATAGAGAAAACCAGGGATGGGTAAAGGATCGCCAGCAGCATAGCTGTGCATGCCAGAGAGGTAGTAATTCACCCCAAAATAAGTCATCAAAATGGAGTAAAAGCCCAACACGCTAGCTGAGGCAAAGACATAGGGCATGAACTCAAAGCGTAAAAAGCGCAAATGCAAGATCACCGCATAGACCGCAATGGAGATGAGTGCCCAAGTCTCTTTAGGGTCCCAGCCCCAATAACGCCCCCAAGATTCATTAGCCCACACACCCCCCAAAAAGTTACCCACAGTGAGCATGAAAAGCCCTAAGATCATGCCCATCTCATTAATCGCGCTCAAAGAGAGAATGGTTTGATCGATATGGGGGCGTTTTTTGCTCCGCAACACAAATAAAATCAAGGTCAAAAGCCCCAAGATAAAACATAAGCCCAAAAAGCCATAACTAGCCGTGATGATGGACACATGGATATTGAGCCAATAGGATTTGAGCACGGGCACAAGATTGCTAATTTGGGGGTCCATAAAGCCTAAATGCGCGACAAATAACGCCGTGCCTGCTAAAAAGCTAGAGGCACACAAGGCTAAATTGGAACGCAAGATGAGTCCGGCCACCACAGCCGCCCAAGAAATATAGAGCATGGATTCATAGGCATTGCTCCAAGGCGAGTGCCCACTGACATACCACCTTAAGAGCAAGCCTGTACTATGGGCTAGGGCGCATAAGAGCAATAGCCCGTAAAATCCCCAATGCAACCACGCACGCGGTGCCTGGTTTTTGAAAGTCCCCACCAGCACCACGATCAATAACACCACACCCAGCAAAAGATAGGGGATAGTCAGGGAGTTGAAAAAATTGCTATGGTTTAAGAAAATCTCGGAGCTAATGCGGCTGGCGGGCAAATAGAGCTTGCTATGGGCCTTTTGGTAAGCCCCTAGCTCTTTTAAAGTTTGATTGATGCCATCCCATTTATTGTTCTCCACCCCCGCATCAAAGCCCACAAACAGCGCGCGCAAAAAATGCGTGGCTTGCTTGACAAGCTCGGGATCACTGCTCTTGATCGCCTCAGCAGGGGAAAGCCATGCATGAGAAGTTTTCTCGGGGAAAATCTTTAAAATGCTCCCGCTAAAGATCATATAGACTAGGTTAATGCGCTCATCGACTTTGAGCACATCTTTATCAAATTCATCGCGATCCTTGGGGGCTTTTTGGTTGATCTCTTCTACATAGTTTTGCAACTTATACCCATGCGGGCCAAAGACATCTAAAAAGGCAATGCGTCTTTGATTGGCGGGCACGCCCAGCATGGTGCGTAGTCTAGGTGTGGAGGTGTAGATCATTTTGATACTCTTGTAATCATCCGGATAGAGCATCATGCCCAGCATCACTTGGATATTATCCATGCCCTTAAAGCCATCTTGGTGGGTGATTTTGTGGATCAAATCCATGCTCAGGGTGTCTAAAGGCTTGATACGCCCCTCAAAGCCTTGAATCTGCAGGCGTTGGAACTGCCCTAGTTGATCCTTGGAGTGTACTTTAAGATTTTTCATGCGCTGGATAATTTGGGCGTTGATATTAGCCATTTTCTCTTTTTCTAGGCTGAGTTTTCCCATATTATCCAAAGGCGTAGCAACCGATTTACCCCCGTGCATGTCGATCTTGCCCTGCTTGGAGTCATCAGCACGCAAAGTGTGGGAGCTCAGGGCCACTAAAGAGACTAACAAAAACGCGTTGATTTTTTGGGATTTTAAAAAACGGGAGAGCCTTTGGAAACGCCCACTATGGCTAAAGAGCATGAGCAATGCGCCCAAGATCAGCACGGCATAACCCAAGTAAGTTAGATTTTTACCCGGATCCCGATTGACCGATAAAATTGTACCCTTTTCATCGCGATCGTAGGAGGATTGGAAAAAGCGGTATCCGCCATAATCCAAAACATGATTCATAAAAATCCGGTAGGGCATGATGAGTTGATCCTTAGAATCCAAAACTTCAATTTCAGAGGCATAAGAAGAGGGGCTCATCGATCCGGGATAGCGTTCCAATTCAAAGCGTTTGAGCTTGAGCTTGAAGGGCAGTTTTTTTTGGGTTACGCCCCAACTAATGGCGATTTGCACACCCTTAAGGGTGGCTACTACACTTTGACTTTCAATCCCATGCCCACCGATAATCTGATAGACATGGCTCTCCCCATCATAACTTGCCTTGAGTTCTAACAACGCGCGGTTATCTTTCTTGTCAGCACTTTGTTTGAGGACTTTGAGGGGCTCTAACAAAAGGGGTTTATCATAAACCATCACCTCTTGGTTGGAAAGGTGTTTGGAAAAGGGCGAGAGATTGCTTTTAAAGGAAAAATCTAGCGGGGCTTGTCCGGGTTTGTCAATGTGTAAGTTCAAATAAGTTGCGGTAGTGGTGATGGAATTAGAAGTTTGGTTTTCGCGAATATGCATGGTGGCTTCAAAACCAAAAAAACGCGTTATCCCAGCACCCAAGATGATCAACACCAGCGCACTGTGGAAAAAGATACTCACATAACGCCTTCTTTGGAATGCCCTAGAGGTGATCAGCGTGCCAATGATGACCATGAGCAAATACACATGCAGGGCACTAAACCACCAAGTGCCATAAACCACCGCTTGGGCAGCGGGCGTACCATAGTCATTTTCGATAAAGGTTGCCATAGCACAAGCTGTGGCATAAACGATCATCAAGGGAATAGCGATCCAAAAAGAGCCAAAAAAGAAACCAAATATCTGCTTGACTTGCATATCAAATTAAGCTCGGGATTTTTTCAAAATGTAGTCGCGTAATTTTTCAACAAAAACCTTATCATCTGTGATGCCCTTATATAGGCCATTGCCAATAAACTCCAAAACCGCCAAGAATTGCTTAGAGGGCATATAACCGGGGAGCTCGTAAATGGTTTGGCCATTGGAATCGGCTAAAACAATGGTGGGTGTGGAGCTTACATCATAGACTTGGGCAAGCTGGGAGGTAGAGAGGACGACATTTCTAGGCTTTTTCTTGGTGCCGATCTTAAACTCGTGCATTTTGGTGTAGCTAATGTTAATGTAGTAGGCACTATAGTGCTGTTTGATAAAGCTTTTCAGGTCTTGGCGTTGTTTGATATCTTTTTTGAGCAATTCGCAATAAGCACACCCATTTTTCCCAAAGACTAAGAGCATGTATTTGCCATTGGGGGTGATGGTCTTGGTATCTAAAAAGACATCTTCTAAGCCGGCATAACTTTGTTTGTCTAAATTGTTGGCATCTTCTTGCGCGCTTTTAGGGGAGATCGCCCCTGAGCTGATCATGGATTCATCGATCTTGTCATCACTGCTGGCAAAAGCCACATGGGCAAAAAGAGCTAATAAGAGAGCATAAAGACCACTTTTTTTTCATCAATCTTCCTTGTTTTTTCATTCATTGTAGCTTTTTGTGCTAATTATTCGCTTAGAGAAAGTGTTTTGCGATCGCCATACTGAATCAAATCTAAAATGGCATTTGCAAAAGCCAAATTAGCATTCAAGCATGGGCAAACCAAAAACTTGGGCACGGCTAGGCGCATCGCCTCCCATTTGTATTGGATGTGTAATTCGTAGATGGTTTCGGAATTATCAATGCTAAAAGCAAGGGGGTAGATGAGGATTTTGTTTTTGCGGTGGTGCTCAATCATTTCTAGAGTGCTGGGTTCTAACCACTTTAAAGGACCTAGCTTGGATTGGTAAGATAATTCAATGGCTTTAAAGCCAAAGGGGATCAAGGCGCGCTTGAGCAAACTCACATGGTGGCGGCATTCGGCTTCATAAGGATCGCCCTCCTCAACCATACGTACGGGCAAGCCATGCACAGAGAAAACCAACACAAATTCTTGGGGGTTATGGCCTTGCATGGTTTCTGCAATGCTGGCTAAAATGGCTTGGTTATAAAGATTGTGGGTATAAAAGCGATCAATGCTAGAGAGAGTGGGCGTGTAGTTGAGGTTTTTAAGGGCTTGCAGGGCATCTTGCATGGAAGATAGGGTCGTGGTGGTGGAATATTGGGGATACATGGAAAAAAGCAAAATGGAGTGGAAACCCTGTTGTTGCAACTCAGCAAAGACCATGGGTGCAAAAGGCGGTGTGTAGCGCATCGCATAGGTGTAGTGCCGCGTGGGGTCTAGCTCCCTTAGCTCTTGGACGAGCTGGGCACTCAGCTCGTTAATGGGGGATTTGCCCCCGATGTTTTTATAAATGTCTTTGGACTTGTTTAAACGGCTCTGGATAATGATTTTAGCTAGGATTTTGCGCCAAAAATGGCTCTTAATGGGCAAGATACATGGATCGTTAAACATATTTGTTAAAAACACTTCAACCTCATAGAGATTGTTGGGTCCGCCCATGTTCAACAGCACAACAGCTTCAGTCATCATCACAGCCTATCAATTATGCATTATGGATTTATTATTATACTAATTATGCCATAAGTTCTGGGTAGTTCTTAGGATAACCAAAGCCACTAATTAGGTTTAGTGGTCAAAATTTGCCAACTCCATGCCAATAGGGTTGCTCTTTAAGTTTCACATGGTAAAATCCATCCAATTTATTAACAGTCTTTTGTTTTTATTACTAGACATTGAGTTTTTAACCGTTTTTGTATCAAAAGTGTGCATTTTTGATTTACGCCTTCTTCTGTTTTTTAAATTTTGTGTGAAATTTTTAAGGAGTTTATGTTGCATAAAAAATTTCTACTGGCGTTAAGCACTAGCTTGGTTTGCTCTGAGTCTTTGCTCGCCAAGGAAGATAAAACCTACACCTTGGGCAAGGTTTCCACAGCGGGGCAAAAAGACAGGACAGATTATTCTGGGCAGGTTAATTTGGGCTATAGCGGGCTTACTGCCCCTAAGAGTTGGCAAGATGAGGAAGTTAAAAAATACACCGGTAGCCGCACGGTGATCTCCAATAAAGCTCTCACCCAACAAGCCAACCAAAGCATTGAAGAAGCCTTGCAGAATGTGCCCGGCATGCAGGTTAGGAACGTCACCGGTGTGGGGGCCATGCCCACCATCCAAGTGCGTGGCTTTGGGGCGGGGGGCTCAGGGCATAGTAACGCAACTCTTATGCTAGTTAATGGTATCCCTGTGTACATGGCTCCCTATTCCCACATTGAGTTGGACATTTTTCCGGTAACTTTCCAAGCCATCGATCGCATCGATGTGATCAAGGGCGGGGGGAGTGTGCAGTATGGACCTAACACCTATGGGGGTATTGTCAATATCATCACAAAACCCATCCCTAAACGCTGGGAAAACCAAGTGGCTGAGAGAATGACTTTTTGGGCTAAGGCTAGAAATGCGGGTTTTGCTAACACCCATGCGGGCGATTCCTCTTTTGCGGGTTTTAATAGCCCCAATAACAGTAATTCCTCTTTTCTAAAGTCCTTGAGCAACAACTTACTCTACAACACCTATGTTAGAAGTGGGGGGATGATCAATAAGCATTTTGGGGTGCAAGCCCAAGCTAACTGGGTGATGGGGCAGGGCTTTAGGGATAATAGCCCTACTAATATCCAAAACTATTGGTTAGATGGGGTCTATGACATCAATGAAAACAATGGGATCAAGGCCTATTACCAGTACTACAAATTCAACATCGCTCAACCTGGATCGCTCAGCGAGCAAGATTATAAGATCAACCGCTTTGCCAATCTGCGCCCCTTTAATGCCAAAGGTGGGCGATCCCAACGCTTTGGGATCGTGTATGAAAACCGCTTTGGGGATTTGGATAAAGTGGGGGGGACTTTTAGCTTCACCTATTACGGACAGTTCATGACTAGGGACTTCCAAGTGAGTTCCAGTTATAACAGTGCCAACATGGTTACTTGTTATGACGCAACAAGCTGTGCGGCTCAAGGCTTACCCGGCTATACAGCCGCCGTGCCCTATTACGCTACCAATTATGCTGGCTGGACGGAGGTGGAAAACCCTGTGCGCTCTATCAATAACGCCTTTGAGCCTAAAGTAAATTTAGTGGTTAATACCGGCAAGGTTAAACAAACCTTTATTGCCGGCTTGCGCTTCATGACAACAACCTTTTTACAGCGCCAATACTTTAACACCAATGAGTGTGCGACCAAAACTACCGGAGAAGGGGCGGGGGTTTTGTGCGATGGAGCGAATGTGATGAGTGGTTGGCACCCCCATACTAAGCATGGCAAATATCATAACTGGAATAACTGGCGCAACAATTACACGGCCGTTTATTTGAGCGATCGCATTGAAACATGGGATGGGCGTTTTTTCATCGTGCCCGGGTTGCGTTATGCTTTCGTGCAATATAACAATGAGAACGCCTCTAATTGGGCAGCATCATTCACCAAAGCCGATCTAGCCAAAATCAAGCACATGAATAACTGGATGCCCTCGCTCAATATTGGCTTTATCCCTGTGCAAGGTGATCACACTTTGCTTACCTACTTTAACTACCAACGCTCTTTTGTCCCCCCGCAATTAGATGTGTTGAGCTATGGGGGAGCCGAATACTTCACCCAGCACTTTGACAGCGTGGAAGTGGGCGCACGCTACACCTACAAAGACAAGCTTAGCTTTAATGCTGATTTCTTTAGAATTTGGGCGCGTAATTTTGCCACTGGGCAATTTGCTGTCAAGCTTCCTTGCACACTGGGAGCGGGGAATTGTCAGGTGCAACCGGTAAATGGCTATTCTCAAGGCGTGGAATTGGAGATATATTACAGACCCATTAAAGGCTTGCAATTCCATGCCGCCTTTAACTACATTGATACCCGTGTTACCAGTCATTACAGACTGACTGACCTGAATGGCGATATTTTACCCGGGACTAGCTATAACAAACACTTCCCCTTTGTAAGCCCCTATCAATTCATCTTAGATGCGCGCTACACTTATGCCAAAACCACTTTTGGGCTTTCTAGCTACTTTTATAGCCGGGCTTATAGCGGGATTGGCAACAGTGCAGCAGGGGGTTATTATGGGAAGCAATTTTATAGCAATGCCATTAATGGGGGGCAATGCACCGCGTGGTGTATGACCCAACATGAAGGGCTCTTGCCTTGGTATTGGGTGTGGAATGTTGAGGTGAGTCAAATTTTCTGGGAAAGCGGACGGCATAAGATTGTGGGGAGCTTGCAGGTCAATAATCTTTTCAACATGAAGTATTATTTTACTGGGATTGGCTCTAGCCCGGCTGGCTTGCAACCCGGCCCCGGACGCTCGGTTACGGCTTACTTAAACTACACTTTTTAAATCTTGTTTGGGCTCTGCCCGCCCCCAATTTACGAGGCGGTGCTATAATTTTGCCAGACTGGGGGTTTGGATACAAAAGTTCTATATCAAGGTCGCACAAGGGTTTAAAGCTACTTGTTTGCAAATTGGTGTTGGATCGGGTTGTGCTTGTGTTTTGTGAGTTGAGCGTGCGTTTTGAGTGGATGGAACTTTTGATTGATGAGAGCCAAGCAAAACGCCCACACTTTGCCTGGCTTGCTTGGTGTGAGTCCTTATCCTATCCTCTATAGACTTAAACCCAAACCCCGATCACATCTGCCAAAGCGTTTCGCAAAATATGGCAAAAACCCTCATCAAACGTTTTGCACCTCACTTGTTGCAGGTCTGCTTGATCTGAGTGAAGGGTCAGTTACAACACAGTCTAGAGCTGATAGCCATAGCGATCAAGCACCATATCAACCAATAAAATAAAATGGCTCTATCTGTAAAAAGTATTGATTTATAAAAACATTTAACCGCGTGGCTTCTATTTTATTTGATTCTACTAAAATAAATATATGATTTATTTTCTAAGAACAAACAATTATTCTAGCGATTTAGAATAGGGCAGTGATTTGATATAGTTTTCCATAAAATTAAAGTCGGGGGATTCATTTTTAGTGGGCAATTTTAGTCTATGGTTAAAACATTTCCCTCTTCTGTAAAGAAATATAGCCTTTCTAATATTGATACTGGCGTCAGTCTGCTGTGATGGTGTGTTTGACAACAAGGACAGACATAATTCCTAATGTGCAGTGGCTTTTTACCTGTGTTGCTCCCACAAGTAGAGCAGATTTGAGAGCTAGGAAAGTATTGGTCAATCTTTAGCAAAGTTT